>NZ_VOGW01000084.1:55093-56835 GCF_007896895.1 Streptomyces misionensis | reverse complement strand
GCGCCTTCAGGACCCGCCCCCTATGACTGATCTCTCCGTCGCCCCGGTCACGGTGAAGTTCCCACACCGGTCCCGCCGCGGCATCCTCCTCGGCCTCTCCCTGCCCCAACTCACCCTGGTCTCGTGCACGCTGGCGTTGCTGCTGATGACGGTGATGTCCACCGGACTGCTCGGCGCCCTCGCCCTGGCACCGCTGTGGGCGGCATCCGGTGCACTCGTCGCGATCCGCCGGCACGGTCGCTCCCTCGTCGACTGGGCACCGATCGTCGCCCGGTATGCGTACCGCCGCCGTACCGGCCAGGCCCTCTGGCTCGCCCGGCCCGTCACCCGGCCGCGGCAGGACGGCGTCCTCCACCTGCCCGGCACCGCCGCCTCCCTCAAAGTGGTCACCCCCGGCGACTCCGCCAACGGGGCCGCGGCCGTGCACGATCCGCACAAGCAGACCCTGACCGCCATCGCCCGCGTCAGCAGCCGTGCTTTCGCCCTTCTCGACCCCGCCACCCAGAACCACAACGTGAGCAGCTGGGGCCGTGCGCTGGCAGGCATCGCCCGCACCGGGCATGTCGCCGCCGTGCAGGTGCTGGAGCGCACCGTGCCCGACAGCGGTGACACGCTCACCCGCCACTGGACCCACAACGGGCAGCACCAGACTCCGGTCGCCGGGCAGATCTACTCCGAGTTGGTCGCCTCTGCCGGCCCCGCCGCCGCTCCGCACGAGACCTACCTCGCCATCTCCCTCGACCTCAAGGCTGCCCGACGCCTGATCTCACAGGCCGGCGGCGGGCTGCCCGGCGCGTTCACCGTCATGGCGCAGACCACCGCGTCCATCGCCCAGGCCATCCGCAACGCCGGCCTGATGGTCACCGGCTGGCTGAGCGCGCGGGAGATCGCCGCCGTCGTTCGCACCGCCTACGACCCGAAAGCGCTCGCTGCGCTCCAGCAGTGGTCCCAGACCGGCCGCGCCGAGGCCGATCCCGCGGCAGCCGGTCCCGTCGTGCAGTTCGAGGAGTACGACCGCCTCGCCACCGACAGCGCGCGGCACGCGACGTACTGGGTGGAGAACTGGCCCCGCACCGAAATGGGGGCCGGGTTCCTGCACGGGCTGATGTTCACGGTCGGCGTGCGCCGCAGCCTCTCCCTCATCTACGTCCCGCAGGGACTCGAGTCCGCGCTGAGGGACGTCCAGCGCAAGAAGGCCGCGATCATCGCCGACGCCAACGAGCGCGCCCGCCGCGGGCAGGTCGATTCCGAAGAGGACTCCGTCGAGTACGCCGACGTCAAACAGCGTGAGCGCCAGCTCATCGCCGGGCACGCGGACGTCGCCCTGACCGGCCTGGTCACCATCACCGCCGAGACCGACGCCCTCCTGGACGCCGCCTGCGCCCAGATCGAGACCCACGCCGTCACCTCGGGCGCCGACCTCCGACGGCGACCGCGCCGGGCCGCCGGGAGCTCCGCCGGCGCAGGTCGCCGCCCGCGGCGCCTGCGTGGGTCTCGCTCTCGGCGCCGCCGGCGCGCCGGGCGCCGTCGGTCCCGGCGCGGGTGGTGCCGCCGCCGGTGCGGGCGGCGGGCGCGTGCCCGGCCGAGGGGGCGAGGGGGGGAGGCCGCGGGGGGACGGCCGCGGGCGGGCGGTGGGCGGCCGGGTGGCCGGGCGTGGCGTGGGCGGCCGTGGACGCGTCGAGGTGCAGGTGGCGCGGCCCGGTCCGGCGGGGGGGGCCGGGCGCGTACGACTGCGCCTCGAG
>NZ_VOGW01000084.1:41033-54813 GCF_007896895.1 Streptomyces misionensis | reverse complement strand
ACGCCGGCGTGCTGCCGCCCCGTGCCCCCGAGCGCGCCGCCGAGATCCCGGCCGCCCTCGCCACGCGGGCCGAGCGGGTCCTGGAGACCGCCGCCGCCCACGGCTACCGGCGCCTGGTCCTCGGCGCCTGGGGCTGCGGCGTCCCCCCGACCCACCCCCCCCCAGTCGCCGTCGCCTTCCCCCCGCTGGCCGGCCCCCGCCGCCCCCTCCGTACCCGCTCCCGGCGGGACACGGCTGCCCTCGTTCATGCTCTCCCCACGGCCGGCCGCGGCCGTGCGCTGCGGCGGCCGCGGAACGTCGACTGCGTGCCCGGTCGATCACCACGGGCACGGCCCTCACCGGATTCAACCAGGTTCGCGGGCCGTGGCGCAGCGGCGGTCAGCGCGCCCGGTCCGGAGCGCTCGGGGACGTCGAGGGAGTGGTGAGGACGTCGGGGACGGAGTCGGACAGCAGGCCGGGGACCATCGGGGCCGTGGACCACTTGTCCAGCGGCAGGCCCGTGGCCTTGTCCGGCAGGCGTATCAGCGGGGAGACGGCGGTCGCGCCCGCCATCAGCGGAGCGCTCACCCGGCCGCCGAGACCCTGGTCCGGGCCCGCCGAGGGGGCCGGGGCACCGGGCACCAGGGGGGCGGTGACGGCGGTCGGCGGCGTCGTCGTACGCCCGAGCAGGGTCCCGCCCTGGGCGAGCAGCGGGCCGGGGCGACGGCGCTGGGCGTCGGCCGTGCCCGCGCCGGTGCCGCCGCCGGTACCCGCGGTGCCCGCGGTGCCGGCCGGGACCACGTTGCTGCCGGTGCCGGAGCCGCGGGAGTCCGCAGCCGGGTAGCCGGGGATGGCGGTGGTCACGCCGCCGAGGGCGACCGCGGCCAGCGACACCGCGCCGGCGGCGGCGAACGCGAACCTCAGCCCGCGCGAGGCGGCGCGGCCGTCGTCCGGGCGGCCGACGGGATGGATGCGGAAGCCGTCGTCCTCGGGGACGGGGCCGGGGCCGTGCGGACGCGCCGGGACGTAGCCGAAGGAGAAGCCGCGCCGGGTGCCGAAGACGCCCGGGGAGCCGGAGGCCGGGGCCTCGTGGCCGCTCCCGAGGAGTCCGGGGGGCGGTGTGCCGCCGCCGTCGGGGTCGCCGCCGGGCAGGCCCTGGAGGCGGGCCAGCAGGCTCGCCGAGGGCGGGGGCGGGGGCGCCGCCGCGAAGACGCTCTTCAGCGCGCGCTGGGCGTCCGCCTCCGCCTTGCAGCGGGCGCAGGTGGCCAGGTGGGCGAGGACGCGTTCCCGCGTGTCATGGCCGAGCTCTCCGTCCACCAGGGCGGAGAGCCGGTCTCCCAGATGCTGCTCGGCGAGGCGTGCCTCCCCGACGGGTTTCTGTCGCGATCCGCTCACGCCGTCGCGCCCCCTCCCCCCAGCGCGGGGACCCGGGCCAGGAACGAGCGCCGCTCGGCCGCGCGGGCCTCCGGTGAGCGGTGCGCGAGGGCCTTGCGGAGCTGGGAGCGGCCGCGGTGGATACGGGAGCGGACGGTGCCGAGCTTCACGCCGAGGGTCGCGGCGATCTCCTCGTACGACAGCCCCTCGATGTCGCACAGCACCACGGCGGCGCGGAACTCGGGCGCGAGGGTGTCCAGGGCCTGCTGGACGTCCGCGTCGAAGTGGGCGTCGTTGAAGAGCTGCTGGGGGGTGGGTTCGCGGCTGGCCAGGCGCTCGGCCGCGTCCTCGCCGAGGGCGTCGAAGCGGATGCGCTGCTTGCGCCGGACCATGTCCAGGAAGAGGTTGGTGGTGATGCGGTGCAGCCAGCCCTCGAAGGTGCCCGGCGAGTACGTCGACAGCGAGCGGAAGACGCGCACGAACACCTCCTGGGTGAGGTCCTCGGCGTCGTGCTGGTTGCCGGTGAGGCGGTAGGCCAGGCGGTAGACGCGGGCGCTGTGGGTGCTGACGATCTCCTCCCAGGTGGGCGGAGTCCACGCCTGCCCGTCCGCGTCACTAGTGAAGGTCGCGGTCTGGGGCTCGCCCGGGGCGAGGCCGGCGGCGTGGTGGTCAGCAGCGGTGTCGGTCACGGATTTCGGCCTGCCCGCCGACCCGAGGAAGCGCCGCAGCACTCCACCCCGGTCCTCGGGCGCAGCCGCACCTCCCCTGTCGGCTCTGGTGGTGTCCAGTGGAGCCCCTACCATAGCCACCTCGCCCGTTAGCTCCGGATAAGCGTTTTTACGAGAATTTGATACTTGCTGGCGCGGCTCGTGCCGCTGCGTCAGCAGTTGTGCGCTCTCCTCGTCCATCCCCTGCCCCCGAACCATTCCCCCGTCACCTTCTCTTCCCTGTAAACGCCCGGTCCCATCTGCGGGTTCCCGACGCCAACGGATACAGTCACGCCGAGGCATCCATGGGGACAGGAGAGGGTCATTACCGGCAACCGGCAGACGAGCTCGGCATTCGCCGACGCCTTTGCCGCCGAGGACGAAGCGCTGCTCTGGGCCCGCGACCGCGCCCGTGACGCGGGACTTCGCTCGGTGTCGCCCGGCACGGGCTCCGCGCTGCGCCTGCTCGCCGCCTCCGTGGACGCGAAGGCGGTCGCGGAGATCGGCACGGGCTGCGGGGTGTCCGGAATCCATCTGCTGCACGGCATGCGCCCGGACGGCGTGCTCACCACGGTCGATTCGGAGCCGGAGCACCAGCAGTTCGCCCGGCAGGCCTTCCGCGCCTGCGGCTTCGCCAGCAACCGGGCCCGCTTCATCCCCGGCCGCGCCCTGGAGGTGCTGCCCCGGCTCGCGGACGCGGGATACGACCTCGTCTTCTGTGACGGGGACCGGCTGGAGTACCTCGACTACTTCGCCGAGTCGCTGCGGCTGCTGCGCTCCGGCGGTGTGGTGGTCTTCGAGGGCGTCTTCGCGAGCGGCCGTACGGTCGACTCGGGTCCGCAGCCGTCCGAGGTGCTGCGGCTGCGGGAACTGCTGCGCACGGTGCGCGAGAGCCAGGAGATGGTGACGTCGCTGCTGCCGGTCGGCGACGGGCTGCTGTGCGCGGTCAAGCGGTGACGGCGGCCGCCCGGGAAGGGTCCGCCGGCGGGCGCGGGGGGCCGGGAACGCGGCTGCCCCGGCACCGCGTACGATGCCGGGGCAGCCGCGAGGACTGACTCTCGCGCGTCAGACGACGACCTTCTTGAGGGCGTCACCGAGCGCCTCGGCCTCGTCAGGGGTCAGCTCGACGACGAGTCGACCGCCGCCTTCGAGCGGAACGCGCATGACGATGCCCCGCCCCTCCTTGGTCACCTCGAGCGGGCCATCGCCCGTCCGCGGCTTCATGGCCGCCATGCTCGTTCCCCTTCCTGAAACCAGCTCACGTCTGCCGATTGATGGCACCCGGGCGGGCACCCGCGGGACCGGATCGGGCACGCGACACCGGCATCGAACACATTGCTTCCCAGCCATTATCCCGCATCTCAGGACCCGATGACCAACATCGGTCCGCATCGCTTGGGCAACGCGCGCGAGCAAAACCACTCAATTCGGGGATGTGGCTGCGATACTGCGCCATCGCACACACACCCGTCGGCCAACCTCCGTCCGGTTTTCTTTGACGCAGCTCACACCCGTGGTCGGGCCCTCGGCCGGTGATCTCCGCCATGCTGTTGTCGGACACGGACGTACCGATCGGTACGTCACCACCGCGACGGAGGGGATGCGCCATGGCCGACACCGTGCTCTACGAGGTGAGCGACGGGCTCGCGACGATCACGCTGAACCGCCCCGAGGCGATGAACGCGCTGAACGTCGAGGCCAAGGTCGCCCTGCGGGAGGCGGCGCGGGAGGCGGCCGGGGACGCGGCGGTGCGGGCGATCCTGCTGACCGCGGCCGGCGACCGGGCGTTCTGCGTGGGCCAGGACCTCAAGGAGCACATCGGGCTGCTGGCCGAGGACCGGAAGACGGGCTCCGGGCAGACGATGAGCACGGTCGGGGAGCACTACAACCCGATCGTGCGGGCCCTCGCCGGGGCGGCGAAGCCGGTGGTCGCCGCCGTGAACGGGGTCGCGGCCGGGGCCGGGTTCGGCTTCGCCCTCGCCGCGGACTACCGCGTCGTCGCCGACACGGCGTCCTTCAACACGTCGTTCGCGGGGGTCGCCCTGACCGGCGACTCGGGGATCTCCTGGACGCTGCCCCGGGTGGTCGGGCCCGGCCGCGCGGCCGACCTGCTGCTCTTCCCGCGCAGCATCGGCGCGCGGGAAGCGCTGGAGCTGGGCATCGCGAGCCGGGTCGTGCCCTCCGGCGAGCTGCGGGCCGAGGCCGAGAAGGTGGCGCGCAAGCTCGCCTCGGGCCCGACGGTGGCGTACGCGGCGATCAAGGAGGCGATGGCGTTCGGGCTGACGCACTCGCTGTCGGAGACCCTCGACAAGGAGGACGAGCTCCAGACCCGGGCCGGGCAGTCCGAGGACCACGCGATCGCCGTGCAGGCGTTCGTCGACAAGGAGAAGCCGCGCTACTCGGGGCGGTGACCTCCCGCCGGGGCGCGACGGGCCACGCACGCCTCCAGGTGGTCGTCCACCAGCCCGCACGCCTGCATCAGCGCGTACGCCGTCGTGGGTCCCACGAACCTCAGGCCCCGCTTCTTCAGCGCCTTGGACAGGGCCGTGGACTGGGGGGTGACCGCCGGGACGTCCGCCAGGGTCTTCGGGACCGGGCGGGTCGCGGGGTCGGGGGCGTGGGACCAGATCAGTTCGTCCAGGTCGCCGTCGGACCAGCCGGCGAGGACGCGGGCGTTGGCCAGGGTGGCGTCGATCTTGGCGCGGTTGCGGATGATGCCGGGGTCGGCCAGCAGCCGCTCGCGGTCCTCGTCGGTGAAGGCGGCGACCTTCTCGATGGAAAAGCCCGCGAAGGCCGTGCGGAAGCCCGGACGGCGGCGCAGGATGGTGATCCAGGACAGGCCCGACTGGAACGCCTCCAGGCTGAGCCGTTCGAAGAGGGCGTCGTCGCCGTGGACCGGGCGGCCCCACTCCTCGTCGTGGTACGAGACGTAGTCGTCGGTGGACAGG
Source organism: Streptomyces misionensis (assembly GCF_007896895.1). Lineage (GTDB taxonomy): Bacteria > Actinomycetota > Actinomycetes > Streptomycetales > Streptomycetaceae > Streptomyces > Streptomyces misionensis_A. Next base: position 49,805 of record NZ_VOGW01000084.1, on the reverse strand, counting down.
GCCCAGGGGCAGCGCAGCGCGCCGTCCGGCCCGGCGATGGCGGCGGTCACGGCTGGTCCTCCGGGTGCTCGGGCTTCTCCTGCGCGGGCCGCGCGGCGGCGGCCCGGGCGCCGGCCAGCGCGGATTCCAGACCGGCGATCCGGGCGTCCCGCTCGGCGAGTTCGGCGGCGAGCCGGCCGAGGGCGTCGTCCACGTCGGCCATGCGGTAGCCGCGCGGGGCCAGCGGGAAGCGCAGGGTCTCGATGTCGGCGCGGCCGACCGGGCGGTCCTCCGGAAGCGGGTCCTGGAGCCGCTCGGGCGCGGCCTCGGGCAGCGGGGCGCCGTCGCCGCCGCCCACCACGGCGAGGGTCACCGCGGCGACCACGACGGCCAGCGCGACGACCAGGAACAGGAACATCACCATCGTCTCGAGGTCCCCACGCTCGGGTGCCGGCCACGGGTGCCGGACGCGGAATCTGTCTGGTCCGATCGTGCCATGCGAGTCTGACGGTTAGGGTCACTGGCGGTCGCAGTGCCGGACGTACGAGGAGAGGTCACAGCGGATGCTCAGGCTGGGCAGGCGGGAATTCGGACCGCACGAACGAGTGATCATGGCGATCGTGAACCGGACCCCGGACTCCTTCTACGACCGGGGGGCGACCTTCCGGGACGAACCGGCCCTGGCTCGGGTGGAGCAGGCGGTGGCCGAGGGCGCGGCGATCATCGACATCGGCGGGGTGAAGGCGGGCCCGGGCGAGGAGGTCTCGGCCGAGGAGGAGGCGCGCCGCACGGTCGGCTTCGTGGCGGAGGTGCGGCGCCGCTTCCCGGACGTGATCATCAGCGTGGACACCTGGCGGGCCGAGGTCGGCGAGGCGGTGTGCGAGGCGGGCGCGGATCTGCTGAACGACGCGTGGGGCGGCGCGGACCCCGGCCTCGCCGAGGTGGCGGCGCGGTACGGCGTGGGGCTGGTGTGCACCCACGCGGGCGGCGCCGAGCCGCGGACCCGCCCGCACCGGGTGACGTACGACGACGTCATGGCCGACATCCTGGACGTGACCGTGGGTCTCGCCGAGCGGGCGGTGGCGCTCGGGGTGCCGCGGGAGTCGGTGCTGATCGATCCCGGGCACGACTTCGGCAAGAACACCCGGCACAGCCTGGAGGCGACGCGCCGGCTGGACGAGATGGTCGCCTCGGGCTGGCCGGTGCTGGTGTCACTGTCCAACAAGGACTTCGTCGGCGAGACGCTGGACCGGCCGGTCAAGGAGCGGCTGATCGGCACGCTGGCCACGACGGCGGTGTCCTCGTGGCTCGGCGCGATGGTCTACCGCGTCCACGAGGTCGCCGAGACCCGCCAGGTGCTCGACATGGTCTCCTCCATCGCGGGCCACCGCGCTCCCGCGGTGGCCCGGCGGGGGCTGGCCTGACGCGGCCTGATCCACACGGGAGGCCCTAGCGGGCGGCCTCCTTGGAGACCAGGGCCACGGCCTCTTCCACGTCGTCGGTGACGTGGAAGAGCAGGAGGTCCTTCTCCATGGCCTTGCCCGAGGCCACCAGGGTGTTCTTGAGCCAGTCGACCAGGCCGCCCCAGTACGCGCTGCCGAACAGGACGATCGGGAAGCGGGTGACCTTCTGGGTCTGGACCAGGGTCAGCGCCTCGAACAGCTCGTCCAGGGTGCCGAGGCCACCGGGCAGGACGACGAACCCCTGGGCGTATTTGACGAACATCATCTTGCGGACGAAGAAGTACCGGAAGTTCAGCCCGATGTCGACGTAGGGGTTCAGGCCCTGCTCGAAGGGCAGCTCGATGCCGAGGCCCACCGAGACGCCGCCCGCCTCGCACGCGCCCTTGTTGGCCGCCTCCATGGCGCCGGGACCGCCGCCGGTGATCACCGCCCAGCCGGCCTGCACCAGGCCCCGGCCGAGCCGGACCCCGGCGTCGTACTCCGGCGAGTCCACCGGGGTGCGGGCCGAGCCGAACACGCTGATGGCGGGCGGGAGTTCGGCCAGGGTGCCGAAGCCCTCGATGAACTCCGACTGGATGCGCAGCACCCGCCAGGGGTCGGTGTGGACCCAGTCGTTGGGGGCGCGCTCGTCCAGCAGCCGCTGGTCGGTCGTGCTCGCCGTCACCTGGTCCCGCCGTCGGAGGACCGGCCCCAGCCGCTGCTCGTCCGGTGGCTGCTTCTTCCCCTCGGGGTTCCCGGTAGGCATGTGCGCTCCCTCCGCTTGCCGGTGGTTCCGTCCCAGCGTAGATCCACGCGGGTTGCGCAGGGGGGACCTGCGCGTGTCCGCCGGACGTGCGCCGCGTGGGGCTCCGCCGGTGCCGCGACCGGAGAGGTTCACCGGCTCGCGACGCCCGGCCACAGCACTACGCCGTGAGCCAGCCGCGCAGCCGCTCCTCGGCCGCGAGGATCTTCGCGGTCTCCACCCGCTCGTCCCGCTTGTGCGCCAGGTGCGGGTTGCCGGGGCCGTAGTTGACCGCGGGGATGCCGAGCGCGGCGAAGCGGGAGACGTCCGTCCAGCCGTACTTGGGCCGCGGGGCGCCGCCCACCGCCTCGATGAAGGCCGCGGCGGCCGGGTGGGAGAGGCCGGGCAGCGCGCCGCCGCTGTGGTCGTCGATCACGAACTCCTCGACCCCGCAGTCCGCGAACACCTCGTGGACGTGCGCGACGGCCTCCTCCTCGGTGCGGTCGGGGGCGTAGCGGAAGTTGACCGTGACCACGCACTCGTCGGGGATGACGTTGCCCGCGACCCCGCCGCTGATGCCCACGGCGTTCAGGCCCTCGCGGTACTCCAGGCCGTCGATCACCGGGTGGCGGGGCTCGTAGGCCGCGAGGCGCTCCAGGATCGGCGCGGCGGCGTGGACGGCGTTGGCGCCCATCCAGGAGCGCGCCGAGTGCGCCCGCTCGCCCTTGGTCCGCAGCAGCATCCGCAGCGTGCCCTGGCAGCCGCCCTCGACCTCGCCGTCGGAGGGTTCGAGCAGCACCGCGAAGTCGCCCGCCAGCCACTCCGGGTGGGCCTCGGCGACGTGCCGGAGGCCGTTGAGGTGGGCGGCGACCTCCTCGTTGTCGTAGAAGACGAAGGTCAGATCGCGGTTGGGGGCGGGGACCGTGGCCGCGATGCGCAGCTGCACCGCCACGCCCGACTTCATGTCGCAGGTGCCGCAGCCCCACAGCACGCCGTCCTCGTCCAGGCGCGAGGGCACGTTGTCCGCGATCGGCACGGTGTCGATGTGTCCGGCCAGGACGACCCGCTCGGCACGGCCCAGGTTCGTCCGGGCGATCACGTTGTTGCCGTACCGGTCCACGGTCAGGTGCGGCAGGGCGCGCAGGGCGGTCTCGACGGCGTCCGCGAGCGGCTTCTCGGTGCCGCTCTCGGAGGGGAGGTCCACGAGCCGCGCGGTGAGCGCGGCGGCGTCCAGCGTGAGGTCAAGCGAGGTGTCGGCCATGGTGTCGACCCTAGCGCGCCGTCGTCGGACGCCCGGCTCACACGCGGTAACGGGCCGCTGGCACAGGGGTGGTGATCGCTCCAGTACCTTGTACGCGTGTCTGAGCCGTCCCCCACCCGTCTCAAGCGCCGCGGCCGTCTTTTCCGGTTCTGTGCGGCCCTGTTGGTCCTGTGCGGCGTCGCCGCGTACCTCGTGGTGCAGTACGTCACCGGAGGCGGCGGCGCCCATGGCTGCACGGTGGTCTCGGCCACCGGCGACGGGGCGTCGTACGAGTTCACGCCCGAGCAGGCGGCGAACGCGGCGACGATCGCCGCCGTCGGTACCGGCCGGAACATGCCCGAGCGGGCCGTGACCATCGCGCTGGCCACCGCGATCCAGGAGTCCGGGCTGCGCAACCTCGAGCACGGCGACCGGGATTCGCTCGGCCTGTTCCAGCAGCGGCCCTCGCAGGGCTGGGGCACCGAGGAGCAGATCATGGACCCCACGTACTCGGCGGGGATCTTCTACGCCCATCTGGCCAAGGTGCCCGACTACACCGGCCTGCCGCTGACGGTGGCCGCGCAGAAGGTGCAGCGCAGCGGTTTCCCGGAGGCGTACGCCAAGCACGAGCCGGACGCCGAGCTGCTGGCGGCGGCGCTGACCGGGCAGGCGGCGGCCACGCTGACCTGTGACGGGCGCTTCGACGCGAGGTCCGCGGCGACCGGTCCGGACGCGGTACGGGCCGCGCTGGTACGGGACTTCGGGCGGGACGCGCTGCAGGAGACCGGCGCGGAGGTCGCCGGCACTCCGGTGCCCTCGCCCTCCCCCTCGCCCAGCGTGACCGCGACGGCGAGCGGGCGGACCGTGAGCGTGCCGGTGCCGCTCGGCGCCCGCACGGACCCGAGCGGGCGCGGCGAGGGGCAGCGGGGGTGGCAGCTGGCGCAGTGGGCGGTCGCCAACTCCGCGGCGCTGCACATCCAGCGGGTGACGTACGCGGGGCGGACCTGGACGAGCGACGACGGGTCGTGGCAGCCGGTGCGGTCGGACGGGGCCGGCGGTGCGGAGCGGTCCCTGGGCGTTGTCCGGATCGTGACCGGACAGTAGTACGGCGCGTCGCCCCGGCGGGTGGCTCCACCGTCTTATGCGGGGCCGTACGGGCGATTCACGGACCGAACCGGGAAACCCTTGGGAATCAAGGGGCGTAAGGATTCTGCCGGGCGTGCCGGGCCATGCTCTTTGCCCGTTTTTATCCACACCTGATAATGCGATGCGTTATCCATTCGTGACCTGGGGCGTCCGCAACCTTCGGGGGCGTCGAGCGGTAGTCACGGCGTCCGAGCCCGGTGCCGGGTCCGGACGACAGACACCGTTCCCTCCCGTCGAATGGAGCATCATGTCCCTCCCTCTGACCCGCCGGATCGCCCGTGCCGCGCTGCTCGTCGCAGCGGGAGCGGCCGCCGGGGTCGGTGCGGCCGGCTCCGCCGGTGCGGCCACGAACCTGCCGGCCACTCCGAACCTGGGCGGTCTGACCGCGCTGGACGCCGCGCACGTCGGCGACACCGCCGCCGGTACCGCCGAGAACGTCACCACGCTGGCGGGCAACGCGGGCGGCAACGCCGTCAAGCAGGCGGTGCCTGCCGCGGGCAAGACGGCCGGCGGTGCCGTGCGCAAGGCGGCGCCCGCGGCGCAGCAGGCCGCGGGCGGTCTGGCCGGGGCCGCGGGAAGCGCCCTCGGGGACGCGGCGGCCGGTGCGACGAAGGGCGGGCTGCCCACGTCCAACCTGCCGGTCAAGGGCCTGCCGCTGACCTGAGTCCGGGCCTGATCCGGCACACCGCCCGGTGAACGGGGTCCAGGGGTTCCCTGGGCCCCGTTCCGCATGTCCGGGCGGTCAGGGGCCCGCGGCGGTCAGCGCAGCCGGGAGACCGCCGCCTGGACGCGCTCGTCGGTGGCCGTCAGGGCCACGCGCACGAAGTTCTCGCCCGCCGTGCCGTAGAAGTCGCCCGGAGCGACCAGGATGCCGAGGTCGGCGAGGTGGGCGACCGTGGTCCAGCACGACTCGTCGCGGGTCGCCCACAGGTAGAGGCTGGCCTCGCTGTGCTCGATGCGGAAGCCGTGGGAGACCAGGGCCGCCCGAAGGGCCTCGCGGCGGGCGGCGTAGCGGGCGCGCTGCTCCTGGACGTGGGCGTCGTCGCCGAGGGCGGCCACGACCGCGGCCTGGGTCGGCGCGGACGTCATCATGCCGCCGTGCTTGCGGATCTCCAGCAGCGGGCCGAGGACCGCCGGGTCGCCCGCGACGAAGGCGGCGCGGTAGCCGGCCAGGTTGGAGCGCTTGGACAGGGAGTGCACGGCCACGATGCCGTCGTACGAGCCGCCGTTGACGTCCGGGTGCAGGACCGAGACCGGGTCGGCCTCCCAGCCCAGCTCCAGGTAGCACTCGTCGGAGACGACCAGCACGCCGTGGGCGCGGGCCCAGGCGACGATGCCGGTCAGCTCCCGCGCGGACAGGACCTTGCCCGTGGGGTTGGACGGGGAGTTCAGCCAGAGCAGCTTGAGGCCGGCCGGGTCCAGGTCGCGCGGGTCGTCGTAGACCTCGTAGGCGGCGCGGGCGAGGCGGGCGCCCACCTCGTACGTCGGGTAGGCCAGCCGCGGGTAGGCGACCTTGTCGCCGGGGCCGAGGCCCAGCTGGGTCGGCAGCCAGGCCACCAGTTCCTTGGAGCCGACGACCGGCAGCACGTGCCGGTGGGTGACGTCGCGGGCGCCCAGGCGGCGCTCCAGCCAGCCGCAGATCGCGTCCCGCAGCGCGGGGGTGCCCCAGACGGTCGGATAGCCCGGGGAGTCGGCCGCGTCGACGAGGGCCTTCTGGATCAGCTCGGGGACCGGGTCCACCGGGGTGCCGACGGAGAGGTCGACGATGCCGTCCGGGTGGGCCGCGGCCGTCTTCTTGTAGGGCTCCAGCTTGTCCCAGGGGAAGACGGGAAGCCGTTCGGAGACTGCGGACACGATCAGTGGCTCACTTTCGTCTGGTGCGGCAAACGCCTCGGTCCCGTGCGGCGGCGATCGGGGCGATCGGGCCGTACGGGACCGAGGCGGCGCGGTTCGGCGCGTGCCGCTTGGCGCTAAACGGTCACTCGCCCTGCGGCGGCAGCGCGGCGACGAAGGGGTGGTCGCGCTCGATCAGCCCCAGCTTGCTGGCGCCGCCGGGCGAGCCCAGCTCGTCGAAGAACTCGACGTTCGCCTTGTAGTAGTCCTTCCACTCCTCCGGGACGTCGTCCTCGTAGAAGATCGCCTCGACCGGGCAGACCGGCTCACAGGCACCACAGTCGACGCATTCGTCCGGGTGGATGTACAAGGACCGCTGGCCCTCGTAGATGCAGTCGACCGGGCACTCCTCGATGCACGCCTTGTCCTTGACGTCGACACAAGGCTGCGCGATGACGTAGGTCACGCTGTCGTTCCTCCTCGATAGGGCGCTGGCGGGCCTCCTCAGGCTCCGCCGCCTGGCGCGCGGGAGCGCGGCGTCGTCGATGCCCGCCCCTAGTATCTCCGTTCCGGAGCATGATCCGAACAGGAGGGGTGAACTGACCGGTGGAAATCTCGGCACAAGGGCGCCTTGAAGTCCGTATCACCCCCGCTGACGTGGGGAAACGCGTCTCCGTGCGGCGGTTGAGCGAACCCGGCGCGGCGCGGGAGAAGTTCACCGACACGGTGGGCGTTCTCACATCTTGGGATCATGGCGTGGTCATGATCACACAACGGAGCGGCGAGAGTGTCCGTTTTCCGGAAACCTCCCTCGTGGCGGGCAAGGTCGTACCGGCCGCCCCGGCGCGTCGCCGGGGCCCCGCGGCCGGCTACGAGGAGCTGGCCCGCGTCGCCTCGCGCGCGTGGCGGCCGGTGGAGAGCGAGCCGCTCGGCCAGTGGGAGCTGCGGGCCGCCGGCGGGTTCACCCGGCGGGCCAACAGCGTGCTGCCGCTGGGCGATCCCGGCCGTCCGCTCGACGCGGCCCTGGCGGCCGTACGACGCTGGTACGGCGAGCGGGGCCTGCCCGCGTACGTGCAGACCGCGACCGGCGCCGAGGGCACGCAGGAGCTGCTCTGCGCGGAGCTGGAGCGGCGCGGCTGGGTGCGGGAGGTGACCGCCGAGGTGTGGACGGGCGCCCTGGCGCCGGTCGCGGACCGGCCGGCGGGCGCGGACGTGCGGCTCGCCCGCGAGGCGGACGAGGCGTGGCTCACGCGGTACCAGCGCAAGGGGGTGAGCGAGGTGGCCCTGAAGGTGCTCGGCTCCCAGGCGGGCGGCGGTGCGGTGGGGCCGTCCGTGTGGTTCGCCTCCGTGCCGGGCGCGCCGGGCGAGGCCCCGGCGGCGATCGGCCGGTGTGTCGTGGACGGGCGCTGGGCCGGGTTCGCCGCCGTCGAGGTGGCTCCCGAGCGGCGCAGACAGGGCCTGGCCACCGAGGTGATGGCCGCGCTCGCCCGCCGCGCCCTGGCCGAGGGCGCGTCGGCCGCCTGGCTCCAGGTGGAGTCCGACAACGAGCCCGCGCGGGCCCTCTACACCGCCCTGGGCTTCTCCCGGCACCACGCCTACCACCACTTCCGGGAGCCGGGGGAACGCGCGCCGCAGGACCTCCCGGACCGGTCGTGGACCCCTTGAGAGGGCAGGAACCCGCCATGCCGAACCCCCATCTGCCGCCCCCCTACCCGCCGTCGCCGGAGCGGTCCGCCGAGGTGCGGCGCCGGTTCGGTGAGGAGGCGCGGGCCGAGCGGCCGGACCTGGCGGCGCTGTGCCTGCTGATCGGCGCGGAGACGGACGGCGCGCTGGACGAGGCCGGGATGGACGCCGCGCAGGCCGAGCTGGACCGGCTCGCGGGCGAGCTGCCGTACCGGCCGGGCGGGCCGCGCGCCTGGGCGGAGGCGGTACGGCGGCTGCTCGGCGGCCGCTACGAGTTCCACGGGACGCCCGGCGACTACCAGCGCCTGGAGTCCTCGCTGCTGCACGAGGTGCTGCGGCGGCGGCGCGGGCTGCCGATCCTGCTGTCCGTGGTGTGGCTGGAAGTCGCCCGGCGGGCCGGGGCCCCGGTGTACGGCGTGGCGCTGCCCGGGCACTTCGTGATCGGGTTCGGGGCGCCCGGGGAGCAGGTGCTGGCCGATCCGTTCGAGGGCGGGCGGGTGCTGAGCGGGCCGGACGCCGAGCTGCTGGTGGTCGGGGCGACCGGCGCGCCGCTGGACCCGGCGATGCTGGGGCCCGCGCCGCCGCTGGAGGTCGTCCAGCGGATCCTCAACAACATCCGGGCGTGGGCCGCGGCCCGCCCCGAGCACTCGGACGTCGCGCTGCGGGCGGTGGAGCTCGCGCCGCTGATCCCCCCCCACCCGGCCCGG
>NZ_VOGW01000084.1:20444-40664 GCF_007896895.1 Streptomyces misionensis | reverse complement strand
AGTTGCGGACCGTGCCCTGGGACAGGTGCAGGGCCCTGGCCAGTTCGGCGTTGGTGGAGCCGTCGGCCGCGGCGCGCAGCACCTCGCGTTCGCGGTCGGTGAGCGGGTTGGCGCCCTCGGCGAGCGCGGCGGCGGCCAGCGTGGGGTCGATGACCCGCTCGCCGGCGAGCACCGTGCGCACGGCCGCGGCGAGCTGGGCCGCCGGGGCGTCCTTGACGAGGAAGGCGTCGGCGCCGGCCTCCATGGCGCTGCGCAGATAGCCGGGGCGTCCGAAGGTCGTCAGCACCACCAGCTTGACCCGGGGGAATTCCCGGTGGACCCGTGCCGCGGCCTCGATGCCGGTGCAGCCCGGCATCTCGATGTCGAGCAGCGCCACGTCGACGTCGTGCGCGCCGACCGCCCCGAGCACCTCGTCCCCGCGCGCGACCTGGGCGACGACCTCGATGTCCGGCTCCAGGCCCAGCAGCGCGGCCAGCGCCTCGCGGACCATCGACTGGTCCTCGGCCAGCAGGACCTTGATCGTGCGCGTCATGCCCCGGATCCTACGTCCCCGGCACCCGCCGCGGGCACCCGGGCGACCAGCCGGAAGCCGCGTCCGGACCGCCCCGCCTCCAGGGTCCCGCCGGCCTTCTCCAGACGCTCGGTCAGCCCGGTCAGGCCGTTGCCGAAGCCGCCGCCGCTGCCACCCGATCCGTTGTCCTCGACGGCGAGTTCGAGCACCGGGCCGTCCAGGGTCTGGCGGCGCAGGAGCCGTACGGCGCAGCGGTCGGCGCCGCTGTGCCGGACCACGTTGGTGACCGCCTCGCGCAGCGCCCAGGCGAGCGCGGACTCGGCCTCCCGGTCCACCCCGTCCAGGTCGGGCCCCTCGGGCAGTTCGGCGGTGACGCCCGCGGCCGTGAGCGCCACCTGGGTGCCGGCCAGCTCCACGGCGAGCCGGGGGCGCCGGTAGCCGGTGACCGCCTCCCGGACGTCCACCAGGGCCTGGCGGCTGACCTGTTCGATGTCGGCGACCTGCTGGGCCGCCTTGTCCGGGTGGTCGGGCAGCATCCGCCCGGCCAGCTCGCTCTTCAGCGTGATCAGGGAGAGCGAGTGGCCCAGCAGGTCGTGCAGGTCCCGGGCGAGGCGCAGCCGCTCCTCGTTGGCGGCGAGCTGGGCGACGGTGGCCCGCGCCTTGCGCAACTCGACGGTGGTGCGCACGAGCTGGCTCACACCGATCATCGCGAATCCGATGAGCAGGACCATCAGCACGTCCTCGTCGACCGCGTACACGCCCCACCGCAGCCGGACCAGGTACATCAGCACGGCCGAGCCCGGGACCGCCCAGACCGCGAGCCGCGGCGGCAGGGTGGCCCCGCAGGCCACCGAGAGGTAGACGAACAGCCCGGTCCAGTGCATGCCGAGGCCGTAGCCGAGGGCGGGTGCGAGGACGGCGAGGGTCCCCAGCAGCACGGCCACGGCCCCCGGCGAGTCGGGCCGCCCCATGTTCCGGAAGACGAGCATCAGATAGGCGGCGACGAAGACGGCGAGGGCCGCCGTCCCGGCCACGGTGCCGGCCGTGGTGTGGTGGCCGTCCGCCAGGTCGTGGACCGGGGAGCTGAGGAAGACCAGCCACACGCCGATCCACAGCAGCTTGACCAGTACCTCGCGCCGGTTGCGGGGCCCCTGTCCGATCCGCACCTCCGGCTCCGGCCCGCGCGCGCCGGCCTCCGTGGCTTGCGTGGCTTCCGTCATCGTGCTCACGCCTTCAGCGTGTCCTTCCGGTACAGCCAGGCCGCGCCGCCCGCGAAGAGGACGAAGTACCCGGCGAGGACGGCGATGTCCGTGGTGTGCGGGGCCTGGCTCTGCTCGATCGCCCGGCCCAGCGCGGCGTACGCGTGGGTGGGCAGCCACTTGGCGATGTCCTGGAGGAACCGCGGGAAGGTGGTGGACGGCATCCACAGGCCGCCGAGGATCGACAGCCCGAAGTACACGATCATCGTGATGGGGCGCACCGCGTCCCCGGAGGCGAGGTAGCCGAGGGCGACGCCGAGCGCGGCGAAGACCAGGCTGCCGGCCCAGATGACCCCGGTGAGGGCGAGCCACTGCCAGGCGTCCAGCCGTACGTGCTTGATCACGGCGGCGGCCAGGAAGACCACCACGATGGACGGCAGGCTCACCACGGCCGCGCCGGCGGTCTTGGCGAGGACGTAGCCGCGGCCGGGCAGCGGGGTCAGCCGCAGCTGCCGCACCCAGCCGCTCTCGCGCTCCTTGGCGATGCGCTCGCTGTTGCCCATCAGGACGGCGGTCAGCGCGCCGAAGGAGGCCATGGAGACCATCATGTAGGTCGCCAGGGTCAGCCCGGTCCCGTCGATCCTGGTGTCGTCGGCGTTGCCCGCGATGATCAGGAAGAGGACGGCCGGGTAGAGCACCGAGAAGAACAGGAACTTCTTGTTGCGCAGGGCGCGGGTCAGTTCCAGCTTGATGAGCGAGTTCACGACTGCTTGGCCTCCTCGGCCTCCGTGATGGCGACGAACGCCTGTTCCAGCCCGAGGCCGGTGACTTCGAGATTGCGGGGGTAGACACCGAGGCGGTACAGGGCGTGCACGGTGGCGTCGGCGTCGGCGGACTGGATGCGCACGGTCCGGTCGGAGCCGCTGGGGGACACCGTGACGGAGGTCAGGTGGGGCAGGGCGCGCAGGGCGTCCTCGTCGACGGTGCCCTCCAGGTCGAAGGAGATCCGCCGGGCGCCCGCCCTGGCCTTGATCTCGGCGGCGGTGCCGTCGGCGAGGAGCCGGCCGCGGTGCAGCACCAGGATCCGGTCGGCGATGGCGTCGGCCTCTTCCAGGTAGTGCGTGGCGAACAGCACGGTACGGCCCTGATCGGCCTGCTCGCGCATGGTGGCCCAGAAGGCCTGGCGGGCGGAGACGTCCATGCCGGTGGTCGGCTCGTCCAGGATGATCAGGTCGCTGTCGCCGGCGGTGGCCAGGGCGAAGCGGACCCGTTGGGCCTGGCCGCCGGAGAGCTTGTTGACCTTGCGGTCGGCGATCTGCGTGATCCCGGCGCGGGCCAGCACGTCGGAGACCGGGTACGGCCGCGGGTGCAGCGAGCAGGACAGCTTGACCAGTTCGGCGACGGTGACCTCGTCCATCAGGCCGCCGCTCTGCAGCATGGCCCCGACCCGTCCGGCCACGATCGCCTCGCGCGGGCTGGTGCCGAACACGGTCACCGAGCCGCTGTCGGGCTGCTTCAGGCCGAGGAGCAGATCGAGGGTGGTGGACTTGCCGGCGCCGTTCGGCCCGAGCAGGGCGACGGTCTCCCCCGGGTGCAGCCGCAGCGAGAGCCCGTCGACGGCCCGCACCGTCCCGTACGTCTTGGTCACCTGGTCGAACCCGACCACCTCGGTGGTGGTGGAGGTGGCCGGTACCGCTGTCGTTGTCATGCACCCATGGTGCCGGGCCGGGACGGGCGCCCGGCAGTGCCGGTGATCCTGCGTGCGGGATGACAGATGTCATGCGGCCGGGGGTGACATTCCCCGGGGGACGCGTCAGGGGCGCCCGGCGCGGTGCCGGACGCCCCTGACGCCGCCCTCAGTTCGGGTTGGTGCTGATCACCGCGACGCGGTTGGTCGTGCTGGTCAGCGCCTGACGCATGGCCAGGTAGACGTCCTGGGGCGTCACCGGCGTCTTCTTGCCGTTGCCCCGGGTGATCAGGACGCCGTCGAACGCCTGGCCGTACAGCTGCTTCAGGGCGGTGTAGTCGGGCTTGTCGGTCAGCTTGCCGTTGACCGCGGCCACGCCGAGGAACTTCCACAGCGACTTCTGCGGGCTGAACATGACCGTGTGCCCGGCGTCCGTCCGCACGGTCACGGGCGCCGACATCGCCGGCTCCGCGAACTCCTTCATCTCGCGGTCGACCTCGGCGTCGGAGACCGCGGGCTGCCGGTTGGCCGTCGGCACCGTGACCGGGACCGAACTGTCCGTCTCCACGGCCGTGCGGTACGCCTGTTCGATCGCCTGGGCGGAGCCGGCCGCGTCGATGGCCTTGCCCGGCTTGCCGTGGACGGCCACGGCCTTGCCGGGCTTGAACTCGATGCCGCCCTCGACGACCGCCCCGGAGCCGGAGCCCCCGCCCGCCTGCTGGAGCGCGGCCTGGAGCTTCTCCTCGTCCACCGGCATGACCGGGGCGACCACCCGCTTCTGCCCGAAGAGGGTGCCGACCACGGAGAGCGGGTTGTAGTCGCTCTTCGCGGCCTGGCTCGCGGTGGCCTGGAAGTCGAACTGGAGACCGGCGTTGGCCGGGGTGAGGGTGACCGTCCTGCCGCCCACGTCCAGCTTGAGCGGCTTGGCCACCCGGCTGCCGAACGCGTCGTCCAGCTTCTTGACGGCGTCGTCACGGGTGCCGCCGCCGATGTCGACGCCCAGCACGGTGGTGCCCTTGGGCACATCGGTGTGGTTCATCAGCAGCCCGGCGCCGTAGACACCGCCCGCGACCACCACCACGCCGACGGCGAGCAGCACCAGCTTGCTGCGGCCCTTCTTCGGCTTGGCCGCCGCCTTGGGCGCGGCCTTGGCGGGCTCGGGCGCCGGCTTGGGCGCCGTCTGCCCGGCCGGGCCGCCGGGGCCGCCCGCGCCGAACGGAGCGCCGTTCGCGCCCGGCACGACCGGGATGCCGCTGGTGACGGTGTGTCCGGAGACGTTGTCCGGGGCCCGGTAGCCGGGCGGTTCGGGGGCCGGCTTCTGCGGGGTGAGGATCGCGGTGTCGTCGCTGAGCCCGCCGCCGGGGCCGAGCCCGGCGCCCGAAGCGCCCGCGGGACCACCGGGCGCGCCCGGGCCGCCGAGGTCGGCGATGTCCGCGAGGGCGCTGCGCGCGGGCGCGCCGCCCTGGTCGCCGTACCCGCCGGTCCCCGGCACCAGCGGGCTGTCGCCGGTGACCGGACCGCCGGTCGGCCCGGCGGGGCCCTGCGGGCCGCCCTGGCCGCGCGGTCCGTTCGCGCCGTCCGCACCGCCCACGCCGCCCGCGCCGGCGGGGCCGCCCAAGCCGTCCTGGCCGCCGTTCTCCGAGAAGTACGGCAGGTCGTCGCGGCGCGGCTCGCCGCCGTTGCCGTCGGCCCGGGAGCCGCCGCCGAGCGGGCCCGCGGCCAGCGCCTCGGTGACGTCGAAGGAGCCGGTGCCGCCGCCGTGCCCGGGGGCCACGGGGCCGCCCGTGGCGCCGGGCAGGCCCGAGCCGTTGGTCTTGCCGGCGCGGCCGGGCACGCTCATGGAGCCGACCACACCGCCGGGGCGTGCGCCGGTGCCACCGGCCGCGCCGTTCGCTCCCGGACCACCCGGACGGGCACCCGGAGCGCCGGAGGGGGCGCCGGGACCGCCGGGGTTCGCGCCCCCGCCCGCGCCGCCCTTGCCGGCCGGGGCCTTGCCCCCGGAGGACTTGCGCGGCGCGAACCAGTCGCTGGTCTTCTCCTCGGCCGGGGCCGCGGACTCGGCGGGCGCCTCCGCGGCGGGCGCCGCGGCGGCCGGGGTGCGCACCTCGGCGGGCGGCTTCTCCTCCCGGGCGCCCTCGGCGGACTCGCCCTCCCCGACGGGCTTGCGCACGACGACCGGCGGGATCGGCCGGGACCCGGGGATGTTGATCCGGATGCGGGTCGTCAGCGTGGTCTCGGTCTTGCGTTCCTCCGGCGCGCCCGAACGGGCCCCGTCCGTACCGCCGTCGGATGCCAAGGGGGTCCCGTACGGCGGGGTGCCGGAGGGGTATGCGGCTCCGCCGCGCCCGTTGGGCCCGGAGGACGGAGTGTCAGTTTCACGACTCAAGGCAGGTTCTCCCAGTTGGCTCCGCCGCCCGACACGACCTCACTGCTCTGGCGGTCCCCCCGGCTCGAACGAGGTCGGCGGCGTGGGGGAGGTTCGGCGGCGCGCACCACCATACTGGCCGCTTCCGGCGGGCATCCCCTGACCGCCGGGGAAACCCACACCCAACTCGCACGCGGGCGGCGCCGGAAAGCGGTACGTCACTTCCCAAGTCGGGCGGAGCCGTCCCGGGGTTGCCGCATCGCGCCAAGCGTGGCGCAGATCACAGCGAGCGCCATGCCGCCGAAGAGGAAGAGGTAGGAGCCGCCGCCCGCGCCGAAGAGGAAGTCGCCCTCGGGGCGGGAGGAGGTGAGCAGTATGACGGTGACGATCCAGCCCGCCGCCGGGGCCATCGCGCCGCCCCGGGACCGGGTGGCGTACGAGCCGCCGAGGAAGGTGCCGACCGCGGCCGCGAGGGCGAGCAGCAGTCCGCCGGGGAACCAGGCGGCCTGCACCAGCGCGCCGGCGGCCGCGACGAGGGCGCCGAGCAGGAAGAGGCCGACGAACGCCGCGGCCCGCCCGGGGGACGGCGGCCGCAGCGGCTGGGCGAGCATCGAACCCGGGGCTGCGGGGCCCTGTCCGCCGCTCACGACGCCTCCTCGGGGCCGAGGCCGGCGAACAGGTCGGTCTCGCCGGGAACGGCCGTGCCGCGCACCAACTCGTAGTATTCGGTGGTGAACAGGGGCTGGGCCAGTTCGTTGGAGAGCGCGAAGCAGGACCCGGCCACCTCGATCTGGGTGGCGTGGGCGCGCATCGCGGCGGCCTTGGCAGCGGCGTGGGCGGTGCCGTCGACGGCGGTGGTGATCCGCGCGTCGTCCACCACGCCGGGTACGTCGTCCAGGACGGCGCTCTTGGCGAAGGGCAGGGTGGGCAGTTCGTCCTGGAGCCGGGCGAAGGCGGCCTCGGCGACGGAGCGCGGGGTGCGGTTCCAGTAGACCTTGTCGACGCGGTGCCCGCGCTCGGCCGCGAGGTCCACGGCGCGCATGGCGACGCGGTGGGCCTGGATGTGGTCGGGGTGGCCGTAGCCGCCGTTGTCGTCGTAGGTGACGAGGACCTGGGGCCGGGTCTCCAGGATCACCTCGACGAGGTGGCCGGCCGCCTCGTCCACGTCGGCCCGCCAGAAGCAGCCGGGATCGTCGTTGTCGGCGGTGCCCATCATCCCGGAGTCGCCGTAGCGGCCCGCGCCGCCGAGCAGCCGGGCGTCGGTGACCCCCAGCTCGCCGAGGGCGGCGGCCAGCTCGCCTCGCCGGTGCGCGCCCAGCGCGGCGCCGGTCAGATGCCGCAGTCCGGGCGGGATGCACTCGCCCCGCTCCCCCAGGGTGCAGGTGACCAGCGTCACGTGCGCCCCCTCGGCCACGTACTTGGCCATGGTGGCGCCGTTGTTGATCGACTCGTCGTCCGGGTGCGCATGCACCAGGAGCAGCCGCCGAGCGCCCCGCGACCCAAAGGAGGACAGTTCCGTCATGCCACCACCCTACGCAGGCCGGCGGCGTTCCCGGCGATCGCGGGCCGCTCCGGCTCCCGGCCGCGGCGGTTTGCGGATCGCCGGGCGGGGAACACGCGCAGCGGGACGGGACGGACCGGCCGGAGGGCCGCTCAGAACTTGATGCTTCCGATCATGCTCGCCACGTTCGAGGTCAGCTGACTGATCGTGGGCGCGATGGTGGAGGAGGCGAGGTAGAAGCCGAGCAGGATGCAGACCACCGCATGGCCGCCCTTGAGCCCGGACTTCTTCATCAGCAGGAAGACGATGATCGCCAGCAGCACCACCGCCGAAATCGAGAGTGCCACGGCGGCTCACCTCCAAAGTTCCCAGGGACGCGGCTGTTCGGAAAGATCGGTAGAGCAAGTCCATGCAGGCACCGGCAGGTTCATACCCACACAGCGGTAGTGATCATAACTATCCGTGCTCGCGCATCGCTCGGCGCACGGCCGCACAAGGGGGCGCATGGCCAATATGGTCGGGGTATGACGACCGAGTCCGACTCCTTCCCCCGCAGGCACGCGAGAACCCAGCGGTTCACCCTCGGCGCGCCGCGCGGATTCACGGTGGCGCCCGACGGCGCACGTGTCGCGTTCCTCCGATCCGGCTCCGGCACCGACCGGGCCAACTCCCTGTGGGTGCTCGACCTTCCGGACGGCACCGAACGCCTCGTCGCCGACCCGGGCACCCTCCTGGGGGGCGCCACCGAACGGCTCTCGCCCGAGGAGCGGGCGCGCCGTGAGCGCAGCCGCGAGGGCGGGGCCGGCATCGTCGGCCACGCCACCGACGCCGCCGTGGAGTTGGCGGCTTTCACCTTGTCAGGGCGGCTTTTCACGGCGCGGCTGACGACCGGCGAGACCCGTGAACTCACCGCTCCGGCGCCGGTGATCGACCCCCGCCCGGCCCCGGACGGCCGGCACATCGCGTACGTCGCGCAGGGCGCCCTGCGGGTCGTGGGCGCCGACGGCGAGGGCGACCGCGCGCTCGCCGAGCCGGAGACGCAGAACGTCACCTACGGGCTCGCGGAGTTCATCGCGGCCGAGGAGATGGCACGTCACCGGGGCTTCTGGTGGGCGCCGGGGTCGGACCGGCTGCTGGTGGCCCGCGCGGACGACACGCCGGTGACCCGGTGGTGGATCGCCGATCCGGCCCACCCGGAGCGTGAGCCGAGTAACGTCGCCTATCCCGCGGCGGGCACCCCGAACGCGGACGTACGGCTGTTCGTGCTCGGCCTCGACGGTGCGCGCACCGAGGTGCAGTGGGACCGCGCCCGCTACCCGTATCTGGCCCGAGTGCACTGGTCAGAGGCGGGTGCGCCGCTGATCCTGGTGCAGGCCAGGGACCAGCGCAGTCAGCTCTTCCTGGCGGTGGACCCGGACACCGGGACGACCCGGATGGTGCACGCGGACGAGGACCCAAATTGGCTGGAACTGTTCGCCGGGGTGCCCTGCTGGAGCCCCTCGGGCCAGCTGGTCCGGATCGCGGACGAGGGCGGTGCGCGCGTCCTCGCCGTGGGCGAACGCCTGCTGACCAGCGGCCAGTTGCACATCCGCGCGGTGCTGGACGTGGGCGCGGACGACGTGCTCGTCTCGGCCTCCGCGGGCGCCGAGGCGGAGGCGCCGGAGACCGGTGAGATCCATGTGTACCGCGTGAACGAGCTGGGAGTGGAGCGCGTCTCCCAGGAACCCGGCGTGCACTCGGCGGTACGCGCCGGGGGCGTGACCGTGCTGGTCTCCGCGACGCTGGACAGGCCGGGCGCCCGTGTCCAGGTGCTGCGTGACGGGAAACCGGCAGCCACTGTCCGGTCGTACGCCGAAGACCCCGGTTTGTCCCCCCGGATCACCCTGACCGAGGGGGGCGCACGCCGAATTCCGTGCGCCGTGCTTATGCCACGGGACTACCCCGGTGACACTCCCCTGCCGGTTCTGCTGGACCCCTACGGTGGTCCGCACGGCCAGCGGGTGGTCGCCGCGCACAACGCCCATCTCACCTCCCAGTGGTTCGCCGACCAGGGCTTCGCCGTGATCGTGGCCGACGGCCGGGGCACCCCCGGGCGCTCCCCCGCCTGGGAGAAGGAGATCCGCGACGACGTGGCGGACGTCGTGCTCCAGGACCAGGTGGACGCGCTGCGGTCGCTGGCCGAGCGGTTCCCGCTGGACCTGGGCCGGGTGGCGATCCGGGGCTGGTCCTTCGGCGGCTACCTCTCGGCGCTGGCGGTGCTGCGCCGCCCGGACGTCTTCCACGCGGCGGTGGTCGGCGCCCCCGTCACCGACCTGCGCCTCTACGACACCCACTACCAGGAGCGCTACCTGGGCGACCCGAACGAGCAGCCGGAGGTCTACCGCCGCAACTCGCTGATCGACGGCGCCGGTCTGGTCGACCCGGCCGAACCGCACCGCCCGATGATGATCATCCACGGCCTCGCGGACGACAACGTGGTGGTCGCCCACTCCCTGCGGCTGTCCTCCGCCCTGCTGGCCGCCGGCCGCCCGCACGAGGTGCTGCCGCTGTCCGGGGTGACCCACATGACCCCGCAGGAGACCGTCGCGGAGAACCTGCTCGAACTCCAGCTGGACTTCCTGCGGCGCTCCCTGGGCTGAGCCCCGGCCGCGTTAACACACGGGCAACGCGCCGGTAGCGGTACCGATATGCGGACGCGGCAGGCTGCCCGGCATACGGCCGTGCGGGTGCCGTGAGCGGGCCGGGGTGCGTGTCACCCCGGCCCGTTGCCGTTCACCGTGGCCTGCGGCGCCTCGGGCCCCCCGGGGTCCTCCGGCGGCACCACCCGCCGCTCCTCGGCGAAATGGCACGCCGAGTCGTGCGCGGCCGGTCCCCCGCCCTCCCGGAACACGTCGGGCACCGCGAGGGCCGGCACCTCCAGCGCGCACCGCTCCCGCGCCTTCCAGCACCGGGTGCGGAAGCGGCACCCGGAGGGGATGTCCGTGGGGGAGGGCACGTCGCCGCCGAGGATGATCCGCTCGCGGCGTTCGCGGGCGTCGGGGTCCGGGACCGGCACCGCCGACAGCAGCGCCTGGGTGTACGGGTGCGTCGGGTGGTCGTAGATCTCGGCGTCCCGTCCCGTCTCCACGATCCGGCCCAGGTACATCACCGCGATCCGGTCCGAGATGTGCCGCACGATCGACAGGTCGTGCGCGATGAACACGTAGGAGAGGTCGAACTCCGTCTGGAGCCGGGCCAGCAGGTTGATCACCTGCGCCTGCACGGAGACGTCCAGCGCGGACACCGGCTCGTCGGCGACGATGACCTCCGGGCGCAGGGCGAGCCCCCGGGCGATGCCGATGCGCTGGCGCTGGCCGCCGGAGAACTGGTGCGGATAGCGGTTGACGTAGTCCGGGTCGAGCCCCACCACGTCCAGCAGTTCCCGCACCCGCCGGCGCCGGTCCCCCTTGGGGGCCGCCTCGGGGTGGATCTCGTACGGCTCCCCCACGATGTCGCCCACCGTCATCCGGGGGTTCAGGGAGGTGTAGGGGTCCTGGAAGACCATCTGGATGTTGCGGCGTACAGCCTTCAGGGCGCGGCCCGACAGCCGGGTGATGTCCTCGCCCTTGAACCGGACGGACCCGGCGGTGGGCCGCTCCAGGCTGCACAGCAGCCTGGCGACCGTCGACTTGCCGCAGCCCGACTCGCCGACGATGCCGAGGGTCTCGCCCCGGCCCAGGGCGAAGTCGACGCCGTCGACGGCCCGTACGGCCCCGATCTGCTTCTTGAACAGGACGCCCCGGGTCAGCGGGTAGTGCTTGACGAGCCCCTCCACCTCCAGGATCGGTTCACCGTTCGCCGTCATCGAGGCACTCCCTCCAGAAGTGGCAGGCGCTGCCCCGGGCTTCGGACACCTCGTACAGCGGGGGCACCTCGGTGCGGCAGACGTCCCGGGCCATCGGGCAGCGCGGGTGGAAGGCGCAGCCCGGGGGCACCCGGGTCAGGTTCGGCGGCAGGCCCTTGATGGCGTACAGCTCCCGCCCCTTGAGGTCCAGGCGGGGGATGGAGTCCAGCAGGCCCCGGGTGTACGGGTGGGCGGGCGCCTTGTAGATGTCGTGCACGGGCGCCGACTCCACGATCCGCCCGGCGTACATCACCGCGATCCGGTCGGCCACGTCCGCCACCACCCCGAGGTCGTGGGTGATGAGGACGAGCCCCATCCGGTACTCGCGCTGCAACTCCGCGAGCAGGTCCATCACCTGGGCCTGCACGGTGACGTCCAGGGCGGTGGTGGGCTCGTCGGCGATGACGAGGGCCGGCTCCAGGGCCAGCGCCGCCGCGATCATGATGCGCTGGCGCATCCCGCCGGAGAACTGGTGGGGGTAGTCGCGCACCCGCTGGGCGGCGCCCGGGATGCGCACCCGGTCCATCAGCTCCACCGCCCGGGCCCGCGCTTCCCGCCTCGACGCGCCGCGGTGCACCACGAACAGCTCGCCGAGCTGGTCGCCCACCGGGAGCACCGGGTTGAGGGCGGACAGCGCGTCCTGGAAGATCATCGCCATCTTGTCGCCGCGCAGCCGGCGCCGCTCCTCCTCCCGGAGCCCGAGCAGGTCCCGGCCCTGGAAGAGGATCTCGCCGCCGGTGATCCGGCCGGGCGGCGTGTCGAGGATGCCCATCACGGCCTGCGCGGTCACCGACTTGCCCGACCCGGACTCGCCGAGCACCGCCAGGGTCTGCCCCGCGTCCACGGCGTACGACACCCCGTCGACCGCCCTGGCGATCCCGTCCCGGGTCCGGAACTCCACGTGCAGATCACGGACTTCGAGCAGCATGCGCGCCCTCACCTCAGCCGGGGGTCGAGGGCGTCGCGGACCGCGTCGCCGAGCATGATGAAGGCCAGGACGGTCACGGCGAGGGCGCCCGAGGGCCACAGCAGGGCGTGCGGGGCGTTGCGGACGTAGGGGGAGGCGGCGGAGATGTCGATGCCCCAGGAGACGCTGGGCGGTCTGAGGCCGACGCCGAGGTAGGACAGGGTGGCCTCCAGGGAGATGTAGGTGCCGAGCGCGATGGTGGCGACCACGATGACCGGGGCGACGGCGTTCGGGGCGATGTGGCGCAGCAGGATGCGGGAGTCGGAGGCGCCGAGCGCGCGCGCCGCCTGGACGTAGTCGTGCTGGCGGGCGGTGATGACCGAGCCGCGCGCGATGCGGGAGATCTGCGGCCAGCCGAGCAGCACCATGAAGCCGATCACCGGCCAGACCGTGTTGCTGGTCACCACGGACAGCAGCACCAGGCCGCCGAGGACGACGGGGATGGCGAAGAAGATGTCGGTGGCACGGGACAGCAGCGCGTCCCACCAGCCGCCGTAATAGCCCGCCAGGCCGCCGAGGACGGACCCGAGGAGGGCGACCCCCAGGGTGGCGCAGACGCCGACCGTGACGGACGTGCGGGCCCCGTAGACGGTGCGGGTGTAGACGTTGCAGCCCTGTCCGTCGTAGCCGAAGGGGGCGCCCGGGCCCGGGCCGTCCTGGGACTTGGCCAGGTCGCAGGCGAGCGGACTGCCGGAGGCGATCGCCGAGGGCCACAGGGAGACGAACACCAGGAAGACGATGACCAGGGCGGAGAGCAGGAAGACGGGGTTGCGGCGCAGGTCCCGCCAGGCGTCGGACCACAGCGAGCGGGGCTTGTCCGCGGGCCCCGCGCCCGTGGGGCCGCCGGCGCCCTCCTCCAGCGTGGCGGCCTCGCTCGCGCCCAGGTCCATGGGGCCGCCCATGCCGGTCCCGGCGATGGCTCCCCCGGGCTCGTGAGGCTGTTCAGGCATAGCGGATCCTCGGGTCGAGTACGGCGTACAGGAGGTCGACGAGGAGGTTGGCGAGGAGGAAGACCAGCACCAGGACGGTCACGAAGCCGACGACGGTCTGGGTGTTCTGCCGCAGGATGCCCTGGTAGAGCTGGTAGCCGACGCCGTGGATGTTGAAGATCCGCTCGGTGACGATCGCGCCGCCCATCAGTGCCCCGATGTCGGTGCCGATGAAGGTGACCACCGGGATCAGCGAATTGCGCAGCAGGTGGCGGGTGACGACGCGGCGCCGGGGCAGGCCCTTGGCGACGGCGGTGCGCACGTAGTCGGAGCGCTTGTTCTCCGCGATGGAGGTGCGGGTGAGCCGGGTGACGTAGGCCAGCGAGACGGAGGCGAGCACCAGCCCGGGCACGATCAGCTCGCCGAAGGCGGCGGCCGGCGAGACGGACGGTCTGATCCAGCCCCACTGCACACCGAGCAGCAGTTGCAGCAGCAGCCCGGTGACGAAGGTGGGCACGGAGATGACGACCAGGGTGCCCAGCAGCACGCCGGAGTCGACGGGCCGGCCGCGCCGCAGGCCCGTGACGACGCCGAGCGCGATGCCGATGACGATCTCGAAGAGGACGGCCACCACGGTGAGCCGGACGGTGACCGGGAACGCCGCCGCCATCAGCTCGGTGACCGGCTGCCCGTTGAACGCCGTGCCGAAGTCGCCCGCGAAGACGTTCCCCATGTAGGTGGCGTACTGGCGCCACAGCGGCTGGTCCAGGCCGAACTCCCGTTTGAGCTGGGCGGTGGTGGCCGGGTCGCAGGCCCGCTCGCCGCACAGGCCCGCGACGGGATCGCCCATCACGTTCACCATGAGGAAGATCAGCAGGGTGGCCCCGATGAACACCGGGATCATCTGGAGCAGCCGTCTGGCGACATAGCGGCCCACGCGGCTCAGCCGACCTTGATCTGGTCGTAGACCGGCACGCTGAACGGGTCGAGCGTCACCCGGGAGAGCCGGGAGGAGTATCCGGCGCTGCCGTTCTGGTACCAGAGCGGGATGGCCGCCATGTTGTCGCGGACGACCTTCTCGGCCTCCTGGAAGAGCCGGACGGAGGCGGCCCGGTCGGTCTCGGCGTTGGCCCGGTCCACGAGCCGGTCGAACCGCGGGTCGGACCACTTGCCGTCGTTGGAGGAGGCGTTCGTGTAGTACAGCGGCTGGAGGAAGTTCTGGATCAACGGGTAGTCCATCTGCCAGCCGGCCCGGAAGGGGCCGGTCATCTTGTGCTGCCCGATCTGGTTGCGGAAGTCGGCGAAGGTGCCGACCGGGTTGCCGACGCACGCCTTGTCGTCGCGCAGGGCGTTGTTGATGGAGTTGCAGACGGCGTCCACCCACTGCTTGTGCGAGCCGGTGTCCGCGTTGTACGTGATCTTCAGCCGGCCGCCGGGGATGCCGCCGCCCTCCCGGACGAGCCTGCGGGCCCCGGCGGGGTCGTAGGCGCAGGCGTGGCCGCACAGCCCGGCCTGGTAGCCGCCGGCCGCGCCGAGGACCGGGGAGGTCCAGTCGGTGGCCGGGGTGCGGGTGCGGCGGAAGATGGTCTCGGTGATCTGCGCGCGGTCGATGGCCATGGACAGCCCGGTGCGGACCTTGCGCGCCCCCTCGGTGTTCCACCGGGGGTCGTAGTACGGGAAGGCCAGGGTCTGCAGGATGCCGGCCGGGGTGTTGATGTAGCGGCCGTCCAGGTCGGTGCGGACGTTCTTCAGCTGGGTGGCGGGCACGTCGTCGACGAGGTCGAGGTTGCCGGCCAGCACATCGGTGTACGCCGTGTTGTTGTCGGTGTAGACGAGGAGGGTGACGCCCTCGTTGCGGGCCGGGTCGGGTCCGGGGTAGCCGCTCCACTTCTTCAGGGTCATCGCGGCGCCCTTGGTGTACGACGCGATCCGGTAGGGCCCGTTGCCGACGGGTGCCCGCAGCCAGGCGGCGTGGTCGGTGAAGAAGGCGCGCGGCAGGGGCGCGTAGGCCGCGTAGCCGAGGGTGTCGGGGAAGCCGGCGAACTTCTGCCCCAGGCGGACGGTGAAGGTACGGGGGCCGGTGACCCTGAGCCCTGACAGGGTGTCGGCGCGCTGCCGGCCGACGGCGGGGTGGACCCGGTCGTAGCCCTCGATGTAGCCGAAGAAGTAGGCGTTCTTCTGATTGTTCCTCAGGCTCGCGCCGTAGTTCCAGGCGTCCACGAAGGAGCGGGCGGTGACCGGCTCACCGTTGCTGAAGCGCCAGCCGTCCTTGACGGTGACGGTGAAGGTGCGCGAGTCCGGGGTGCTGATGCGCTCGGCGAGCATGTTCTCGGCCCGGCCGGTGCGCGGGTCGTACTTCTTCAGACCCCGGAAGATCATGCCGAGGACCTTGCCGCCCTGCACCTCGTTGGTGTTGGCGGGCTCCAGCGGGTTCTGCGGGTCGCCCCAGGAGGAGGTCAGCACCCCGGCCCCGCCGAACCCCCCGGAACCACCACATCCGGCCAACATCAGCCCTGCGGCGAGCACACAGGCGCCCCGCCGGACGCGCCGGACACCACACATGGAGCGCCTCCTCGACGATCACCGAATGCATCACCGGCCAATATCGACTCATACGACACATACCGCATACGCATGGCGGGATCGAGGGACCTTTAGGGGGACACGTCGGCCGAATGCACGCACCTCACCGGAACCCTCACAATGATCTTGAAAGAGGAGCGCAACAGATCACCGCGTAACGTTGCTGAAACGTTGGATTGGGACACGTCGATGTACGCATTTCGACACTCCGGGGTCCGCATATCGAACTTCTTGCCCGGTTCGCCCAATTGGTCCGATGTGAAGCACGGATTGATTACAGCGCGCTACCCGCGTAGCTACAGATCGACCAAGGGAAGGCAAAGAAGGTAAAGACAAAACCAAGCCGACCGAGAATTTATTGACCTTGAATGAATTGCGTTGAAAAAGTCCGGCGTAGCCCGTAGGGGAGTGCCCTGCGGAGTCATCAGACCCTCCCTTGGGCCAGGAGCACCATGACCTCCCCAACTCCATCCGCGGCCGCCCCGCTTGAGGTGACCGACGAGACCGTCACGAAGTCGACCACTTCGAGCGGTCCGAAGGGCAGTGAGAGCCGTTCCCCGGGCCGGCTCGCCTGGAAGCGCTTCAAGCGCGACAAGACGGGCGTCGTCTCCGCCTACATCGTGATCTTCTTCTTCGTGATCGCGATCGCGGCGCCGCTCATAGCCAAGCTGTACGGAAAGAACCCGTACACGACGTACGCCAGCCAGGACCCCGGCCTGCTGGACATGTTCTCGTACCCGGCCGGCCCCAACGGCGGCATGAGCTCCCAGTTCTGGTTCGGCATCGAACCCCAGCTGGGCCGGGACGTGTTCACCTTCCTGCTCTACGGCATCCGGACGTCGCTGGGCATCGCGGTGGCCGCCACGATCCTCACGGTGGTCGTCGGCGTGATCGTCGGCATCACGGCGGGTTACCTGGGCGGCAAGACGGACTACATCGTCAGCCGGGTCATCGACATCCTGCTGTCGTTCCCCTCGACCCTGTTCTTCATCGCGTTCATGCCGGTCGTCTACGGCATCTTCGTCGCCCCCGACGACAACATCCCCACGTGGCTGCGCGCCACCGCCCTGATCGTGGTGCTGACCACGTTCGGCTGGGCCACCATCGCGCGTCTGCTGCGCGGCCAGGTCCTCGCGCTGCGTGAGCGCGAGTTCGTGGAGGCGGCCAAGGTCACGGGCGCGTCCCCGATGCGCATCGTGTTCAAGGAACTGCTGCCCAACCTGTGGACACCGATCATCATCCAGGGCACGCTGCTGCTCCCGGCGCTCGTGACCACGGAGGCAGGTCTGTCCTTCCTCGGTGTCGGCATCATCGACCCGACCCCGGACTGGGGCGTGATGATCGCACGAGGCGCCATGTTCTACTCCCAGGACATCACCTTCATGCTGTTCCCGGGCATCTCGATGGTGATCTTCGTGGTCGCCTTCAACCTGCTCGGCGACTCCGTGCGCGACGCGCTCGACCCCAAGTCCAAGCGATAGCACGTCCTTCCACCCGGTCCGGCTCGATGGCGTCCGGCTGGTCACGACCGTCCGAATCGACCCCTATAGGCAGGCTCAGCATGTCTTTTTCACGTAGAAACTTCCTGATCGCCACCGGTGTGGCCGCGGCCTCCACGACTGTGCTGAGCGCCTGCAGCAGCGACGACAAGGGCGCCACCGACAAGAACGTCCCGTCGGTGGGCAAGGCCAAGACCATGAACATCCCGGTGGGCACCAAGGCGGACTCCACGGGTCCGGCCCCCGAGGTCGCCGGCGCGGTCAAGGGCGGGACGCTCTACTCGCTCGACCAGTTCGACATGGACCACATGGACCCGGCGCAGATCTACGTCGCGACCGAGGGCGCCATCACCCGTCCGATCCTGCGCGGTCTGACCGGCTACAAGGTCGACGACAAGGGCGGCTGCACGCTCGTCGGTGACGTCGCCACCGACGCCGGCACGATGAAGAACGGCGGCAAGACCTGGTCGTTCACCATCAAGGACGGCATCAAGTGGGAGGACGGCTCCGACCTCTCCATGGACGACGTCCGCCACACGTTCGAGCGCCTCTTCGCCTCCTTCGTCACCGAGGGCCCGCGCTACGTGCAGCAGTGGCTCGTCGGCGGCGACAAGTACAAGGGCCCGTACGACGGCAAGCACATCGACTCGCTCGAGGTGTCCGGCAACACGATCACCTTCAACCTGACCGAGCCGCGCGCGGACTTCAACTACACGCTCGCCATGCCGGGTTATGGCCTGGTGAACAAGAAGCAGGACACCAAGGAGAAGTACGACAAGCGGCCGTTCGCGCTCGGCCCGTACCGGATCGGCAGCCGTGACATCGGCAAGTCGCTGACCTACGTGCGCAACGACCACTGGGACCCGAAGACGGACCCGATCCGCAACGCGTACCCGGACAAGTACGTCTTCCAGTTCGGCTTCGAGCTGGTCGCCTCCACCGACCGCTACATCGCGGACAAGGGCAACGACCAGTACGCGATGTCGATCTTCAACGAGGTCGCGCCCGAGCGTGTCGCGCAGGTCATGACCAACGCCACGCTGAAGAAGCGCGTGCTGACCCAGGTCGACACGGTCTGCTACTACTGGCCGATCAACACGACCCGGATCAAGGACGTCAAGATCCGCCAGGCCATCAACTACGCGTGGCCGCACCAGCAGATCCAGACGATCAACGGTGGCCCGGCCACCAACGAGATCGCCACCACCCTGCTGAGCCCGGTCACCCCCGGCTACGAGAAGTTCGACCTGTACGGCGTCGACAAGAAGCCCGGCGGCGACCCGGTCAAGGCGAAGGCCCTGCTCAAGGAGGCCAACGCGATCGGCCACAAGCTGGTCATCGCCTACCAGCAGTCGGACACCCAGGTGAAGGTGGCCGTCGCGATCAAGAACGCGCTGGAGGCCGCCGGCTTCCAGGTCGTCAACAAGCAGGTCGACAAGTCGACCTTCTACAGCCAGATCGGCAAGCTGGACAACGGCTTCGACCTGATGGCCGCCGGCTGGAGCCCGGACTGGCCGAACGGTTACTCCGTGTTCTACCCCTGCTGGGACGGCAAGAACATCGGCGACGGCCGCAGCAACTACGCCCAGCTGAACGACCCGAGCATCAACAAGGCGATCGAGGCCGCCTCGAAGATCGCCGACGTCGAGCAGGCCAACAAGGCCTGGGGCGCGGTCGACCGCCAGATCATGGAGCTGGCGCCGGTGGTGCCGGACTACAACAAGATCCGCAACTGGATGTACGGCTCCAAGGTCGGCAACGTCGTCTACGACCCGGGCAACACCTGCGTCGCCCTGTGCAAGATGTACGCGAAGAAGTAAGCGCGTAGTACCCACGGGGGCGGCCACGACCTGGCCGCCCCCTCGGCCCTCCCCCCTATCCCGGCGACGGCGCCCCGTCCGGAAAGTCACGCCCCATGCTCCGCTTCCTTGTCCGCCGAATCCTCGGCGCGCTGGTCATCCTGCTGGTCATCAGCGCCGTCACCTTCTGGCTCTTCTACGCCATTCCGCGTGACCCCGCCATGATGTCGTGCGGCAAGAACTGCACGCCCGACATGCTCAAGCAGGTCCGGCACAACCTGGGCATCGACCATCCGGTCCCCGTCCAGTACTGGTACTGGCTGAAGGGCATCTTCGTCGGCCGCAGCTACGGCGACTTCGGCGACTGCGCCGCCCCCTGCCTCGGCTACTCGTTCGCCAACCGCGAGCCCGTCCTCGGCACCATCATGAACCGCCTGCCGCTGACCCTCTCGCTCGCCTTCGGCTCCGCCGTGGTCTTCGTCATCTTCGGTGTCGGCGCGGGCATGATCGCCGCCGTCAAGCAGGGCAAGTGGCAGGACAAGCTGGCCAGCTCCGGCTCGCTGGTCGCCTCCTCGCTCCAGATCTACTTCGTCGGTTACATCGCGATGTACTTCCTCGTCGCGAAGCTCGGCATCCTCGACAACCCGTCGTACACGCCGCTCACCGACAACCCCGCCGAGTGGGCCTCCGGTCTGCTGCTGCCCTGGCTGGTGCTGGCGCTGATCTGGACCGCCAACTACACCCGTATGTCGCGCTCCCAGCTCGTCGAGACGCTCAGCGAGGACTACGTGCGCACGGCCCGCGCCAAGGGCCTGTCCCGCCGTACCGTCTTCTTCCGGTTCGCCTGGCGCGGCGCGATGGGCCCGATCGTCACCATCTTCGGCATCGACCTCGCCACCCTCATCGGCGGCGCGATCATCACGGAGTCCGTCTTCAGCCTCCAGGGTGTGGGCCGGCTCGCGCTGAAGGCGGTGGACCAGAGCGACCTGCCCATGGTGCTCGGCGTGACCCTGCTGTCCGCCGGCGCGATCGTCGTCTTCAACATCATCGTGGACGCCGTCTACGCCCTCATCGACCCGCGGATCCGGCTCGCCTGACCTCCGCCCCAGCCCCCACCCCCGCCTCCTCCCCCGCCGACCCAGCCGCGCGCCCCCGCTGCCCGCCACCGCCGCCCGGCGTGCCGCTCCTCCCCGCGACCCCCGCCCCCCCCCCCTCCCCCCCCCGCCCCCCCCCCCCCCCCCCCCCCACCGCCGGCCCCCGCCCCCGCCGGCCCCCCCCCCCCTCCCCCGCCGCCCTC
>NZ_VOGW01000084.1:0-20184 GCF_007896895.1 Streptomyces misionensis | reverse complement strand
CCCCAGGAGCGTCCCCGTGACGAGCACCGATCAGCAGCCGTTCCTCTCGATCAAGGATCTGAAGGTCCACTTCTCCACCGAGGACGGTGTCGTCAAGGCCGTCGACGGTCTCAGCTTCGACCTGGCCAAGGGCCAGACGCTCGGCATCGTGGGCGAGTCGGGCTCCGGCAAGTCGGTCACCAACCTGACGATCCTGGGCCTGCACGACCCAGCGCGTACCTCGATCGAGGGGGAGATCCTCCTCGACGGCCAGGAGCTGCTCACCGCCTCCGAGCGGGAGATGGAGCGGCTGCGCGGCAACAAGATGTCCATGATCTTCCAGGACGCGCTGGCCTCGCTGTCGCCGTACCACACCATCGGCGCCCAGATCTCCGAGACCTACCGCAAGCACACGGGCGCCTCCAAGGCCGAGGCCCGCACGCGTGCCATCGAGATGCTGCGCCGGGTCGGGATCCCCCAGCCGGACATGCGGGTGGACGACTACCCGCACCAGTTCTCCGGCGGTATGCGCCAGCGCGCGATGATCGCCATGGCCCTGGTCTGCGACCCCGAGCTGCTCATCGCGGACGAGCCGACCACGGCCCTCGACGTGACCGTGCAGGCCCAGATCATGGACCTGCTCAAGGACCTCCAGCAGGAGTTCGGCACCGCGATCATCTTCATCACCCACGACCTGGGCGTGATCGCCGACATCGCCGACGACGTGCTGGTGATGTACGGCGGCCGGTGCGTGGAGCGCGGCACCAAGGAGGAGGTGCTGCGGGACCCGCAGCACCCCTACACGCTGGGCCTGCTCAACTCCATGCCGAGCCTGTACGGCCCGGTGGACGTGCCGCTGACGCCGATCCCCGGCTCGCCGCCCTCGCTGCTCAACCCGCCGACCGGCTGCCGCTTCCACCCGCGGTGCGCCTTCGCCGAGAAGGTCGCGGGCGGCAAGTGCTCCAGCGAGCGTCCGGCCCTGGAGATCGTGGACGGCCGTGGCTCGGCCTGCCACCTCACCGCCGAGCAGAAGCAGGAACTCTTCGCCGACTTCGCCGCGACCCGGCACAACTGACGGACAGCAGACGGGACTTCACGATCATGAGCAACACGAACCCCCTCCTGGACGTCTCCGGGCTGACGAAGCACTTCCCGATCAAGGGCGGCTTCCCGATCCGGCGGACCGTCGGCGCGGTCCAGGCCGTGGACGGGCTGGACTTCCAGGTCGCCGAGGGCGAGAGCCTCGGCCTCGTCGGTGAGTCGGGCTGCGGCAAGTCCACCACCGGCCGGCTGATCACCCGCCTGCTGGAGCCGACCGGCGGCACGATCACCTACCGCGGGCAGGACATCACGCACGCGGGCCGCAAGGGCCTCGCGCCGATCCGGTCCGAGATCCAGATGATCTTCCAGGACCCGTACGCCTCGCTGAACCCGCGGCAGACGGTCGGCAAGATCATCTCGGGTCCGATGGAGATCAACGACATCAACCCGGCCGGCGGCCGCGAGAAGCGGGTGCGCGAGCTCCTGGAGATCGTGGGCCTCAACCCCGAGCACTTCAACCGCTTCCCGCACGAGTTCTCCGGCGGTCAGCGCCAGCGCATCGGCGTGGCCCGCGCGCTGGCCCTGGAGCCGAAGCTGATCGTCGCGGACGAGCCGGTCTCCGCGCTGGACGTCTCCATCCAGGCGCAGGTCGTCAACCTGCTCCAGAAGGTGCAGCGGGAGCTGGGCATCGCCTTCGTCTTCATCGCCCACGACCTCGCGGTGGTGCGGCACTTCTCGCAGCGCGTCGCGGTGATGTACCTCGGCAAGATCGTGGAGATCGCCGACCGCGAGGACCTGTACGAGAACCCGCGTCACCCCTACACCCGGGCGCTGCTGTCCGCGGTGCCCGAGGCGACGGTGGACGAGGAGCCGCGCGAGCGCATCCGCCTGGTCGGCGACGTGCCCTCGCCCATCAACCCGCCGTCCGGCTGCCGGTTCCGCACGCGTTGCTGGAAGGCGACGGAGAAGTGCGCGTCCGAGGCCCCGCCGCTGGTCCAGGCGGAGGGCAACAAGCCCGGCCACCTCACGGCGTGCCACTACCCCGAGACGCAGGACGCGGTGCCGGCCCCGCGTCTGGCCAAGGACCCCGAGGCGGCGGCCTGACACACCCCTTTTCCGTCGGTCGCTCCCTTGCCGGAACGGACTTCACCGGCCCATTGACCCGAGCCACCAGAACGTCCGCTCCACGGGAAGGAAGGCCCGCGTCTCCCCAAGACGCGGGCCTTCGCCGTGTCCGGGTCTACGTCGCGACGACCTCCACCTCGAACCCGTCGGCGTCCTCCAGGTAGACGGCGTAGTGCTCCGCGCCGCCGGCGTGCGGATGCCGCTCGGGGAAGAGCACCGCCCAGCCGTGCGCCGCCGCGCCCGTGGCGAGGGCGTCGACGGTTCCCCGGTCCGGGGCGTGGAACGCCAGATGGTTCATCCCCGGCCGCATCCGGTCGTGCCCGGTACCGGGACGGAGGGCGGGCGACTCCTCGATGACGAGATACGTCTTGCCCGCCCGCCAACTGCGCCCGGCTCCCCACTCATGGTACGGCTCCCACCCCAGGGCGCCCAGCAACCACCCCCACCGCTCCCGCGCCCGCTCCAGATCCCGCACCCACAGCTCCACGTGATGCAGCACACCGCCCCCTTCCGAAAAGCCCCACGGTGGAGCAGGAGGGTATGACAGACTGCCGCGGTGGTGGATGACTCGTTCGCTGATGTCTCGCTCGCGGTGCTCTATGACGGCCTCAACACCTGGGGCCCGGCCGACGACTTCTATCTGGGGCTGGTGCGGCAGGCGGACGCCGTGCTCGATGTCGGCTGCGGCACCGGGCAGTTGCTGCGCAGGGCACGGGCCGAGGGGCACCGGGGCCGGCTCGTGGGGCTCGATCCGGCCGCCGCCATGCTCGTACAGGCCCGGCGGGACCGCACGGACGTGGAGTGGGTGCTCGGGGACACCCGGGTGCGGAGCTGGGACGGCGAGTTCGACCTCGCGGTGATGACCGGACACGCCTTCCAGGTACTGCTCGGCGACGAGGACGTCCTCCAGTGCCTGCGGGCCGTGCGCCGGGCGCTGAAGCCCGGCGGGCGGTTCGTCTTCGAGACGCGGAACCCGGCCGCCCGCCCCTGGGAACGCTGGACCCCCGACCGCGTGCACGAGGTCACCGCCCCCGGCGGAACCGTCGTACGCGTCCGGCACGAGGTCCAGGACGGCGGCCCGCGCGACGGCCGGGTCCGGTTCACCGAGACCTTCGACAGCGATCACTGGCCCGCCCCCCGCGTCAGCCACACCGTCCTGCGCTTCCTGGACGCCGCGGAACTCGACGGCTTCCTCACGGCGGCCGGGCTGACGGTCCTGGAGCAGTACGGCGACTGGGGCGGCGGCCCGCTGACGCCCGCCGCCCCCGAGATCATCACCGTGGCGGCGCCGGCCGCCTGACCGCGTCCGGCGCTTGGGGTTCTACCCCTGCGCCCCCGCGTCCGGTCCCGGCTCCTCCAGCGCCGCCAGTGCCGGGTCCAGCACGATGTCCTCCTCGCGCGCCTCGATCGTCGGCTCCTCCGGGAAGTGGCACGCCGTCAGATGGCCCTCGTGGTTGCCGGAGATCCGGACCAGCGGGGGCTCCTCGGTGGCGCACTTGTCCTGGGCCTTCCAGCAGCGGGTGCGGAAGCGGCAGCCGGACGGCGGGGAGATGGGGGACGGCACGTCGCCGGCGAGACGGATGCGCTCGCGCCCGCCCGACGCCTCGTCCGTGAGGCTGACCTCGGGGACCGCGGACAGCAGGGCGTGGGTGTAGGGGTGGCGCGGGCGGGTGTAGATGGAGTCGCGGTCGCCCACCTCGATGATCTTGCCGAGGTACATCACCGCGACGCGCTGCGAGAAGTGCCGCACCACCGCGAGGTCGTGGGCGATGAAGAGGAACGCGATGCCGAGGTCGTTCTGGACCTTCTGGAGCAGGTTGACGACCTGCGCCTGGATGGAGACGTCCAGCGCGGAGACCGGCTCGTCCGCGACGATCAGCTTCGGCTCCAGGGCCAGCGCGCGGGCCACGCCGATGCGCTGGCGCTGACCGCCGGAGAACTCGTGCGGGAAGCGGTTGAAGTGCTCGGGGTTGAGGCCCACGATCTCCAGGAGCTCGCGCACCCGCTTCTCGCGGCCGCCGGCCGGGTTGATGTCGTTGATCTCCATCGGACCCGAGATGATCTTGCCGACCGTCTGCCGCGGGTTCAGCGACGAGTAGGGGTCCTGGAAGATCATCTGGATCTCGGACCGGATCGGCGCCAGCTGCTTGCGCGAGGCGTGGCTGATGTCCCGGCCCCGGTAGGTGATCGTGCCCGCGGTCGGCTCCATGAGCCGGGTGATCAGCCGGCCCGTGGTGGACTTGCCGCACCCCGACTCACCGACCAGGCCGAAACTCTCACCGGTGTGCACGGTCAGGTCGATGCCGTCGACGGCCTGCACCTGTCCGACGGTGCGGCGGATCGGGAAGCCGCCCTTGACCGGGAAGTGCTTGGTCAGCCCCGAGACCTGAAGCAGCGGCTCGCCGTCCGCGCCGGCGCCCTGCTCGCGCTGGGCCGGGAGGACCAGGTCCTCTTTCATGGCAGTGTCCTCCTAGCCCAGACGGGGCTTGATCTCCTCGATGAAGATGGTCCGCTTCTGGTCGGCGCTCAAGTGGCACGCCGACGCACGGCCGGAGCCGATCGCCGGGCGTTCGGTCGTACAGCGGCCGGTGCCCGCCACCCGGTCCTGGAAGGTGCAGCGTGGATGGAAGCGGCAGCCGCTCGGCGGGTTGAGCAGCGAGGGCGGGGTCCCCGGGATCGGGGACAGCTGCGCGCCCGGGTCGGAGTCCAGGCGCGGCATGGAGTTGAGCAGGCCCCAGGTGTACGGGTGCTGGGGCGAGCGCAGCACCTCTTCGGTGGTGCCCCGCTCGACCGCGCCGCCCGCGTACATCACCATGATGTCGTCGGCCATGTCGGCGATCACCCCCAAGTCGTGGGTGATGAAGATGATGCCCGATCCGAACTCCTGTTGCAGGTCCTTCAGCAGATCGAGGATCTGCGCCTGCACGGTCACGTCGAGCGCCGTGGTCGGCTCGTCGGCGATCAGCAGGTCGGGGTCGCAGACCAGGGCCATGGCGATCATCGCGCGCTGGCGCATACCGCCGGAGAACTGGTGCGGGTAGTCCTTCGCCCGCTGCCGGGGGTTGGGGATGCCGACCTTGCCCAGCATCTCCACGGCGCGTTCCCAGGCGTCCTTCTTGGAGGCGCCGTTGTGCTTCATGTACGGCTCGGCGATCTGCCGGCCGACGGTGTAGTACGGGGAGAGCGCGGTGAGCGGGTCCTGGAAGATCATGGCGACCTTGTTGCCGCGCAGCTTCTCCAGCTCCGACTCGCGGGCCGTGGTCAACTCCCGCCCGTCCAGCAGTATTTCGCCCTCGACGGTGGTGAACATGGGGTTGTGCAGGCCGAGGACGGTCAGGTTCGTCACCGACTTGCCGGAGCCGGACTCGCCCACGATGCCGAGCGTCCTGCCCCGTTCCAGGTCGAAGGAGAGTCCGTCCACGGCCCGTACGACGCCGTCCTCGGTCTTGAAGCTGACGTGCAGGTCCCGCACGGAGAGGAGCGGTGTGCTCATGGATGTCTCCCCCTAGGACAGCCGCACGCGCGGGTCGATGAAGGCGTACGCGGCGTCGACGACGATGTTGAAGAGCAGGATCATGGTGGCGGCGAACAGCATCACGCCGAGCAGCAGCGGCAGGTCGCTGAAGAACACGGACTGCACGGCGAGCTGGCCGAGGCCCGGCAGGCCGAAGGTGTACTCGGTGATGATGGCGCCGCCGAGCAGGGAGCCGAGGTCGATGCCGAAGATGGTCACGATCGGGATCAGCGAGCCGCGCCAGGCGTAGCGGAAGAAGACGTACTGCCGGGACATGCCCTTGGCGCGGGCGGTGCGGACGTGTTCCTCCTGGAGCTGTTCGATCATCGCGGATCTCGCCATACGGGTGTACTGCGCGGCGAAGATCGTGGACAGCACGACCCAGGGGATGATCAGCCCGGTGAACCAGGTCAGCGGGTCGCCGGTGAAGTTGTTGTAGGCGGGTTTGTCGAACCAGTGGGTCTGGTAGACGAGGATCGCGAGGGCCAGCGGGCCGAGGAAGTAGATCTGCAGCGAGCTGACGACCATGGCGCCCGCGGTGGCCGTCTTGTCGACCATGGTGCCGCGCCGCCAGGCGGCCAGCAGACCGGTGCCGAGGCCGACGATCAGGAAGCACACGGCCGCGCCCAGGGTGAGCGAGACGGTGGTGGGCAGCCGGTCCATCAGCGTGTTCCAGACCGGGTCGTTGGTGTGGTACGAGTAGCCGAAACAGGGTGCGGGGCAGGGGCCTTGGGCGAACTGGCTGCTGCCCGCGACGAGGTTGTGCAGGAAGATCCAGTACTGCTCGGTGATGGGTTTGTCGAGCCCGAGCACATGGTGGATGTTCGCGATGCTGTCCGGGTTGCAGGTCTTGCCGCACATCAGCAGCGCCGGGTCTCGGGGCACCCCGAAGAACAGCACGAACGTGACGATGCTCAGCAGGAACAGAATGACGACGGCACCGATGATCCGGCGGACGAGGAAGCGCAGCATGACAGGGCAGCTCTCAGACGTCGGCGGTCCGGGCGGTACCCGGCGCTCCCCCGCGGCGGGGTCGCGCCGGGTACCGGCGGGAAACGGTCACTTGATGTAGAGGCGACGCGGGTCGACGCCGCCGATCACGTCGTCGAAGACGAGGCCGCCGACCTTGGAGCCGGCGATCTGGGTCTGCTTGTAGTACGCGGTCGGGACCTCGTTGACCACCTTGGTGAGGAGGTACTTGTCGAGCTTCTCCCACTCGGCCGCGGACTTGACCGGGTCGGTGATCGTGTTGATGCGGTCGATCTCGCTGTTCACGTGCGCGTCGTTGATCTGCGAGTAGACGGACGCGCCGTCGGCGATCTGCCGGCCGTCGTACAGCGGCGGCATGACCGTGGAGGCGGACGGCCAGTCGGCGCCCCAGGCGGTGTGGAAGATGTCGTAGGGGTTGTTCAGCTTGGAGACCTGGTCGTAGAACGTCTCGGCCGGGATCTCCTGGCGCTGCACGTTGAAGCCGGCCTTCTTCAGGCCCGCCGCCATGGCGGTGGAGTACTGCTGGCCCTCGGGGGTGTTGATGTAGCCGAAGGTGAGCTTCATGTTGAGCTTGCCGGCCTCCTTGAGGAGGGCGTGCGCCTTGGCCGGGTCACCCGCGGGCTTCTTCTTCTTGCCGAAGGGGTCGAAGGCGGGGTCGTAGCCGCTGACGGTCGGGCTGATCAGGCCGCCGGCCACCTCCATGGCGTCGGTGCCGCCGTAGGCGCGGACGAAGGGGGTGACCGGCAGGGCGTAGGCGATGGCCCGGCGGACCCGGATGTCCTTCATCTCGGGCTTGCTCATGTTGAGGTTCATCTGGCCCACGTACGACTGGTAGCCGGAGACCGTGCGGGACTTGAGCTTCGGGTCCCGCAGCACCTGGGACAGGTTGCCCGCGTCGACCTGGTTGTTGAAGCTGACGCCGGCCTGGTCGGGGCCGCTGTCGGCGAGCAGCGCCTTGGTGGACGCCTCGAACTGCTGGTTGAAGGTGATGTTGAACCGGTCCACGTACTGGTGGCGGATCGGGTCGGTCTTCGGGTCCCAGTTGGGGTTCTTGACCAGCACCATCGACTTGCCGGACTGGAACGTCTGGACCTTGTACGGGCCGGTGGTGACCGGGGTCTTGTCGTACTTCTCCTTGGTGTCGCCCTTGGCGGACACGATGGAGTAGCCCGCCATGGCCAGCGCGTACGGCAGGTCCGGGTGGGGCTTCTTGAAGTGGAAGACGACGGTTTTGTCGTCGGGCGTGGACAGGACGCCGTCCGGCAGGTGCTTGCCCTTGTAGGGGCCGTCGGGCAGCAGCTTGCGGTAGCCGGTGCCGCTGGTGTCGGCGAGCCACTGCTGGATGTAGGTCGGGCCCTGGTTGATGAAGGGCGCGAAGAGCCGCTCGAAGGTCTGGCGGACGTCCTTCGAGGTGATCGGCGTGCCGTCCTCGAACTTGATGCCGTCCTTGAGCGTGTACTTCCAGGTCTTGCCGCCGTCGGTGGTGGTCCCGGAGTCGGTGGCGAGGTCGCCGACCACCTCGTGCTGCTTGCCGTCGTCACTGGTCGCCTTGTAGCCGGTGAGGCCGCGGTGGATCAGCTGGGAGACGGTCATCTCGTCGTTGACGTAGATCTGCCCGGGGTCGAGGTGCGCGTAGCTGTCGCGCTGGAGCACCTCCATGCTGCCGCCGGGCTTGGCGCCGGGCACGGGGGACGCCGGGCCGGTGGAGTCGGCCGCGTCGCCGAACTTGATGGCGGCCTGCTGGCGTTTGGCGTTCTGCTGGTCCCGCTTGGAGTTGTCGCCGGCGTCGCTGCCGCCCTTGCTGCAACCGGTGAGCACAAGAGCTCCGGCCGCGAGCACGGAGAGTGCGCCGTATGCCTGGCGTCCGCCCCTACTCATCACGAGGATTCCCACCCATCTGTGTGTCACCAGTGCGTTGTGTGTGTCACCGGTACGAAAAGGACTGTGGCGTGGTGCGAGGGAGTGCTGAAGTGGCGTGCGGTGAAGAGGAGTTGCCGATGTGGCGGCCGGCGGCCGCTCACCGGGGGGTCAGCGCGCGGTCTTGGGGTCGAACGCGTCCCGGACCGAGTCGCCGAGCAGGTTGAACGCGACGACGAAGATGATCATCGATATGCCCGGGAAGAACATGTAGGTGATGTCGTTCTGCATCACCAGTTCGGTGGACGCCTTGGAGAACATCTGCCCCCAGTCCGGCGTCGGTTCGACGATGCCCACGCCCAGGTAGGACAGACCCGCCTCGGCGGTCACGAAGTTGGGCAGCAGGTACGTCGACTGCACCAGCAGCGGGGTGACGATGTTCGGCAGGATCTCCTTGCGGATGATCCGCCAGGGCGAGGCCCCGCTGACCTTCGCCGCCTCGATGAACTCCCGTTCGCGCAGGGCGAGCGCGGTGCCGCGCAGGATGCGGCCGAGGCCCATCCAGCCCAGGAACCACTGGACGATGATCAGTGCCAGCACCCGGACATAGGTCGGCGTCTCGTCGCGCGGGCTGACGAACAGGGAGACCACGACCGGCATGCTCGCGATGAAGAAGAGCTGCGCGGGGAAGGCGAGCAGGAAGTCGATGACCCGGCCGATGAAGTAGTCGGTCTTGCCGCCGAGGTAGCCGGCCGCGACACCGAGCAGGATGCCGGTGACGACGACCGCGAGGGTCACCACGACCGAGATCGTCAGCGAGGTGCGGATGCCGTAGATCAGCTTGGTGAAGACGTCATAGCCGTTGCCGGGTTCGAGGCCGAACCAGAACTGGCCACTGATGCCGCCGTTGGGATGCACCGGCACACCGGCGCTGTCGAAGAGGTCCGGGCGTTCGTCCGCGTAGACCGTGTACGGGTTCTTGCCGTACAGCTTGGAGATCAGCGGGGCGAGCAGGCCGATCAGGAAGAAGAAGCCCACCACGTAGGCCGAGATCACTCCGGTGCGGTCGCGCTTGAAGCGCATCCACATCAGCCGGCCGGGTGACCGGCCCGCCAGCTCGACGGCTTCGCCCTTCGTCTTCGGCCCTGGTTCGCCGGAGACGACGACCGATGTCCCGCCGTCCCCAATGTCGATAGGACTTGTCACGGTTCGTCCGTTTCACAGATATGAGTGTGAGTGGTGCCCGGGTACTCCGAGGACGCGCGAAGCCGCAGCCGGACGCGCGTAGTTCTAAGACCTGGTCACTCGACGGGAAGAGAAGAACCGATCCGCCTGTTGCTCATGACACCGCGCATGGGTGTTCCTCCTCACGACTGCACGCGTTCACCTACAGGAGAGGGTTCTGGCCTGCCTCCGACACCCCTGACGGAGACTCAGAATCCCCCTGGTGCTCGTGAGTCGACGCGACTGTCCCCACAGCGCGTGACCCATTGACCCGAGCGCTACGCGGCTAACTATCTGCCATGGGTGGAACCAGCGACCACTGCCCGTAGATCTCGATTCAGTCACAGCTCACGCCCAGACCTTTCAAAATCTGGACAAACTGTTCGCCCGAAGAAGGCGCGAAACGGACTTGTTACATGGGTATCGGGCAGCGATCTCCGCAAGTCGGACATACGCCTGCGTAAAACGGGTTGCGAAAAACCCGGGCTCCCCCACCATGGGGGAACCCGGGTTCGACTTCCGTCGGATCAGCCGTGCTTGGCGCGGCTCGCGGCGCGGGCACGCTCCCGCTGGTCGAGGTTCACCTTGCGGATGCGAACGGCCTCCGGGGTCACCTCGACGCACTCGTCGTCGCGGCAGAACTCCAGCGACTGCTCCAGCGACAGCTTGCGCGGCGGCACGATCGACTCCGCCACGTCGGCCGTCGAGGACCGCATGTTGGTGAGCTTCTTCTCCTTGGTGATGTTGACGTCCATGTCGTCGGCGCGCGAGTTCTCGCCGACGATCATGCCCTCGTACACCTCGGTGCCCGGCTCCACGAAGAGCACGCCGCGCTCCTGGAGGTTCGTCATCGCGAACGCGGTGACGGCGCCGGCGCGGTCGGCCACCAGCGAACCGTTGTTACGGGTCGTGAGGGTGCCGAACCAGGGCTCGTGACCCTCGTGGATGGAGTGGCCGATGCCGGTGCCGCGGGTCTGGGTCAGGAACTCGGTACGGAAACCGATCAGGCCGCGCGAGGGGACCACGAACTCCATGCGCACCCAGCCGGAGCCGTGGTTCGACATGTTGTCCATCCGGCCCTTGCGGACGCCCATGAGCTGGGTGACGGCGCCCATGTGCTCCTCGGGCACGTCGATCGTCATGCGCTCGACCGGCTCGTAGACCTTGCCGTCGACCTCCTTGGTGACCACCTGGGGCTTGCCGACGGTCAGCTCGTAGCCCTCGCGGCGCATCTGCTCGACCAGGATGGCGAGCGCCAGCTCACCGCGGCCCTGCACCTCCCAGGCGTCCGGGCGCTCGGTGTCCAGGACGCGCAGCGAGACGTTGCCGATCAGCTCGCGGTCGAGGCGGTCCTTCACCTGGCGGGCGGTGACCTTGCGGTCCTTGACGGCCGCCTTGGCGTCCGCGCCCTTGCCGGTGCCGCCCCGGCCGACCAGCGGCGAGGTGTTGGTGCCGATGACCATGGAGATCGCGGGCTCGTCCACCGTGATCAGCGGCAGCGCGACCGGGTTCTCCGGGTCGGCCAGGGTCTCGCCGATCATGATGTCCGGGATGCCCGCGACGGCGCAGATGTCGCCCGGGCCGGCCACCTCGGCGGGCTTGCGGGTGAGCGCCTCGGTCATCATCAGCTCGGAGATGCGCACGTTCTGGATCGAGCCGTCGCGCTTGATCCAGGCCACCGTCTGGCCCTTGCGCAGCTCGCCCTGCTCGACGCGGAGCAGCGCGATGCGGCCGAGGAAGTTGTCGGCGTCGAGGTTGGTGACGTGCGCCTGGAGCGGCGCCTGCTCGTCGTACGTCGGGGCCGGGATGTGCTCCAGGATCGTGGAGAAGAACGGCTCCAGGCTGTCGCTGTCGGCGGGGACGGTGCCGTCCTGCGGCTTGGTCAGCGAGGCGACGCCGTCACGGCCGCAGGCGTAGACGATCGGGAACTCGATCTGCTCCTCGTCCGCGTCCAGGTCGAGGAAGAGGTCGTACGTCTCGTTGACGACCTCGTCGATGCGCGCGTCCGGGCGGTCCGTCTTGTTGATGCACAGGATGACGGGCAGGCGCTGCTGGAGCGCCTTGCGCAGCACGAAGCGGGTCTGGGGCAGCGGGCCCTCGGAGGCGTCCACCAGCAGCACCACGCCGTCGACCATCGACAGACCGCGCTCGACCTCGCCACCGAAGTCGGCGTGGCCGGGGGTGTCGATGATGTTGATGGTGATGGGCTCCCCGCCGTCCTTGGGGTGGTACTTCACCGCCGTGTTCTTGGCGAGGATCGTGATGCCCTTCTCACGCTCCAGGTCGTTCGAGTCCATGACCCGGTCGTCGACCTGGTCGAGCTGGTGGGCGGCGAACGCGCCGGCCTGCTTGAGCATGCCGTCGACGATGGTGGTCTTGCCATGGTCGACGTGAGCGACGATGGCGACGTTGCGGATGTCGTGGCGCGTGGCCATAGTGCGGCGAACTCCCGGAATGTGC
The DNA here is from genome assembly GCF_007896895.1 of Streptomyces misionensis. Lineage (GTDB taxonomy): Bacteria > Actinomycetota > Actinomycetes > Streptomycetales > Streptomycetaceae > Streptomyces > Streptomyces misionensis_A. The sequence continues at coordinate 7,994 of NZ_VOGW01000084.1, read as the reverse complement.
GGAAGGCCCTCGGTGTGCGTCCGGTGTGACGCGGGCCCTGCCGGGCTTGACATGCCACGGCCTCACCCCATGTTACGTGGCCCCGGGCGGGTCGGCTTCCGCAGGGCCGCGCCGCCCTCAGCCGCGGGACGGGCTCGCCGGGGCCTTCGCGCCCTTCTTCAGGAAGCCCATGTCCTCGTACACCGGTGTCTGGAAACCGAACGCGCCCGCGTTGACCAGGTCCTTCCGGGCGCCCACCAGCTGGGGCCGCTGGTAGAGCGGGATCGATCCCGCGGCCGCCCAGATGTGGGAGTCGGCCTGTTTGATCAGGCTCGTCGCCTCGTCCTCGTCCAGCGTGGTCGCCGCCTGCTCGAAGAGCTGGTCGACCTGGTCGGTGCCGACCCGTGTGTAGTTCTGCTCGACGTTCACCGAGCCGTCGGCGGCCGGCAGCGGCTTGGCGTAGATCGGCCGGGCGTCCGTGGCGGGGAAGGCGGAGGACGGCCAGGAGTACAGCGCGAGGTCGAAGTCGCCGGCGGCGATGTGGTCCTTGAAGTAGCTCTCGTCGGAGACCTTGGTGATCGTCGTGCTGATCCCGAGCCGGTCCAGCATCGCGGAGATCCGCGTCGCGACCGTGTTCAGGGTGTCCGAGCCGGGCCCGGAGGGCAGCACGAAGCGGAGCGTGAGGGGCTTGCCGTCCTTGGCGAGCGGCGCGGCCTTGGCGCCGGCCGGGGCCGCCGTGCCCTTGGGGGCGTACGCGCCGGCCGCGCCCCCGTGCCGGCCCTCCTCGGCGAGGTGCCGGCCGCCCGCGTCGCCCTTGCCGTCCTCGCCGACGACGTACTCGCCGTCCGTCCCGCCGTCGGACTTCTCCTCCCGGTCGCTCTCCGGTCCGGCCGCCTTCTGGCCCTTCTTCCCGTCCTTGACCGGTCCGCCGGGCACCCAGCCGGCGTCCGCGAGCAGCGCCTGCGCCGCCTTGGTGTCCTGCGCGCCGAGCGCGCCGCTGTCGTCGGCGTAGGCGGGCTGCCCGGACAGCGCGAGGTGGCTGCCGACCGGGACGGCGGGCAGGCCCAGCGGAGTGAGCACCAGGCGGGCGAGTTCCTTGCGGTCCAGGGCGCGGGCGACGGCCCGGCGGACCCGTTCGTCGGTGAGCGGGCCGGCGGCGCCGTTGAGCGCGAGCTGGGTGTAGGCGGGCTCCAGGGACTTGCGGACGTCGAGGGCCTCCAGGGCCCGCTGCTGGTCCAGGTAGCGGGAGATCGACTTGGCCAGGTCCTCCTTGCCGGCCGCGACCGCGTCGGCGTCGAAGCCGTGGGCGCGCGCCCAGGCGCGCAGGTTCGACAGGGAGGTCTTCCCGCCCTGGAGCGGGGCGGAGCCGCCCTTGTCGCGGGCGGCGAGCCCGATCCGCTGGGCGTCGGCCGGGTCGAGGTCGGCGAGGTCGGCGCTGCCGTCGGCGAGCGCGCTCACCCGCTTGTCGCGGTCCACGGCGTGCAGCACGATGTGGTCCAGCTTGGCGGGCCTGCCCCACCAGCGGGGATTGCGGCCGAGGACGACGTCCTTGGCGGCCGTGTCGACCTTGTCCACCTTGAAGGGGCCCGCGCTGACGGCCAGCCTGCGGCGGGCGCCGTCGTTGAAGGCGTCGGGGGTGCCCATGACGTCCTTCGGGTACAGCGGGGAGAACAGCGACTTCCAGTCGGCGTAGGGGCGGGAGAAGGTGACCCTGACCTGGAGGTCGTTCGCGCCGCGCTCGATCTTCTCGATGCGGTCGTAGCCGGCGTTGCGGGCGGTCCAGTAGGCGGTGTCCTTGCCGGCCAGGGCGCGCCACTGGGCGACGAAGTCGGCGGCGCCGATCTCCCGGCCGTCGCTCCAGACGGCCTGCTGGTTCAGCTTGTACAGCACCACCTGACGCGGCTCGGTCTCGATGACCTTGGCCGACTCCAGATAGGCGGGGTCGGCGACCGGGCGGCCGGTGGCGTCCATCCGGAACATCGAGGGCAGCGTCGCCTGGGCGACCCGGGTGGTGCCGGTGTCGGCGTCGGCCTGGTAGGTGTTCAGCGTCTCCGGCAGGGCGTCCACGGCCCACTTCAGGGTGCCGCCGTCGGCCACCTGGCCGCGTGCGGCGAGGGCGATGTCCTGGGCGGCGAGGGGCTTGGCCACGTCGTCGTCCGAGCCGCAGCCGGCCAGCAGCGGCACCGCGAGCACGCCCGCGGTGAGGAAGGCGGCCGGGCGCAGGACCGCGCGCAGGCCGACGCCGTGGTGGGACATCTCTGCTACCTCCGGGGAGCCGCGGGGCGTTATGATCACGTTTGGCGGTATTTGGAGCTGATCAGATCTATGCGGCTACTGAAGAGGAAAGGATCCGGCAACAACGAGCGACACGGCGGCCACGGACGGTAAGCCCACCCGTGCGGCGCAAACACACCGGGACGAGCACCCGCACGCCAGTCCCATCGGTGCAGACGCCTTCACAGCGCCCGGTGTGAAGCGCAACACTCTCAGGCGCGTGAGCAATGCCGCCCGGGACCGCAGCATCCGCGGAAGTGAGGGCACATCATGTCCGTGCACGACGACCTGACCACGGTCCAGCGCAGCCTCGACGACCTCCAGCGGTCGGTGGGCCGGCTGGAGCAGCAACTCGGCGGAGGCGGCCTGGAGATACGCAGGGTCCGGCTGGACGCCGACCATCTGCGCGAGAGCGTGGCGCTGCTGCGCGAGGCGGCCGCCGCCCAGGGCACGGCCCGGCGGCCCGACCTCGTCACCATCTCCGACACGCCCTACGACGTCACCCTGTGGACGGACTCGGACGACGAGGGCCTGGGCGCCCGCGACCGGCACGCGCCCTGACCCGTCCGTCCCCCGGGCCGTTCCCCCCGTTGTTCCCTGAGCCGACCGGAGTGCTGTCTTGGCCACTGGTACGGAACACCGACACGGCGGCGGCGGCGTACGCGCCCCCGGGCGCGCCGCGATCGCCGCCGCCCATCTGCGGACCGACCGCTGGTGGCTGGCGCCCGCCTGCACGGCGGCCGGTCTGCTGGCCTTCGTCGCCTACTCGACGTGGCGGGCCTTCGCCAACGCCCACTACTACGCGGCGCCGTACGTCTCGCCCTTCTACTCGCCGTGCCTGGCGCAGAACTGCCGCCCCATGCACGGCGGTCCCAACGCGGACGTCTTCGGTGCCTGGTGGGGGATCTCCCCCGCGATCATCATCCTGATCTTCCCGCTCGGCTTCCGGCTGACCTGTTACTACTACCGGAAGGCGTACTACCGGGGTTTCTGGGCGTCCCCGCCCGCCTGCGCGGTGGCCGAGCCGCACCGCTCGTACAGCGGCGAGACCCGCTTCCCGCTGATCCTGCAGAACGTCCACCGCTACTTCTTCTACGCGGCCCTGCTGGTCGCCGGGGTGCTGACGTACGACACCGCCCTGTCCTTCCGGGACGACCGGCACCACTGGGGCCACATGGGGCTCGGCACCCTGGTCTTCCTGCTCAACATCGTGCTGATCTGGTCGTACACGCTTTCCTGCCACTCCTGCCGGCACATCGTCGGCGGCCAGCTCAAGCACTTCTCCCGGCACCCGGTGCGCTACCGGGCCTGGCGGCTGGTGAGCCGGCTCAACGCCCGGCACATGCAGTTGGCGTGGGCCTCGCTGATCAGCGTGGCGCTCGCGGACTTCTATGTGTATCTGCTCGCGTCCGGTGTCTTCGACGATCCGAGGTTCTTCTGATGCCCGTGGTGGACCGCCAGGAGTGGGACGTCGTCGTGGTCGGGGCCGGCGGCGCCGGGCTGCGGGCCGCGATCGAGGCGCGCGAGCGGGGCGCCCGTACGGCGGTGATCTGCAAGTCGCTGTTCGGCAAGGCGCACACGGTGATGGCCGAGGGCGGCATCGCGGCGGCGATGGCCAACGCCAACGAGCACGACACCTGGCAGACCCACTTCCGCGACACGATGCGCGGCGGCAAGTTCCTCAACCAGTGGCGGATGGCCGAGCTGCACGCGCGCGAGGCCCCCCAGCGCGTGTGGGAGCTGGAGACGTGGGGCGCGCTGTTCGACCGTACGAAGGACGGCCGGATCTCGCAGCGCAACTTCGGCGGCCACGAGTACCCGCGCCTCGCGCACGTCGGCGACCGCACGGGCCTGGAGCTGATCCGCACCCTCCAGCAGCGGATCGTCGCGTTGCAGCAGCAGGACTTCGCCGACACCGGGGACCACGAGTGGGGGCTCAAGGTCTTCCAGGAGTGCACGGTGACCCGGGTGCTGAAGGACGGCGGGCCGGACGGGGGGAGGGTCTCGGGGGTCTTCGCGTACGACCGGGAGACCGGCCGGTTCTTCGTCCTCCAGGCCCCCGCGGTGGTCCTCGCCACCGGCGGCATCGGCAAGTCCTTCAAGGTCACGTCGAACTCGTGGGAGTACACCGGCGACGGCCACGCCCTGGCGCTGCTCGCGGGCGCGCCGCTGCTGAACATGGAGTTCGTGCAGTTCCATCCGACCGGCATGGTCTGGCCGCCGTCGGTCAAGGGCATCCTCGTCACCGAGTCGGTGCGCGGCGACGGCGGCGTGCTCAGGAACGCGGCGGGCGAGCGGTTCATGTTCGACTACGTCCCGGACGTGTTCAAGGACAAGTACGCCGAGTCGGAGCGGGAGGCCGACGGGTGGTACGACGACCCGGACCACCACCGCCGCCCGCCCGAGCTGCTCCCCCGCGACGAGGTGGCCCGGGCCATCAACGCCGAGGTGAAGGCGGGCCGGGGCTCCCCGCACGGCGGGGTCTTCCTGGACGTCTCCACCCGGATGCCGGCGGAGGTGATCCGGCGCCGGCTGCCGTCCATGTACCACCAGTTCAAGGAGCTGGCGGACGTGGACATCACCGCTGAGCCGATGGAGGTCGGGCCGACCTGCCACTACGTGATGGGCGGCATCGCCGTCGACTCGGACACGGCGGCGGCGCGCGGGGTGCCGGGGCTGTACGCGGCCGGCGAGGTGGCGGGCGGCATGCACGGCTCCAACCGGCTCGGCGGCAACTCGCTGTCGGACCTCCTGGTGTTCGGGCGGCGCGCGGGCCGGCACGCGGCCGAGTACGCGCGGGCCCTGGCGCAGGAGCGGCCGCGGGTCAACGGCGCGCAGGTCGAGCTGGCCTCGGCGGAGGCGCTGCGCCCCTTCTCCGCCGCGGCCGAGGGCGAGGCGGGCCCGCCGGAGAACCCGTACACCCTGCACCAGGAACTCCAGCAGACCATGAACGACCTGGTCGGCATCATCCGCCGGGAGGGCGAGATGGAGCAGGCGCTGCACAAGCTCGCCGAGCTGCGGCTGCGCGCCGGGCGGATCGGCGTCGAGGGCCACCGCCAGTTCAACCCCGGCTGGCACCTGGCCCTGGACCTGCGGAACATGCTGCTGGTCAGCGAGTGCGTGGCGCGGGCGGCACTGGAGCGGACGGAGTCGCGCGGCGGCCACACCCGGGAGGACTACCCGGGGATGGACCGGAGCTGGCGCAACGTCAACCTGCTGTGCGCGCTGGCCGAGCACCCCCAGGGGCGCATCCGGCTCACCCGCGAGACCACGGCCCCGCTCCGCCCGGACCTGCTCGCCCTGTTCGAGAAGGAGGAGCTGGCCAAGTACCTCACCGACGAGGAGCTGGAAGGGGGGCTGTCCGCATGAGCGGCTACGAGGCACGCTTCAGGGTGTGGCGCGGGGACCAGGAGGGTGGCGGGCTGCGGGACTTCACGGTCCAGGTCAACGAGGGCGAGGTGGTCCTGGACATCGTCCACCGCATCCAGGCCACCCAGGCGCCGGACCTGGCCGTGCGCTGGAACTGCAAGGCGGGCAAGTGCGGTTCGTGCTCGGCGGAGATCAACGGCCGTCCGCGGCTGATGTGCATGACCCGCATGTCGGTCTTCGACCGCGCCGAGACGGTCACGATCACCCCGCTGCGCGCCTTCCCGGTGATCCGCGACCTGGTGACGGACGTGTCCTTCAACTACGAGAAGGCCAGGGAGATCCCGTCGTTCGTGCCGCCCGCGGGGCTCGGCCCCGGCGAGTACCGCATGTTCCAGGAGGACGTCGACCGCTCGCAGGAGTTCCGCAAGTGCATCGAGTGCTTTCTGTGCCAGAGCATCTGCCATGTGGTGCGTGACCACGAGGAGAACAAGCAGGCGTTCGCGGGTCCGCGCTTCCTGATGCGCGTGGCCGAACTGGACATGCACCCGCTGGACGCGGCCGCCGAGTCCGGCCTGGACCGCAAGCGCACGGCCCAGGAGGAACACGGCCTCGGCTACTGCAACATCACCAAGTGCTGCACCGAGGTCTGTCCCGAGTCCATCCGGATCACGGACAACGCGCTGATCCCGCTGAAGGAACGGGCGGTGGACCGCAAGTACGACCCGCTGGTCTGGCTGGGCTCGAAGATCAGGCGACGCCCGTCCTAGTCCGGCCCGTTCTTCGGGTGGCCCGGTCCACCCAGCCGTCCCGGTAGTCGCGCCAGTTCGCCTCCGTGGCGGCGAAGTCGACGTACAGGGCGACGCCGAACCGGGCGCGGTGGGCGTCGGTGCGGGACAGGCCCAGGCGTACGCCCCGTACGGCGGCCGGGACGGTCTCCGCGCCGCCCACGTGCCCGAACCGGTTCTCGTCATAGAACGGCAGGCCCATGAGGAGGTGGGTGGTATCGGGGGTGACCTCCAGGGCGAGGCTGGTCTGCTGGGCCACGTAGCCGCCGTACAGGCTGGGCAGCGGCTGCATGGTGTCGTACGACATCACGGCGATCTGGTCCACCCGGCGGGCCACATGCCCGAAGTACGCCTGCGACCACCACTTGGGGTGGTTGGTGGTCGCACCCCAGAAGGAGTGGAAACCCGGGAGGGGGTCGATCTGATGGGCGGCGACGGAGAGCAGCGCGTGCCGGGCACGGGTGAGCTCGCGCAGGTCGTCGAGGAGGGCGAGGTAGTGGCGGTCGCCCGAGTGCAGGGGCTCCAGGTCGAAGTGGGCGCCCTGGTAGCCGGCGGCGAGGATCCGCCGGGTGGACGCGAGGATCGCGGCCCGGGTCGCGGGACGCTCCAGGTGCAGACCGGTGGGCCCCTCGGTGGCGAGCACGTCCCCGAGCCAGGCCTGCACCCGCGCCCCGGGCAGCTCCCGGTGCACGGCCTCGATCAGCCAACTCGCCTTCGGGTACGCGGAGTCGGGCAGTGTGCCGTCGTCCTCCAGCGGCCCGGAGTGCACATACAGGTCCCGCACCCCCGTCCCCCGCAGCCGCCGCGCCAGTGCCTTCACGTCGGCGTCCGTCTTGCGGCCGTCCACCCAGGCGTGGCCGAGCCAGAGCGCGTCCTGGTCGCGGGTCCGGGTGCCGGGGGCGGGGTCACCGGAGTAGTTGACGCGCAGGGCGGTCTCGCAGGCCAGGAGGGCGAGAAGCAGCAGGAGGAGGGTCAGGCAGAGGGCGGTGAGGGCGCGGCGCAGGACGCGACGGGCGCGGGTCCTACCGCCGGCCGCGGGGGGCCCGGTGCCGGTCGCGCTGTCGTCCGCCGCGGGTGTCGGTGCCGTCTGCGCGTCCATCGCGTCCCTCTGTCCGTCCGGTCCCCCACCCGTGTCCGCCCCGCTCGCGCGGCGGTCCACCGGCCCATACGCTCCGAAATGTGACGTCCTCCCTGATCCGGGGCCGGCCCCGGCGTGCCAAGGCGCACATACGGGCGCGGGTGACGCATGCCGTGCTGGGCGCCCTGGTGGGGGGCGGGTGGCTGATATTGCCGTTGATGACGGTCACGGCCCGCGCTCCGGTTCCCGCCACCTCCGGCGGCCCGGTGGCGAGCGCGGCGCCGGGGCCGGGCGGCACGTCCACGGCGGACTTCGTGCTCCCGCTCATCGCGGTGGTCGCGGCGGCGGCCCTGGCGGGCTACGGCTGCCTGCGCCGCGTCCACCGCAGCCGCACCCGCACGACCCCGGGCTCCTTCTCCGGCCCCCCGCCCGCGCCGGGCACCGCGGACTGTGAACGCCGGGCGCGCAGGGCCCTGGTCCTGGCCGACGACTGCGTGCGGACGAGCCGG
>NZ_VOGW01000083.1 GCF_007896895.1 Streptomyces misionensis | reverse complement strand
CGTCCGGCGTCACCGTGGCCACGAACCAGAAGTTCGGCGCCTCCAGCCGCCTGCGCACCTGCTCGGTCAACCGCTCCGCCATGGCCGCACCTTTCCTTGATCGTCAACGGTCCGGCCACTCTTTCACGCGGTCGCCGGCTCGCCGGGGCAGCGGCCTCCGAACGGCACCATCCACGCGAACAGCGCGGGTGGCGCGCCGGGGCCGTTCCATGTGGCGGAATCGTGTCGGAAACCCGCGCTGTTCGCGTGGATGGTGCCGTTCGGAGGCCGCTGCCCCGGCGAGCCGGCGACCGCGTGAAAGAGTGGCCGGACCGTTGACGATCAAGGAAAGGTGCGGCCATGGCGGAGCGGTTGACCGAGCAGGTGCGCAGGCGGCTGGAGGCGCCGAACTTCTGGTTCGTGGCCACGGTGACGCCGGACGGCGCGCCGCATGTGACGCCGATGTGGGTGGGACTGGAGGACGGGCTGATCGCCTTCAACACCTCGGTGGGCCGGATCAAGGAGGAGAACCTCCGCAGGGACCCGCGCGTCCACCTCTCCCACATCGACGCCGAAAGCCCCTACGACCGGGTGCAGATCTCCGGCCGTGCGGTGCGCTTCGTGACGGGCGAGGAGGCCGAGCGCGGCATGGACCGGCTGACCCGCAAGTACCTGGGCCTGGACGGCTACCCCTGGCTGATCGAGGGCGAGCAGCGGGTGCACGTCCTGGTCGAGCCGGAGCGGGTGCGCCACATCGTCGGCGTCGAGCCGTTCCGGCCGGGGATCATCCCCTCCTGAGGCCTCCTGAATCCCCTTGAGCCCCTTCCTGAGTCCCTCTTGAGTCCCTCCTGAAGGGGCCCGCTCGCCGCGCCGTCCCGCGGGGCCGCGCTCGCGTGCGTATCGGTGTGGTGAAGGTGCGGCGAAGCGGCGGGGCGGCCCTTGTCGCCGGGGTCGGCTTTGGTCAGACTCGTCCTGAACGTTCGCGGCCGCCGCGGACTGGTCCGCCGCGGCCGATGTCGCCGCGGAGGAAGTACCGGTAGTTCGTCACCGTCGGCGCCCCGTGCTCGGCCAGTTCCCGGCACGCCGCCTCGGGGTCGGCCAGGTCCCGCTCCACATCGCAGCTCAGCGCGAACGGCAGCAGCCGGCGCGGAAGCCGGACGACCTGTCCGCCGAACCGGCCGGCGGCGAAGGCCCCGGCGAGCCGCGCCTGTTCGACGAGTTCGGCCACGGTCGCGGTGGCGTCCTCGTGAAGCTGCGCCACGGAGGTGGCGAACAGCGTGGGCACGACCGCCCCGGCACGCAGCACCAGCACGGGGGCCTCGACATACGCCCGCGTCCCGCAGCCGGGACACGCCACCTGGCACAGACCGGCCCCGAACCCGTCCGGTCCCGTACGGCTCGACAGCACATCGGGGCGTTCGCGGCTGTCGACGACGCGCCACACCGGGGCCTCGCACCGCCTCCCGCACTCCTCACAGGTCCAGGCGTAGGGCGCCCGCACGGACACGGACACGGCCGTCCCCTACTTGCCGCCGGTGAGATGGGCGATCAGCGCCGCGAGCACCCGCCCGAGCGCGGCGTCCTTCAGGGCCCGTTTGCGCACGGTCAGACTCCACCGCCCGCCCTCGTCCCGCTTGACCACGACCTCCGTCTGCACCACCGAGACGGCGAGCACCGCGACCGACACGCTCACCGGGTCGAACCGCTCCATGGGCGAGCGGACGTACTCGACGGCCTCGCCGACGGTGCCGGCCAAGTCCTCCCGCGCGGCGGCGTATTCCAGCAC
>NZ_VOGW01000082.1:20336-31130 GCF_007896895.1 Streptomyces misionensis | reverse complement strand
CGGGGGGGGGGGGCGGGGGGGGCGGGGGGGGGGGGGGGGGGTGGGGGGGGGGGGGGGGGGGCGGAGGGGGGGGGGGGGGGGGGGGTGGAGGGGGGGGGGGGGGGGGGGGGGGGGGGGGGAGGGGGGGGGGGGGGGGGGGGTGGGGGGGGGGGGGGGGGGGTGGGCGGGGGGGGGGGCGGGGGGGCGGGGGGGGGGGGGGGGGGGGGGGGGGGGGGGGCGCGGGCGCGCGCGGTGCGGCGGGCGGGGGGGGGGGGGGCGCGGCGGAGGGGGCGGGCGGGGGTGGTCGAGCGGTGCGCGCGGGCCGGGCGGCGGCTGGACGCGGAGGCGGCGGCGCTGGATCAGATACGCGGGCTGGAGGGACCGGGCGCCGGTGCCGCGCTGGAGGTGGCGCGGGCGCGGGCCCGGGCACTGGCGGTTCGCACGGTCGCCGCGCACGGCACCCTGGCCGCACTCCGCGAGCGGTACGCCCCCTCGGCCACCGACCCCGTCACCGATTCGATGGAGCAGGCCAAGGACCGCCTGCTGTTCGCCACCGCCCGCCTCGACGCCGCCCACCAGGCCGTCGTCGTGGGCGACGGCGACCGGGCCGCCCGCCAGCTGCGCGCCGGCGAGGGTGCCGTGGCCCAGGCCGAGACCCTGGTGCGCGGCGTGGAGCGGCTGGCGGCACGGCTGCGGGAGGCCGCCGCCCTGGTCCCGGCCGCGCTGACCGGCGCGGAGGCGGAACTGGCGACCGCCCGGCGCGGGGGCTCCCGGACGCCCCTGGCCACGGGCGAGCTGCGCGCCCGGCTGGCCCACGCGGACGGCGTACTCGCGGGGGTGCGCGGGGAGTTGACCGGCGCGCGGTCGTACGACCCGCTGGACGCCCTGCGCCGGATCACCCGTGCCGCCGACCGGCTGGACGTGGGCCGCTCCGGCGTCCTGGACACGGCCGCGCTGCTCGTCGCCCGGGCCGCGGTCGGCGCGGCCGACGACTTCGTGACGGTGCACCGGGGCGCGGTGGGCCCGGAGGCCCGCGCCCGGCTGGCGGAGGCGGTACGGACCCTGCGCGCGGGCGACGGCACCGGCGCCGCCTTCCCGGCCGACACGGCCGCCCGGGAGGCCCGCGACCTGGCCGAACAGGACGTCCGCGCCCACGGCAACCCCTGTCCCGCCGCCGCGGACGAGACCGGCCTCCCCGGCGCCGTGCTCGGCGGCATCCTCCTGGCCGAGGACGCGGACGGCGGCCCTCCGGCCTGCTTCGGCGGCCCCGGGACGCGGGCCCGCAGACGACTGGCGCCGCCTTCCTGACACCGCGGCCGGAGCGTCGGGTCAGAACAGGCTGAGCAGTGCCTCCGCCGGGTCCGTGAGCACGGCGTCGGCGCCCGGCAGCGGCAGCTCGAACCACACGGTCTTCCCCCGCGGCGTCCGCCGGGACCCCCACGCCGCGCTGAGCAGCTGCACCAGTTGCAGCCCCCGGCCGCCCTCGTCGGTGTCCCTTGCCCGCCGGCGCCGGGGCTGCACCAGCCCGCCGTCCCACACCTCGCACACCAGCGTCCGGTCCAGCAGCAGCCGTAGCCGGATCTCCCCCTCGCCGTACCGCAGCGCGTTGGTCACCAGCTCGCTCACCAGCAGCTCCGTCGTGTCGACGAGGGCGTCCAGCCCCCAGCCGAGCAGTTGCGCCCGCGCGTGCTCGCGCGCCCGGCCCACGCTGCGCGGCTCCCGCGGCAGCGTCCAGTCGCCGACGGACTCGGCGGGCAGCCCCTGCACCCGGGCCATCAGCAGCGCGATGTCGTCCTCGCCGTGGTGGGTGTCGAGGGTGCTCAGGACGTGGTCGCAGACGTCCTCCAGCGGTCGCGTCGGGTCGGTGAGCGCGCCGACGAGCGCGTGCAGCCCCTCGTCCAGCGGGTGGTCCCGGGACTCGACCAGGCCGTCCGTGTACAGCGCGAGCAGCGCGCCCTCCGGAAGCTCGACCTCCACCTCCTCGAACGGCTCGCCGCCCACCCCGAGCGGCATGCCGGGCGGCACGTCCAGCATCAGCGCGGACTCGCCGGGCTCCACCAGCACCGGCGGCAGATGACCGGCGTTGGCGAACGTGCACCGCCGGGTCACCGAGTCGTACACGGCGTACACGCACGTCGCGAGGTACACCTCGGAGAGGTCGGCGTCCCGGGGCTGGCGCGCCGTGCGGGTGGCCTGCTGGATGCCCCCCGGCGTGCCGAGCCCCCGCGCGATCTCGTCCAGCGCGGACAGCACCTCGGCGGGCTCCAGGTCGAGCAGCGCCAAGGTGCGCACCGCCGTGCGGAGTTCGCCCATCGCCACCGCGGCGCGCAGTCCGCGGCCCATCACGTCGCCGACCACCAGCGCCGTGCGGTGGCCGGGGAGTTCGATGACGTCGAACCAGTCGCCGCCGACCTCGGTCGCCGCGTTGCCGGGCAGATAGCGGCAGGCGATGTCCAGGCCGGACGCCTCGGGGTCGCCTGGCGGCAGCAGGGAGCGTTGCAGGATCAACGCCCGTTCGTGCTCCCGGCGGTACAGGCGCGCGTTGTCGATGCAGACCGCGGCGCGCGCGGCCAGTTCCACCGCGAGGTCCCGGTCCCGTTCCCCGAACGGCTCGCTGCCCTTGGTCCGCGCGAACCGGACGAGCCCGACGACCGTGTCGTGGGCGACCATCGGCACGGCCAGCGTGGACTGCACCAGGCTGCCCTCCTCGGCCGGCACGTACCGGGGCCGGGCGGTGCGCAGGGCGTTGGCGCAGGGCGAGTTGAAGGGGAAGTGGTGGACGGCGCCGACCGGAACGGGCTCCGTGGAGCCGAACCGCGGCGCGTCGGCGACGGCGCTGGCGATGGCGACGCGCCGCAGTTCGGCACTGCCGTCGGCCATGCCGGGCGGCGTCTCGTCGCCGGTCAGCAGGCCCTGGTAGAGGTCGACGGTGGCCAGGTCGCAGAAGCCGGGGACGACGACGTCGAGGAGTTCGCGCGCGGTGGTCTCCAGGTCGAGGGAGTTGCCGATCCGCGCCCCGGCCTCGTTGAGCAGGGCCAGGTTGCGGCGGGCGGCGGCGGCTTCCCGGGCGGCGGCGCGGCGGGCGGTGACATCGGTGGCGAGCCAGGCGACGCCGATGGTGCGGCCGCTGCCGCTGTGCACGCGGTAGAGGTTGACGGACCAGTGCCGGCGCTCCTCGGAGCCGGGGATGTTCCCGGTGATGTGCATGTCGGTGATGGGCTCGCCGCTCTTCAGCACCCGGCGCAGCGTCGCCGAGACCCGTTCGGCCTCGCCGCGGGGCAGGTAGTCGTGGACCTCCCTGCCGCGGTGTTCGTCCGGGCTGCCGCCGAAGACGGAGGCGAACCGCTGGTTGGCGCGCCGCACCCGCAGATCGGTGTCGATGAGCAGAAAGCCGAAGGGGGATTGTCCGAATATCGCCTGGGACGCGGCGAGGTCGGTCTCGATCCGGCGCAGGGTGCGCACGTCCACGACGATGCAGACGGCGGCCCGCTCGCCCTCGGTGGTCCGGGTGGGCATCACATAGACCTCGGCCAGGCCGTCCGCGCCGCGCCCGCCGTCCGGTCGGTCCGGCATCCGGAAGGGCACCACGCCGGTCCACTCGCGCCCGTCCAGGATCTCCGCCATCTTGCGCTGGCCCTGTTCCCGCAGGTCGGGGTCGACGAACGCCTCTATGGGGTCCCTGCCGACGGCTCGGGAGGCGGGGATGCCGAAGAGCTGTTCGGCGCGCAGGCTCCACTGGTCCACCAGGCCACCGGGGCCGATGGAGAAGGAGGCCACCTTTATGTAGTCGTACATGGAGCCGGGTGGGCTGCTCTGCCACATGGCGTCACCGGGTGCCGCCGCACCCTCCGCGGTCTGGTTCCTCGCGCCGTCCGACGGGTCCTCGGACTCCGCGGCCTTCGCTGGTATCTCGCTCACGCGAACCGTCCCCTCCAGCTCACCGCACCCGGCACCGGTCACCGGAGGCGGCTGCCCGCAGTATCCAGCACTACGGCGCCGCGCGACACGGTGTTCACGATCACAGCTCGGTCCAGACGTTTTTCGGACCGCTCCGCCACAACACTGCCACTCTTCTAACCAGGGAACACGCCCTCGAACCACACGCTCCGCACCGGCCGGCGAGCCGGAGTCACGCGAGGGGCCACGCGGCGGGCCACGTACACCCCCTCCGCGCCCTCGGGCGCCCCCGCCTCATCCCGCACCGCCTTGTGCCACCCCATGCGCCCCCGCCTCATCGCCCGGGGCGGTGCTCCCCGGACGTCACCCCGGTACGGCCAGCTCGAACCAGACGGTCTTTCCGCTCGCGCCGGGCCGGGTGCCCCAGCGGCGCGAGGAGCCGGCGAGCAACTGGAGGCCGCGTCCGCTCTCGTCCTCGGGCCGGGCCACGCGTTCGCGCGGGAGGTCCGGGATCGGGTCGGAGACCTCCACCAGCAGCGAGTCGTCGCCGCCGACGGGCCGTACCAGCCGGACGCCGATGGGGCCGGTGGCGTAGCGCAGCGAGTTGGTGACCAGCTCGCTGACGAGCAGCGCGGCGAGGTCGGCGACGCAGTCGAGGTCCCAGCCGTGCAACTGGCCGCGCACCACGGCCCGGGCGCTGCGCACGGCACCCGGCTCCGCGGGAAAGGTCCACTCGGCGCAGTCGCCATCGGTGTCGATCACGCCGATCACTTCCCAGGCCGCGAGCCCACCCAAGTCCGTTTTAGTGGGGTTAATGGGCCCATACCCGATATGCGATGGCCAGTACCGTGCCTACCGTCCATGTGTGGGTCGAACGGCGTAGACGGAGTCGGTCAGCGGGTCCCGGCGGCCGGGGGCGCCGCGGGTCGGCCGGTTCCGGCGGCCAGGCGCGCGGCGACCTCGCGGACCGCCGGCACGTCCTGGTCCAGCCAGGGCACGTCCCACAGCTCGGCCGGGGTCAGCCAGCGCAGTTCGTCGTGGTCCTCAAGAGGCCGGGGCGCGGGCGAACCGGGGCGCGACCGGGCGGTCCACACCCGAAGGACGTACGGCTCCCGCAGGGGCCACTCGCCGGGTACGCGCTCCACGGTCTCGGCGTCGATGCCGAGTTCCTCGCGCAGTTCGCGCACCAGCGCGTCCTCGGGCCGCTCCCCCGGCTCCACCTTGCCGCCGGGCAGCTCCCAGCGCCCGGCCAGTTCGGCGGGCGCGCTGCGGCGCGCGGCGAGCAGGCGGCCGCCGTCGAGCAGGGCGGCCCCCACCACCACGATCCGTCGCGTCCTGGTCGTCATGGAGCGGAGCCTACGACAGGCTCCCGGACGCGGGCGCCGCAGGTCAGTTGCGGCCGCCGTCCCCGTTCTGCGCGACACGCTCGACCGAGTAGAGCCGCTCGTGCCCCGGGTCCTCGAAGCTGTCGGCCACCTTCTGGGCCTCGGCCCGGGTCGCGTAGCGGCCGACGCGGTAGCGATTGCCGTTGTCGTCCTGCCGTATCACGATCCAGGGCAGGGAAACCGTGCCCTCACTCATGCCCCGCACCGCCCCCATCGTTCGCTTCACCCTTTCCGGCATCACGGGACCCCCATCCCGTCCGGGGCCCCCACCGGGCCTCGCCTAAGGAAACCGCAATCCGCATATGCCCGAGCGTACGCCCTACCTTCACTCACCGAATACGTCTTTTCACAAAGAGGTACGCAACCAGCCAGAACGCCGGGGGCGCACGAGACCGTGTGCGCCCTCCGGGACGGCTCCGCCCCGGCTCGGACACCCGTCGAACGGACCCGGTCCCACCTGCGGGAACGACCGCGCCGTGACCCCGGCCCCGCGCCGGTCCTCGCCGCGCGACCGGCGCATGCACATACGAGATGAGCCCCAGGTGTGCCCTACGTCACTCCGGCAGTGTGTACGACGTCAGGGGCATCGGTCACGGTTTCCGGCGAACCGGTGCCTTCCCGTTCACTTCACCGGCAGGTGGTACGCCACCCGGTAACGGTCCGCCGGGATCACCACGTCCGCCGTCTCCACCGGGCGGCCGGAGGCGTAGTAGGTGCGCTGGACGACCAGCACGACATGGCCGGGGACGCCGCCGAGGAGATGGAGCTCCTCGGCGAGGCCGGGGCGGGCGCCGACCTCCTCGGTGACGTTGTCCACGATGATGTCGATGGCGCGCATCCGCTCGACCACGCCCATGCCGCCGAGCGGCCCCTCCTCGGGCAGCATCACCGGGGTACGGCCGGTGAGGGCGAGGGGCTCCCAGGAGGTGGAGAGCATCATCGGCTCCCCGGCCTCGCGGAACAGGTACTTGGTGCGCATGACCCGCTCACCGGCCTTGATCCCGAGCCGCTCGGCGATGGCGCTCCCGGCCTCCGCCTGCTCGCTGCTGGACTCCCAGGTGCCACGCACCGAGGCGTCGGCCTGCTCCTGCCGGAAGGGGGTGGCGCCGCCGCCGGGGCGGTAGCCGGAGCGGGACACCCGGCGCGGCACCGGCCGCTCGCGCACATACGTCCCCGAGCCGGAGCGGCCCTCGACCAGCCCCTCGGCCATCAGCACCTTGCGGGCCTCCAGGGCGACCGTGTCCGAGACGCCGTACTCCTCGCGGATGCGGGCCTGGGAGGGGAGGCGGGTGTGGGGCGGCAGTGAACCGTCGACGATCTTCTTGCGGAGATCACCCGCGACACGCAGGTACGCCGGCTGCTCACCGAAAGTCACTGGCCGCTCCCATCAGCTTGTACAGACAGCAACAGCGTGGCAACCCTGGGTTGAGCCGTGCAAGCAAAGGCCAGAGAATCACTCGAAGTGATGACATCCGGCCGGGGAGGGCCGCACCCAGCACTTTCTCCCCAGCCCGGCCACCCCTTCACACCTCCGGGACCTCCCGGACAACTCCGGGCACCCGCAGGCGAGTCCATCGGCACAGGTACCGTGCCTCGTACGACTTGTCGCAGGTAAGCGGGACACAGGGGGCGGAATGAGGGTGGGCAGCAGGGCCGAGGGCGCGGTCGCGCACACGGTGAACGGGCTCACGGCGCGCTGGGCGGCCACCGCGCAGGGCGGTACGGCGTTCTCCGCGGCCGGGGTCTGGCCCCTGCTGGCCCTGCTCGCGGACGGCGCGGCGGGCCCCGCCCGGCAGGAGCTGGCGGGCGCGCTGGGCGTGCCGGCGGAGGATGCGGCCCGCCTCGCACGGGAGTTGCTGGCGGCCCTGGGCTCGGCGCCCGGTGTGGACGCGGCGCTCGGCCTGTGGACGCACCACGTGCTGCCGCTGCGCGAGGAGTGGCGGGCCGGGCTGCCGGCCGGGGCGCACGGCGTGTTCGGGGACGACCTCGTCACCGCGCGGGAACGGCTGGACGCGTGGGCGGCCGAGCGGACCGGCGGCCTGGTCGAGCGGATGCCGGTGGCGCTGACCCGCGAGACCCGGATGGTGCTGGCGGGCGCGCTCGCCCTGCACACCACCTGGCGCCAGCCCTTCACCGAGCGCTCCCTCACCCCGGAGGCGGGCCCCTGGCGCGGCCGCACCCTGCGCGGGCTGCACCGGCGCAGTGTGCGGCCCGACCGGGTGGGCGTGGCGGGCACCGCGGACGGCTTCGTCACCGCGCTGACGGTCCCCGGCGACAACGGGATCGACGTCCATCTGGTCCTCGGCGAGGAGCGCATGACGCCCGGTCAGGTCGTGGCGGCCGGGGTGGCCGTGGTGGAGCGTGCGCTCGCGCTCACCCCGGGCGGCGCGCTGCCGTACGGCCATGTCGGGCCCGGGCTGCACGTGGAGCGGCAGCAGGCCGCCGCGCCGGAGCCGACGTCGCTGGACGTCACGACGGTGGCGTACGAGGTGCGCGCGGACCACGATCTGCTGGCCCTCGCGGACCTGTTCGGACTCAGGACGGCGGCGGACCCGCGGTTCGGCCACTTCCCCGGGGTGAGCGAGCGGCCGCTGGCCGTCGAGCAGGCCCGGCAGTCGGCCGTGGCCCGGTTCGGCGCGCTGGGCTTTCGCGCGGGCGCGGTGACGGCCGTCTCGATGACGGCCGGGAGCGCCGCTCCCCAGGCGCGTCACGAGACCACGGTGGTCCGCGTCGCCTTCGACCGCCCCTTCGCCTTCCTGGCCACCGACCGCGACTCGCGCCTGGTCCTGCTGGCCGGCTGGGTGAGCGACCCGGCACCGGGGTACGGGGGCACGTTCTAGTGCTGTGGCCGGGAGGGTTTGCCGGGAAGCTCGCGGCGTCCGGTGCGGTGCATCGCAAGGCGGAGCATGACTCGCGTACTGGACGTACTCGGGTGATGCGACAACGCGGCGAGGTGCCGTGCCGGGCGTCGCGAGCCGGTGAACCTTTCCGGTCGCCGCACTAGCCACGGGCGCCGCCGTCGCTCCGGTGCGGCGCCCGGCGTCCCGAGGCCGGCCCGCGGGGCCGTCAGACCGTCAGACTCGGGCCGTCAGACCGTCAGCCCGTCAGGCCCGGGATCGAGGCCAGGAGGACGGTCACGGCCGCCAGGGCGGCCGACACCGCGTCGCCCACCGCGCCGTCGGGTTCCAGGGTGGCGGCCACCTCCGCCATGCGCGCGGCGGTGCGCGCCGGGTCCGCGTCCGGGAGGGCGAGGGCGTCGAGGCCCGCCCGGTGCAGCAGGGTGATGACCTCGGCGGTGCCCGTGGCCGGCTCGGCGCCCGCGAGAAGCACGGCGGAGAGTTCGGCGCGCAGGGCCGCCGGCACCGAGGGATCGGCCGGCGGGTAGCGGTGGGAGCCGAAGACGCCGAGCCGCTTGCGGCCCTCCTGGCGGACCACGCCCTTGGCCAGCAGGCCCTCGTAGGCGGCGGTGACCGCCTCGTCGCGCACGGCCAGCAGCCACGCCTGGGGCTTCGCCTCGGGGGCGCGGCGCATCTGCGCGGCCAGGGCCGACGCCAACGGGTCGTCGGACGGGGGCTCCTGCGTGAGGGCGAGTCCCCCGTCGCGCGCCACCACCCGGCCGGAGCGCACGAGGTCCAGCAGCGGCGCCGCCGCCACCGCGCACCCCACCCGCAGTTGCTCCCGCGGGGTGCCGTCCGCCTCGTCCAGTCCGAGCAGCACGATCCGCTCACCCACGGTAAGCCCAGCGTCCACAAGTCCTCCCCAGTCTCTGGTCATGACGCGTCGCGCGCGCCACCGGTTGCGGCCGTCAACCGCCTTGAGGATCAAGCCTCTTGATCCGTTCCTCCCCCGCCGCATCAGGAGTAGTCCACCTTCACACGGGGCACACATATCCAGGGGAAGCACGGCGGCGCGCCGGGTGAAGAGACCGGTCCGCGAGGGGCCCGGAGGGGTTTTACTCCTACTTTGACATGTTTCAGCCACGTATGGAAAGATCCGGTCAACTTCCAGCACCGGTGGCGACTGTTCGCGGGGGAACACATGGGCGTATGGGAATTGACCGCTTTGGGAGTGGAACCGCTGGACGAGTCCGTGTACCGGACGCTGCTGCAGAACCCCGACCTGACCAGGGCGGATCTGCTCGCGGCGCTCGGCCTGGAAGCGGCGGAACTGTGCCTCAGCCTCAAGCGGCTCGAACGGCAGGGGATGATCCACCTCGACGCCGGCGGGGAGCCCTCCCCGGTGGACCCGGGCATCGGCATAGAGCAGCTCGCCGAGCGGCGGCTGCGGGCCCTCCAGGAACAGCAGCTCGAAGTCCTGTCCACCAGCCAGTCCTTCGTGCTGCGGGCCACCCGGGGGCGCGGCCGGACGACCGACCGCAGCCAGGTGGAACCGCTGGAGGGCGCGGAGGCGGTGCACGAACGCGTCGAGGAACTCGCCTTCTTCGCCCGGCGCGAGATCCTGGTCACGCAGCCGTCGTGGATGCCGGCGCACGAGCACCTCACCGGCACCCGCGAGGCCGATCTGCGCTGTCTGCGCCGGGGCGTCGCCCTGCGGGTGCTCGCGCACCGCACCGCGCTCCGGGACAGCGTGCCCGCCGGGCACCTGCGGGAACTGGCGGACCACGGCACCGAGTTCCGGCTGCTGGACGGCAGCTTCGACCGGATCGCGGTGTTCGACCGGGAGACCGCCCTCATCCAGACCACCGCCGACGCGACCGCGGGGCAGGCCCTGCTGGTGCGCCAGGACGTGCTGGTCCACGCGCTCCACGGCTTCTTCGAGCGGTGCTGGTCCCAGGCGTCCGACGCACTGCCCTGTCTGCGGCCCGGCACGGAACACGAGGAGCTGGACGAGCTGCACCTCAAGGTCCTCCAGGTGATGGCGTGCACCGACAAGGACGAGGCCGGCGCGCGGGAGCTGGGCATCTCGGTGCGCACCTACCGGGCCCGCATCGCCCGGCTGCTCCAGCACCTCAACGCGAGCACCCGCTTCCAGGCCGCGCTACTGGCCCGCGACAAGGGCTGGATCTGAGGAGCCGGCGGGCGCGCCGGCCGCCGGCTCCGCCAGCTCCCCCAGCAGCCGCAGCTGCCGGGGCTGGACGGCGGGCAGCAGCCCGGTGGCCCGCCGGGCGTGCTCGGGCCGGGCGCACAGCAGGTTCTTGGCGAGCGCGAACCGGCCCCGCTCCGGCACCAGGACGAGTTCCTCGAAGAGTTTCCCGGCGCCGGTCACGACGCGTTCGACCTCGGCCTCCAGATCGCCGTGCCAGTCCGCGGGGCGCGCGAAGCTCCGGTCGGCCGCCATGCGCGCGTACCACTCCCGCGTGTCCGCCAGGCAGGCAGCGCGGAAGGCCGCGTCGTGCCGCCCGTCGCGCAGCTCCAGCAGGAGGGCGTGCGCGGCCCTGGCGTCCGTCATGGTGATCAGCGGCATCCGGTGCGGCCGGGGCATGCGGTGCCGGCGGGTGCCGCCGTCGGTGAGCAGGACGGCGGTGGGCTCCAGCACCGTGCGGAAGACGTGCCCCGCGTCCGCCAGCCGCAGC
>NZ_VOGW01000082.1:0-20056 GCF_007896895.1 Streptomyces misionensis | reverse complement strand
CGGCGCGGCGCGCGGCGCGTCCATCGCAAGCCGCGGGCACGCCGAGCCCTGGCCCCCGCACCGCCTCCGGGTCGCCCTCGGCCGGGTGGAGACCGGGGCCGGGATGGTCGCGACGGGCTGGGGGTGCCGGGACGCGGCCGGGGGGGAGGGGGCGCCGGTCTCCAACAGGCCGAGGGCGACCCGGAGGTGGTGCGGGTGCCAGGTGTCGTCGTGGTCGAGGTAGGCGATGTACGCGCCGCGCGCCGCGGCGAGCCCCGCGTTGCGCGGGCCGCTGGGGTGACCGGTCCTGGCCACCCGCAGCAGCCGCACCCGCGGGTCCTCGGCCGCCGCCCGCGCCACCCAGTCCTCGGTGTCGTCGTCGCAGCCGTCGGAGACCACCAGCAGTTCCCAGTCCCCGACGGTCTGCGCCCGCACGGAGTCGATGGTCCTGGTGATCGCCCGAGACCGGTTGTACGTCGGGCAGACGACGGACACCCGAGGGGTGCCGGTGGCTGTCATGACCGTGGTCCGTCCTTCGTCTCGAACCGGCAGAACGGCAGGCCGCCGGGCCGGTCGCCCAGGGCGTGCAGCGCGAGCAGCACCCCCGCCCCGCCGGTGGCCAGATCGGTGGAGAGCCGCAGGTTCTCGTGGCCCAGGAAGGCGGGCCGTCCCTCGTGCTCCACCCGGAACAGGTCCAGGACGTCCAGCAGCCGCTCCCGCTGCCGCGCGGTGGGCTCGCCGCCCAGGCGCCGCAGGGCCAGGGCCACCCCCGCCCAGCCGTGGAAGAGCCCGGCGGTGCGGGGCGTCGCGTCCCGCGCCGCGTCCAGGACGCGGTCGCGGACCCGCGCGAGGTCCGGGTCGGGCCGGTGGTCCAGGTAGTCCGCGAGCACCAGCGCGGCGCCCGCGCCACCGGCCGCCAACTGCGGCCTGCTGCCGGGCGAGTTGGGCGCCCAGCCAGCCGGCTCCGCGGTGCCCTCGTCGGGTTCCTCGCGCCAGCCGAGCGCCCGTGCGTCGCTGTCCAGCAGCGCGCGGGCGGCGTCCAGCCAGGCGGGATCGGCGGTGTGCCGGTACAGGGCCAGCGGGAGCAGGGCGCCGCCCGACCGGCCGCGCAGCAGACCGGCCTGGCCGCGGCGCGGCGGACCGGCCGCGGCCCGGGCGGCGAGCTGCTCGCCCGCCGCGAGGGCGTACTTGAGCGCGTCGTCGTCCCCGGTGGTCCGGGCGAAGTGCAGCTGGGCCAGCCCGGTCCCGGCCAGCCCGTCGAAGAGGCTGTCGTCCGGTGCGTCCGACTCCCTGATCCTGGCGAAGAGTTCACCGGCCGCCTCGGTGCGGCCCAGGCGCGCGAGCACCCCGGCGATGCCGGACAGGCCGGTCCACAGGCCGGGGGCCGGGTCGGTGAGCGCGCCGGCCGCGCGCTCCAGCCAGTCCGTGTGCTCCTCGGGCACCTCGTGCCCGGTCTCGGCGAGCGCCCAGAGCACGCCCGCGGCGCCGTACGCGAGACAGGCGCCGCCCTCCGGGACGAAGAACTGCGCGGCGTCGCCGGGGAAGAGCCGGTCCGCGCGGTGCGGGGTGGCCGCCGCGAGGATGCCCTCGGCGAGCGCCGCCCGGCCGTCGTCGTCCCCCGCGCGGGCCGGGACCGTGGCCGGGGGGCCGCCCGCCGCGTCCCGTCCGCCGGCGATGGTGCCCGGCGTGAGGTCGGCGCGCACCCGGTCGCCCCAGTCGCCCGGCAGCGGGTACCGCGACACCACATAGTCGATCAGCTGGTCCACCTTGCCCGGGCCCCAGCCCATGAGCGTGGTGAGCGGCGCGAACAGGGCCAGCCGCAGGCAGCCGAGGGCGTACCGGTCGATGTCCGGGCCCCGGTGGCCGGCGGGCGCGGCGAACCCCGGAGCGGCGTGGATCTGGGCGGCGTCCGGGTCGGTCGACGCCGTCTCCAGGTCGATGAAGGCGATCGTCCCGTCCGGGCGCACGAGGACGTTGCCGGGGTGCAGGTCGCCGAAGAAGACGCCCCGCTCGTGCATGGCGGCGACGCCCCGCGCCACCTCGTCGAGCACGCCGAGGGCCCAGTCGGTGTAGGCCTTGGCGCCGTGCGGGTCCGTCTCGGGGGCCTTGGGCAGGCGCCGGGTGATGGCGGTGGCGAGGGTCTCCCCCTCGACGAACTCCCGGACCAGGAAGTGGTGTTCGTGTCCCACCCGGGCGTCGAGCAGCCGCGGGAACCACGGCAGGCCGTCAAGCAGGCGCAGGCAGTCGTGCTCGCGCCGCAGCCGGGCCACGGCGTCCTCGCCCTGGGTGTCGAGCCCGGCGTACGGCCGTGCCTCGCGCAGCAGCACCGGCTCCCCGGTGCGCAGGTCGCTGCCCCGGTAGACGCCGCCGCCGTTGGAGAAGTGCAGGGCCTTCTCGGCCCGGTAGGGGAAGTCCTCCAGGGTGCCCGCCTCGCGCGCCCGCAGGGCCTCGTCGAGACAGGCGGGCGGCGTCACCCACTCCGGGGGGCGGAAGGAGGGCCCGCGCCGGTCGGGCACCAGCCGTCCCTCGGGGTCCTCGATGCAGTGGACGCTCTCGCCCGTGGGGGTCTTCATGGTGCGGGCCACGAACCCGCCGTAGCGCACGTACAGCGGGCCGGAGCGCCAGCGCAGGTCGCTGAGGATGTACGGGCCCGGCTCGCCGTCGAGGAGTTCGCCCAGCTCCGTCAGGACGAGCGCGAACCGCTCCTCGTCCTCGGGGTAGACGGTCACGAACTTGCCGCTGGCGCTGCGGTCGCCGTACTTGCCGTTGCGGCGCAGCAGGACCTTGCGGCTGCGGATGAACTTGAACGCGACGCCCCGCGGCACCAGGTAGTCCCAGCAGCGCTCCAGGATGTCCTCGGCGTTGCCGGGGGTGGCCGAGACATGGATCTTCCAGCCCTGTGCGGGCAGCCGGTGGCCGGGCGGGGTCAGCATCGCCCAGTCCGGCCCGGTGCCGCGCGTCCAGCCCTCGGGCCCGGGAGCGGCGACGGCCGGGAAGTCGTCCGAGGACGCCGAGTCCGCGTCGTCCCGGTCGAAGTACGGGGTGCCCGGCGGGCAGTACATCAGATGCCGAAGTATGTCCATGATCAACCGCCTTGGGAGCTGGGGAAGAGGCGAGGGCCGGTACGCCGGGAGGGCGTGGCCGGCCGGCGGCGCGGTGCCCCGGCCGGCCACGCGGTGCCCGCGGCGGCCGGGGTCAGCGCCAGAAAGGTGCCAGGTAGCGGAGGTAGAGCCAGTCGCCGACGCCGCGCCGGCCGGCGTCCACCTCGGCCAGTCCCGTGGCCGCGGCGGGCGGCCGGTTGACGCGCAGCGGCACGCCGGTGGCGGGCAGCTTCATCGAGTCGAGCCCGGCGACCGGCGCGAACACCGAGAACGGGGCCTCGACCTGCACGGGTTTGGAGCCGGCCACCCGGGCCTCGCCCAGGTCCTCGTGCAGCACGATGCCGCTGCCCCGCAACCGCACCGTCGCACCCGGGGTGACGGCGTCCAGGTCGGCGGCGCCCGTCGCCACGAACAGCACCCGCCCGTCCCTCTGCACGAAACCGCCGGACACCGTGTACGGGAGGGTCACCTCCCGCGCGATGCCGGTCAGGGCGGCGAGCACGACCAGCGAGACGGCCCAGATCCGCCACCGGCGCGCACCCGCGGCGCGCGCCTCGGCGCCCAGCCGCAGGGCCCCCGAGTACAGGCGCAGCGCGAGGTAGGCAAGGCCCAGGGAGACGACGGTCGCGCCGACCAGTCCCATGGCCTCCAGCATGCTCTGCCACACCGTGAAGGCCATGGCGAGGACGTAGACCGGGAAGACCATGCAGACCAGCCCGAACAGCGGTGCCCAGGACACCCCGGGCAGGGCCCGCTCGTAGCGCCCGCCGAACAGCACCCGGGCCACCAGCCGCCGCGCGTCGGTCATCGACCGGTCCCGCAGGTGGGAGATGTCGAGGTGGCTCATGAGCGCGAGGTAGCCGTCCAGCTTGACGAACGGCAGCGCGTTGAAGACCCCCGAGACGAAGGTGGTCAGCGTGAGCAGCAGCAGCGTGTCCCGGACTCCGGGGGAACCCCCGGTCAGCGCCACGGCGGCCGCGGCGATGCCCGACACCCCGCCGATGGCGGCCTGGGTGGTGATGCCGGCGAGCGCGATCCGCACCCGCTGCCCGCTGCCCGGCAGCCGCCAGCCGTCCGTGACGTCGCAGAAGAACGCCGGGGTCAGATAGAAGAGCATGACCCCCATGCGGCTGGGCTTGCCGCCGTAGTGGCTGAGCACGATCCCGTGCGCCATCTCGTGCAGCACCGTGCCCACATAGGTGACCACCACCAGGGTGATCAGCGTGGACACCGAGACGGGACGGCTCAGCGCGTCGGCCAGCGCGGGCAGTTGGAAGGCCAGGCAGAGGATGCCGACGACCACCAGCGCCACCAGCGCCGCCGCCCAGGAGCGGTGGGCCAGCCGGGCGGCCAGCGGCCGGAACCGGGCCAGGAACCGCTCCGGGCGCACCACGGTGAACTGGAAGGTCAGCGGGGGCACGAAGGCGAACCTGCGACGAGCGGCGGTTTTGCGGTCCGTGCCCCGCAGCAGCTCCATCCGCTGCGCCCGGGTCAGCCCCTCCCCCACCAGCTCGGCCGTCCACGGGGCGCCGAGCACGGCGGCGATGTCGCCGGCCGTGCGGGTGCCGTCGGCCGAGCGCAGCAGCCGCGCCATCCCGGCACCGACCCGCAGGTAGCGCCCGGCGTCGAACTGCACGATCCAGGGGGCGCCCGCCTCGGCCGGCTCGTGCACCACCACGTCCTCGGCCAGGCACGGGTACTCCGGCAGCGGCGGCGCGGCGGCGGCGGCCTGCGGGCGCGGGCGGTTCAGCGTCAGTTTCACGGCAGGTCCCGGCGCAGGAACAGGGTCCGGCCCGCGACACCGGCGACGGCGATCCAGGCGGCCAGCACCACCAGCGCCCACGGGATGGGCAGGACGCCGTCGTTGCCGCTGCGGTACACCGCGGCCATGGCCTCGTCGATGGTGAACCGGCCGATCTTCGGGGCGAGTCGCAGCAGGCCCTCGCTGACCAGCCAGGTGCTCAGCAGCAGCACGACGATGGCGACGACCTGCTGCCGGATGACGATGCCGAGCAGGCTGCCCCACAGGGCGCCCACCAGGATCACCAGCATCACGCCGAGCAGGGTCCAGGTGGTGGTCATGGTCCACTGCGGGTGCCATGCGCGGCCGGCCAGGAACAGCCAGGGGCTGGCCGCCGCGGCGGCGCCCGCGGCCAGCGCGTACACGACGCCGGTGCCGGCCGCGGCGACGAGCTTCGCGGTGAGCACCCGGCCGCGGCCGCCGCCGAGCAGCGCCGTCCGGCAGATCGCGCCGGTGGAGAACTCGCGGGTCACGGCGAGCATCGTGGCGAGGGCGGCGACCAGTTCGACCATGAACCAGCCCTGCACCAGGGTGGAGGTCAGGTCGGCCTCGGTGGTGGTGCCCTTGGGCAGCTGGTCGAGCGCCTGGGTGAGGTAGCCGGCGTCGGCCAGCACGCACAGCAGCGCCGCGGACAGGCCGAGGGCCCACCAGGCCCGTCCCGTCCAGATCTTGCGCCATTCGGCGGCGACGAGGTCACGCATGGCTGGGCTCCTTCGCCGCCGGGCCGACGAGTTCGAAGAAGCTGCTCTCCAGGCTCACCGTGCCGTTGCGGGTGAGGTCGGCGACCGTGCCGCTGTAGCGCAGGGTGCGTTGCAGGATCACGATGTCGTCGGCGGTCTGCTCCACCTCGGCGAGCAGATGGCTGGAGAGCAGGACGGTACGGCCCTCGTCGGCGAGGGACCGCAGGAACCGCCGCAGCCAGCGGATGCCGTCCGGGTCCAGGCCGTTGGCCGGCTCGTCCAGGATGAGCAGTTCGGGGTCGGCCAGCAGGGCCGTCGCCAGGGCGTGCCGCTGGCGCATCCCGGTGGAGAAGCCGCGCAGCTTGCGGTGGGCGTCGTCGGCCAGCCCGACCCGTTCGAGGACCTGCTCCACGCGGGAGCGGCCGAGGCCCAGGGTCCTGGCCCAGATGTTCAGGTCGCCGCGGCCGGTGGCGGCGTTGGAGGGCCCGATGCCGTCCATGCCGACACCGACGCGGTGGGCGGCGCGCGGGAGTTGCGCGTACGGGTGGCCGAACACCGTGGCCCGACCGGCGGTGGGCCGGGCCAGCCCGAGCAGCATGCGCAGGGTCGTCGTCTTGCCGGCGCCGTTGCGGCCCAGCAGTCCGACGACGCGGCCGGGTCTCACCTGGAAGGAGACGTCCTCGACCGCTGTCACCTCGCCGTAGCGCTTGGTCAGACCCTCGATGTCGACTACGTCCGTCATGCTCAGGTCCTCCCCCGGGCCCGCAGGAAGAGGCCGACACCGGCGATGATCAGCAGCTCCACGCCGATGCAGACGAGGAGGGCAGTGGTTCGCGTCCGGCCTGAGGTGAGGGCCGAGATGATGCCGGGCGCGGCCATGACGGCGACGATCCAGAAGCCCGCGAGGGCCCACGGAAAGCCGCGGGAAGCGGCCTGGGACATTGCGCATCTCTCCTTGGAGTGCTGGGCGGCACGTATATTTCCCGGGGAGGCCCTGGCCCGGATGCAACGCGACTGCATCCGGACCAGGGCACTCTCAGGTGCCGGCCCGCGTCAGGTCGCGACGACCGACGTGATGACGAGCGAGCTGTAGGTGGCGCTCACACCGGCGGACACGCCGAAGCTCACGAGGAAGCTGTTCCACCAGTCGGGGGCCTCCATGCCCTCCAGCTCCTCCATCTCCAGCTCCTGCATGGACAGTTCGAGGGCGGAGTTCTTGTTCTCCTGCATCGTTGTTCACCTCCTTCCGGGGTCTTCGGGTTGGCCGGGCTCGGGAAGCCGTGGTCCGTGGGACCGGGGCTTCCGGAGACTCAGGTCGCCAGCGTCACGAGGGACACGTACGAGACGACCCCTCCTGCGCTCAGCCCGCTGACGAGGCTCACCACGTCAGTCCAGCCGAAGGGCGCGTCGAGCGCCTCCAGCTCCTGCATCTCCAGCTCGTGCGGCTCCAGCTCCTGAAGCGCCAGTTCGAGCGGCGCGGAGGGACCCTGGTTCTTGGCGGTCTGCATCTTCTTCCTCCTCTCCCGGTGCGATGCCTGGTGGTGCGTCCGCCAGCGGGGGCTGACGGAAGTCTTCGCGGCACGGGGCCGGGCGTTCAGCGCGTGGCGAGGGCCGGTGCGCCGACCGCCTCCGCCATCACCTCGTGCACGTCGGCGAGGGTGAGGGCGCCGAGCGTCGGCAGACCCTGCCCCCAGGCCCGGACGGTGGCGCGGGCCACCTCGGCGACGCGCTCGGGCGGTGCGTGGAGCGCGCGCCGGATGCCCCAGTCGTCCAGCAGGGCGTCGATCCCCGACGCGGGGTCGTCCGCGGGACCCGGTACGGTCCGTGCGGCCGACACCGCCCGCCACAGCCGCTCCAGCCGGGCCGCCGAGCCCCAGCGGGGGTCCGGCCGGGTGATCCGCCGCCACAGCGGGGGCAGCAGGGCGGCGGCGGCCGTCATCTTGCGCACCCCGAGGGCGGTGGACAGTTCGTTGGCGAGGTACCAGCCCTTGCAGGCGCACGGGTCCCGGCCGAGGTTGAGCCACGGCTGGTGGCTGAGCCCGCTCAGCTTGGCGATCTCCAGGCGCAGCGCGTCGCCGGTCGTCGTGCCGGCGGCGCGGGCCGCCGCGACCTCGTCGCCCAGCCGCACCAGCCGCCGCAGCAGGGTCTCGGCGAAGGCGTCCTCGGTCGGCAGTTCCCGGTGGTCGCCCGCGTACATCCCGGCCAGCCGGAACAGCACCTCCAGGGTGCCCTCGGCGAGCAGTTCCGCGGGCAGGGTCCGGGTCGCCGCGGCGTCGTAGACCGCGACCTCGGGCTGGAGCCCGTTGCCCAGCACCAGCCGCTTGCCCTCGGGCGTCGCCAGGCAGACGGCGCCGCTGAGTTCGCTGCCGGTGCCCACCGTCGTGGGCACGGCGACCAGTGGCACGCGGGGCGCGGAGTCGGCCGACAGCAGGACCAGTCCGCTGCGCTGGCGCACGGTGAGGCGGTCGCCCACGGCCGGGTCGGAGCCCAGCAGCACGGCGAGTTTGGCCTGGTCCAGCAGGGACCCGCCGCCGATGGCGACCACGAACTCGCGGTCCGCCACCTCCTGGGCGAGGCAGCTGACGCTCGCCAGGTCGCCGGGACCCGCGAGGACGGTCCGCTCGGTGTCCCGGTCCGCCCAGGCCGCGCGCTCGCGCACCCGGGCCTCCGCCTCGCCGTCCGCGACGGCCGCGTCGACGAGGATCGTCAGCCGCCGCCCCGCGTGCCGGGCCAGCCACTGCGAGAGGCCGTCGAGGCCGTACGCCACCCGGGTCAGCGGATGCCTGCTCAGACTCCAGACCGGCTCCATCACACCGCCTCCGTACCGGCCGCCGTGGTGGCGGCCGTCCCGGCGTGCGCGTCCACCCCGGCCCGCACCCGGTCGAGGAGTTCGGCCAGTTCGGCGTCGGTGTAGGTGAGCGCCGGCAGGATCTGCACGCCGGACACGCTGGGGTGCACGATGGCGCCGGCCCGCCGGATCGCGGCGACCACGTCGGTGACCTGGTCCTGCGGCAGCGGTGAGCCGTCCGCCAGGCACAGCCGGATCGAGCGGAAGCAGCCCGCTCCGGTGGTGCCGCTCACCCGGGGGTGCGTGGCGACCAGGTCGGCGAGTGCGGCGTCCAGCCGCGCGGACAGCCGGCGGGCCGAGGCGACGGCGTCCAGCCGCCGCATCTCGGCGAGGGTCGCCAGCACCGCCGCGCAGGTCACCGGTGTCCCGGCCTGCGTCTCCCCGTGCACGAAGACGTCCCCGGAGGCATGGAAGGCGTCCGCCACGGCGCGGGACACCAGGACCGCCGCCGCCGCGCAGGTGCCGTTGGTCAGGCCCTTGGAGGTGATGAGCAGGTCCGGGGGCGCGGGCCACAGCTGGGAGGCGAAGAGGCTGCCGACCCGGCCGAAGCCGGTGGCCACCTCGTCGGCGACCAGCAGGAAGCCGTACCGTTCGCGCAGTTCGAGCAGGGTCCGCACGTACTCGGGGGACAGCGGCACCGCGCCGGTGCCGAGGACCGGTTCCACGACGACGGCGGCGATCTGCCGGCCCTGCCGTTCGGCCAGCGCCCGTATCTCGTCGGGCTCGTTGGGGGTGACGTGCCGGATCAGCCGCTGGTCGACCCCGTAGACCGGCTGGCCGAGGTTCTCGCCGGTGAGGGCGAAGCCGCCGAAGGTCAGGCCGTGGTAGCTGTCCCGCAGTCCCACCACCAGCTTGCGGGTGCCCTCGCCGCGCAGCGCGTGGTGGTGCCGGGCCAGCTTCATCACCACGTCGTTGGCCGCGCCGCCGGAGGTGGAGAACAGCACCCGCCCCCAGTGGTCGGCGCCCGCCGCCTCGACGAGTTCCCGGGCGGCCTGCCGGGCCGGCAGGTTCTCGTAGCGGAACACCGAGAGGTACGAGGCCTCCCGCAGGGCCCGGGCACAGGCGTCGGCGATCGCCTCGTTGCCGTACCCGAGGTTGGCGTTCCACAAGCCGCTCGTACCGCACAGGAGTTCGCGCCCGTCGAGGAAGCGCACGCGCACGCCCCGCGCGGAGACGGCGCACAGTTCGTCGTCGCCGTGCAGCGCCGGGTCCAGCAGCGACGGCCACAGTTCGTTCGTCACGCGGCCTCCGCCTCGATCAGGACGTCGACGTGCCGGGGACCGCCGGCGGGCAGCGCGTGCCGGGCGACGACGGGCAGTCCGGCGGCGGCGAGTTCCCGCTCCAGCCGCTGGGCGGCGAGCACCCGGATGGAGGTGGTCAGCACCTCGACCCGGTCGGCCGCGGCGGCCTCGCGCTCGGGCGGCAGGATGGTGACGCCGCGCGCCGGGGCGCCGGGCGGCCAGTGCTCGATCATCCGGTAGCGGCGGCCGCTCGCGCCGCGCACCTCGAAGTCCAGGTCGGCCTCGGTCCCGGCGTCCGCGGCGCGGTCGACGGTGGACAGCAGGAACGTCCCGCCGGGCCGCAGATGGGCCCGTACCGAGGCGAGCAGTCCGGCCCGGCCGGCGTCGTCGAGGAGCGAGACGGAGGTGGTGCCGAGCACCACGAGGTCGTAGGTGCGCCCCAGGTCGAAGGCGGACATGTCCCCCTGCACCGGCGTGCAGCGCGCCCGCGCCCCGGCCGGGAGCGTCGCGAGCCGCTCCCGCAGCAGGTCCAGCATGTCCGCCTTGAGCTCCAGCGCGGTGACCTCGCGGCCGAGCGCGAGCAGTGGCAGGGTCAACCGGCCGGAGCCGGCGGCGAGTTCGAGGACCGGTCCGGTGCCGCCGCGGGCCACCCGCAGCAGTTCCCGGATCTCGCTGGTGTCGGTCGCGGCCAGGTCGTGGTAGACGGGCACGCCGGCCTCGTCGTACAGATCGTGCAGGACCACCCGGTCGCCGTAGCCGGCCAGCACCCGCGCGGCCAGGCCGGGCGGGGACAGCGGTGTCGCCGTGGTCATGCGCCCACCTCCGCCGGGGCGCCGGCCGTGGCGGGCAGCAGGGGCGCACCGCGTTCGGCGAAGAAGTCGAGGACCTGGCGCACCGCGGCCCCGTCCGCCCCGTCGGCGGCCGTCGCCGGGTCGCCGTGCACGAGCAGCCACTCCGCCGTCCGTGCGGCCCGGCCGCCGAGCCGGAAGGTGCGCTCGTGCCCGGGCACCCGGACGTACGCCGCCTGCGGGGTCCAGGCCAGGAAGGGGACGGCGGGGTCCTGGGCGTCGTACGCGCCCGCCACGTCCGCCAGTTCGGGCACGAGGCGTCCGCCGAAGCCGGAGATCCGCACGTCCGAGACGCCGTGCACCTGGAGGTCGCGCAGCACGTCCAGGGCGGCGAGGTACCGGCCCAGCCAGGGGCGTTCGGCCACGGCGGGCCCGCGGACCGCCTCGGGCACGGCGCGCCCGAGGGCCACGGCGGGGGCGGCGGCCGTCGCCGCGGCCCAGGCCGCGGACAGCGCGGCGGCGCTGTCGCCCGCCGTGCCCAGCCGGGTGCCCTGCGGGGAGACGGACACCGCGCCGTCGGCCGCGATCCACAGCCGGGTGCCGGGGCCGTCGTCCGGCGCGGCCTCGCCCAGGGCGCCGAGGTCGGCGATCTGTACGGCCGGGCTGACCGCGAACGCCTCGAACCCGCCCGTCTGGCGCGCCCGGTCGGCGTCGGCGAGGAACGCCTCGAAGTCGGGTTCGCCGGCCACCCGGACCAGGGTGGTCCCGAGCAGCGACATGTAGGGGCTGGTGCCGTAGTCCTGCACCTGGAGGAAGATGGCGCCGCCGATCGACGCGTCGCCGCCCGGCTCGCTGAGCGAGCCCTCGAAGCCCACGACGGTGGCGCCCGACGGCCCGTGTTCCTCCCCGTCCTGGTCGCCCGGGACGAGCACGAGCGTGCGGGGGCCCACGACGTCCGAGGAGAGCACGGCGGGCAGCTGGGCGGCGTCCTCCAGGACGACGGTCGCGCTCCCGCCCCCGGCCGTGCCGCCGGCGAGCGGCCGGCCCGTCGCCCAGGACCGCAGGTGCCTGCCCGTACGACTGATCAGAGCCTCATTCACCGGAGTTCCTCCGCTCGGCGCCGACCGCGGCGAGGATCTTCTTCAGATCCTCCATGGCGGCTTTCGGGCCATAGAGATTGCACACACCCGTCAGATTGAGCACGACTTCCTGAACGCCGGCCATCCTGAATTCATCAAGCTGTTTGGTGACCTGTTCCTCGTCTCCGAAGACAAATGCGCCGGCGTCCGCCATGAGCCGCCCCGCGGATTTCGGATCGAGGTTGGAGAAATCGATTCCGGCCCGCCCCAGCATGTCGATGTAATGCGGGGCCTGCATATGCCCCGAATTGCTCGCGAGGACGAACTCGGCCACGTCCCGCCCCGGCCGCTCCAGCGCGACGGGCACCATCGCGGTCACCCGCGGCGCGCTCCGCCCGGCCTTCTCGGCGCCCTCGCGCAGCGCGGGACGCACGACCTCGTCCAGGTAGGCGGCGGGGGTCAGCCAGGTGACGGCCACGTCGGCGACCTCGCCGGCCAGCCGCGCCATGCCGGGCCGCAGCACCCCGAGCCCCAGCTCCACCGGCGGGGCCATGACCGGCCCCATCTGGGCGTGGCAGGAGTAGTACTCGCCCCGCACGTCGACGACATCGCCGTCGAGCAGGCCCCGGACGATGGTCAGGTACTCCCGGACCGCCGTGAGCTGGCTGCGGTACGGCGCGCCGAGCAGGCTCTGCTGGAAGGTCTTGGCGCCCGGCCCGAACCCGGCGACGACGCTCTCGCCGGTCGCCATGGCCAGGGTCTTGACGAGGTGGGCCGCCTCGAAGGGGTGGCGCAGCGGCATCAGCGTGACCCCGAGGCCGGTCGGCACCCGGAATCCGGCGCCCGCGACGGCGGAGAGGGTCTGGAAAGGCTCCATCAGCATGCTCTGTCCCTGCCAGAGCCGCCGCGCTCCCGTCCATTCGACCAGGGCCGCATAAGGCAGCACCTGTTCGGGCCGTCGCTGCAGGAAAGGAACCAGTACGGAGTAATCCACTTGCTCTCGCCCCCCTTCACCGTGTGCTCAGACACTTTCACATCGGGGAGCTTTTATGGAGACGTCGTGCTTGCAGCTTCGTGCAAGCCTCCTTGCACGAAGCTGCACATCACAACGATCGGTCTTTTCGCCCCGGAGCGGCCGGCCGGGACCCGCTTTCCACCGTGCGCCGGCAGCTTGCGTGTTCCGGGAGGAACCCGGCGGCGCGGGCCTCGGCGAGGGAGGGGGCCGCCGCGTCGCGCTCGGACAGCACCGGGTCGTCCACCGGCCAGTCGATGGCCAGTTCGGGGTCGAGCGGATGGACGGCGTGCTCCGCCGCGGGGTTGTACGTCGCGGAGCAGAGGTAGTTCAGCGTCATGTCGTCGGTGAGCGCGCAGACCGCGTGGCCGAGCCCCTCCTCCAGGTAGACGGCCCGGCGCCGTACGTCGTCCAGCCGGACGGCCTCCCAGCGCCCGTACGTCGGCGAGCCGGTGCGCAGGTCCACCACCACGTCGAGCGCCGCGCCGCGCACGCAGGTGACGTACTTGGCCTGGCCCGGCGGCACGTCCGCGAAGTGCACACCGCGCACCACGCCGCGGGCGGAGACGGAGATGTTGGCCTGGGCGAGGTCCAGCGGGCGGCCCACGGCCTCGGCGAGCCGGTCGAACCGGTACCACTCCAGGAAGACGCCCCGGGGATCGGTCCAGGTCCGCGGCAGGATCTCCCACGCCCCGGCGATGCCCAGCTCACGGATCTCCATCACGCCACCCCGTCCCGGTCCTCGTCGAGCAGTCCGAGGAGGTAGCGGCCGTACCCGCTGGCCATCAACGGGCGGCTCAGTTCCCTCAGTTGCGCGTCGTCGATCAGTCCGCCGCGCCAGACGGCCTCCTCCACGCAGCCGACCTTCATGCCCTGGCGTTCCTCGATCACCCGCACGTACTCCGAGGCCCCCACCAGGGAGTCGAACGTGCCGGTGTCCAGCCAGGCGGTGCCGCGGTCCAGGACGGTCACGTTCAGTTCGCCCCGGTCCAGATAGGCCTGGTGGACGTCGGTGATCTCCAGCTCGCCGCGGGCGCTGGGGGTGAGGCCGCGGGCTATCCCCACCACCCGGTTGTCGAAGAAGTACAGGCCGGGGACGGCGTACCGGGAGCGCGGCCGGGCCGGCTTCTCCTCGATGGAGACGGCGCGGCCCTTCTCGTCGAACTCCACGACGCCGTAGGCCGACGGGTCGGCCACGGGGTAGGCGAAGATGCGCCCGCCGACCGGATCGGTGTACCGCCGCAGGCGGGTGCCCAGTCCCGCGCCGTGGAAGATGTTGTCGCCGAGGGCGAGCGCCACCGGCTGGTCGGCGATGAAGTCGGCGCCGAGCACGAACGCCTGGGCGATGCCCTCGGGCCGCGCCTGCACCCGGTACTCCAGCCGCAGCCCGAACTGCGAGCCGTCGCCGAGCAGCCGGCGGAACTGCCGCTGGTCGTCGGGGCCGGTCAGGACGAGGATCTCCCGGATGCCGGCCATCACCAGCGTGGTGAGCGGGTAGTAGATCATCGGCTTGTCGAACACCGGCATGAGCTGCTTCGACACGGCCCTGGTGACCGGCCACAACCGGGACCCGGTACCGCCGGCGAGAAGTAGTCCGCGCATGGTCACCGGAGGCCGGGCGCCGCACGGCCCCCGAACCCCCTGACCTCCTTTCGTACTTGCGTACGATCCGGCCACCCTCGCCCGGAGAGGCAGGGTGACCCACGGTCGCTGTCCCGTGATCATCTCGGTGACACACACGCTCGCGTCAAGCTACAGTTCGAATCCATGCGGCTCCTCGTGACCGGCGGCGCCGGTTTCATCGGCTCGGAATTCGTCAGATCGCTCCTGTCGTCACCGGATCCCGTACACCGCGGCCTGCGGATCACCGTCCTGGACAACCTCACCTACGCCGGGGTCATGGCGAACCTCGCCCCGGTCGCCGGGCACCCGGGATTCACCTTCGTGCGCGGCGACATCTGCGACGCGGACCTCGTCGGCCAGGTCCTGCCCGGCCATGACGCCGTGGTGCACTTCGCGGCCGAGTCGCACGTCGACCGGTCCATCGCGGGGGCGCGCCCGTTCGCCGTGACCAATGTGCTCGGCACGCAGACGCTGCTGGACGCGGCGCACCGCCACGGCACCGGCCGCTTCGTCCATGTCTCCACCGACGAGGTCTACGGCTCGATCGAGACCGGCGCGTGGACCGAGGAGAGCCCGCTCGCGCCCAACTCCCCGTACGCCGCCTCGAAGGCGGGCTCCGACCTGCTGGCCCTCGCCGCCCACCGCACCCACGGCCTGGACGTGGTGGTCACCCGCTGCTCCAACAACTACGGCCGGTACCAGTTCCCGGAGAAGCTGATCCCGCTCTTCGTCACCAACCTGCTGGACGGCCTGCCCGTGCCGCTGTACGGCACCGGTCGCAACGTCCGCGAATGGCTGCACGTCTCCGACCACTGCCGGGGCATCGACCTGGCACTGCGCAAGGGGCGGCCCGGGCAGGTCTACCACCTGGGCGGCGGCCGGGAGCTGACCAACGGCGAGCTGACCGCACTGCTGCTGGCGGCGACCGGCACCGGATGGGAGATGGTGCGGCGGGTGCCCGACCGCAAGGGGCACGACCTGCGCTACGCCCTCGACTGCGGCAAGGCCGAGGCGGAACTCGGCTACACGGCCGAGGTGGGACTCGAGGACGGGCTGGCGGACACCGTGGCCTGGTACCGCGAGCACCGCGACTGGTGGGAGCCGCTGAAGTCCGCCCCGGTGGAGGGGCGTTGACCGGGTCGCAGGGCACCGTCCGGCCGGTCAGGTGGCTCGTCACGGGCGCGGGCGGCAAGCTGGGCCGTGACCTGACGGCCGTCCTCGCGGCCGACCCCCGCGCCGAGGTGACCGCCCTGCGCCGGGCGGACCTCGACATCACCGACCCGACCGCCGTGTCCCGCGTCGTCCCCGGCCACGACATCGTGGTCAACACCGCGGCGTGGACCGATGTGGACGCGGCCGAACAGGCCGAGGAAGCGGCCACCGAGGTCAACGGCACGGCGGTACGGCACCTGTCCCGGGCCTGCGCCGCCTCGAACGCCCGCCTGCTGCACATCTCGACCGACTACGTCTTCGCCGGCAACGCCGTCACGCCCTACCCGGAGGACGCGCCCACGGCGCCCGTCAACGCGTACGGCCGGAGCAAACTGGCCGGCGAACAGGCGGTGACCTCGACGCTCCCGGACACGGGCTATGTCGTACGCACCGCCTGGCTGTACGGCGCGCACGGCCGCGACTTCGTGAAGACGGTGCTGTCCCGGACCGCGGCCGGAGCGCCCCTGTCCGTCGTCACGGACCAGCACGGCCAGCCGACCTGGTCCCGCGACCTGGCCGTCCTCCTCGCCCGCCTGGGCCGCGCGGCGCTGGCCGGCGACGCCCCGCCCGGCGTCTACCACGGCACCGCGTCCGGCCGCACCACCTGGTACGGCCTGGCCCGCGAGGTCCTCGCCCTCGACGGCCGCGGCCCCGGCCTGATCCACCCCACCGCCTCCGCCGCCTTCCCCCGGCCGGCCCCCCGTCCGGCGTACGGCGTCCTCGCACACGACCGCTGGAGCGCGTGCGGCCTCGCTCCCCCGCCCCCGTGGCGGGAGTCCCTCGCGCGAGCCCTGCGGACCTGACCGCTCCCGCGGCAGGGCCGCCACCGCGGCGCGCCGACCGGCTCCCCGCGGGCGGCCCGCGGGGACGTCACGCGGCTCACGGCACCTTCGGCCCGGAGACGAAGGCGCCGTTCCTGTCGTAGGGCCAGGCGTTGGCGACGCATCCGTGCAGGCCCTTGATCTGCTGCATCATCACGGGGGCCAGGCGGCCGGGCCCGGGGCAGGTGGTGTGCGTGTAGCCCAGGAAGTGCCCCATCTCGTGGTTGATGATCAGCGCCCGGTAGTCGTGGATCGGGCCGTCGAACGTGGGTGAGCCCTCGACCCAGCGCTTGAGGTTCACCACGACCCCGCCGGGGACCTCGCAGTTGTACTCGCCCCCGGTGTCCTGGTGGATGCCCGCCCAGCACAGGGCGTCCGCCGTCCCCGGCGTCGCGATGCTCACCGTGAGGTCGTGCGGCTGCCCCGCGCTCACCAGCTGGAACGCGTAGGCCGGGTTGTGGGTCCAGCCCCGGGGGGCGGCGAGTATGCCGGCGATCTCGTCGGCCGCCTGGGCCGGCGAGAGGTCGAGGCCGCTCTCCGTCTTCACGACGTAACGCAGCGGACGCGGGCCCCGGCCGACCTTCGCGCCGCCGGCCCGCGCGGTGACGAACACGCCGGTGCCCTTCGGGGGGACCCCGGTCCCGGTGGCGGTCGGCGAAGGGGAGGGCGACGGAGCGGTCTTCTTCGTCGTGTCGCTGTTCTTGTTCTTGCTCTTGTTCTTGCTCTTGTTCTTGCTCTTGTTCTTGGTCTTCGTCTGGGCCTCGGGTGGAGCGCTCACCGCGCTCCGCTGACGCGACGCGCCGCTCGACGCGTCGCTCCGGCCGTCCAGGAGGACGGCGGCGGAGCCGAGCAGTCCGACGACCGTCAGTACGGCGACCGGCCAGCCCCTGCCCCGACGGCGTGGCCGTCGCCGGCGGCGGGAGGACCGGCGGCGTTCGGCCCGGTGAGATGCGTGCATGGCAGCTCAACCTGGCCATTTCAGATGATCGCCATGAGCGCGCGTCATCACGGAACGGTAACGAGTGGCTTCCCGGCGGTGCCCGTCAGCGCGGGCCCGGCCACCGGCGGGCGGCCTCGGCCCGGTGTGATCATTTGGTAACAGCTCCCGCCCGGGGCTCCCTCCCCCGGACGGTCGCCGGCCGGCATGTGCCTACACTCCCGAGGTGCCACGAGTTCTGCTTGTCGAGGACGACCCGGACGTGCGCGAGGCCGTCCGGCTGGGCCTGCGACATCAGGGACATGAGGTGATCGCCGCCGAAACGGGCGAAGAGGGCTGGGAACACCTTGGCTCCTTCCGCCCGGACGTCGTCGTGCTGGACCTCATGCTGCCCGGCATGTCCGGCCTCGACGTGTGCCGGCGCATCAGGGACCGCGACCAGGTGCCGATCATCATGGTGACCGCCAAGGGGGACGACGTCGACGTGGTCGTGGGGCTGGAGGCCGGCGCGGACGACTACGTGGTCAAACCCGTGCGGGCCCGGGTGCTCGACGCGCGCATACGGGCCGTGCTGCGCAGGCAGGACCCGTCCGTCTCGAACACCGCCCGGCCCCGGCCGGAGTCGCACGGCGACCTGGTCGTCGACCGGGCCGGACTCGTGGTGACGCACCGCGGTGAACGCGTGACGCTCGCCCCCTCCGAGCTTCGGCTGCTGCTGACCCTCTCGGCCTCGCCCGGCCAGGTGTTCAGCCGCCAGCAACTGCTGGAACTGGTCTGGGAGCACAGCTACTACGGCGACATACGGCTCGTGGACGCCTGTGTGAAGCGACTGCGCGGCAAACTCGGTGAGCCCGCCGGCCGGCCCCGGTACATCCAGACCGTGCGCGGCTTCGGCTACCGCTTCGGCACCTCGTGAACGGCCCGGTGTCCGGGCGGCTGCCCTTCCTGCGGGCGGCCCTGGCGCGTGTCCCGCTTCCGCTGCGGGGCCTGCGCCCCCGTCTGATCGCGGCTTTCGTCCTGGTGGCCACGGTCAGCGCCCTGAGCACCGGGGCACTCGCCTTCCGGGGCGCGCGCACCGGGGTGCTCCAGCAGAGCCAGGACGCCGTCATCCGGCAGTTCCGGACCAGTGTCGACGCCGTGGCCGTCTACACGCCCCCGGCGCCGGACGCCTCGGACCTCCAGCGGGCGGTGGACCAGGTGCTGCACGCCAACCCGGAACAGGGGTGGCGGGTCCTGGCGACGTACGGCGACCACCGCGCCTGGGCGCCGAGCGCCGACTTCGACAAGCTGAGCCCGGAACTGCTGCGGTCCGTGCGGACCAAGCGCGCCGCGGTGTTCCAGCGGGTGAACGCCCAGGGGCATTCCTTCCTCGTCGTCGGCATGCCGGTCACGTACACCGCCGGCGCGGACCGGACGCCGAGGCTCTCGGGAATGGCGATGTTCCTGGTGGTGCCGCAGAACACCGAAGAGGCGTACGTCGACGCGATGGTCGGCAACATCGAGCGCGCCACCCTGGTGGCACTGTGCCTCGCCGTCGCCCTGGCGCTGCTGGCCGCGAGCGGTGTGCTCCGTCCCGTGCGGGCGCTGCGCGGGGCGACGCGCCGGATGGCCGAAGGGCACCTCGACGTCCGGCTGGCGGTCAGCGGTTCCGACGAACTGGCCGATCTGTCGCAGTCCTTCAACGACACGGCGGCCGCGCTGGAGCGGTCGGTGGCGGAGTTGCGCCGGCTGGAGGCCCAGGCGCGCCGCTTCGTCGCCGATGTCTCCCATGAACTGCGGACGCCGCTGGCCGCGATGTCGGCGGTCACCGACGTGCTGGACGAGAACGCGCTCCACCTGGACCAGGAGACGGGCCACGCGCTGCGGCTCGTCCGCGAGGGCACCAGCCGGCTGAGCGGGCTGGTGGAGGACCTGATGGAGATCTCCCGCTTCGACGCGGGCGCGATCGAACCCCACCTGGACGAACTCGACCTGGCCGAGTCCCTGGCGAACACCCTCGCCGCCCGCGGCTGGCAGGACCGGGTGGAGACTCGCGTGCCCGGACCGGGCGTGCTCCGCACGCGCGTGGACCCACGCCGGTTCGACGTGGTGATGGCCAATCTGGTCGGCAACGCGCTGCGGCACGGGGCGGCGCCGGTGCGGCTGACCATGGAGCGGGAGGAGCGAGCGGACGGGGCGTGGGCGGTCGTCAAGGTGAGCGACAACGGGCCGGGGATCACGGAGGAAGCGATGCCGCACATCTTCGAACGCTTCTACAAGGCGGGCGCCTCGCGGACCAGGAGCGAGAGCAGCGGACTGGGACTGGCCATCACGGCGGAGAACGTCCGTCTGCACCAGGGACGCATCCGTGCGGCGAACCTGCCCGGCGGCGGCGCGGAGTTCACGGTCGAACTCCCGCTGCGGCGTGATTCCCCGGACACCGACGACGAGGCCGCCGGGGGCTCCCGGTGAAGGGCTCACGCACACCCGCGCTGCTGGCCGGATGCGCCACGGTGCTCCTGACGGCGGCCTGCGGAGTGCCCGAGTCGGGTGTCATCGAGGCGGGTCGGCCAGCAAGCGGCATGGCCGCTCCCGCTCACCAGTCGCCGCCGCCCACCATGACCCCCGTCTACTTCCTGCACGACGGCGAACCGAAGCCGTACCCGCGCGGGATCGACGGCCCCGGGGACTACGAAGGCGCCGTGCGCGCGCTGTTCGACGGACCGTCCACGAGCGAGGCCCCGGCGGCCACCACGGAACTGCCCCGGCTGACCGCCGCGCCGGACGTGACGACCGTCGACGACGACACCCTCTCCGTCCGGTTCCCCGCGGGCGTCCCCGCCCTGAGTCCCGCCGCCCTGATGCAGTTGGTGTGCACGGTCGCCGGCGTGCGTTGGCCGGGCAACAGGTGCGCGGCGGCCCACCGGGCGATGGTGAACTCGG
The DNA here is from genome assembly GCF_007896895.1 of Streptomyces misionensis. Lineage (GTDB taxonomy): Bacteria > Actinomycetota > Actinomycetes > Streptomycetales > Streptomycetaceae > Streptomyces > Streptomyces misionensis_A. Next base: position 12 of record NZ_VOGW01000082.1, on the reverse strand, counting down.
GGTGGCGCGTGT
>NZ_VOGW01000081.1 GCF_007896895.1 Streptomyces misionensis | reverse complement strand
CCCCGACCGTCCGCGTCCGCGGAACCGGCTGGACGCTGGCCCCGCCCACCGGCTCGTGCCCGGACCTGGCCCTGCCGTAGGGGCACCCGGCCGGGCGGCGGCTGCGCCGTCGCCGCCGCAGAAGAGCTGAACTGCGTACGAGGGATCAGCCGTCCCGACACGGGAAAAGCAAAAGGGCCCGCCCCCGAAGGGCCGGCCCTTTTGATCCCGCATGTCCGCGAGATCGGCGACGCGTCGATACCGCGGTACGTTGCCACTACACATTGAACCGGAATGTCCTGCAGTCTGATCCTGACCTGCGGCGGAGCGCTCCCCATGGCCCTGACCTGGGGTTTCCTCGTTGGCATACGTTGGCTCCCGGCGGCCGTTTACGGGTGTCCTGCGGACTGGCCGGGGGCTCCGAGGCGGCGAAATCCCTGGCACACCGACGGGGTCTGCAAGGAGACTGCGCAGGTGAGCGATTCCCACCCCTGCCCCTGCTGCGGGCACCGCGTGCTGAGCGCGATGCCCGGCTCATACGAGATCTGCCCCGTCTGCTTCTGGGAGGACGACGGGGTCCAGTTCCGCTGGCCCACCATGAGCGGCGGCGCGAACAAGGTCTCCCTGATCGAGGCCCAGCGGAACTACCAGGACTTCGGCGCCTGCGACGAGTACGGTCGACGGTATGTCCGCCCTCCGGCCGACGACGAGCCCCTCGACCCCGCCTGGCGCCCCATCGATCTGGCACGGGATTCCTTCGAGGACTGGGCGGCCGAGGACCGCGCCCCGTGGCCCGACGACCGATCGGTGCTCTGCTGGTGGCTGCCCACCTTCTGGCGCCGGGACCACTCCGCGTCATGACCTCCCGCATCGAGACACTCGTCCAGCAGCTCGACGGCAAGGCCGACGAGTCCTACGACGCCCGCGCGGAGCTGATCTGGATAGGCGCCGACGCCATACCCGCCGTCATCAACGGCCTGCCCTCCCTCGGCGGCTTCGGTCAGCTGACCGCCATCGAGGTCTTCGAGGAGGTGGGCGATCCCCGTTGCGGCCCCGCTCTCATCGGCCTGCTGGACAGCGACAACCCCACCGTCCGGGAATGGGCGGCGATGGCCCTGGCGAGCCTGGAGATCGACGGCGGCGTCGAGCCCCTGCGCCGCGCCTACCGCGCTTGCCTGGAACGGGCGACCCCACCGGACTGGACCGAGTCTGTCGGCATCCGCTGGGCCCTGACCGAACTCGGCGCACGCACCCCTGTCGTCCCGCCGCTCACCGCACGCCTACGCCGCACCGCGACGAACGACGCCCCCGGCTGGCCATCGGCCCACTTCACCGAGATCATCAACGACCTGGCCGACCACGCCCAGGTGATCCTCTACTCCCAGTTCTGGCAGGTGGACGCCGGCGGCACGTACGGCGTCTCCGGCCCCGGCCTGGACTGGGAACTCGACTGGACCGCGCCCTGGGAGCACCTGGTCGAGGAGTCCCGCACCTGGTCCCTGCTGGAAGCCTCCGAAGCCCCCGCCGGCGACAACATCTTCGTCGCCCCCACCTGGATCGACCGCACCGACCTGCACCCGGAGAAGTGACCCATGCCGTCCCAGCACCCCGAAGAGATCGGCTACGGCTACGTCATCGAGCGCCACCCGGCAAGGAAGGACTCAGGCCACGCGCGCTATCTCGTCCTGAAAAGTGGTCGATTACTGCGGTCCGAGTGGCCTCACGCCGAACTTTTCGCCCGTCACCTCATCGACGACTCGGCCACGATCACCGACGCCGAGCTGGACGCTCTCCTCGGCTACGAGTGGCGCTCACGCCTCACCGCCGCCTGGCTGATCGGCGTAGGGCGACGCGCCACATTCCGCGAACGCATCGGCGACCTGCTCCTGGCCAGCGAGTTCTGTTTCTCCGGCAGCGCCTACTGCTTCGCCTGGCCCGCTTCGGCACGCACGCGGACGCCGAGATCCTCACCGCCTACCTCGACCATTACCTCCCCCGCACCGACCTCCGCTACGACCAGCCCGCAGCCCTCGGCGCACTCCTCCGTCTCGACGCCCACCTCGGCACCCACCACGCCGACCGCTTCACTGAGCCCGGCGGCCTCTGGGACGAGTGGGTCAAGGGCGTGGGACACCTCGGCTACCCCAGCCCCAGCCCGCTCACGGGGGAGCTGCCCGCCTCTCAACCCTGTAGGTGGCGAAGACGAGTGCAAGGAAGCCTTTGGTGGCTTCGACGCCCCAGGCGCCGTAGGGGATGTGGGGCAGCGATCCCGTGGTCAAGAGCTGGGAAGGACCGCCAACGTACACACGGGATGACATCTTCCTCACCAGTAGTCTTAACGGATCCGCCCGGCGAGCCTCCGGAGACAGCATGCTGACCCGCCTCGAAGTCCACGGGTTCAAGAACCTTCTGGACCTATCCATCGACTTCGGCCCCTTCACCTGCATCGCAGGGGAGAACGGCACCGGCAAGTCGAATGTTTTCGATGCCATCCAGTTCCTCTCCCTACTCGCCGACCAATCGATGATGGAGGCGGCCCAGGAGGTCCGGGGCGTACACGGTGAGCGTCATGGTGACCCTCGTGATCTGTTCTGGAAGGGCTTCGCGCCTGGCCGTCACCGGATGCGGTTCGCCGCCGAGATGATCGTCCCGCTTAACGCTCAGGACGACTTCGGCCGAGCCGCCAAGGCCACAACCACGTTTCTGCGGTATGAGCTTGAAGTCGGCTACCAGGAGCCGTCCGGCCTGGACCGTTTCGGCCGCCTCACCCTCCTCCACGAGACACTGAGCCACATCACCAAGGGCAAGGCCGCCCGTCACCTCCTCTTCCCCCACAGCGCGAAGGAGTTCCGCAACACCGTCATTCAGGGCCACCGCAGCGGTGCCCCTTTCATCTCCACGACGACTGAATCCGGCGAGTCGGTCGTCAAAATCCACCAGGACGGTGGCAGCCGAGGTCAGCCCAAGCCAGCCGCAGCGTCCCGGGCACCCGCAACCGTCGTCTCCACCATCACCAGCAGCGACGACCCGACCATCCTCGCCGCGCGCCGTGAGATGCAGTCCTGGCGACGGCTCGCTCTTGAGCCGTCAGCTCTGCGCAGGTCCGATCGGTATGTCGACCCGCAGGTGATGGGTGCCGACGGCTCCCACCTGCCCGCGACACTCTTCCGCGTGGCCCACGACACTCCTGGCGCGGATCCCAGCCAGGTCTACGCCAGGGTGGCGGGGCGTCTCTCGGACCTGACGGGAATCCATATCCGTGATCTGGATGTCGATCAGGACGAGGTCCGGCAGCTCCTCACGGTCAATGTGCGTGAGGTGGCCGGCATTACCCTGCCTGCCCGCAGTCTCTCTGAAGGAACCCTGCGCTTCCTGGCCCTGTGCGTCCTACTCGAGGACGCGTCCGTGCGCGGCCTGATCTGCATGGAGGAGCCGGAGAACGGCATCCACCCCGCCAACCTCAACGCCATGGTCGCCCTTGTCCAAGACCTTGCCGTCGACCCGTCGGAGGAACCTGGCACGGACAATCCGTTCCGACAGGTGCTGATCAACACACACTCACCAGGGGTCGTGCAGCTCGTCAATCCTGACGACCTCTTGTTCGCCGATACCGCGATCCACAAGGCGGAGGACGGCTCCCTGAATCGGGTACTGCGTTTGCGTCCGCTCGCCGAGACATGGCGCGCCACAAAGACGGGCGCCGACTTTGTGACTAAGGCCGACGTCCTGCCGTACCTCACCACTCCTGCCGGAGCGCAGCTCACGCTGGACTGGGGGGCCGCGTGACCACTCGTATTCTCTTCATCGGCGAAGGCAGCAGCGACAACGGCCTCGTACGGCACGTCGAATCCATTGCCGCGCGCAAGGGGCTCGACGCTTCGATAACCGTTCCCGACTTCGGGCTGCTCCGGCCGCCACCTGGCCATTCCGTCCGGGACAAGCTGCGGGCAGCCCGTAGGCTCCACGGGACCTACGACTTGGTAGTGGTCCAACGGGACGCCGACCGGGGTCCCGCCCAGGACCGCAGGGTCGAGATCGCGGAGGCAGTACACGCCGAGTGGCCCGGTCTCCGGCACGTCGCTGTGGTGCCCGTCCGCATGTTGGAGGCGTGGCTGCTTCTCGATGAGGCGTGTCTGCGTCAGGTCGCCGAAAACCCGCGCGGCCGCGTCACACTTGATCTCCCCAAAGGCACTGCAGCGGAAACGGTCGCCGACCCTAAACAGCTCCTCAAGGACTCGCTGGCGCGGGCAAGCGAGTACAAAGGACGTCGCCTCGTCCAGTTCCAGAAGCGTTTCTCGCAGCACCGGCTGCGCATGCTCGAACTCCTGGATCCCGAGGGGCCGGTGGTTGGCCTTCCGTCGTGGCAGCGTTTCGTCAAGGACCTCAACGAGGCGTTCGAGTCTCTCAACCAATAACCCACTCAGCTAAGCCATAGGTTCACGCACCTGCCGCTGGGCTGGAGCAAGCCTGCGGCTCATGCTGCAGATCAGCCGTCAAGGGAGACCTCCGAGCCATTGTTGAGGTAGTGCTGGAGGGCGCTGGCAGTTGTGTCGACAAAGGCGTCGGGGATGGCGTCGGCGTCGAGCCAGCAGACCTGCGAGTGCTTGCGGGGTTCGCGGTTTTCGGGTTCGCCGGTCCATTCGTGGGCGGCGAAGACGACGGTGAGGAAGCCGTTGGGGGCTTCAACGCCCCAGGCGCCGTGGATGATGTGGGCGACCTTGAGGGACTCGGGCTTCACCGTGAGGCCCGTCTCCTCGTACAGCTCGCGGACTGCCGTCTGCGTGATGGGCTCGCCCGGCTCGCTCTTGCCGACGGGGAGGTCCCACATGCCCTGGGCGAACTTGGCGTTCTCGCTGCGCTGGAGGAGGACGACGCGGTTGGTGGCCTTGTCGTGGACGATGACGGCCGCGACCAGCAGGGTCATCGATTCGAGCGCCGCCTTGAGGGTTGGGATCGGTCGCCGGTCTGCTGAGCCACGGGGTTCCCTTCGTCGGACGGGTTGTTGGGCATGTTAGGCGAGGGCCTCACGGGCGCGGCGGGCGAGATCGGCGGCACCGGGAACGCGGCGACGCTGGTAGACCGCGAGCGTGGAGCGGATCGAAGTGATCGCCTTCCGAGTACGGTCGGAGGCCATGCCATCCATGAGCAGCAGGGCCTGGGTCCAGGCGGCGACGGCCTCGTCGGCGCGGGCCTGAGCGGCGAGGCTGTCACCGAGGTCGGCGTGGGTGAGCGCGTGGACGCGCTTGTACTTCTCAGGGTCCCAGCGGGTGAGGGCGTCGCGGTGCTGCTGTTCGGTGCCGATGTGGTCGGCGAGGTCGGTGAGGGTGCGAGCGGTGTGGCTGGCCACGGTGCCGGCGGCAGGGCCGCTGACGCGGGAGTAGCTGGGTTGGGGTGCGTCGTCCCGGAGGAGCGCGTCTTCGGCGGCGAGCAGGGCGCGCGGCCAATGGGTTCTCGTTGACTGCGGCGTAGGCGCGAGCGTGGGTGATGTGAAGCAGAGTCTCGGTCTGGCCGTCGACGTGGCCGAGACCTGTGCGGAGGGCGCCTTCGACGAGGTCGACGCAGTGGTGTGGCTTTTGAGGCTCAGCGCCTGGTGGGCGAGGGCGCGCATCATCTAAGCGGCGTGGCCGTGGGGGTCGGCTTCGCAGGCGAGCTTGTAGCCCGCCTCGGCCACACCAACGCGGCCATGACGCTGAACATCTGCACCCACCTGTGGCCTGACTCCGAGGAGCGGACCCGGGCCGCCGTCGACAAGGCGTACGCCGACCAGTCCGCCGATGCCCAGCCACAGGTCGACGAAGCAGCGTAACCGCTCCCCCGCGTGCCGGACACATCCAGCACGCTGCGGACTCTGTGCGGACCGCAAAGGCCGCCCAACCCGCTCCGCCGCAGGTCAGACGGCCTTCCGCCGGACGTATCAGACGTTGAACCGGAACTCCACCACATCCCCGTCCTGCATCACATAGTCCTTGCCCTCCATCCGCGCCTTCCCCTTCGCGCGGGCCTCCGCCACGGAGCCGGCGGACACCAGGTCGTCGAAGGAGATGACCTCGGCCTTGATGAAGCCCTTCTGGAAGTCCGTGTGGATCACACCGGCGGCCTCGGGGGCGGTGGCGCCCTTCTTGATGGTCCAGGCGCGGGATTCCTTGGGGCCGGCCGTGAGGTAGGTCTGGAGGCCCAGGGTGTCGAAGCCGACGCGGGCGAGGGTGGCGAGGCCCGGCTCCTCCTGGCCGACGGACTGGAGGAGTTCGAGGGCCTCGTCCTCGTCCAGCTCGGCGAGGTCCGCCTCCAGCTTGGCGTTGAGGAAGATCGCCTCGGCCGGGGCGACCAGCGCCCGCTGCTCGTTCTTGAAGTCCTCGTCCGTCAGCTCGTCCTCGTCCACGTTGAACACGTAGAGGAACGGCTTGGTGGTGAGCAGGTGCAGGTCGTGCAGCAGCTCGGTCCGCTCGGTGCCCTGGAGGATGCCGTGCGCGAAGAGCGTGTCGCCCTTCTCCAGGATCTCCTTGGCCTCCTCGACCGCCTTGACCTTCGGCGCGACGTCCTTCTTGATCCGGGACTCCTTCTGGAGCCGGGGCAGGACCTTCTCGATGGTCTGGAGGTCGGCGAGGATCAGCTCGGTGTTGATCGTCTCGATGTCGTCCTTGGGCGAGACCTTGCCGTCGACATGGACGACGTTCTCGTCCTTGAAGGCGCGGATGACCTGGCAGATGGCGTCCGACTCGCGGATGTTCGCGAGGAACTTGTTGCCCAGGCCCTCGCCCTCGGACGCGCCGCGCACGATGCCGGCGATGTCCACGAAGTCGACCGTGGCCGGAAGGATGCGCTCCGAGCCGAAGATCGAGGCCAGCTGCGCGAGACGGCCGTCGGGGACGCCGACGACGCCGACGTTGGGCTCGATCGTGGCGAACGGGTAGTTGGCCGCCAGCACGTCGTTCTTGGTCAGGGCGTTGAACAGGGTCGACTTGCCGACATTGGGCAGGCCGACGATTCCGATCGTGAGCGACACGTTGCGACTTCCCGTGGATGAGAGGGCCAGGAGCTGGGGGCTGCCAGGCCCTAGGAGGACACTGGCCGATCCACCAGTCTACGGCGTTCCGCGCGACGGCCTCCCCGGAGCGTCACCGGTCCGGCCAACGTAGGCCGATCGGCGTGTCTGGGGAGCGACTGGGCACATAAACAGACCTAAGTTGGTCCAATGGAGCAGCACAGAACGCGACCCCCGAACGACGGACGGCGGCGCCCCGCGCCCCGCGCCCAGCTGCCGCCGCAGGCCCGGCGCCGCCCGGGCGGCCCGGCGGCGGGGCGCGGCGCGGGGCAGTCTCGCCCGGCCCGGCCGGGGCCGCCCGGCCGTGGGCTGCCGAACCCCCGGCTCACCGGGCTCGGCGGGGGCCTGTTCTGCGTGGCCGTGATGTTCCTGCTGGGCTGCCTGGACCAGCTGCTCCTCGACGGCTCGCTGCCGGTGTACGGCGTGCTGTTCCTGCCGGTGTGCGTGCTGACCGCGCTGTGGGTGCGGGCCGGGGACGTGCTGACCGCGCCCGTGGCCGTGCCCATCGCGTTCGCGGCCGGGCTGCTGGTGGTCGCCGACGGGCGCGAGGGGCTGCTCGGCCGGCTGATGGGCCTGGCGACCGGGCTCGCCACCCAGGCCGGCTGGCTGTACGGGGGGACGCTGATCGCCGGGGTGATCGTGCTGGTCCGCCGGGTGCAGTGGGTGCGGCGGCGCAGGAAGCGCCCCTGAGTACGAGCGCTGCCGGGCCGCCGCGTCCGGCTACGGCCGCTGCTGCGCCGCTCGCATCGCCGCGCCCACGATCCCCGCGTTGTTCTGGAGCTGCGCGGGGACGATCTCGGCCTTGACGCCCGTGATGTGGGGCAGGAACTTGTCGGCCTTGCGGCTGACGCCGCCGCCGATGATGAACAGCTCCGGCGAGAAGAGCATCTCCACGTGCGCGAGGTACTTCTGGACGCGGCGCGCCCACTGCTCCCAGCTCAGCCCGTGGTCCTCCTTGGCCTTGCTGGAGGCCTTCTTCTCGGCGTCGTGACCGCCCAGCTCCAGGTGGCCCAGCTCGGTGTTGGGGACCAGGACGCCGTCCACGAAGACGGCGCTGCCGATGCCGGTGCCGAAGGTGAGCAGGATGACGGTGCCCTTGCGGTCGCGGCCGGCGCCGAACTGCATCTCGGCGACGCCCGCCGCGTCCGCGTCGTTGACCACGGTCACCGGGAGGCCGCCGAGCCTGCCGCCGAACAGGGCGCGCGCGTCGGTGTCGATCCAGCTCTTGTCGACGTTGGCCGCCGTACGGACCATGGCGCCGCCGGTGACCACGCCGGGGAAGGTCAGCCCGACCGGGCCGGTCCAGCCGAAGTGGTCGATCACCTGCTTCACCCCGTCGGCCACGCCGTCGGGCGTCGCCGGGTGCGGGGTGAGCACCTTGCAGCGCTCCTGGGCGAGATCGCCCCTGTCCAGGTCGACAGGGGCGCCCTTGATGCCCGAACCGCCGATGTCCACGCCGAAGATCTCCATGGCACCACGTTACGTCGGGCCACGGACGGTCACGTCCGCGAGGCTCCGATCACTCCTCGGAAGCGCCCGAACCACCGCGCTCGGCGACCAGGGCGGCCGCCTCGTCGCGCAGGTCGCGGCGGAGCTCCTTGGGCAGCGAGAAGGTGATGGACTCCTCGGCGGCCTTGACGATCTCCACGTCCGCGTAGCCGCGCTCGGCGAGCCATTCCAGGACCTGCTCGACCAGCACGTCCGGGACGGAGGCGCCGGAGGTGACGCCGACCGTGCTCACGCCGTCCAGCCAGACCTCGTCGATCTCGTCGGCGAAGTCCACCAGGTGGGCGTCGCGGGCGCCGGCGAGCTTGGCGACCTCGACCAGCCGCTTGGAGTTGGAGGAGTTGCGCGAGCCGACGACGATGACCAGTTCGGCCTCGGCGCCCATCTGCTTCACGGCCAGCTGGCGGTTCTGCGTGGCGTAGCAGATGTCGTCGCTGGGCGGGGAGACGAGGCCGGGGAACTTGGTCTTCAGGGCGTCGACGGTCTCCATGGTCTCGTCCACGGAGAGGGTGGTCTGGGACAGCCAGACGACCCGCTCGGGGTCGCGGACCTCCACCTTGGCGACGTCCTCGGGGCCGTCGACCAGCTGGATGTGGTCGGGGGCCTCGCCGGAGGTGCCGATGACCTCCTCGTGGCCCTCGTGCCCGATCAGGAGGATGTCGTAGTCCTCCTTGGCGTACCGGACGGCTTCCTTGTGGACCTTGGTGACCAGGGGGCAGGTGGCGTCGATGGTGGCGAGGCGGCCCCGCTCGGCCTCCTCGTGCACGACGGGGGCGACGCCGTGGGCGGAGAACATGACGATGTTGCCGGGGGGCACCTCCTCCGTCCGCTCGACGAAGACGGCACCCTTCTTCTCCAGGGTCTGTACGACGTACTTGTTGTGGACGATCTCGTGTCGCACGTAGATCGGGGCACCGTACTGTTCCAGGGCCTTCTCGACGGCGATCACGGCGCGGTCCACGCCGGCGCAGTAGCCCCGGGGGGCGGCGAGCAGGACACGGCGGCCAGGCGAAGCGGTCATGGTCCCATCGTAGGGGTCCACGGCGGCGCCTGGGTCTCCACGGCCCCGCACGGCTGCGGCCGGGCGGCCCTGTCGGTGCCGGCCGTTACTCTCGGGCGCATGGCTTTGAAGACGACCCCCGAGGCGCCGTTGCCGGTCGGCGAGGTCTCCCGGTTGATCGGGGGATGGATCGACCGGCTGGGCGCGGTGTGGGTCGAGGGGCAGATCACGCAGTTGTCGCGGCGGCCCGGCGCCGGTGTCGTGTTCCTGACGCTGCGCGACCCGTCGTACGACATCTCGGTCAGCGTGACCTGCTACCGGCAGGTCTTCGACGCGGTGGCCGACGTGGTCGGCGAGGGCGCCCGGGTCCTCGTGCTCGCCAAGCCGGAGTGGTACGCGCCGCGGGGCCAGCTCTCGCTGCGCGCCGCGGAGATACGGCCCGTGGGCGTCGGTGAGCTGCTCGCCCGGCTGGAGCAGCTGAAGAAGGCGCTCGCGGCCGAGGGGCTGTTCGCGCCGGAGCGCAAGAAGCGGCTGCCGTTCCTGCCGCAGCTGATCGGCCTGGTCTGCGGCCGGGCCTCCGCCGCGGAGCGGGACGTGCTGGAGAACGCCCGGCACCGCTGGCCCGCCGTCCGCTTCGAGGTGCGCAACGTCCCCGTCCAGGGGGTGCACGCCGTGCCGCAGGTGGTGCAGGCGGTGCGGGAGCTGGACGCGATCGAGGACGTGGACGTGATCATCGTCGCCCGCGGCGGCGGCAGCGTGGAGGACCTGCTGCCGTTCTCCGACGAGCAGCTGGTGCGGGCGGTGGCGGGGTGCCGTACGCCCGTGGTCTCCGCGATCGGGCACGAACCGGACACCCCGCTTCTCGACCTGGTCGCCGATCTGCGCGCCTCCACCCCGACCGACGCGGCCAAGAAGGTCGTACCGGACGTGGGCGAGGAGCTGGCGCGGGTGCGGATGCTGCGGGACCGCGCCCGGCGCTGCGCGCACGCGCTGCTGGACCGCGAGGAGCGCGGCCTGGCGCACGCGCTGGCCCGGCCCGCGATGGAGGACCCGCACCGGATGATCGACGAGCGCGCCGATCACGTGGCCGCGCTGGCCGAGCGCGGCCGGCGCACCCTCGGCCACCTGCTGGACCGCGCGGACTCGGAGCTGTCGCACACGCACGCGCGCGTGGTGGCCCTCTCCCCGGCGGCCACGCTGAAACGCGGCTACGCGGTGCTCCAGCGGGCCGACGGCCACGTGGTGCGCGATCCGCACGAGGTGACGGGGGGCGAGACGCTGCGCGCGCGTGTCGCCGACGGTGAATTCACGGTGAAGGTGGGCGAATGACGGACAGGACCGAAGAAGCGCTCTCGTACGAGCAGGCGCGGGACGAGCTGATCGAGGTCGTACGGCGGCTGGAGGCGGGCGGCAGCTCGCTGGAGGAGTCCCTGGCGCTGTGGGAGCGCGGGGAGGAGCTGGCCAAGGTGTGCCGGCGCTGGCTGGAGGGGGCCCGGGCCCGCCTGGACGCGGCGCTCGCGGAGGAGGAGGCCGAGGAGGAGGGCGAGTAGCGGCGCGTGGGGGGGTGTGAGGACGATCACCCCGCCCCCACGTTTGTTGAATATTAAACCTCGCGTGGCGTAGGGTCGTGCCGTCAGCCGGTCCGGGAGCGGACCGTACGCACCCCCGAGGAAGGCACGCATGTCTCTCGTCCTTGACCCCTCCGCCCAGGACCTGCTGTTCCGCGAGGCCCGCACCGCGAACACCTTCACCGACGAGCCGGTGAGCGAGGAGCAGGTCCAGGCGATCTACGACCTGGTCAAGTACGGCCCCACCGCCTTCAACCAGAGCCCGCTGCGCATCACCCTGGTCCGCTCCCCCGAGGCCCGCGAGCGCCTGCTGCCGCACATGGCCGAGGGCAACCGGCCCAAGACCGCGACCGCCCCGCTGGTCGCGATCCTCGCCGCGGACAACGAGTTCCACGAGGAGCTGCCGGGCCTGTTCCCGGCCTTCCCCGCGGCCAAGGACGCCTTCTTCGCCGAGCGCCCGGTCCGTGAGCGCTCCGCCGCGATCAACTCCGCGCTCCAGGCCGCCTACTTCATCGTGGGCGTGCGCGCCGCCGGCCTCGCGGCCGGCCCGATGACCGGGTTCGACTTCGAGGGCGTGCGCAAGGAGTTCCTGGACGACGACCACACCCCGCTGATGATCGTCAACATCGGCAAGCCGGGCCCGGACGCCTCCTACCCGCGCTCCCCGCGCCTGGCCTACGAGGACGTCGTCACGACCGTCTGAGCCGACCCCGGCGACGAGAAGAGGCCCCCGGCGATGCCGGGGGCCTCTTCTCGTCAGTGCGGCGCGGCGGCTCCGGGTCCGGGACGCCGGGGTCCGGGACTCTCCGGCGCGGGCCGCTACGACGCGGACGGCGCCGGCACCGGGGTCTTCGCCAGCTTCAGCGCCGACACCATCTTCGTGAGGTCCTCGAAGGACCCGGTGCCCGCGACCACCGTGGTGGAGCCGGGCGTGTCCTCCAGCACGAGGGCGTCGTAGCGGCCGCCGGAGTAGTGGGTCCAGGTGCGGCCGTCGATGCGCTCGGCCCGCTTGGTGGCCTTCGCGCCCTGGCTGGCCTGGTCGATGAAGGCGTTCCGCTTCTGCGTGGACTGCTCGATCTGGACATACTGGGCGTCAGGGGTCTGGAAGCCCAGGTGCCAGTAGTCGCCGTTCGCGCCGTCGTAGCTGACGGAGGTGGCCTTCCAGGCGTCGGACAGGCCCTCGGGCGCCGCCACCGGGTAGCTCGCCGCCCTGCGGGCCGTGAGCAGCTCGACCCGGTAGTCGACCCGCTTGAGGTCGGGAGCGTGATTGTCGTGCGGGATGGCGAGGAAGTAGACGACCGCCGCCGCGATGCCGATCAGGGCCAGGGAGAGGATCATGTCCCGGGCCGTCTTCTGCTTGCCTTTCGAACCTGCCACGCCCCCTATCGTCGCAGGTGCCTCAAGCGCTCAAACGTGGGGTCCCCTGCTCATTTTGTCTGCCTAACGATAGAGTCATGGCCAAGACCCTCATCCGGCCGTCGCCGTATCAGAAAGGTGCGCCCCGATGACCGAAAATCATCACCTGCCCTCCGAACTCGATGTTCCTGCCGAGGCTCCCGACCGCAACCTCGCCCTGGAACTCGTCCGGGTGACCGAAGCCGCGGCGATGGCCGCCGGCCGCTGGGTGGGGCGCGGCGACAAGAACGGCGCCGACGGCGCCGCGGTGCGTGCCATGCGGTCCCTCGTCTCCACCGTCTCGATGAACGGCGTCGTCGTCATCGGCGAGGGCGAGAAGGACGAGGCCCCGATGCTCTTCAACGGGGAGCACGTCGGTGACGGCACCGGCCCGGAGGTGGACATCGCCGTCGACCCGATCGACGGCACCACGCTGACCGCCAAGGGCATGCCGAACGCGATCGCCGTGCTGGCCGCCGCCGAGCGCGGCGCCATGTTCGACCCGTCCGCCGTGTTCTACATGGACAAGCTGGTCACCGGCCCCGACGCCGCGGACTTCGTGGACATCGACGCGCCGGTGGCCGTGAACATCCGGCGGATCGCCAAGGCGAAGAAGGCCACGCCGGAGGACGTCACCGTCGTCATCCTGGACCGGCCCCGGCACGAGGGCCTGATCAAGGAGGTCCGGGAGGCCGGCGCGCGCATCAAGCTGATCTCCGACGGCGATGTCGCCGGCTCCGTCTACGCGCTGCGCGAGGGCACGGGCGTCGACCTGCTGCTCGGCATCGGCGGCACACCGGAGGGCATCATCTCGGCCTGCGCCGTGAAGTGCCTGGGCGGCACGATCCAGGGCAAGCTGTGGCCCAAGGACGACGCGGAGCGGCAGCGGGCGATCGACGCGGGCCACGATCTGGACCGGGTGCTCACCACGGACGACCTGGTATCCGGGGAGAACGTCTTCTTCGTCGCGACCGGCATCACCGACGGCGAGCTGCTGCGGGGCGTGCGGTACCGCTCGGAGACCGCGCTGACCGAGTCGATCGTGATGCGGTCGAAGTCGGGGACGGTGCGCAGGATCGACTCCGAGCACCGGCTCAGCAAGCTGCGCGCGTACAGCGCGATCGATTTCGACCGCGCGAAGTAGACCGGCCCCGGCCGGGCAGCGCCCGAGGGGGTGCGGACCTCGCGCGAGGGCGGGCCCGGTACGGCCCGCCGCGCGGTGCCCCGCGCCCCTGGGGCGCCCCCTGCGCCCGAGGGAACGGCCCGGCACGGGCTCAGCCGGCTATGCGGTCCCGCGCCGTCACCCGCGCCGCCTTCTTCAGGTCCATCTCGCGGCGGCGGCGCCGCGCCAGGACCACCCGGCGCTCCGCGGCCGTCAGACCGCCCCAGACGCCGTAGGGCTCGGGCTGGAGGAGGGCGTGTTCGCGGCACTCGACCATGACCGGACAGCGGGCGCAGACCCGCTTGGCCGCCTCCTCGCGGGACAGCCGCGCGGCGGTCGGTTCCTTCGACGGGGCGAAGAACAGGCCCGCCTCGTCGCGTCGGCACACCGCCTCGGTGTGCCAGGGTGCGTCCTGGTCCCGCTCCCGGACCGGCGCCCGCTGGGCCGGTACGGCAGCTACCTGCACGGACGAATGCGGCGGTTGCAGCACGGTCTGCTCCTGACGACGGCTTCGCGAGCGAGAGACGATGCAGCAAGGCCTACCCGCTGTACGCGGGCCTATGCACTGCGTCCCCAACCGCCGGTGCGCGGCGGCTCGTTCACGCCCCCGGCCCCGCGCCGGGGGCGGGCGCGGAGCCTTCCGGTCACCGGCGGATTCGCGACCGTCAACGGTCCAGGTGTTTGCGCAACTTGCGGTCGATCTTGTCGTGAACCCGCTCCATGATGTCCTCGACGAGCTTGCCGCGCCTGGGGCGGGCCTCCACGTTGCCGAGCACGGCCCAGCCGTCGACGTAGACGACCGGCGCGTCCGTCTCCGCGGAATCCAGCGTGCTCACCTCGAAGTTGCCGAGGACACCGCCGCCGTTGCCGCGCAGCGTCACGTTCTCCGGGACGCGGATCTGGACGTCGCCGAAGACGGAGACGGCCTTGATCACGACCTGCTGGTACTCGAAGATCGCCTCGCTGAGGTCGATCTCCACGCTGCCGAACACCGCGTACGCGTGCAGCCGGCGGCCCGGGCGCCAGCGGCCCCGGCGGACCGCGTTGCTGAGCACGGCCACCACGTTGGCGTCGGACTCCGCGGGTATCTCGCCGGTGGGCCGGGGCGGCACCGGGGCGGGCCCGGAGGCGCGCTGGTGGGCGGCGGGCAGGTCCTGGATGAAGACCTCCAGCTCGCCGACCGTCTTGGCGTTCAGCACGCCGTCCACGCGCTCGGCGTGCTCGTCGGCGGTGAGCCGGCCCTCGGCGAGGGCCTCGCGGAGGATGTCGGCGACCCGGTCGCGGTCGGCGTCCGAGGCACGCAGGGCGGAGACGCCCGGTGCGGCGTCCTTGATTCGGGCGGGCTTCTGAAGGTCCACGGCAGCAGCGTACCGAAACGCGATAGATCGCGACCAGGGGTGGGACGACCCGGACTGAGCCTTACCTCACAGGCTCGCGCTCGGCGGCAGGTTCTAGGCTGGGGAGGCTCGCCGGCGTCGGCGGGCAGCCGTCCGTCAGAGTGAGGAATGGGCTGAGATGCCTGAGTTCGCGTACACCGATCTGCTCCCCCAGGGAGAGGACACCACCCCCTACCGGCTGGTCACGTCCGAGGGCGTCTCCACCGTCGAGGGCCCGGACGGGCGGACGTTCCTCAAGGTGGAGCCGGAGGCGCTGCGCAAGCTGGCCGCGGAGGCCATCCACGACATCCAGCACTACCTGCGCCCGGCCCACCTCGCCCAGCTGCGCCGCATCATCGACGACCCCGAGGCGTCCGCCAACGACAAGTTCGTCGCGCTGGACCTGCTGAAGAACGCGAACATCGCGGCGGCGGGCGTGCTGCCGATGTGCCAGGACACCGGCACCGCGATCGTCATGGGCAAGCGCGGGCAGAACGTGCTCACCGAGGGCGCGGACGAGAAGCACCTCTCGCACGGCATCTACGACGCCTACACCAAGCTGAACCTGCGCTACTCGCAGATGGCTCCGCTCACCATGTGGGAGGAGAAGAACACCGGCTCCAACCTGCCCGCGCAGATCGAGCTGTACGCGACGGACGGCGGCGCCTACAAGTTCCTGTTCATGGCGAAGGGCGGCGGCTCGGCCAACAAGTCCTTCCTGTACCAGGAGACCAAGGCCGTCCTGAACGAGGCCTCCATGATGAAGTTCCTGGAGGAGAAGATCCGTTCGCTCGGCACGGCCGCCTGCCCGCCGTACCACCTGGCGATCGTGGTCGGCGGCACCAGCGCCGAGTTCGCGCTGAAGACCGCGAAGTACGCCTCCGCGCACTACCTGGACGACATGCCGGCCGAGGGCTCGCCGCTCGGCCACGGCTTCCGGGACAAGGAGCTGGAGGAGAAGGTCTTCGAGCTGACCCAGAAGATCGGCATCGGCGCCCAGTTCGGCGGCAAGTACTTCTGCCACGACGTGCGCGTGGTCCGCCTGCCCCGGCACGGCGCGTCCTGCCCGGTGGCCATCGCCGTCTCCTGCTCGGCCGACCGCCAGGCCGTCGCCAAGATCACCGCCGAGGGCGTCTTCCTGGAACAGCTGGAGACGGACCCGGCGCGGTTCCTGCCGGAGACGACCGACGAGCACCTCGACGAGTCCTCCGACGTGGTGAAGATCGACCTCAACCAGCCGATGGACACCATCCTCGCCGAGCTGACCAAGTACCCGGTCAAGACCCGGCTGTCGCTGACCGGTCCGCTGGTCGTGGCCCGTGACATCGCGCACGCCAAGATCAAGGAGCGGCTGGACGCGGGCGAGGAGATGCCCCAGTACCTGAAGGACCACCCGGTGTACTACGCCGGCCCGGCCAAGACCCCCGAGGGCTACGCCTCCGGCTCCTTCGGTCCGACCACGGCCGGCCGGATGGACTCCTACGTGGCGCAGTTCCAGGCCGCGGGCGGCTCCAAGGTGATGCTCGCCAAGGGCAACCGCAGCAAGCAGGTCACCGACGCGTGCGAGGCCCACGGCGGCTTCTACCTCGGCTCCATCGGCGGCCCGGCCGCCCGTCTCGCCCAGGACTGCATCAAGAAGGTCGAGGTCCTGGAGTACGAGGAGCTGGGCATGGAGGCCGTCTGGAAGATCGAGGTCGAGGACTTCCCGGCGTTCATCGTCGTGGACGACAAGGGCAACGACTTCTTCCAGGACCCGGCGCCCCAGCCGACCTTCACGTCGATCCCGGTGCGCGGTCCGGGCCTCGCCTGACCCACGCGGCGGGTTGGGCCGTCCGGGCTGCTCCGGACGGCCCAACCCGCGGAACAACGGCGGGTCCCGGACCGCTGTACCCGGTATGAGCGAATACCGCATCGAGCACGACTCCATGGGCGAGGTCCGGGTTCCGGCGCACGCCAAGTGGCGGGCGCAGACGCAGCGCGCCGTCGAGAACTTCCCGGTGTCCGGGCAGCACATCGAGCGGGCGCACATCGAGGCGCTGGCGCGGATCAAGGG
This sequence comes from Streptomyces misionensis, assembly GCF_007896895.1. Taxonomy (GTDB): domain Bacteria; phylum Actinomycetota; class Actinomycetes; order Streptomycetales; family Streptomycetaceae; genus Streptomyces; species Streptomyces misionensis_A. Next base: position 18,130 of record NZ_VOGW01000081.1, on the reverse strand, counting down.
CGCCGCGGCGAAGGTGAACGCCGAACTCGGCGTGCTGGACAAGGACGTGGCCCGGGCGATCCAGGAGGCGGCCGAGGAGGTCGCCCGGGGCGACTGGGACGAGCACTTCCCCGTCGACGTCTTCCAGACCGGTTCGGGCACCTCGTCCAACATGAACACCAACGAGGTGATCGCCACCCTCGCCGGCGAGCGGCTCGGCCGGGACGTGCACCCGAACGACCACGTCAACGCCTCGCAGTCGTCCAACGACGTCTTCCCCTCCTCCCTGCACATCGCGGCCACCGCCGCCGTCACCCACGACCTGGTCCCGGCGCTGGAGCATCTCGCCGCCGCCCTCGAACGCAAGAGCGCCGAGTTCGCCGACGTGGTGAAGTCGGGGCGCACGCACCTGATGGACGCCACGCCCGTGACGCTGGGCCAGGAGTTCGGCGGGTACGCGGCCCAGGTGCGGTACGGCGTGGAGCGGCTGCGCGCCTCGCTGCCCCGGCTGGCCGAACTGCCGCTGGGCGGCACCGCGGTGGGCACCGGCATCAACACCCCGCCCGGCTTCTCCGCGGCCGTCATCGAGGAGGTCGCCCGCGTCACCGGGCTGCCGCTGACCGAGGCCCGCGACCACTTCGAGGCGCAGGGCGCACGGGACGGCATCGTGGAGACCAGCGGGCAGCTGCGGACCATCGCGGTCGGGCTGACGAAGATCGCCAATGATCTGCGCTGGATGGCGTCCGGGCCGCGCACCGGGCTCGCCGAGATCCGGCTCCCCGACCTCCAGCCGGGCTCCTCGATCATGCCGGGGAAGGTCAACCCGGTGGTCCCCGAGGCCGTGCTGATGGTCGCCGCCCAGGTCGTCGGGAACGACGCCACCATCACCACCGCCGGTGCCGCCGGGAACTTCGAGCTGAACGTGATGCTCCCGGTCATCGCCAAGAACGTCCTGGAATCGATCCGGCTGCTCGCCAACGTCACGCGGCTGCTGGCGGACCGCACCGTCGACGGCATCACCGCCGACCGCGAACGCGCCCGCGAGTACGCCGAGTCGTCGCCGTCCGTGGTGACCCCGCTGAACCGGTACATCGGGTACGAGGAGGCCGCCAAGGTGGCCAAGAAGGCCCTCGCGGAACGCAAGACGATCCGTCAGGTCGTCCTGGAGAACGGGTACGTGGAGCGCGGCGAGCTGACCGAGGCGCAGCTGGACGAGGCGCTGGACGTGCTGCGGATGACGCGTCCGTAACCGCGGGGCGAAGCTTTCCGGCCACCCGCGGCGACCGTGACCCGCGCCGCAGCGCCGCATCCGCGCGGCACCTAATATCTGCCCATGACGGACGACGCGACGATGCGACAAGCGGCGGCGGGTCCCGCGGCGTACTGGGCGCCGGGGACCCCGATCCTGTGGCGTTACCGGGAGAACGGCGGCGAGCGGTTCCACATCGCCCGGCCCGTCACCGTCGTACGCGACGACGCCGAACTGCTCGCGGTCTGGCTGGCCCCCGGCACCGAGTGCGTGAAGCCTGCCCTGGCCGACGGCACCCCGGTGCACCGCGAGCCGCTGGAGTCCCGCTACACCAAGCCGCGCACGGTGCGCCGCGGCCGCTGGCTGGGCACCGGGGTGCTGAAGCTGGCCCAGCCCGGTGTGCCCTGGTCGGTGTGGCTGTTCTGGGAGCCGGGCTGGCGGTTCAAGAACTGGTACGTCAATCTGGAGGAACCGCTGGTCCGCTGGGCGGGCGGGGTGGACTCCGAGGATCACTTCCTGGACATCGACGTACGCCCGGACCGCAGTTGGCGGTGGCGGGACGAGGACGAGTTCGCGCAGGCCCAGCGGGACGGCCTGATGCCCGCGCGGACCGCCGAGCGGGTCCGGGCGGCCGGGCGCGCGGCGGTCGCGGCGATCGAGGAATGGGGGCCGCCGTTCTCGGACGGCTGGCCGGGGTGGCGACCCGACGCCTCCTGGGCGGTACCGTCACTCCCCGAGGACTGGGACCGCACGCCCGCGCATGTGTCCTCATGAGACTCTTGATGCGCCCCCGGGCGAGAAACGTAGGATCGTCCTCCGCAAGGGCGCTTCGGAGCGACAACTTCCGGGGTGTGCGCCGGGCTTGACCGATCGTCACCGAGGGGCGGCAAGGACGTGAACGAGGGGTATCAGGGCAGCACCGGCCGCGCAGGCCTCGCCGGTGGCACGGGAACATCCTCCGGGCACGCGGAAAATCCGTTCCCGGGACACATATTGCGGGTATCGGGACTTCTGCGGGACCAACTGCGCGCCCGGCGCGCAGCCCCGGACGGATGGATGCGACACGCGTGACGGAGCAGCCCACCTCCTTCGAGCGCCCTCAGCCGGGCGCCGACCCCGCGGAGGGCCGCGGGGCGCTTGTGCGTGCCCCGGAACCGGTCGGCACCCCCGTCTTACCCGTGCAGGCACGGGCGGACGGGACGCCCTCGGGACCGGGCACGGCCACCCCCTGTGGCCAGGCAATGGACGGCAAGGGGAAGGAGCCCCCAGTCAACGGTCCGGAGCACTCCCAGCCCGCCACCGCGGACGCCGGCGCGGCCCATCGGCCGCGCCCCGCACCCGAGGTCATTCCGCCGCAGCCCGGCGCCGACCAGGAACGGGCACCGGGCGGCCCGGAGCGCCGTACCGGGCGGGGTCTGCCGCCGGGGCGGCCGATGCCGATGCGGCGTGACGGGGACCGGCTCAGGTTCGTGGGCGCGGCCACCCGGCGGATCGCCCGCGGTCTGGACCTGGACGAGATCGTGATGGGGCTGTGCCGGGCCACGGTGCCGACCTTCTCGGACGCGATCCTGGTCTATCTGCGCGACCCGCTGCCGGTCGGCGACGAACGGCCCACCGGGCCGGTGGTGCTGCGGCTGCGCCGTACCGACCGCATACCGGAGGAGCGGGACACCGACGGCGTCCTGCTGCCCCAGGCGTTCGAGCCGGAGCCGGAGCCGATCGCGCTGGCGGAACTGTCGTCGCTGACGACCGAGCTGTGCGAGGTGCGGCCCGGCGGCGCGCTCAACGAGGTGCTGCGCGGGGTGCGCCCGGTGTTCGCGGACGCGCCGGCCGCCCGGGCCGCGCTGCCCGAGCTGCTGGGCGAGGGCGCGGAGGCCCTCGTACCGTCCGGGCAGCACGCGATCCTCGCGCCGCTGCGCGGCCGGCGCCGGGTGATCGGCGCGGCCCTGTTCCTGCGCCGCCCCGAGCGGCCGGCGTTCGAGACGGACGACCTGCTGGTGGCGGCCCAGCTCGCCACGCACAGCGCGCTCGGCATCGACAAGGCGGTGCTGTACGGCCGTGAGGCCTACATCGCCGACGAGTTGCAGCGCACCATGCTGCCCGAGACCCTGCCCCGCCCGACGGGCGTGCGGCTCGCCTCGCGGTACCTGCCGGCGGCGGAGACCGCGCGGGTGGGCGGCGACTGGTACGACGCGATCCCGCTGCCCGGCAGCCGGGTCGCGCTGGTGGTCGGCGATGTCATGGGCCACTCCATGACCTCCGCCGCGATCATGGGCCAGCTGCGCACCACCGCGCAGACCCTGGCCGGTCTCGATCTGCCGCCGCAGGAGGTGCTGCACCACCTGGACGAGCAGGCGCAGCGGCTCGGCACCGACCGCATGGCGACCTGCCTGTACGCGGTCTACGACCCGGTCACGCACCGCATCACCATCGCCAACGCCGGCCATCCGCCGCCCGTGCTGCTGCACCTGGGCGGGCGGGCCGAGGTGCTGCGAGTGCCGCCGGGCGCGCCGATCGGCGTCGGCGGGGTGGACTTCGAGGCCGTCGAGCTGGACGCGCCCGCCGGGGCCACGCTGCTGCTGTACACCGACGGCCTGGTGGAGTCCCGGCTGCGGGACGTGTGGACGGGCATAGAGCAGCTGCGCGAACGGCTCGCCGCCACCGCGCAGCTGACCGGTCCGGACCATCCGCCGCCGCTGGAGGCCCTGTGCGACGAGGTCCTCGACATGCTCGGCCCGGGCGACCGGGACGACGACATCGCGCTGCTCGCCGCCCGCTTCGACGGGATCGCGCCGAGCGATGTGGCGTACTGGACGCTGGAGCCGGAGGAGACGGCCCCCGGGCAGGCCCGCCGGCTGGCCCGGCGCGCGCTCGCCCGCTGGGACATGGAGGACCTCACCGACTCGGTGGAGCTGCTGGTCAGCGAGGTCGTGACGAACGCCGTGCGGTACGCGTCCCGGCCGGTGACCCTGCGGTTGCTGCGCACCCATGTGCTGCGCTGCGAGGTCGGTGACGACGTGCCGCAGCTGCCCCGGCTGCGGCAGGCCCGCGCGACCGACGAGGGCGGCCGGGGTCTGTACCTGGTCAACAAGATGGCCCGGCGCTGGGGCGCGACCCGGCTGAGCACCGGCAAGGTGGTCTGGTTCGAGCTGCACCGCGGCTGAGCGGTGATGAGGGAGGGGCGCCCGGTGTGCACCGGGCGCCCCTCCCTCTTCTCCGGCTACGGCTGTTGCTGCTGCCGTTGCTGGTGCAGTTGCTCCCGCTGGTCGCCGAGCTGTCCCAGCGGGTTCTCGTCCGTGGGATCGGTCGTCGGCGACTGCGACGGCGACTGGCTCGGGGACTGCGAGGGCGACTGCGACGGCGACTGGCTCGGCGACTGGGACGGCGACTGCGACGGCGAGCCGGACGACGTCGGGGTGCCGGACGGCGACTGCGACGGCGACTGCGACGGGCTCTGGCTGCTCATCGAGGGGGTCGGCGTCTCGACGGCCGCGCCCTGCGAGGTGTCCAGGTCGAACTTGGCCGCGTGCGTCACGCCGAAGGTGTAGGCCGCCCAGATCTCGGCCGGGGGGCCACCGCCGTTGACGCGGCCGCCGCCCAGGGCGCCGGTCAGGGGCACGTGGTCCTGCTTCTTGACCGTCGCGCCGTTGCAGCCGGTGCCGCCCGCCTTGCCGGCCTCGCCGAACAGGCCGACGGAGGTGACCAGGTCCGGGGTGTAGCCGGTGAACCAGGCCGAGAGGTCGCAGTCGGAGGTACCGGTCTTGCCCGCGACCTGCTGGCCGGCCCGCAGCGGGTTGTTCGCCACACTGCGGTTGGCGGTGCCGTCGTCGACCACACCGGTCAGCACCGAGGTCACGCTGTCGGCGGCGGTACGGCTGATCGCCGGGCCGCCGATCGGGTTCGGCATGGTGACCTTGCGGTCCTTCTGCTCGGCGTCCTTGACGATGGTCGGCGTGACCTTGTTGCCGTGGTTGTCGAGGGTGGCGTAGATCCCGGCCATCTCCAGCGGGCTCGCGCCCATCGAGCCGAGCGTCTGGGCGGGGACGGCCTGCATGCCCTCGGTGTCCATGCCGAGCTGCTTGGCCGTGCTCATCACCTTGCTCATGCCCACGTCGACACCCATCTGTGCGAAGACGGAGTTGACGGAGTCGTTCATGGCCTTCTGGACGGTGACGGGCCCGTAGTTCACGTCGTCCTCGTTCGGCGGGCCGAAGCCGACCCTGGCGCCGTGGTCCACGACCTGGCGGCCGCTGGTGCCGTCGTACACCGTGTCGGCGTTGATCGGCTTGCCGTCCTGGGTGACGGAGCCCTGCTGGAGCGCCGCGGCGAGGATGACCGGCTTGAAGGTGGAGGCGGGCTGGTAGTCCTTGCGGGTGGCGTTGTTGGTCCAGTGCTTGAAGTGGTCCGTGCCGCCGTACATGGCGACGATCTTCCCCGTCTTGGGGTCCACCGAGACCGCGCCGGCCTGCACATCGCCGTCGACCTTGCGCTGCTTGGGGTCGAGCTTGCTGGTCAGCTGCTCCTTGACGGCCCGTTCCAGCGCGGCCTGCTTCTTCTTGTCGACGTTGAGGGTGATGGTCCAGCCGCGGTTGACCACCTGCTGCACGGCGTCCTGGTGGCTGATGCCCTCCTCGGACATCAGCTGGTCCTCCAGCTGCTGGTTGGCCAGCTCGACCAGGTAGCCCTTCTCGCCCTCCTCGCCGGGGGTGCCCTTGGGCTCCTTCGGCTTGGGGAACTTCATGGCCTGCCGCTTGGCCGGGTCCAGCCAGTGCTGCTTGACCATGTTGTCCAGGACGTAGTTCCAGCGCGCCTGCACCAGCTTCTTGCCGGTGGGGGTCGCCACCGCCCAGTCGTACTGGCTGGGCGCCTGGAGCAGCGCGGCGAGGTACGCGCCCTGTTCGACCGTGAGGTTCTGGGCGTCGGTGCGGTAGTAGGCCTGGGCGGCGGCCTGGATGCCGTAGGCGCCGCGGCCGTAGTAGCTGGTGTTGATGTAGCCCGCGAGGATGTCGTCCTTGGATTTCTTCTGGTCGACCTTCAAGGAGATGACCATCTCCTTGAGCTTGCGGGTGACCGTCTGGTCCTGGCTCAGGTAGTAGTTCTTGACGTACTGCTGGGTGATGGTGGAGCCGCCCTGGGTGCCGCGTCCCCTCGCCGTGTTGTACAGGCCGCGGGCGAGACCCCTGAGGTCGATGCCGGAGTCCGTGTAGAAGGTCTTGTTCTCGGCGGCGACGAAGGTGTGCTGCACGTCCTTCGGGACCTTGTCCAGGTCCACGCTCTCGCGGTTGGTCTCGCCGACACGGGCGAGCAGGGTGCCGTCGCTGTACTTGTAGACGTTGCTCTCCTGGGTGGCGAGCGCATTGCCCTCCGGCACGTCCACGACCATGTACAGCACGGCGAAGCCGGCTATGCCCAGCAGGCACAGTCCGAAGAACGTCCCGAGGATCTTCTTCCAGGAGAAGATCCGGCGCAGGAGGCTCTTGCGGGGCGCTCCCCCGCCGGCCGGGCCCGCCGACCGGTTGCCGGTCTCGGGTGCCGAGCGGCGACGCTGGGGCGCCGCGCGGTGGCCGCCGCGCTGTCGCGCTCGTCTCTCTTCCGCTCGTCCCATGGGTCTACCGCTCCGCTTCCGTCTCGTTGGTCAGCTCCGAAAGCTAACACCCGCCTATATGACAAAGGGCAACCGATCCGCTCTTTTACGGACGTGAGAATCAGCACCCACCCCAAAGGAACCGACGGTTACCGGGGGGCCAAGGTTGCCCGTCGGCCGGAAGTCTTCGGGCCGGAGTCCCGGTGCGGCGGCCTGTCTCGGAACCGTGACAAAGGGCCCTCACCTGCGAGGTAGCACCCTCCGCGTTGGGCTGCACCTGCGGTGTATACCTACCGCGTATACACGGTATGTAGAGTGCTCCTCATGTCCATCGGTCACACCCTCCTAGGGCTCCTGGAGTCCGGCCCGCGCCACGGTTACGACCTCAAGCGGGCCTTCGACGAGAAGTTCGGTCAGGATCGCCCCCTGCACTACGGCCAGGTCTACTCCACGATGTCCCGGCTGCTGAAGCACGGCCTCGTGGAAGTCGACGGCATCGAGGCGGGCGGCGGTCCCGAGCGCAAGCGGTACGCGATCACCGAGGCCGGCGTCACCGACGTCCAGCGCTGGCTCGCCACCCCGGAGAAGCCGGAGGAGTACCTCCAGTCGACCCTGTACACCAAGGTCGTCCTCGCGCTGCTCACCCATCGCGACGCCTCCGTCATCCTCGACGTCCAGCGCGCCGAACACCTGCGCAGCATGCGGATCCTGACCGACCGCAAGCGCAAGGGCGACCTCGCCGACCAGCTGATCTGCGACCACGCCCTGTTCCACCTGGAGGCCGACCTGCGCTGGCTGGAACTGACCGCCGCGCGCCTGGACAAGCTGCGGGCGGAGGTCGCCTCGTGACCCCTCCCCCCGGTTCCCTGCTGGCCGCGCACGACCTGCGCAAGGCGTACGGCCCCACGGTCGCCCTCGACGGCGCCGAGTTCTCCATCCACCCCGGCGAGGTCGTCGCCGTCATGGGCCCCTCCGGCTCCGGCAAGTCGACGCTGCTGCACTGCCTCGCCGGCATCGTGCCGCCCGACTCGGGCTCCATCACCTACGCCGGGCGCGAGCTGGCCGGCATGAGCGACGCCGAGCGCAGCGCGCTGCGCCGCAGCGAGTTCGGCTTCGTCTTCCAGTTCGGCCAGCTGGTGCCCGAACTGACCTGTGTGGAGAACGTGGCCCTGCCGCTGCGGCTGAACGGCACCTCCCGCAAGGAGGCCGAGCGGGCCGCCCTCGCCTGGATGGAGCGGCTGGAGGTGGACGGCCTCAAGGACAAGCGGCCCGGCGAGGTCTCCGGCGGCCAGGGGCAGCGCGTCGCGGTGGCGCGGGCCCTGGTCACCGGGCCCCGGGTGGTGTTCGCGGACGAGCCGACCGGTGCGCTCGACTCCCTCAACGGCGAACGCGTGATGGAGCTGCTGACCGACGCGGCCCGCTCCACCAACGCGGCCGTCGTCCTGGTCACCCACGAGGCGCGCGTCGCCGCCTACTCCGACCGGGAGATCGTCGTACGCGACGGCAGGTCCCGGGACATGGAGCGCGCCATATGAGCGCACGCCAGTGGGGCAGGGACCTCGGCCTGGGCTTCCGATTCGCCTTCACCGGGGGCCGCGAGGGCTGGACCCGGGTGCTGCTGACGGCGGTCGGGGTCGGCCTGGGCGTGGCTCTGCTGCTGCTGACGACCGCGATCCCGAACGCGCTGGCGGTACGGCACGACCGGGAGGCGGCCCGCGCGGACTACACGTACGGCCCGCACCGGCCGAAGGCCGAGAACACCCTGGTGATCGCCGATACCGACACCGCGTTCCGCGGCCGCACCGTGCGCGGCCGGCTGGTGGAGCCCGAGGGGCCGAAGGCGCCCGTCGCGCCGGGCCTGTCGGCGTACCCGGCGCCGGGCGAGATGGTGGTCTCCCCCGCGCTGAAGGAGCTGCTCGGCTCGGGCGAGGGCAAGCTGCTGCGGGAGCGGCTGCCGTACCGGATCACCGGCACCATCGGCGAGAGCGGGCTCGTGGGCTCGCAGGAACTCGCCTACTACGCCGGGGCGAAGAACCTGGCCCCGAAGATCAACGGCTACCAGACCGCCCGGATCAGCACCTTCGGCTCGCCGAACAAGCCCCCGGCGAACCGGACGGACCCGGTGCTGATCCTGCTGGTGCTGCTCGTCTTCGTGGTGCTGCTGATGCCGGTCGGCGTCTTCATCGCGACCGCCGTGCGCTTCGGCGGCGAGCGGCGCGACCGCAGACTGGCCGCGCTGCGCCTGGTGGGCTCCGACAGCCGGATGACCCGCCGGATCGCGGCGGGCGAGGCGCTGGCCGGATCACTGGTCGGGCTGCTCTTCGGCACCCTCTTCTTCCTGCTGGGCCGCCGGTTCGCGGGTTCGGTGGAGGTCGTGGGCATGAGCGTGTTCCCGGACTACCTCGATCCCTCGCCCGCGCTGGCCGCGCTGGTCGCCCTCGCCGTCCCGGCGGCGGCGGTGCTGGTCACCCTGTTCGCGCTGCGCGGGGTGGTCATCGAGCCGCTGGGCGTGATGCGGACCGCCAGGCCCGCGCGCCGCCGGCTGTGGTGGCGGCTGCTGCTGCCGCTGGGCGGCCTCGCCCTGCTCGCCCCGATGATCAACAAGGGCCGCTCGGACGGGGAGTTCAACCAGTACCTGGTGACCGGCGGCGTACTGCTGCTGCTCGTCGGCGTCACCACCCTGCTGCCATGGGCCGTGGAGGCGGTGGTGGCCCGGCTGCACCTCGGCGCGGTGGCCTGGCAACTCGCGGTACGGCGGCTCCAGTTGAGCAGCGGCTCGGCGGCCCGCATGGTGAACGGCATCGCCGTCGCGGTGGCGGGGGCGATCGCGCTCCAGATGCTGTTCGCGGGGGTCGAGGGCGACTACACCAAGGACACCGGGAAGGACCTCAGCCGGGCCCAGATGCAGATCAACCTGTCCCACGGCACCCCCTTCCGCACGGCCGCCGACCGGTTCACCACCACCAAGGGCGTGCGCAAGGCCGTCTCGCTGGGCAGCACGTCGCTCGGGAACAAGGACTGGCCCGATGCGGACAGCACGGTGCTGATGGTCGCCGGCACCTGCGCCTCCCTGCGCGAGGTGGCCCGGCTGCCCTCCTGCCGCGAGGGGGACGCCTTCCTGTCGACGGGCGGGGACCAGGACGACGACGCCGCCATCGCGAAGCTCACCCGGCCGGGCCGGGTGCTGCACATCGACACGGCCGACGGCACCGGCCGCGGCCCCGACGTGCGCTGGACCGTACCGGCGGGCCTCAAGCCGGCCCGCGCGATCACCAGCCCCAACGGCATGAGGAACAGCGCCGTCCTGGTGACCCGGCCCGCGGTGCCCGACCGGGTGAACCGGGTGCTGGACGGGGCGGTGTACGTCATGCTCGACCCGCGGGTGCCCGAGGTGACCGAGTACATCCGCAACACGGCGGCGCAGGTCGACCCGTTCGCCGAGGCGATCGAATGGTCGGCGACCGAGCAGTCCAAGAAGTTCACCTCCATCCGCACCGGCCTGTACGCGGGCGCGATCTGCGTGCTGGCGCTGATCGGCGCGAGCCTGCTGGTCACCCAGCTGGAGCAGCTGCGCGAGCGCAGGAAGCTGCTGTCGTCGCTGATGGCCTTCGGCACCCGGCGGCGCACCCTGGGCCTGTCGGTGCTGTGGCAGACCGCGCTCCCGGTCGCGCTCGGCCTGCTGCTCGCGGCGGCCGTCGGGCTGACGCTGGGCACGGTGCTGCTGAAGATGGTGGGCGCGCCGCTGGGCGTGGACTGGCCGAGCGTGCTGACGATGACCGGCGCGGGCGCGGGGGTGGTCCTCGTGGTCACCCTGCTGAGCCTGCCGCCGCTGCTGCGGCTGATGCGGCCGGAGGGACTGCGCACCGAGTGACAACCGTGCCGCACAGGGCCCTTCCCCGGACGGGGAGGGGCCCTCAGCCGTTGCCGAGGACCCGTACCGGCAGCGCCCGCATCGCCTCGCGCAGGGCCGCCGCCAGCTCCTCGTACTCGGCACCGCGTGCCGCTCCCGCGCGCATCGCCAGGGCGATCCGGCGGCTCGGGGCCGGGTCGGCGAAGTAGCCGGTGAGCAACTGGCTGCTGCGGGTGGTCTCCAGCTTGAGCGCGGTGCGCGGCAGCAGGGTGCAGCCGAGGCCGCCGGCGACCAGCTGGACCAGCGTGGACAGCCCGGCCGCGGTCGTGGTGACCGGGGCGCCCGCCCGTCGCCCACCGCCCTCGGCCGAGGGGCCCCGCCCCGCCCCCGTCAGTCCGCGGCCCGCCTCGCGGCAGATTTCCAGGGCCTGGTCGCGCAGGCAGTGCCCCTCGTCCAGCAGCAGCAGGTTGAGTTCCTTCAGCGCCTCGCGCGGGATGCCCTCGCGGCCGCCGAGCCAGTGGTCGAGCGGGGTGACGAGCACGAAGTCCTCGTCGAACAGGGGCAGTTCGACTATGCCGGGCACCCCGAGCGGGACCGCGAGCAGCAGCAGGTCGAGCCGGCCGGTGCCCAGGCCGTCGACCAGGCTCGCGGTCTGCTCCTCGTGCACCTGGAGGTCCAGGTGCGGATAGCGCTCGTGCACGAGCCGCAGCACGGTCGGCAGCAGATACGGTGCCACGGTCGGGATCACGCCGAGCCGGAGCGCCCCGGTGAACGGCGCCCGGACCGCCTCCGCCTCCTCCATGAGGGCGGCGACGGCGTCCAGTACGGCCCTGGCCCGCACGGCCAGACGCTCCCCCGCGGGCGAGAGCAGTACCTTGCGCGTCGTACGCTCGAGGAGGGTCACGCCGAGTGTCTCCTCCAGCGCCGAGACCGCGCCGGACAGGGCGGGCTGGCTCATCCCGATGGCCGCCGCCGCGTCCCTGAAGTGCAGGTGCTCGGCCACGGCGGCGAAGGCCCGCAGCTGGGCGAGGCTGGGCTGCCTCCGCTTGCCGTTACTGATGGTCACTGATAGATACCTCCGATCAACACGACCGAGTGTAGCTATTTCCCTAATCAATGCACCCTGTGCCAACATCGACAGAGTCCAACCCATGGGAATCACCCCCAAAAGGGGTGCTTCTTCGCTGCAAGGAGAGCCTGTGCTCACTGTCGGTGACAAGTTCCCCGAGTTCGATCTGACCGCCTGCGTCTCCCTGGAGAAGGGCAAGGAGTTCGAGCAGATCAACCACAAGTCCTACGAGGGCAAGTGGCTGGTCGTGTTCGCCTGGCCGAAGGACTTCACCTTCGTCTGCCCGACCGAGATCGCCGCGTTCGGCAAGCTGAACGACGAGTTCGCCGACCGCGACGCCCAGATCCTCGGCTTCTCCGGCGACTCCGAGTTCGTGCACCACGCCTGGCGCAAGGACCACCCGGACCTGACCGAGCTGCCCTTCCCGATGATGGCCGACTCCAAGCACGAGCTCATGCGTGACCTGGGCATCGAGGGCGAGGACGGCTTCGCGCAGCGCGCCGTGTTCATCGTGGACCCGAACCACGAGATCCAGTTCACGATGGTCACCGCCGGTTCCGTGGGCCGTAACCCCAAGGAGGTCCTGCGGGTCCTGGACGCGCTCCAGACCGACGAGCTGTGCCCCTGCAACTGGAGCAAGGGCGACGAGACCCTCGACCCGGTCGCGCTGCTGGCTGGTGAGTGACCCATGTCGCTCGACTCGCTGAAGTCCCGGATCCCGGACTACGCCAAGGACCTCAAGCTCAACCTGGGCTCGGTCATCGGCAACTCCGACCTGCCGGCGCAGCAGCTGTGGGGCACGGTGCTGGCCACGGCCATCGCCTCGCGCTCCCCGATCGTGCTGCGTGAGCTGGAGCCGGAGGCGAAGGCGAACCTCTCGCCGGAGGCGTACACCGCGGCCAAGTCCGCGGCCGCCATCATGGCGATGAACAACGTCTTCTACCGCACCCGGCACCTGCTGTCGGACCACGAGTACGGCACCCTGCGCGCGGGCCTGCGGATGAACGTCATCGGCAACCCGGGCGTGGAGAAGGTCGACTTCGAGCTGTGGTCGTTCGCGGTCTCCGCGATCAACGGCTGCGGCATGTGCCTGGACTCGCACGAGCAGGTGCTGCGCAAGGCCGGTATGGAGCGGGACACCGTCCAGGAGGCCTTCAAGATCGCTGCCGTCGTGCAGGCGGTCGGCGCCACCCTGGAGGCCGAGGCCGTCCTGGCCGAGTAGGTCACCGTTGTCCCTGGACCCCGTTCACCCCTGGTGAGCGGGGTCCTCGGCGTTCCGTTCCTCCTCCGCCACGGGCTCGGCCGAGGCAGGTTCCGGCCCGGGACCGGGTTCGGGTCCGGATTCGGGTCCGGGCTCCTGGAGCTCCGCTGAGTACTGCCGCAGATAGCCCACCACCGTGTTGGTCACCGCCACCAGCGGTACGGCCACCACCGCGCCGCCGATGCCGGCCACCATGCCGCCGGCCGCCACGGTCAGCACCACCGCGAGGGGGTGCACCCGCACCGCGCGGCCCAGGATGAAGGGCTGCAGCACATGCCCCTCGATCTGCTGCACGGCGAGGACCACGACCAGGGTCATGACGGCGGTGAAGACGCCCTGGGTGACCAGGGCCACGATCACCGCGAGTGCCCCGGAGGCGACCGCGCCGACCAGCGGGATGAACGAGAACAGGAAGATGAAGACGGCCAGCGGGACCGCCATCGGCACATCGAGGAAGTAGATGCCGATGCCGATGAAGATCGCGTCGATGAGGGCGACCAGGACCGTGCCGCGCACATACGCGGTCAGCGTGCGCCAGGCGCGCGGACCGGCGCCGGCCACCCCCTCCCGGGCGGCGGAGGGCACCAGCTTCAGGAACCACTGCCAGATGCGCCTGCCGTCGTAGAGCAGGAAGAGCGTCGAGAAGAACACCAGCAGGATGCCGGTGAGGGCCTCCACGATGACCTGAACGCCCTCCAGGCCCGCGGACGTTATCTGGTCGGCGTTGGCGCCGATCGCCTCGCGCAGGTTCTTGGCGATCTGGTTGATCTGCTTGTCGGTGACGTGGAAGGGGCTCTTCAGCAGCCAGTTGCGCAGATCGTCGATGCCGGACTGGATCTGGGTGGAGAGCGTGTCGATGTTCTCCATGACCTGCCAGGTCACGAACCAGCCCATCAGACCGATGACGACGAAGCCGCTGATCGCGGTGAGCGCGGTGGCCGGACCGCGCGGCACCCCGCGGCGGGTGAGCCGGGCGACGGTCGGTTGCAGCAGCGCGGTGACCAGCAACGCGATGACGAAGGCGAAGACCACCAGCTGGATGGCGCTGATGACCCGCATCAGCACCCAGACGGTGCCCGCCAGCACCAGCAGCCGCCAGCCGGCCTCGGCCGCGACCCGCACCCCCCAGGGCACGGCCTGCGCGGGATCGGGACGGGCGACGGGCGCCGACGGCACAGGACGGCGGGCGCGCGGCACCGCGTCGGGCGCCACATCGGCCACCGCCTGCTGCGTGCGGGCCGGTTCGGGCGCGGCAGGCGGCCCGGGGGCCGCGTCCTCCTGCTCGACCTCCGCACGGCGGGCGTCCAGCCGTTCGCTCATCTCGGTGAGACCGGCACCCAGCTTGCCGAGCCACCCTGGCACTCGCGACATGATCCGTCCTCTTCCCCCGCTTCTCGCCACCACTCCCCCCATGGAGTCGTGCGGTTACGACCGTACAGGGCGAAAGCCCCTTCCCAGAGGACGGGAAGGGGCTGCGCGAGGTTGAGCGTGGCGGGACGGAACTCAGTAGTTCCCGTTGGCCTGCCAGTAGGTCCAGGCGTCACAGGGGCTGCCGTACCGCTGGTTCATGTAGTTCAGGCCCCACTTGATCTGCGTGGCCGGGTTGGTCTGCCAGTCGGCACCCGCGGAGGCCATCTTGCCGCCGGGCAGGGCCTGGACGAGGCCGTAGGCGCCCGACGAGGCGTTGACCGCGCGGTAGTTCCAGCTGGACTCGTGGTTCACGATGTTGCTGAAGCACTGGAACTGGCCGGACGGCACGATCTGACGCGCCATGGCCTGGATCTGGGCGATGGTGTAGGAGCCCTGCACCGGGAAGCTGGCGTTGATGTCGCCACGGCTGGCGGCGGCCTTGGTCTCCGCGCGCTGCTTGGCCTCCTCGGCCGCCTTCTCGGCGGCGGCCTTCTTCGCGATCGCGGTCTCGGCGGCGGCCTTGCGGGCCGCTTCCTCGGCGTCCTTCTTGGCGCTCGCGTCCGCGGCGATGGCCTGCGAGTCGGCCTGCTGCGACAGGGTCGCGGACTGGACCTGGGCCTGCTGACCCGTCGGTATGTCCGCGAGGAGCGTGGTGTCGGCTGCTGCCGTCGGCTCCGCGGCGTCGTTGTTCTGCGCGACGCTGCCCGAGGCAACTCCGACGACGCTTCCGACGGCGGTGACCGCGGTGGCCGAGGCCACTGCGAATCCCCGGACCGAAATCCGGCTCACACGGTTTCCTTCCAGCATCGCCCGCTTCGGTGACCCTGGCGGACGCAATCGTGCCCCTGACACTGGCCTCCCAACTGCGGGGTCACGGGAGGCGCGGGCCCGGTGGGCAACTCCCCCTGCGGGGAGCGCCGCGTGGTGCTCGGGCGGCATACGACGAACTCTATGGAGTTGGTGCGTTCGTGGTGCCACACCGCTGGGGGTACGGCTGTGTCGTATGCGGGGCCTGACAGGACTGAGACTCTGCCGTAACCGGACGCCGGGTGGCAATTCCGAGTTGCGTGTGAAAGCTCACATCCCGTTTGGCCCAAGGGGATTCTGGAAAGCTCCACACACGAAGGCGCCGCCCGGTAGGCTCTGGTGCCTTTGCCGGGCGGCGCCAACGGGTGTTATCGGCTCAGATGTGGCCGTCCTCCAGCATTTCGGTCACCAGGGCGGCGATCTGCGACCGCTCCGAGCGCGTCAGCGTGACATGCGCGAACAGCGGGTGCCCCTTCAGCTTCTCCACCACGGCGACCACGCCGTCGTAGCGCCCCACCCGCAGGTTGTCCCGCTGCGCCACGTCATGGGTGAGCACCACCCGGGAGTTGGCGCCGATCCGGGACAGCACCGTCAGCAGCACGTTCCGCTCCAGCGACTGCGCCTCGTCCACGATGACGAACGCGTCGTGCAGCGAGCGGCCGCGGATGTGGGTGAGCGGCAGCACCTCCAGCATGCCGCGCGCGGTGACCTCCTCGATGACCTCCCGGCTGGTGACCGCCGACAGCGTGTCGAAGACGGCCTGTGCCCAGGGGCTCATCTTCTCCGCCTCGGTGCCCGGCAGATAGCCCAACTCCTGCCCGCCGACCGCGTACAGCGGCCGGAACACCATGACCTTCTGGTGCTGACGGCGCTCCAGCACCGCCTCCAGACCCGCGCACAGCGCCAGCGCCGACTTGCCGGTGCCGGCCCGGCCGCCCATGGAGACGATCCCGACGTCCGGGTCGAGCAGCAGATCGAGGGCGATGCGCTGCTCGGCGCTGCGTCCCTTGATGCCGAACGCCTCCCGGTCGCCGCGCACCAGCCGGACGTTGCCCTCGGCGGTGACCCGGCCGAGCGCCTTGCCGCGCTCCGACTGGATGGTCAGGCCGGTGTGCACGGGCAGGCCGGACGCCTCCGGTACATAGAGGTGTCCCTCCTCGAAGAGGACGTCCACCTGCTCGCCGGGGAGCGTCAGTTCGCTCATCCCGGTCCAGCCGGAGTTCTCCGTGATGGCCAGCTCGGCCCGGTACTCCTCGGCGAGGAGGCCCACGGACGAGGCCTTGATGCGCAGCGGCAGGTCCTTCGAGACGACGGTGACGTCGAACCCCTCGGCCTGCAGATTGCGGGCCACCGCGAGGATGCGGGAGTCGTTGTCCCCCAGGCGGTAGCCGGTGGGCAGCACGCCGGGGTCCGAGTGGTTGAGCTCGACACGCATGGTCCCGCCCAGTTCCCCGATCGGGATGGGGGCGTCCAGGCGGCCGTGCCGCACCCGGTACTCGTCCAGCAGGCGCAGCGCCTGGCGGGCGAAGTACCCGAGTTCGGGGTGGTGCCGCTTGGCCTCCAGCTCCGTGACCACCACGATGGGGAGCACCACTTCGTGCTCCTCGAAGCGGATCAGGGCGTTCGGGTCGGCCAGCAGGACGCTGGTGTCGAGAACATAGGTGCGCCGGTCTGGCTTGTGGCGCTTTGTGCTGGTCACCACGGAAGGACGTACCCCCTCGGATGAGGTCGGGGAGCGACGAAGTGGAAGCCGGGCCGGGAGGGCAGAAGAGACCGGGCCGGTCGGCGGCCCGTGCGCGCGGCGGGCCGGGAGCCGGACCTCCGCGGCTGCTTCCGTGCGGGTGTCGTACGGTCGGGCTGGTGCAAAGGGCCTCCCGGGCGGACGACCCCGTGCCGCCCGCTGAGATCCGACGCCCGGGTCGGGCATCGACCTGCTTGGTCTATGCCCTCGAACAAGCGCCGCCATGCAAAAGCGGCCACCGGCACGACGGTGAACTCCTCGTTACGTCCGCCCGAAGCGGGGTACACATGGGCCCCGCCGGTCGGGTGACCGGCGGGGCCCCTGTGTACAGGCTCAGCCGCCGTACCGGCGGTGACGTGCGGCGTAGTCGCGCAGTGCGCGCAGGAAGTCGACCTTCCGGAAGGCCGGCCAGTAGACGTCGCAGAAGTGGTACTCGGAGTGGGCGGTCTGCCAGAGCATGAATCCGGACAACCGCTGCTCGCCGCTGGTGCGGATGACAAGGTCGGGGTCGGGCTGGTCACTGGTGTAGAGATGACGGCCGATCATGTCGATGTCGACGGACTCGGCGAGGTCCTCCATCGCGACGCCCTTGTCCTGGGCGTCGAAGAGCATGGAGCGCACGGCGTCGGCGATCTCCTGCCGGCCGCCGTAGCCGATGGCCACGTTGACCACTATCCCCTTGATGTGGGCGGTGGCCTCCTCGGCCTCCTTAAGGGTGGCCTGCATGCCCCCGGGGAGCAGGTCCATGGCGCCCACGTGGTGCACCCGCCAGCGGCCGTCGGCGGCGAGGGTGCGCACGACGTCCTCGATGATGCCGAGCAGGGGGACCAGTTCCTCCTGCGGGCGGTCGAAGTTGTCCGTGGACAGCAGCCACAGGGTGACGACCTCGACATCGGTCTCGGTGCACCAGCCGAGGAACTCCTCGATCTTGTCGGCACCGGCCCGGTGGCCGTGGACGGTGGTGGAGCCGGAGGCCTTCGCCCAGCGGCGGTTGCCGTCCATGATGACGCCGATGTGCTTGGGCACCTGAGCGTGGTCGAGGTGGCCCTCCACCCGGCGTGCGTAGAGCCTGACCAGCAGGCCGCGCAGTTTGTCGCGCAGGTTCACGTGGCCCTCCGGAGGGTTTGGCGCGGGGTACGGTGCCGGGCCCGTCGAGCCTACCGCTGCCGGGGGCCTGGTC
>NZ_VOGW01000080.1 GCF_007896895.1 Streptomyces misionensis | reverse complement strand
TGCCGGGCCTCGACCTTGGGACGCGCGTCGGGCCCCTCGCGGTTCCCGATCGCGGGCAAGAAAAAACGGGCCGGTCCGTGGGGGGGGGAGACGGACCGGCCCGAGGGGGGGTTTCCACCATAACCCTTCGTAAGGAGGAATGGGGGCATCGGCGGGCCACAACTACTCTCCGAAGTCATCCGAAGACGCCCTGCTGGCCGCGGAATGGACCATTCCAAGGGTCTTTACGGGCGATCCGCAGCGGAATCCAAGGGGAAACCGGTCGGATGCGAAGGAATCCGAAGAGTTTGCCCCGCCTTGTGGTCACATCGGCGTGTTGCCCGAGGTTCCCTCCGATGGGCTACCCGGTCCGCGAACGACCGCTTGACGGCCCCTCCCACGCACCGGAACGGCGATCCCCGGTGCCGGCGGCACCGCGCAGCTCCCTCCGCTGCGCGGCATCCTCGCGCGGCTTTGCGGGCGCGAATTGCGTAGGTCTGAACCTACGTGGCGGCTGGGGCTGATGTGAACAGTGTCCGATCACGATGTGGACACCGCACGCCCGGCGGGTGGCCTGGGGCCTCTCGTTCGGATCAGGCGGGATGGGGCTTGCGGGCGTCCACGAGATGCCGCGCGCTGTGGGCGACGAACGGGCCCTCCCGCTCGATCCGCTCGTGCAGGGACCGGAGTTGGGGCTCGTACGCCTCGACGGTGAACCCGGGCACCATCCAGACGACCTTGCGCAGGAAGTGGACAACGGCGGCGATGTCGTGGAATTCCATCCGCAGCCGCTCCGCCCGCAGCCCCACGATCTCCAGGCCCGCGGCCTCGGCCGCGGCCCGCTCCCGCTCGGGGTCACGGGCGCCGCGCGCGGACGCCGGCTGGGGCCCGAGGAAGTACTCGACCAGCTCGAAGACGCTGGCGGGCCCGACGTGCTGGGCGAAGTACGTGCCGCCGGGCCGCAGCACCCGCGCGATCTCGGCCCAGTGGGGCGTCACCGGGTGCCGGCTGAGCACCAGGTCGAAGGCCTCGTCGGCGAACGGCAGCGGCGCGTCGTCCGGGGCGGTGACGACCACCGCCCCGCGCGGCCGCAGCAGCGCGGTGGCCTTGGCCGCGTTCGGTGCCCAGCCCTCGGTGGCGGCGATCAGCGCCGGCCGGGCCGGGGCGGCCGAGTCGAGGGCGAAGGCCAGCACCTCGCCGCCGCCGGTCTGCACGTCCAGCGCCGCCTCGGCACGGGCCAGCCGCTCTCCCGCCGAGCGGGCGTACCCCCACGAGGGCCGGGCCTCGCTGGCCCGCCCCTCGAACCAGGAGAAGTCCCAGCCCTCGGTGGGCACGGCGGCCCCCTCGGCCACGAGCTCGGCGAACGACGGCTTCCCTGTCATGGCACCGATGATGGCAGAGGGCCAGCGGCCGGGGCTTCCGGTTTTCCCTCGCGGGTTCAGGGGAGCAGCGGCCTGACCTCGTCCGCGGCGAAGCGTACGAAGCCCTCCGGGTCCGGCTCGTCCGACGTCGGTTGCAGGACGACGGTGTCGGCGCCGGCCTCGGTCAGCCGCCGCACGGCATCGGCCACGGCGGCCGCGTCCCCGGCGACGCCCGCGCCGGGCTGCGCCCCTCCGGCGGCCAGGTCGGCCCGGACCCGCTCGGCGGCACCGGCGCCCGTCGCGGCGAGCAGATAGACGACCACCCGGTGCGGCCCGGCGTCGCGCCCGGCCTCCGCCCGCCCCTCCTCGATGAGCCGGCGGGCCCGCCGTACGCCGTCCGGGGAGGTGGCGCAGGTGAGCAGGGTGCCGTCGGCCTTGGCACCGGACAGGCGCAGGGTGCGGGGGCCGGTGGCGCCGGTGAGCACGGGCACCGGCTGCGGCGGCGGCCAGTCGAGGGCGACGCCGTCGAGGGTGACGTACCGCCCCCGGACGGTCAGCTTCTCCCCGCGCAGCAGACCGCGCAGGGCGTCGAGGTGCTCGCCGAGGAGGGTGAGCGGCGAGTCGGCGCGGGCGCCGACCTGGCCCATCCAGTCCTGCACCCCGTGTCCGACGACGACGCTCGCGCGGCCGGGGAACATCCGGTGCAGGGCGGCGCTCTCCATCGCGGTCACGGCCACGTTCCGCAGCGGCACCGGCAGCAGTCCGATGCCCACCCGCAGGCGCTCCGTCCAGGCCAACGCGGCGGCGGCCGTCGAGACGCCGCCCTCCAGGAAGCAGTCCTCCCACAGCCACAGCTCGTCGAGCCCCGCCCCTTCCACCGTCCGGGCGAAGGCCCGCAGCCGCTCGGGCGGCAGCTGGGGCCGGAACACGACTCCGAGTCCGGTCATGAAGGTCTTCCTGGCGGGGAGAACGGGAGGGGACGAACACTGTACGGGGCACACCCGTTGACCGCGGAGGAAACATGGCACGACGACGCTGGCGGGACGGCCGGGGCACCCTGCGCGTGCCGGGCGGGCCCGGTGCTCCGGACACGACCGTCCCGCTGGAGATCTCCGCCTCCTACCGCGCCCGCACCAGGGGCCTACTGGGCCGGACCTCCCTCGACGGCGCCATGCTGCTGTCCCCGGCGAACTCGGTCCATACCTTCGGCATGCGCATCCCCATCGACGTCGCCTACCTGGACCGCCGGCTGACCGTCCTGTCGGTCCGCACCATGCGCCCCGGCCGCCTGGGCCTGCCCCGCCCGCGCGCCCGGCACCGAGCCCCCCCCCCCCCCCCCCCGCCCGCCCCCGCCCCGCCGCCCGCCCCCGCGCCCCGAGGTCCCCGCCCCCCCCCCCCGGGCGACGACCCGGGCCCCCCCGCGCCCCCAGCCGCCCCCCGCCCCGCCCACCGC
>NZ_VOGW01000007.1 GCF_007896895.1 Streptomyces misionensis | reverse complement strand
GCCCCTTCCCTCGGGCCCCGCGCCCATGCCTTCTCGTCCCGTGCTCATGCCTTCTCCCGCGCATGGCCGGGGTAGCTGTCCACGCCCCGCTCGGCCTGGTCGCACCATGGGCACCACGGCCGTTCCACGGTGTGCACGTGACGGGCGGTCACCGTGCACACCCGCAGCCGGCCGGGGGCCTGCTCGGCCGCGAGGGCCTCGGCCCAGTCCGCCGCCGACGGGCGCCGGAGCGGATCCGCGAACGCCGTCCGGAACAGCTCGGCGAGCCGTCTGGGCAGCAGGTCGGCGGGCGGCACGGAGCGGGGCAGCACCACCGAGGCGCGGTCCACGAGCCGGCAGCGGCCGTGGCGCACGTTGTCGTCGTACGACACGTAGTCGGCGCCGTCCGCGGGGTACCCGGCGAAGGGATGCAGTCCGGACATGAGGAGCTGATGGACCAGGACGGCCAGGGCGAAGTCATCGGACGCGGTGTCCGGTGGCGTGCCGGCGGGCACGCCGATCCGCTCGGGGGCGGTGTACCCGGGGGTGCGCATCCGGCCCCGGAAGAGCTCGCGGCCGTCCCTGAACTGCCAGGAGTCGATGTCCGCCAGACCGACCCGGCCGGTCTCGTCGACCCAGAGGTTGTCGGGCTTGAGATCGCCCACCACGTACTCCTCCGCGTGCACTTCCGCCAGCAGCCGGGACAGGGCGAGGGCGGCGCGCAGGCCGGTCGCCCACGTCGCCCGGGGCAGCAGGACGCGGCGCGTGGCGGCGGTGAGGAGGTGGCTGAACGGCTGGTAGGCGTGGCGCATGTCGGTCATCACATAGCCGTCGACCCGGTCCGCGGCCCGGCCGGCGGCCGTGTGCACGGGGACCAGCGGCCAGGCCAGCCGGACGGGGGTCCCGGCGAGCAGGCCGACGGTGCCGGGCTCGCGGCGACGGCGCACCAGGCGGGCCACGCGGCGCCGGAAGGCCTCGGGGTCGGGCGGACCGGGGACGAGCTTCGCGACGAGGGGGCGGGTGTCGTCGACGCCGTACACGAATCCCTCGGAACCACTGCCGATCTGCTCGGTGAGCCGCCATGTGTGTCCGGTGCCGGACACGACCGTCAGTCCCACGCTCACGCCCCTTCGGTCAGGGCGCACAGGACGGTCAGGTCGTCGCCGGTCCGGCCGGCCTCGGGCCCGGAGAGCCTGCTGCGCAGGGGCTCGGCGTCCCCGTCGTTGCCGCGGAGGGTGGCGGTGAGGCCGAGGAAGAAGCGTTCGGCCGGCAGCGGGCCGGCTTCGGCGGGCAGTCCGCGCACCGAGGGATGGTCGAGGGCGAGCGGCGCGCAGCCGTCGGTGGCCAGGACCACCGCGGCGAGTTCCGGCTCCCAGACGACGAAGGTGCGTACGCGCAGGGCCGCGCCCGGGGAGGAGAGGAAGCCGGACGGTCCGGTGGGCGGCGGCAGGACCAGGTGGCAGCGGTCGTCGCGGGTCACCAGGGTCGCGAAGCCGTCGCCCAGCGAGACGAAGGCCAGCCAGGGCGGGGCGACGGCGGTCGCGGTGAGGGTGGCGCCCAGCAGGCCCGGGTCCGCCGGACCCGCGTCGGTGCCCAGCACCCCGCAAACGGCCCGGAGATACTCCTCCACCACCCTTCGTCCGCGCCCCGCGGTCCACCGGGTCCATGTCTCCGGTGTCTCCCGGGTGTCCGGTAACTCCTCCGCCAGCAACCGGCACGCCGCGTCGACGGCTATGTGGGCGCCCAGGGCGCTGCGGTCACGGCTGCCGGCCCCGTCGGAGACGGCCAGCACCGCGGCCCCGCCGAGGTCGACCGCCTTGAAGGCGTCCTGGCAGCCCTGCGCGGCGGCGAGGTGAGCGGTGCCCTGGACGGAGGTGCCCGCGATGATCACAGCAGGCCCCTCTCCATCTCCTCCATGCGGGCGAGCCGGGTGGCCCGGTCGTCGACCTGCTGGTGGATGAGGTCGGCGTCCTGGTCCGGGCTGCTGTCGTCGGTGCTCTGGAAGAGCAGTTCGAGGATCCGGCCGAAGTCCAGGTTCTCCAGCGGGGAGGTCGCCTTCGGGGCGAGCACCCGCAGCATGGGCAGGTCGGCGCCGCGCACCCCGATCACCTGGAAGACCCACTCGCCCTTCGCCTCGCCCTCGCGCACCCGGTCCGCCGTGCCGGCGAGGGCCGCCTCGTCCAGCGGGCGGCCCTGGTCGTCGCTCGGCGCGCCGTCCGTCAGGACCCACAGGAAGGGGCGCCGCACCGGCACCCGTTGCCGCTGGAGGGCGCGGTAGCGCGTGCGGGCCAGGTCGAGGGCCGTGTCCACGGCCTGCGTCAGCCGGGTCAGGCCCTCGGCGCGCAGCACGGGCGGGTGCATGCCGTCCGCCGGGACGAAGAGCCGGTCGGGGGCGGCCTGTTCGACCGGGACCAGCCGGCCCGGGCCGGGGTCGTAGACGCGCACCGCCGAGTCGAAGGTGATGAGGCAGACCTCCACCCGGGTGCGCAGCCGCTCCTGCGCGCGGACCCCGTCGAACCAGCGGGCCAGCGCGTCGTTGAGCTCGTCGATCCGCGGGTGCCCGGCCGGCCGGCCCATGGAGGCGGAGGTGTCCAGGAGCAGGACCACGGGCTGGCGTTCCTCGTACCCGGACCCGAACTCGATGCCGTGGACGCTCATTCGGCCGCCGCCCCGGTGTCCTCGCGGGCCACCGGCAGCGGCCGCGTCCGGTCACGGCGCACGGTGACGGGCGTGCCCGGCGGCAGACCGGGCGGCTCGGGCACCGTGCGCAGCAGGACTCCGTCGACGAGCACGTACGCGTCCGGGGCGGGCCAGGTCACCGTGCGACCCGTGCGGCCGTCCGCCCATTCGGTCATCCCCCTGGTCATACGGCCACCGTAGGTGACGCAGGCATCCCGTTCCCGTCCCTTGCGTGAATTGGCACCGCAGCGGTGCCGGTTGCGGCGGGTGCGCGGGCCGCCCGGGGGATCGCTCCCCCGCGGCACCCCCTGAGCGGCCCGCCCTTCCAGTCAACCGGACCGGCCGGGCGCCGCCTGGTCGCGCACCGGGCGCATCCTGGCCGGTATCCGCTCCACCGCGCGCGCGGCGTCCTGGGTGTGCACCACGAAGTGCACGTCCCAGCGTGCCCCGCGCGCCAGTTCCGCCTCGACGGCGCTCCACACCGCGGCCGCGCTCACCCGGTGCGGAAGCCCGCCGCGCCCGGAACCGAGCAACGGGAAGCAGACCGAGCGCAGCGGCGGGTCGTGCCGGTCGTGCTCCTCGGCGAGCAGCGCGAGCGCGCGGGAGGTGGCGCGGGTGATGTCGGCGGGCAGCACGTCGTAGTCGTTGGTGCCGGCCCGGGGCACGGCCACCGCCGCGTGGTAGATCCGCCGTACGCCGTACCGGGCCATGGCACCCGAGCCGGTGGCCGCGACCGTGCCCGGGAGCACCGGGCGGCCCGAAGTGCCGTGCCGGGCCGCCCACGTGCGCAGCTCGTCGTGGACCGGGTCGTCCAGCAGGTCGCCGGTCACCCCGCGCACGGAGGCGGCCCGGCGCAACGAGGCGGAGACCGAGGACTTGTACGGCTCGGGCAGCGCGAGGTAGGTGTTGGCCGGGGAGACCACCACGTCCACGTCCCGCAGCAGGTCGACGGGGTGCAC
Organism: Streptomyces misionensis; assembly: GCF_007896895.1. GTDB lineage: Bacteria > Actinomycetota > Actinomycetes > Streptomycetales > Streptomycetaceae > Streptomyces > Streptomyces misionensis_A. Next base: position 4,538 of record NZ_VOGW01000007.1, on the reverse strand, counting down.
ATGGAGGGTGAGCCGTACGGTCCGCCCGCCGGCCAGGACCTCCACGAAGCGGTGGGTCCCGCCGTCCTGCTCGTCGTCGTCCGGGGCGCCGGCCCCGTCCTGCGCCAGTGCCACGATGTGCTCGGCCACCTGCCCGAGCACCATCACCTCGTGGTGCTTGCGGAAGCGCTCCTCGCTCACCCGGTACACCTGCGCCGCGCGGGCCCGGCGGGAGGCGGCCGGCCAGTCCCGGGTGCCCTGGGCCAGGCCCAGCGTGTACTCGGCGGCGGTGCGCAGCGTGCCCGCGTCGAGCCGCCCCACCGCGCGGCGCAGCAGCGCCTCGACGGCGCTCTCGCGGGTGCGCGCGGTCACCGAGGAGGCCGCGGCCGTTTCCAGGGCGGGCAGTTCGCTACCGCGCAGCCGCAGCAGCCCCGCCCGCCGAACCACCTGTAATTCCCCGAGAACCGACGCATGGTCGATGGACGGCGGTGCCATGCGCCAACGATGGCATCCGACGTCTCACCGGGACAAGCGAGCTGCGGGCGGAACACCGAAGCAGGCGGGACACCGGAGGCGGCGCACAGCGGCGGGCGGGCCCCGGCGCTCAGCGGCGCAGCGGCTCCCTGACCGCCGAACGCAGCGGCTCCAGCAGCTGGTTGACCTCCTTCACGCCCTCCGGCGAACCGAGGTCCGCGATGCTGCGGAACGGCAGTGCCTCGAGCGGTCCGTCGGGGTGGTCCGCGAGACGGTCCCCGAAGAGCACCAGGGACCGCCGTGACGGGTTCCGCTTCGACTCCCAGATCATCCCCATGGCCTCGGGTGCCTGGGCGCGGATCTCCCGGGCCCAGCGGCGCGTGCCCCGGTAGTGCTCGGGCCCCTCGTCCTCCAGCAGGGTGTGGTCCTGGCAGACGGCGGCGAGGGCCGCTCCGGAGCGCAGCGAGACCAGTTTCAGCTCACACCGGGTGCGCACGGCGTTCAGCGACTTGCCGCGCACCGCCGCCCAGGGCACCAGTCGCATGCTGGTCTCCGGGTCGAAGCGGACCGAGCGCAGCAGGGTCTCGGCGAGCGCGGTCTCCGGCTCCGTCGCCGCGTAGAGGCAGGGGTACGGGTCCTCGGGCGTCGCGTGGAAGCGGCCCGGCGCGGGGTCGTCCGGGTCGAAGGGCTTGAACTCCTCGGCCGCTAACCGGGACGAGTGCATCCGCCACAGGTGGGTGCCGGCGGGCAGCACCTCCCAGTGCGGCCGGAAGCGGTACACGGAGGGCGAGACGGTGAGCATCAGTCCCCCTCGACCAACGCGACGGCGGCGCCGACCAGTTCGCGGTCGGGCCGGACGCCGAGGAGGGCGGCGGGCGATCCGCCGTCCAGCCACGCGTTGCCGCTCAGCCACCAGTCGGCGGCTCCCCACGGGTCCGCGTCGGCGAGCAGCACCCGGTTGACCTCCAGGACGACCTCGTACGGCGTTCCGTCCCCGGGCCGGAACTGGAACTCGGGGTAGCGGTCGCCGAGCCGGATCAGTTCGGGCGGTGGCGCCGAACCGTCGTACCGGGCGCGGACCTCGCCGGCCGAGAGTGCGGGCGCCTGGAGCAGCCGGCGCTCGACGGCGGCGATGATGGCCGGTGTGTCGGGGGGCGGTGGCGGGACGAGCGTGAGCCGGGCCAGCAGGTCCCGCGAGCGCGAGACGACCGGGCCGCCGACGGGCGCCGTGGCGACGAGCCGTACGGAGTCCAGCGCCTTGCGGACCGGATGCCCGAACGGCAGCGGCACCAGGCAGTGGCGCACGGCCTGGAGGGCCCGGCGCACGGCCCGTTCGTCGTCGGGCGCGGTGTCGGCGAGCTCCCGCAACCGGGTGAGCAGCAACGCGTACTGTTCCTCGGTCAGTTGGGCGCGAATGCTGTCACGGTGCTCTTCGATGAGGGCGAGCACCTGGGTCCCGCCGTCCTCACCCGGGTTCATACGGTCTCCTTTCCTTGGCCGGGGTGGCCCTGGTGGATGAAGGCGGCCCACAGCGCGGGCCGGCAGAGATCGGGGCGGCGGACGTCCCCGCGGAACTGTTCGCTCAGGCAGCCGGGATCCTCGCGGTCCGGGTCGAGCATCCACAACTGCGCGGCCCGCAGCGCGTCGACGGGGCCGAGGCCGGCCCGCAGGTGGTGGTGGAAGACCGCCATCAGCAGGATCGAGGCGCTGTCCTCGACCCGCCAGCGGGTCCCCACGACATCGCGCGCGCCACCCGAGACGAACGCCGTGGTGAGGGTCAGCGCCTCGTCGTGGTCACGGTTGCTCAGATCGGTCTCGCAGGCGCTCATGACGACCAACGGCCCGTCCGCCGCCTCCTGTTCGGCGGGCTGCGGCCGGTCGAGGAGCCGGGTCACGGTGAGCCGGCCGCTCTCCTCGTCGGAGCCCGCGAGGTGCAGGGCCGACTCCGTCGGGCGCGTTCCCGCCATGCCGTGCGTGGCCAGATGGACCATCGAGTGGTCCTGGGCGAGCAGGGACAGCAGTTGCTCGGGGGTACCGGCCGGCACCGAGTCGCGCGGGAAGGCCGCGAAGTCGCCGTACAGCCGTGCCCCCGGGTAGAAGGCGTTGCGCAGCTCCAGGACCTCCAGTTCGGCGTAGGTGAGTGTGATGGTCGGGTCGGCCACCAGGGCCGGGGCCGAGACCGGGTCGCGCGGCTTGCGGCGCGCGGTGCGCAGGAACTCGCCTCCGGAGGCCGCGTAGCTGATCACCAGGGCCTGGCAGAGGTAGTCGAACGGGGCACGCTCGGGAAAGCGGGCCGCGTGCCACGGGACGATCCCGAGCCGGCCGCAGGGAACCAGCACGACGCGGGGCGTACGGCGGTCGGCCGCGTCGCCCGGCAGGTACTCGTCCAGTCCGGCGAGGACGTGGACGAACACGAGGTGCGCCCAGTGGCACAGCTCGGACAGAGCCTCCTCCCAGGCGGCTTCCGCCCGTTCGCCCCCGGGCGCCTTGGCACGGGCGTCGACCGCGTCCATGTACCGCTCCAACGGGCCGCTGTTCTCCTCGGAGAGGATGGGCAGCGGGCCCACGCCGATGCCGACCTCGGGGCCGACGACCAGCAGCATGCCCGGGGCCTCGCCGCCGTCGCCGGGGACCAGGTAGATCAGCGCGTCGGCACCGGCCTCGCCCACTCCGTCGGCCAGTTCGCGCAGAGTGGGGGTGCCGAGCAGGCCACCGCGCTGCCGGTAGCCGAGGGCCTCCAGGGCGCGCCGGCGCAGGGTGCTGGGCAGCTCGGGAGGCAGCTCGGTGCTGTCGGTGACGCCGGACTCCCGCCAGGCGGCGGCGAGTTCGGGATGTCCGCGGTCCTCCAGCAGCTCCGGTACGGCCCGGGAGGTGGCCGCCGCCTTCAGCACCAGCGCCCGTCCCAGCTCCAGGGCGGCGGCCGCGTCCTCCACCCGGTCGTGGGCGGCGGCCCACAGGGCGGCCCGGATGCCGAGGGAGGCACCGTTGCGGGCGGTCGTCAGACGGTCTTCGGCGCCGTGCTGGAGCAGGACGTCCGCGGCGATGGTGGCCAGGGCCTCGTTCGCCGCGTCGGTCGCGGCCTGCGCGTCGGACTCGGCGCGCTCCTGGTGCCAGCGGGCGCGGTAGGCCTCGGCGAGCTGCCACAGGGACTCGCCCGCGACACGCGGGGCCCGGCCCTGCCGGATGTGCTCGCGGAGCCGCTCCAGCGTGGTGATGACGGCTTCGAGGTCCGCCGGGTCCTTGGTGAAGGAGTAGCGGATGCCCAGGCGGCTCACCGCGGAGTGCAGCTCGGCGGCGGTGGCGTCGGCCGGCGGTGGCTCCCGGTCCGGGAGGTTCGTCGGGTCGTCGGTGAGGTAGGCGCGAAAGGCCGCGGCGTCGGGGAAGACGGAGTCGAGTTCCGCCACGCCCAACGGGAGGCCGCTGTCCCCCGCGGCCGCCCTTCCGGCCTCGAAGTCGGCGAGAGCGCTCAGGAGCATCTCCTTGTCCATGGTGGCCCGGCCGAGCATGAGGCGGCCCATGGACCGGGCGACGAGGCCGATGTAGTGCAGGTCGTGTCCCTCGGGAACGGAGTCGGCCAGCGCCTCGGCCTTGCCCAGGAGTTCCCGGAGTCCCTGCACGTCGTCCTGCGCGACGGTGCGGAACTCGGTCATCAGGCTCATCACGTCGGCCCCGACCGCCAGGCTGTCGGCCATGGGCATCGAGGTCTGCGACTTGCGCCGCAGGTAGTCGACGCCCGTCCTCAGGTTCGCGAAGCCGAGCGCCTGGTCCTGGAGGGTGCCGCCCGCACCGTCGCTCGCGTTGAGCAGCAGCGCCATCAGCGCCTCCAGGGCGTCGGTGTCCGCGACGCCCTCCGGCATCCCGTCCAGCGCGCCGCGCAGCCGCCGCAGCTGCTCGTCGAGGGCGGCCGGATCGCCGCCGCCGACATGATTCGTGAAGTCCAGGGAGGTGGTGTTGGCGGCCTGCACCGCGACGAGGAGCCGCCGGAACTCGTCGGCGGTCCGGGGCATGCCCCGACCACCGGCACCGGTACCGACGGAGGGGCCGGGCGCGGTGGGACGGGGGGTCTGCGTGGACGACGATCCGGG
>NZ_VOGW01000079.1 GCF_007896895.1 Streptomyces misionensis | reverse complement strand
TACCCCTTCCAACACCAGCGGTATTGGCTGGGCCGAGGCGGCGGCACGGCTGACGCTGCGGCGCTGGGACTGGCGCAGGCCGAGCACCCGCTGCTGGGTGCCGTGACGGAGCTGCCCGGGTCCGGCGGTCTGCTGTTCACCTCGCGGCTGTCGCTGCGTACGCATCCGTGGCTGGCGGACCATGCGGTGGCGGGGACGGTGCTGTTGCCGGGGGCGGCGTTCGTGGAGCTGGCGGTGCGTGCCGGGGACGAGGTCGGCTGCGGTGCCGTCGAGGAACTGGTGGTGGAGGCGCCGCTGCCGCTCCCCGAGCACGAGGGCGTGCAGGTGCGGGTGACCGTGGACGCGCCGGACGGGTCCGGGCGGCGTCAGGTGTCGGTGCACTCGCGCCGCCAGGAGGCGGCCTGGGTGCGGCACGTCAGCGGCACGCTGAGCCCGGAGAGCGGCCCGGTCGGCGGCAGCGTCGAGCCGGACGCACAGGACCTGACGCGGTGGCCGCCTGTCGGGGCGGTACCGGTCCCGGAGGACCGGGTGCGCGGCGTCTACGAGGAGTTGGCGGCGGACGGATACGGCTACGGTCCCGCCTTCCGCGGCCTGCGCGCGGCGTGGACGCGGGGCGACGAGATCTACGCGGAGGTCGCCCTGCCCGAGGAACTGACCGCCGAGGCCGCCGCGTTCGGCCTGCATCCCGCGCTGCTCGACGCCGCCCTGCACGCCACCGCCTTCCGCGACCGCACCGGCGCCGACGCGGGCCCCGCGTTGCCCTTCGCCTACCGAGGGGTGTCGCTGCACGCTTTCGGCGCGTCGGCGCTGCGGATACGGATCAAGCCTTTCGAGAAGGACGGGGTGGGTATCCGGCTGGCCGACCCGAACGGCGCGTCTGTCGCGGTGATCGAGTCGCTGGTGTCGCGGCCGGTGCCGACCGGCAGGCTGGACGCCGCCGGCGGACGGACGCCGCTGGAGCAGATGTTCCTTGTGGGCTGGGAGGAGCTGCGGGTCGCTCCCGCCACCCCCGTGGAGACGGTCTCCGTGCGGACCGTCGAGGACGTGACGCGGGTGACCGGACCGTCGGCGGTCCTGCTGTACGAACCCAAGGGCACTGACGTACACCACGTCACCCACCGCACCCTGGAGGTGCTCCAGGCGTGGCTCGGCGCACCCGCGCTGGAGCAGACACGCCTGGTGGTACTGACCAGGGGTGCCGTGAGCGTGCGGGACGGTGACCGGCTGAACCCGGCGGTGGCCGCGGCGTGGGGCCTCGTAGGCACAGCGCAGTCGGAGCACCCCGGCCGCGTCCTGCTCCTCGACACGGACGCCACAGCGGCCTCCGCCGACACGCTCCCCACCCTCCTGGCCGCCCTGCTCGACGGCGACGAACCACAGCTCGCCCTGCGTGACGGAGTCTGCCACCAGCGGCGTCTCACCCGGGCCGGCGCCGACGAAGTCCTGACGGCACCGGCGGGTGAGCCCGCGTGGGAGTTGGGCACGCGGGCCCCGGGCACGCTGGACGGCCTGGCCCTCCTGCCGGCGCCAAAGGCACGGGCGGCACTGCCTCCTGGGCACGTCCGGATCGGGACGCGCGCCGCAGGCCTCAACTTCCGTGACGTACTGATGGCGCTGGGCATGTACCCGGGTGAGATCAGCATCGGCAACGAAGGCGCCGGGGTGGTCACGGAGGTCGGTCCCGGCGTCACCCGCTTCGCCCCGGGCGACCGGGTCATGGGCCTCTTCGAGGGCGCGGGCGGCCCTGTGGCCGTAGCCGACTGCCGCACACTCGCGCCCATGCCGAAGGGCTGGTCCTTCGAACAGGCGGCCTCGGTGCCCTGCGTGTACCTCACCGCCTGGTTCGGACTGCGGGACCTGGCGGGACTGGAGCGCGGCGAGTCGGTGCTGATCCACGCCGCCGCCGGTGGTGTCGGCATGGCCGCCGTGCAGCTCGCCCGGCACTGGGGCGCCGAGGTCTACGGCACCGCCAGTCCGGCCAAGTGGGACGCGGCGCGCGCCGCCGGCGTACCCGACGGGCGACTCGCCAACTCCCGCACCCTGGACTTCGAGCGGCAGTTCCTCGACCTGACCGGCGGACGGGGCTTCGACGTCGTCCTGGACGCGCTCGCCGGTGACTTCGTGGATGCCTCGCTGCGCCTGCTGCCCAGGGGCGGCCGGTTCATCGAGATGGGCAAGACCGACATCCGCGACGCCGCCGAGGTCGGCGCCCGCCACCCCGGCGTCACCTACCGGGCCTTCGACCTGGCCGACGCGGGCGGCGAGCGCATCGAGCGGATGCTGACCGAGCTGGTCGCCCTCTTCGACCAGGGCGTTCTGACCCCGCCGCCGCTCACCACCTGGGACATCCGGCGCGCTCCGGCCGCCTTCCGGTTCATGAGCCAGGGCCGGCACGTCGGCAAGAACGTGTTCACGCTACCGCGCCGGCCCGACCCGCGGGGCACCGTCCTCGTCACCGGCGGTACCGGAGCACTCGGCAAGGTGGCGGCCCGCCGCCTGGTGACCGAGCACGGCGTACGCAACCTGCTGCTGACCAGCCGCAGCGGCCCCCGGGCCGACGGCTCCGCCGAGCTGGAACGCGAACTGACCGCCCTCGGGGCAAGGGTCCGCATCGCCGCCTGTGACGTATCCGACCGGGATGCCGTGGCCGCACTGCTGTCGACCGTCTCCCCGGACGCCCCGCTGAACGGTGTGGTGCACAGCGCCGGCGCCCTGGACGACGGCGTAATCACCGCCCTGACCGCCGAACGACTGGACACCGTCCTCGCCTCCAAGGCCGACGCCGCACACCACCTGCACGAACTGACCCGGCACTTGGACCTGGCACTGTTCGTCCTGTTCTCCTCTGCCGCCGGCACCCTCGGTAGTTCCGGACAGGGCGGCTACGTCGCCGCCAACGCCTACCTGGACGCCCTCGCCCACCAGCGCCGAGCCCAGGGCCTCCCCGCCGTCTCGCTGGCCTGGGGCCTGTGGACGCAGGGCGCGGGGATCGGCCTGACCGGTCACCTCACCGGCGCCGACCAGCAGCGGATGGCACGCGGCGGAGTCGTCGGGCTGTCGGAGGACGAGGGTGCGGCACTGTTCGACACCGCGCTGCGCCTGCCCCAGCCGGTGCTGCTGCCGATGAGACTGGACTTCGGCGCGCTGCGGGCGCAGGCCGCCACGGGGCCGGTGCCGCCGCTGCTGCGCGGCCTGGTCCGGCAGACCCGGCGCACGGCGGGCACGGCCGCCGACGCCGGTGCCTTCACCCAGCGTCTCAGCCGTGCCACCGCCGAGGAACAGGAACAGCTCCTGCTCGGCCTGGTCCGGGAGGAGGCCGCCCGGGTACTGGGCCACGCCACCGCCCACGCCATCGGCCCCGACCTGGCCTTCAACGAGCTGGGCTTCGACTCCCTCACGGCGGTCGAACTGCGCAACCGGCTCGCCAACCACACCGGGGTCCGTCTGCCGACCACCCTCGTTTTCGACTATCCGACGCCCGTCGCCCTCATGCGCCACCTGCGCGCGACACTCGCCCCGGACGACACCCCCGCTCCCGCCGCACCGACCAGTGAGGAAGAACTGCGCCGCGTCCTGGCCAGGACACCGCTGAGCCGCCTCCGGGAACTGGGCGTCCTCGACGCCCTCATGACGCTCACCGAGGAAGGCGAAGCGGACGCGGAGGAGCTCACGGCGCGGGAGCGGGAGACGGCGATAGCCGACATGGGCGTCGACGACCTGGTGCAACGCGCCATGAGCAAGGCCGGTAAGTGATGACGATGGGGAAGAAGGCGGAGGCCGGGATGACCACTCCCGACGCGAAGGTCGTCGAAGCGCTGCGTGTCACGCTCATGGAGAACGAGCGGCTGGAGAGGGAGAACGCCGACATCCGCCGAGGACTGTCGGAACCCGTCGCGATCGTCGGCATGGCCTGCCGCCTGCCGGGTGGCGTGACCTCCCCGGAGGACCTGTGGAACCTCGTCGCCACCGGCGGCGACGCCATCGGTGACTTCCCGACCGACCGGGGCTGGGACCTGGACGACCTCTTCGACCCGGACCCCGACCACCCCGGCACCAGCTACGTCCGCCAGGGCGGCTTCCTCCACGACGCGGGCGACTTCGACGCGGCCTTCTTCGGCATCTCCCCGCGCGAGGCCCTGGCGATGGACCCGCAGCAGCGGCTCATTCTGGAGACCTCCTGGGAGGTCTTCGAACGGGCCGGCATCGACCCGACCGCGCTGCGCGGCAAGGACGTCGGCGTCTTCACCGGCGTCACCTACCACAGTTACGGCTCCGGAGCCCGTGTCCCCGAAGAACTCGAGGCGGTCATGGGCACGGGCACGTCGGCCAGCGTCCTGTCCGGCCGCGTGTCCTACGTGCTCGGCTTCGAGGGCCCCGCGGTGACGGTGGACACGGCATGCTCGTCGTCACTGGTCGCCCTGCACCTGGCCGTCCAGGCGCTGCGGGCCGGGGAGTGCTCGATGGCCCTGGCCGGCGGCGTCACCGTCATGGCCAACCCCGGCGTCTTCGTCGGCTTCTCCCGCCAACGCGGTATGTCGACCGACGGCCGCTGCCGCGCCTTCGCCGCGTCGGCCGACGGCACCGGCTTCTCCGAAGGCGTGGGCGTGCTGCTGGTCGAGCGCCTGTCGGACGCGGAACGGCTGGGGCACCGGGTACTGGCGGTGGTGCGCGGCAGCGCCGTCAACCAGGACGGCGCCTCCAACGGCCTCACCGCCCCCAACGGCCCCTCCCAGCAACGCGTCATCCGCCGGGCACTGGACGCCGCCGGACTGGCCCCGGCCGACGTGGACGCGGTGGAGGCCCACGGCACCGGCACCGCACTGGGCGACCCCATCGAGGCACAGGCCCTCCTGGCCACCTACGGGCAGGACCGTGAACGTCCGCTGTGGCTGGGCTCGCTGAAGTCGAACATCGGGCACGCGCAGGCCGCCGCCGGAGTGGCCGGCATCATCAAGATGGTCATGGCGATGCGGCACGCAGTGCTGCCGCGAACCCTGCACGTGGACGCGCCGACACCACAGGTCGACTGGTCCACGGGAGCCGTCGAACTGCTGACCGAGGAACGAGCCTGGCCGGAGACAGGCCACCCGAGACGAGCGGGAGTGTCGGGCTTCGGCGTCAGCGGCACCAACGCCCACGTGATCCTGGAGGGAGCTGCGGAGGAACCGGTCGCGGTACACGGGCCGGGAGGCGTGGTGCCGCTGATGGTGTCGGGGCGTGGCGGAGCGGGACTGCGGGCGCAGGCGCGGCAGTTGGCCGAGTTCGTACGGACACGCCCCGAGCTGGGTCTGGGTGCGATCGCCGCGGGACTGATGAACGGCCGGGCCGCACTGCCCGACCGCGCGGTGATCATCGCCGAAGACCGGGCCGAAGCACTGGCCCAGCTCGAAGCCGTGGCCGAAGGCGCCGGAAGCAACCGCGCCGACATCCAGGGACGCGTGGCCTTCGTCTTCCCCGGCCAGGGCACCCACTGGACAGGCATGGGCGCCGAACTCGCCGACACCAACCCCGCCTTCGCCCAAGCACTGAACGAATGC
>NZ_VOGW01000078.1 GCF_007896895.1 Streptomyces misionensis | reverse complement strand
CCGTACGGGACCGAGAAGGCCCGGTGCACGGTGGGTGCGGTGAACTGGCGGGCGGGCCCCCCGCGGTAGGCGTCGGTGACCGTTCCGACGGTCATCCGCCCCCCCACGGCGCCGGGCTGGGGCCGGGCGCGGGCGGCGGGGGCGGAGGCGTAGTTGCCGGTGGGCCCTTCGTCGGCGGCCCGGGGCCGCGGGGCCGGCCCGCCACCGCCGGGGGGGCCGGCCGCCCCGCCCCGCCCGCCGCCGTAACCGATCTGGGCGACGACAACGCCGTCGACGCCTACGTGGCCGCGTACGCCGACCACCCCGACCGCGCCGCCGCCTTCGACCGGCTCACCCTGGAGACCTGGCTGCTCGCCCGTTCCCGCAGGCTGCACGCCCGCTTCCTCGACGGCCCGTCCGGCGTCGGCGAGGCGGTGCGCGACGCCCACGTCGCCGCCTGGGATGCGCTCGCCGAGAGCGTCTATGTCGGCTACCGCCGGGTGGCCCGTGGCCGCTCCGAACCCACCGGTGCCTTCGACCTCCTACGCACGCAACTCAGGCGTGACCACGAGGTGTTCGCCGCTGCGGACACGGCGCCCGCCCCTGCGCAAGACGGCAGCGGCTTCGCCGAGGTGCCCGGCCCGCTGCGCGACCGGGTGGCCGGCACCATCGCTGCGGTACTCGGCGTCGACGACGCCGCAGTGCGGGACGCGGAATCCCTCGCCCACCTTCCGGGGTTCACGTCGTTCCGCGTCGTCGAGATCGTCGAACGCCTCGAACAGGAGCTGTCCGTCGAATGCGCCGCCGACGACCTCGTCCCGGAGAACCTCCACCACCTCGACGGCGTCGGCCGCATCGTCCTCAGCGCCCTGCACGCCGCACCGCTGTCCCCGCACGCCCTCATAGCCACCTCCGGAGGGAACTGATGTCCGCCCACGCCGATCTGCTGCACGACCTCCTCGACGAGGCGGTCGCCACCCGGCCGGACGCCCCCGCTGTGAGCAGCGCCGACCGGACCCTGACCTACCGGGAGCTCGACGCCGCATCGCGCCGCCTCGCCGCATGGCTGCTCGAACAGGGCCTGGAGCGCCGCGACCGGCTCGTCGTGTGCGCGCCCGGCTCCGTCGTCCAGCCGGCCCTGGTGTACGCCGCCTCGCGTGCCGGCATCACCTTCTCCCTGCTCCACGAACAGGTACGCGGCGTTCAGCTCGACCACGTCCTCGACGACTGTGAACCGGCGCTCCTCGTCACCGACGACGACGCCGCGCGCGAGGCGGCGCAGCGTCGTGACATCCGCACGCAGAGCACCGCGTCCCTGGCACAGACGGCCTTCGCCGACGGTCCCGTACCCGAGAGGACACCGCCGGGACCGCTCGCTGTCGATCCCGTGTGCCTGATCTACACCTCCGGTACGACATCCCTGCCAAAGGCCGTCGTCAGCACTCACCGGCAACTGACGTTCTCCGCGCGCGCCATCCAGAGCGTCCTCGGCTACCGCCCCGCCGACGTCATCTACAGCCCGCTCCCGCTCTCCTTCGACTACGGGCTCTACCAGCTGTTCCTGTCGGCCCTGGCCGGCGCCCACGTCACGCTCGGACGCCCCGCCGAGGTCGGGCCCGCGCTCCTGAACAACCTCGTGCGCGCCGGTGCGACCGTCCTCGCGGCGGTCCCCTCCGTGGCCGAGGCGCTGGCCCGGCTACTGCGCCGCGACCGCGGCGGGAGCACACCGCCGCTGCGGCTGCTGACCAACACCGGCGCGGCCATGCCCGCCCAGACGCTGCGGTCCCTACGCACGTCCCTGCCTGGCCTGCACGTCCAGCTGATGTTCGGATTGACCGAGTGCAAGCGGGCCACCATCATGCCGCCCGACGGCGACCTGGAGCGCCCCGGATCCAGCGGCCGCGCGCTGCCCGGCGTCGAGGTCTTCGTCGTGGACGACGACGGCCGCCGCCTCGCTCCCGGTGAGATCGGCGAGATCGTCGTACGGGGACCCAACGTGATGGCGGGCTACTGGCGGCGCCCCGAACTCACCGCCCAGCGCTTCCGCCGCGTGGAGGGACTCTTCCCTCAACTCCACACGGGCGACCATGGATGGATCGACGAGGACGGCTTCCTGTACTTCGACGGGCGTCGCGACGACATTTACAAGGAGAGCGGCTTCCGCGTCAGCGCCACCGAGGTCGAAGCGGCCGCCCGCCGCGTGCCCGGCGTCACCGCCGCAGCCGTCCTGCCTCCCCAACCCTCCGCCCCCGCCCAGCTGTTCGTCGTCAGCGACCTCGACCCGAGCGAAGTGCTGATCGGCATGCGGGAGCAGATCGAGGAATTCAAGATCCCCAGCCACTGCCGGCCGGTCGATGCGCTCCCGCTCACCGGGAATGGCAAAGTCGACCGCAAGGCGCTGGCCGCGCTGGCCGAGGAGGCCGTCCGTGTCCGCACCCGCTGAGACCGTCGCCCCGGCGCTGTCGCTGCCGCCGGGCCTGCTGTCCCGCATCCCGACCCCCGCCTACGTCTACGACCTGGCTGAAGTGCGCCGCAACCACAGCGCGCTGCGCGACGCACTGCCAGCCGACAGCGGCGTCTACTACTCCCTCAAGGCCAACGCGCACCCGTCCCTCCTGCGCGTCCTGCGCGAACAGGGAGCGAGCCCCGAGGTTTGCTCCAGCGGTGAACTCGAAGCCGCCCTCGTCGCGGGCTGGCCCGCCACCGAGGTGCTCTACAGCGGGCCCGGCAAGCGGGACGAGGAGATCGGCCAGGCGCTGCGCGCCGGAGTGCGCCAATTCTCGGTGGACTCCCCGCACGCCATTGAGCAAATGGACCGCATCGCCGGGCGCCATGGCATCCGAGTCCAGTGCCTGCTGCGGATCAACGACGACCAGCCAGTGCCCGGCCAGGGCCTGGCGATGACCGGTGTGGCCTCGCAGTTCGGCGCCGACACCCGATGGGTGCTGCGCGAGACGGCCCGGTTCGCCGACCGGCCGCACGCCGAAATCATCGGCCTGCACCTGTACATGGGCACGAACCTGGCCGAAACCGAGGACCTCCTCGGACAGTTCGAGCGCTCCCTGCGCACCGCGAAATCCCTGCGCGCGGCCCTCACCGAGCACGGCGTACGCCTGCGCGTGTTCGACCTCGGCGGCGGTTTCGGCGCCCCCTTCGCCAGCGCGGGGGAGCGCATCGACTTCAGCGCGCTGCGCCCCGGCCTCACCGCACTGCTCGACGAGGAACTGCCAGGCCGCAACGATGACGGCACCCGCATCGTCTTCGAGGCCGGCCGCTACCTGGTCGGGACCGCGGGCGTGCTGCTGACCTCCGTCCTCGACGTGAAGCAGTCGCACGGCAAGGACGTCGTCGTTCTGGAGTCCGGCATCAACCACCTGGGCGGCATGCCGGGACTGCGCCGCCTCCCGCCGCTCAACCCCCGGCTCGCCCTCGACGCCACCGACGTCGCCGCACCGCCCCCCGCCGTCCTCGATGCCCTGGTCACCGGGCCGCTGTGCACCCCGCTCGACACCTGGTCACGAGCGGCGAAGCTACCCGAACTGCGCCCCGGCGACGTCCTGGCCGTCCCCAACGTCGGCGCCTACGGCCTCAGCGCGAGCCTCGTCGCCTTCCTCGGCCACCCGCTGCCGATCGAGGCCGTTGTCGACGGCGACGACCCCGACCGTGCCCCCGAAGTCACCCGCATCCACCTGACCCGTACGACTGTCACGGCCGACACCGGCCCCACCCTGGGAGTGAAGTGATGGACCCTCGATTCAGCGACGCGCTCGTGCCCTTCCTCAAGTTCCTCGACGGCAAGGAGATCGAGCCCGACGCGCCCCTGCGCACGTACGGCCTCGACTCCATGCAGGCCATCGAGCTGCTCTTTGCCCTCGAGGACACGTTCGAGGTGATGCTCCCCGACGACGCCATGAACGACACCACCTTCGCCACAGCCGGCAGCCTGTGGGAAGCCGTGTCCGCGGCGATCGACGCCCAGCACGGCCTCGCGGGCGACGCCTTCAGGGCGGCGGCATGAGCGCCCCCGCCGTCCTCCTCGAACCGTCGACCGCGGCCCCGGCCCTGGCCGCCCCGAGTATCGACGACCGGGTCGAGGAAGTCGCCGCCGTGGCCGGCGAACATCTCGCCCGGCACGAGCGGGACGCCACCTTCCCCGTGGAGGCGCTCGACCAGATGCGCAGCACCGGCCTGCTCGGCCTGCTCGTCCCGCGTCGACACGGCGGTCTCGGCGGCACATCCGCCGACCTGATCCGTGCGGGCATCGCTCTCGGCCGCGTTGACATGTCCGTCGCGATGATCTTCGTCATGCACTGCCAGCAGGTCGCCGCCCTGGTGAGGTTTGCTCACCCCCGGCTGCGCGACGAACTGCTGCCTGAAATCGCCGCCGGCCGTCACTACCTGGCCTCTGTCACCACCGAGTCCGGCAAGGGCGGCCACCTGCTCACCTCGCAGACGGCCCTCACCGCGCACCAGGATGGCCTCGCCATCGACCGCTTCGCACCGATCGTCACCGGAGGCGAGCACGCCGACGGCTTCCTCATCACCATGCAGAGCCCCGGATGCGCCTCCCCGCAGGATGTCTCCCTCGTCTACGCTCATCGCGACCAACTGGAGATCGAACGGTCGGGAGACTGGGAGCCCTTGGGCATGCGGTCGAGCCACAGCGTCGGGCTGCGCCTCACCGGTACCGTCCCCCCGCATCACGTGATCGGCGCGCACGACACCTTCCGTACGATCGTGACCACGGTGTTTGCCCCCATGGCCCACCTGGGCTGGTCGGCCTGCTGGCTCGGCACCGCGGCGGGCGCCCTATCCCGCGTCGTCAAACTGCTGCGCTCCCCGCAGAACCGGCGACGCGCCGACCTCGGCTCGGAACTGCTGCTCACCCGGCTCTCGCGGGCCAGGCAGCGCATCGACACCGTACATGCCCTGCTCGAACAGACCCGCAAGACCGTCGAGCAGACCCCGGACCTCACCGTCCCGCACATCCAACTACTCCTGAACGGGCTCAAAATCACCGCCGCCGAACAGTGCTACCAGGCCGTCGACGACCTGGTGGACGCCGTCGGCATGCGCCACGGCTACCTCAAAAACTCGCCCACACGCTTGGAACAGAGCCTGCGGGACCTGCGCTCGGCAGCCCTCAACTACAGCAACGACCGCCTCCACCTCGTGGACGGCAAACTTGCCCTGATGGACTCCGAGGTGCGCCTTGACTGATGGGACGACAACCACAACCGCCAGGCCACCGGCCTCGCCGCCCGACCCAGCCGCCGCCCTCGCCGACCTGCCCGAGAAAGCCCCGGCCGCGCTTGTGTGGCGAACATGCGGCGCGGCGGGGCTGATCGAGGGGCTCTACGACAACAAGGGAGATGTCGCCCCGCGACGACTGGCCGAACTCCTCACCGCCGTCGACGCCCGCGGCGACAACGGCGTGACGCTCAGCCTCCTGGTCCAGACCGCCAGCGCCCTACCGATCCTGGCCGCAGGCGCACCCGCGAGCGGCCCTGTACACGAGGCGCTGCACAGCGTTCTCTCCGGCGCGAACACCCTCGCGCTCGCCGCCACCGACAGTGCGGCGGCCGGCTCGGACCTCGCCGACCTGGGTACGGAGATGACGATCGGCCCGGACGAGATCGTGCTGCGCGGCGGCAAACGCTGGATCACCACCGCCTGCGCGGCCAGCTGGTTCCTCGTCCTGGCCCGGCACCGCCCCGGCCGCCACTTCACCAGCTTTACCTGGGTGCTCGTACCGGCCGACGCACCCGGTGTCCGGATCACCCCCGCCGACACCGACCTGCTTGCTGGATCCGCCACCGGACACGTCGAGTTCACGGACGTCAGGCTCGCGCCGGACCTGCTTGTCGGCCGCCCAGGGCGCGGCATGCTCGCCTTCGCCCAGCACATGGGAACCGAACGACTCGCGGGCGGCCTGTGGGCCCGCGCCCTGACCGCCCGTGTGCTCGCCGACACCAAGGAACGGCTGACCCGGCGCCACGTGGACGGGCGCCCGCTATGGCACAACAGCTCCGTACGCCAGCGCTTCGCCACCTGTCTCGTCCAGGTCGGCCAACTGCACGCACTGTGCGAAACGCTCGGCGAGCGGATCACCCGGCACCAGGACCTCGCCGCCGCAGCCCTGCTCAAGTCCGCCGTCGGCCTGACCGCCGACTCCGTACTGGCCGTCTGCGCTCAACTCCAGGGAGCTGACGGCCTGTCGCACGACGGAGCCCAGCGGATCCGCGCAGAGGCAGCCGTGTTCGGCATCGGCGGCGGCGTCACCGAACTCGTCTTGGACGCCGTTGCCGATCACGCGGATCCGTGGCTTGCGGAGCTACAGGCATGACGACCCTCATCACGCGCGCGGCCCCGGACGTATGGGTGGCCACCGGACAGCTCGGCCCGTGGCTGCGCCAAGCAGCGGACCCCAACGACCGGGCCGTCGCGGCTGCCCTGCCCCGCCGACGCACCGCCGAATTCCTCGCAGGCCGCTCCCTGCTGCGCCACTTGCTGCGCCTCACCGTGCCTGAGCGGGCGTCGACGCCGATACGAGCCGACGCGAACGGGCGGCCACTGCTCGACGGCGACCCCGCCACCGGCATCAGCATCTCGCACGACGGCCTGGCGATCGCTGTCGCGGTCGGCCGCGGCCAGCGCGTGGGCGTCGATGTCCAACTGCCCGCCCCTCACGTCCCGGACAGCCTCCTCCACCGCTGCCTGGGACGGCATGCCCAGGACGTAATCCCGCTCTCCGAGCACCGACGCGGCGTCGAACTGGCCTGGGTCTGGACGGCACAGGAGGCCTGCGTCAAAGCGGCGGGCACCGGGCTGACCGGCAGCCCCTGGTCGATCGACGTCCCACCCGGCAGCCGGGAGGGCCAGTGGGGCGGATACCGCTGGATCAGCCTGCGCGACCGCTCCCACACGCCCCTCAGCTGCGCCTTCTCCCTGTCCCGCTTCCCATCCGACGCCGACGGCCTGGAGGCCACGTGTTCCTGACCGGCGCCCCGACCACCATGCCCGACCTGAGCTGCTACACGACGAACCTGCTGGCCCGCCTGGCACCCGACATCCCCGAGGTCCGGCGCCGACTGGCCCGCGGCGTCCGGCTCGCTGTCCGCACCGACCTCCCCGCGGGCGAGCTGGCCTTCTCCCACCACCCGCGGATCGACACAACCGACGATGGTCGCCAGCTCGCCTACGCCGGTACGCGCGACTGGTCCACCGCACGCGAGGCACTGCACCTGGCACTGCTGCAGCACCGGCGCGTCCTCGCGGTGGCCAACACCCGCCACCTTCCCTGGTCACCGGCGCAGGGCCTGGCGGATGCCCCGCACTGGGTCCTGCTCGAGGACCGCCGCGATGGCCAGTGGCTGGTGGCCGACCACTTCTCGGCCCTGACACCGAACGGCATGCAGCGCCCCTACCTCGGCTGGATCGGCGACGCGGAACTCGCCACCGCCCTCGCGCCCTGGACCCAGCCGCCGCAAGAGGTCGCCCGGCGTGACGTGCTCGCCCTCGGTGAAGAATCCACCATTCCGCCGGCCGACCACTACCGCTGGCTCGACTGGGCGCCCGCCACCGACTGCGGCGCAACGCCCGGCACCGGAACCTGGGTCCTCGACCTCGACATGTCCCTGCGCCACACCTGTGAGGTGCTGCGCGCCAACCCGGCCGCGGTCGCCCGGTACGTGGACGATCTGTGGGCCGCCGCCCGCCACCACACCTTCAAGCTGGCCCTCGACGCCGCGGACGGGAACACCGACCCCGCACGCGCCGCGGTGGCGTCGGCCGCCTGGGACGAACTGCCCCGGGCAGTGCGGTTCGCCGCCCAGTCCACCGCGCGCGGCCGCCCCCGCCCGGGCGCGATCGAACGGTCCGTCGACCAACTCCTCACCGCACTGCGGGATCTGCCCGCACCCGACAAGGAATGAGTCTCCCCATGAGCAGGCCGATCGTCCTGATCGCCGAAGAACTGTCGCAGGCCACCGTCGGTGCCTTGGGCCCGGAGGTCGAGATCCGCCGGTGTGACGGCGCCGACCGCGGCGCGCTCCTCGCTGCCGTCGCCGACGCCGACGCCGTCCTCATCCGCTCGGTCACCCGTGTGGACGCCGAAGTGCTCGCCGCAGGAAGCCGGTTGAAGGTCGTCGCGCGCGCGGGCGTGGGCCTGGACAACGTCGACGTGCCCGCCGCCACAGCGGCCGGCGTCCTCGTGGTCAACGCGGCACAGGCCAACGCGGTCAGCGCAGCCGAGCTCACCTGCGGCCTCCTGATCGCCACGGCTCGCAACATCCCGCAGGCGGGGCAGGCACTGAAGAGTGGCCAGTGGAACCGGTCCAAGTACGTCGGCGGTGAACTCGCTCGCAAGACGCTGGGCGTGCTGGGCCTCGGTCGCATCGGCACGCTGGTCACCGAGCGGATGAAGGCGTTCGGGATGGACGTGATCGCCTACGACCCGTACGTCGACGCCGCGTGGGCCGCCCGACTGGGCGTGCAGATGCTGTCGTTGGACGAGGTCCTGGCAGCCAGCGACTTCCTCACCGTCCACCTCCCCCGGACACCGCGGACGCTCGGCCTCATCGGCGCGCCTGAGCTGGCCAAGGCCAAGCGAGGCATTCGCTTGGTCAACGTTGCACGCGGTGGCCTCGTCGACGAAGCCGCCCTGTACAACGCCCTGCTGGACGGGCACGTGGCAGCGGCTGGCCTGGACGTCTTCGCCGAGGAGCCCTGCACAAAATCCCCGCTCCTGGATCTGGAACAGGTGGTCTGCACCCCGCACCTGGGTGCCTCCACCTGGGAGGCGCAGGACCGTGCGGGCGTCTCGGTGGCCGAGTCGGTACGTCTCGCCCTCGGTGGCGCCCGGGTGCCGGACGCGGTGAACGAGGTCCAGTGGCACGGCGCCGGACCTTCGGAGGCGCAGATCCCGTCACCGACCGTGGCCGGGGCCGCATGAGCGGTGGGGACGGATCTGCGGACCGGGCCCCCGAGTGACCCGGCGGGTTACACGCGGGCAGTGATCACGTCGGCGGTGAACAGCACGCGGTCGTTCTGCGACAGCGTGACCTGGACGGTCCGGGCCCCGTCCCGGCTGTCCGCAGTCGGCAGTGGCGCGGTGCTGACAAGGCACGGTGCGTCGAACTCGGCGTAGTGGATGAAGCGAGTCGTCATGCCGACCACCGTCGCCGCCCGGGTACACCGTGCCAGTGCCGCCTGCCGGGCGGTTTCGAGGAGCAGCATGCCGGGGGAGTGGTCGACCGGGTGGTCGAAAAGGATCGGGTGGGCGAGGTCGTTCCTCAGGAACCAGTGGTATGGGGGATGGTCCGGCGCCGGCGCCAGCACCACGTCCGAGGCACGGTGCCGGCCGACGAGTTCGGAAGACACCGGGCGCCCCGGCGCCAGCGCGGCCGCGTGGGCCGTCGCAACGTCGCCGTTCGCCCCCCGCAGACGCTGATAGACCACCGGCGACTGGTTGTTGAACTTGGTGCGGACGATCGCCGCGGGCACGCCCTGCCACGACGCCTGCACGTCCATGGTCATGCCCCCGAGGCGCGATCCGCGGCGTATAACGTCGGAGCAGCTGATGTCGAGCCGTATCGCCAGGTCGGTGCCGTTTCGGGCCAGCATCGAGGGCTCGACGGCGAAGCGCAGGTTCTCCCAGGCCTGCCGGAAGCCGAAAGGCGTGTCGTAGGCGGAGTGGCAGAGCATCGGGATCGACTGGCGCACGCACTCGACGAGCAGGAGCGCATCGCGCTGGTCCTGCTTCTCCGCGTAGAAGCGGTGCCGCGCGGGCCAGCGTGCGGAGACGCTGAAGCGATCGGCGCCGATGTGCTGCCAGTCGGTGAGCAGAACCTCGTTCGCGTCCAGTTTGTGCACCTCGGCCGCGGACACCGGCCGCTCGTCGGTCATCGTCGACGGCGTGTTGGGCAGCGTGGTAAGCATGCGGTCTCCCCCCTCAGGAGTGCGGAACGAACAACGGACAGAGGTGACCCGTGGATCCGGTTGGGTCGCCCGCAGGTAGCAACATAAAGAATGTTCGGTTTTTTGGGAAGGGAGATGTCGGTAAACCTCGACCTGAATTGCTGGCGACCGACCACCGCACAAGCCATATCCGCGAAACGTCCACATGGTGAGACTTGAAGCCTCATGCCTGGTCGCTTAACATAGAGAACGTTACGTTTTCGGGAAGTGAGAGGCATCGTGGCGGAGCTGAAACAAGAGCGTGCGATGCAGACACGCAGGGCCATCCTGCGGGCAGCGGCCGAGGCCTTCGACGAGTACGGGTATGCGGGCGCGAGCATCAATCTGATCCTCAAACGGGCCGGGCTGACCACGGGAGCGCTGTACTTCCACTTTGACTCGAAGGAAGACCTGGCGCACGCGGTCATGAACGCGCAGCCGGACCTGATCGTCCCCCGGCTCCAGTCACAAGGACTCCAACGCCTGGTCGACATCACCCTGTTGTGGTCACACATGCTCCAGGTCGATCCACTCCTGAGAGCCGCAGTACGCCTGACAGGAGAGCAGGCCTCCATGGGAACCCGGGACGCCACGCCCTATCAGTCCTGGGTGATGATCATGTCGGAATGCCTGCGCGACGCCCAGGACGCCAATGAACTGCAGGCCGGCGTGTCACCGGATGAACTGGGGGAATTCGTCACCGAGGCCTGCACAGGCATGCAGATGTTCTCCGCCGTGGCCAGCGGCCGCGACGACCTCAGCGAACGCACCATGCGGATGTGGCGTCTGCTGTTGCCCGGGGTCGCCGTTCCCGCGATAGTGGCTCGCACCGAGGTCAGTCACGATCGACTGAAGCTGCTGGTCGGCTGAAATGCGCCGCGAGAACAGAGTACGGACGGCGGCTTCTGGCGCGGTGATGTCCGCCGAGTGCAACACGGCGCCCAGCGCAGCCTCGGGCCTGGGCACCGTCCCGTCCACCAAGAACAGCTCCGGCCCGGCGACGCCGACGACAGTGTCGCCGACCTGGGCGAAGGTCTGCGGACACCCGTCGACGACGCCGTCGCCAAGGGAGCGACCGTGCTCGCTGGTACGCGGCCCGGCAGGCCGCGGGCGCCGCACGGCCCGGCTGACGGCACACCGGGGGCGGCCCCGTACGGAACACGAGCCGCCCGGTTCATCGCGCCGTCGTTTTCGCTCACCAGGTCCACCGCGAAGCGTGCCGCCTCGTCGACAGCGGGCCTCTCAGCAGCTCGGAGGGGCCGGCCGCTATGCGTGCGAGGCTCAGTAGCTGAATTCGCACAGGTGGACTTGGCGGAAGAGTGGGTGGGTTCCTCGGTATGAGGTCAAGGGACCCACCGTGCAACTACTTGGCGGCAACGCGCAGCCGGACGTTGACGGCCCCACGAGGTATTTCGTGGGGCCGCCGGCATTCTCGGAGGTGGTCCAGCGTTACGGGGTGGCAGCTGTGCCGTCGGAGACGGTATCCGCGTGGAGGGCGTCGCTGAGGGTGGTGATGGCGGCTTGCTGGGCGGGCAGACGTGGGCGTAGACGGTGCTGGTGACGCCATGTGGGCTTGGCTGAGGAGGCCCTCAACGCCCTGCCTGCAACACTGGGTGTGCTTTTGGCACCACAACCAGTGGAAGGCGCATAGACGGAGCAACGATCAGGACGCGTTGGCGAAGGGCTGACCCGGGTCAGGTATCGGTGAGACCTGTTCGCTACCGATGCCGCTGCCGTCTCAGTCCGCCGTCGGGCGGCCCGCGCACGCGTCACTCGATTCCGGTGGCCAGCTCTGCTGCCCGCCCCGGCGGCCTCGTGCAACGGGCGGAAAACGTGCGGTTGTTGTGAGGGATACCTCTAGTATGACGGTCTGCGCTGGCGTCTCGAGCGCCCCTTCTGCCTGTCTAACACCGCACGTCACCCCTACCGGCCGGGGAAGGGGAGATTCGGAGCACGTCGACTGTGTACCTCATCCGTTTTTCCGCTTGTGGCTTCCGTTCCCTGGCCCGTATCGAGGACGTCCCGGTCAGCAGTCCGACGATCCTGGCCGGCCACAACGACGGAGGGAAGAGCGCCGTGCTGACGGCGCTGGCCTTCCTGCTGGGCATCCACCGGCTGACGGACGAGGACCGTACCTACGAGCAGACGGAAGGATCCGTAGGCGGCCGCTGCGCCCGCACCTGGGTCGAAGGGACCTTCCGCCTCGACGCCGCGGAACAGGCTGCCACCGGATTGTCGTCAACTCTGCGGATCCGCCGCATTTCCGAACAGGGGCAGCCTCCCCAGTGGCAGTACTTCGGTTCCCGGCCGGCCGACAGCCGACTCCACGACCTGACGCGCCTACTGAAGGGCGAACTTGCCGAGCTGGTCGCAGAGTTCTCGTTGTCCCCGGCCGGCCCTTTGAAAGACGACCTGTTGCAGGCGCTCACCGCCTATGCGGTCACCGCGCCGCAGGTGGAGCAGTGGCAGCCGCTGCCCAAGGAGCTCCAGGAGCGTCTGCCGCGGCTGCTGTCCTTCGGGGGGAAGGATGAGAAGCCCGATGACGCGGTGCGGACCGCGCTGAGCAGCTGCTACGAGACCTACCTGGAGGACGAGACGCTTCAGGGGCGGGTGAGGGAGATCGAAACGGAGATCACTCAGCGCTTGGAGAAGGAAGCCGACTCGCTGTGCCAGCACATCCGCCGGCACTGCCGGGAGTTTGTCGGCGTGCAGGTCAAGCCTGAGGTCTCCTTCAAGGGCGGCTTCAAACGCGCCCCCCTGGAGGTCTCCAAGGCCGACGGCGAGCCGGTGGACCTCACCCGCTCCGGGCAGGGCAGCAACCGCCGGATCGCTCTGGCGGTCTGGGAATGGACCAGCAACCTGCTCGAGAACAGCGAACTCGCCGCCGCGGGGGAGGAGGGCCATGCGGAGCCGACCCAGACCATCGTCGTCTACGACGAGCCCGACACCCACCTGGACTACCGCCACCAGCGCACCGTCATGGACATCATCCGCAAACAGTGCGCCCTGCCCCACGTCAGCGTCGTCGTCGCCACCCACTCGATGAACCTCATCGACGGGGTCGACATCGCCGACGTCGTCCACCTCCGCCTCAGCGACAGCGGCCGCACCATCGTCGAACGCCTCATGGACGAATCCCACGAGGGGATCGACTTCCACCTCGGGCAGATCGCCTCCGCCGTAGGACTGCGCAACTCCGTCCTGCTGCACGAACGGTGCTTCCTCGCCGTCGAAGGCCCTACGGAACAGCAGTGCCTGCCGCTGCTGTTCCGACTCTCCCAGGGCCTGCCCCTCCAAGCGGCGGGCATTGCCCTGTGGGCCTGCGGCAACAACGAAGGGGCCCTCCACCTGGCCGGATACCTCGTCAAGAACCGCCGCACCGTCATGCTGATGGTCGACGCCGACAGCCGCACCAACAAGCACTTCAGAACGGAAAGGCTGATCAAGGCCGGACTCGACCCCGACACCCAGGTCACCTGGATCGGCGAGGCAGACGGGTTCAACGAACTCGAGGAACTCTTCACCGACGCCCAATGGGCCACAGCCGCCAACACGCACTGGCCGCGCCCCGCAGACACGCAGTGGACCGCCGAGGACTTCGCCGCACACCGCGGCGGCAAGTTCAGCGCCCGTGTCCTCACCATGATCAAGGAACAGGCGGAGCACACCAGCCCCGACGGCAAGGACGACATGCTCTACGGCCTGGTCACCACCCTCACCACCCGCGAAGACGTCCCCGCACAGCTGAGGGACGCCTTCAGCGACCTTCAGGCCCTGGCTTCCTGACCGGTTTCACGGCACGTCGCTGCAGCATGCGTTCCTTGCGCTGCTGCGGCGTCGGAGCCGCCCAGACGTGCCAGCCCACCCCCGTGACGTGCTGCCGACCATGCCCGCGCGCTTCGATCCCACACCAGCGGCACCCGCTTGGCGACGCGGTGGATCCAGTACCGGTAGAACGCGATAACGACATCACATCCTCCTTCCCCCCACCGCGTATCTTGCCGCCTACCACTGACAATCACCCGGTGACGCGGCAGCCTGCAAGCC
>NZ_VOGW01000077.1 GCF_007896895.1 Streptomyces misionensis | reverse complement strand
GTACAACTCGACCACCTCGCCGAACAACACAACCGCCCCACCCGCAACCGCTAACCCCCACCCACCGAACAGGCAAAACAGCGCTGACCAGCACAAACGCGAACCGAGCCTTTACACGCTGACGAAACCCACAATGAACCCGGCCCCACTCAGCGCGCACGACACAACCCCAGCTCACACCCCGAACTACCCACTGGAACCGCGCACCCGGCCACTCTCAACCAACCCACAACACACCAGGCCAACAAACCCGTGGTACACCAACAAACCCCCCTCCGAGCGTTAGGGGGCGATGCGGGCGGTGGTGCGGGCGGCGATCAGGGTTTTGCCTGTGCCGCAGGCGGCGATCACGCTCGCGCGGGTGTGGTGGCGGAGTGTAGCGGTAGCGGCGGCGACGGCTTCTTTTGGTGGGGCCGTAGCTCGATGTCGGGGGCCATGGAGGTGCGGCGCTCCGTGGGGTCGGCTGGGTGCTCAGGAGGGCGTGGCGGATGCTCCGCTCTCCTGAGCAGCTTATTCGGCTGCTTCGGTCAGGTGGGCGAGGGTGGAGCCGGTGGGGCCTTTGCGGACATGGAGGCGCTGGGTGATGCGGCGGCGTAGTTCGGGGATGTGGCTGATGACGCCGACGGTGCGGTCGTGGGCGCGTAGGGAGTCCAGGACGTCGAGGACGTTGTGGAGGGTGTCGTCGTCGAGGGTGCCGAAGCCTTCGTCGATGAAGAGGGTGTCCAGGGGGTTGCCGCCGGCTTCGTGGGTGACGACGTCGGCCAGGCCGAGGGCGAGTGAGAGGGAGGCGAAGAAGGATTCGCCGCCGGAGAGGGTGTCGGTCTTGCGGGGGTGGCCGGTCCAGGCGTCGGTGATTTCCAGGCCGAGGCCGGAGCGGGCTCCGTGGGCGGCTTGGTGGTCGGAGTGGCGCAGGGCGTAGCGGCCTTCGGACATGAGGTGCAG
Organism: Streptomyces misionensis; assembly: GCF_007896895.1. GTDB lineage: Bacteria > Actinomycetota > Actinomycetes > Streptomycetales > Streptomycetaceae > Streptomyces > Streptomyces misionensis_A. The sequence continues at coordinate 2,958 of NZ_VOGW01000077.1, read as the reverse complement.
GCGGGTGTTGGCGGCGGTGACGACCTGTTCGAGGCGGGCGGCCAGGACGTAGGCCTCCAGTTGCATGCGGATGCGGGTGCCGGGGGCGGTGCCGGTGGCGAGGTCGGCGAGGTGGCGGGCGGTGTGGTGGGCCTGCTCGAGTGCTTTGAGGCGCTCGACGACTTCGGCCAGGGTGGCAGTGAGGGTGGTGAGTTCGGTGGTGCGGGTCTGTGCGGTGCTGGAGGCGGTGACTGCTTGTGCGTGCTGGTCGTCTGCTGTAGCGCGCAGGGTTGCCGCGGTTTCGATGTCGACGGCCGGCTGGGCGGCTGCTTGCTGTAGGGCGGGGTCGTCGAGGACGGCTTGGTGGGAGGCGCGGGCCTCGCGCCACGTGTTGATCGCTTCTTCGAGGTCGGTCAGGTCCTGGTCGCTGAGCAGGGCCTGTTCGGCGTCGGTGAGTGTGTCGAAGCCCTGGGCTGTGGCGGCGTCGGTGGCTTCGCTGGTGCGTGTGTGCAGGGTCTGGGTGGCGGTGTCGGCGGTGCGGGATGCCTCGGCTGCCTGCTCGAGACGGTTGGCGGTGCGGGTGAGGTCGTCGATGCGGGCCGCGAGGGTGGGGGCGGTGCCGCGGGCGGCGTCGAGTTTTGCGGTGAGTTCTGCGTGCCGCTGGGACCGATTGTCGTAGTGGGCGTTGCGGTCGGACAGGCCTGCGGTTGCGGTGCTGTCCTGCTGGGTCATGGCCGTGTGTTCACGGTCGAGGGCGAGGAGTTCCTCCTCGGCGCCCCTGCGGTCGGCGGCTCGCTTGAGGGAGTCGGCCAGCTGCGTGGTGAGTGTTTCGTGGTCGGCTTTGAGGCTGGCCAGCGGGGTGTCGCCGGCTTCGCCCGTGGCAGCGGCGGCGTCCTCGCGCAGCTTGTGCAGCTCGGCCGCGATCTTGTCGCGCTGCTGCTGGAGGCGCTGGTGGGTCTCCTCGGCGGCTTGTTCGTCCTCGCGCGTGGGATGCCCGTCAGGTGCCTGGGCGGGCTGGGGGTGGGAGCAGGAGCCGCATACCGGGCATGGTGCGCCGTCGGTGAGGCCGGTGGCGAGTTCGGCGGCCATTCCTTCGGTGCGTCGGCGGCGGATGTCGATGTGGGCCTGGGCGGCCTTGTCGGTTTTGTCCTGGGCGGTGGCCAGGCGCTGCTCGGTGGTGGTGATCTGGGCACGGTGGGCGTCGCGGCGTTCGGCGGCCGCCACGCGGTCGCTCAGGCTGTTCAGCTGGGTCTGCTGGCGCCGGCTTTCTTCCTCGGCCTCGCGGGCCGTCTCCCGGCGGATCTCCAGGGCGGCGCGCTGGGCGGTCTCCTTTTCGAGCCAGTCACGTGCAGTGCGCTGCTGGATGGCGAAGTCCTGCCGCTCGGCGTCGGTCCGCTTCAGTTCGGCGGTGAGCTCGTGAAGTCCCGTCTCCTCAGGAAGGAGGGTATTCAATACGGCTATGTCGTCGCGGATGTGCTGTCCGGCCGTGGCGAGGCCGGCGGCGTCCAGTGCGGCATGCTCGGGAAGGAGCTGGGTGCGGGCGTCGCTTTCACGGCTCTGGGCGCGGGTGTGGTCGGCGCGGGCGGTGCTGAGGGCGTGCAGCAGGGGTGCCAATTGCTGGGCGCGCCGAGCCTGGTCCCGGCGCCGGCTGAGGGCTTCTTGGTGCGGGGTCTGCTCGTCCAGCCGGTCCAGTTGTTCACGGGCGGTGGCGTAGGTGGTCTGCTGCCTGTGCAGTTCGCGGGCGGCTGCTTCCAGCTTTTGGTGGGCGAGCTGGTTCTTCTTTGCGTTCTCGGCGTCGGCCTGTGCGGTCAGGGCGTCGGCCTGGCTGGCCTGGATGAGGTCGCCTGCCCAGGCCAGAGCGGGGTCGGTCAAGTCGTGTGCGGCGTCGGCGCTGGGAGCGTCGTACTGGGATTTCAGGTCCGGGCCGGCGGCCTGGTGGATGCGGGCCGCCAGGTGCAGCACCTCGTCGCAGGCGGCGTCGCGGCTCTTCTGGATGGTGCGGCTGTGCTCGCTCAGCCAGCGTTCGATGAAGGCGTACCGGTCAGTGTGGAAGAGCTTGCCGAGGAGTTCGCGGCGCTTGCCGGCATCGGCGTAGAGGAACTTGGTGAACTCGTTCTGTGGCAGGAGAACGACCTGGCAGAACTGGGTCCGGCTCATGCCGAGCAGGTCCTTGATCTCCTTGCCTGTCTCCTGGTGGGACTTGCTGGAGGCCTCCCAGTGGCCCTTTCCGGCTGAGTCGGTGGTCCACTGGCTGAGCCGGGTCTCGGCCTTCTGCAGGGTTTCGCCCGTGCCGTTCTTCTTGGGGCGCATCTGCTGGGGGACGCGGTCGATGCGCAGCCGGTGGCCGGAGATGGTGACGTCGAGGGTGACCTGGGTGAGCAGGTCGGCTGGGGCGTGGTGGCTGCGCAGCATCAGGTCGCGGTCGACTGGGGGTTCGCCGTACAGGGCGAAGCAGATGGCGGTGAACAGGGTGCTTTTCCCGGCGCCGGTGTCGCCGTGCAGGAGGAACAGGCCGTCGGCGGACAGGGCGTCGAAGTCGACGGTGTGGGTGCCGGCGAAGGGCCCGAAGGCCTGCAGAGTGAGGTGGTGCAGGCGCATCAGACGGTTTCCTTCTGCAGTTCGTTCACGCGGGCGGCGTCGACGGCCTGCTGCAGCAGGGCGTGTTCGTCGGGCGTGGGTGCGCTGCCGCGCAGGTCGGCGATGAAGTCGCAGGCGATGTCGAGTTCGGTGCGGCCGCGGACGCGTTCGGTGTAGGTGGGGGTGTCGGTGGCCTGGGCGGGGATGAAGGCGCGCAGGTGCTTGAGGCTGAGCGTGTGGGGGAAGCGGCGGCGCAGCCGGGCCATGGCTTCGAAGGGCAGGGCCGGGTCGGTGAGGGTGACCTCGAGCCAGGCGTCCTTGAGGGGTTCGTGGGCGGGGTCGTTGAGGAGGTCCTCAAGGGGGCCTTGCAGGCGTTCCAGGCGGTGGGGAGCCGGGCAGGGC
>NZ_VOGW01000076.1:12585-34281 GCF_007896895.1 Streptomyces misionensis | reverse complement strand
CCCCGGTGACGACCACTCCCGCATCCTGCACGGCATGCACCATCGGTCTCCTTCGACGCGACGCGACTCGGCTCAGCGCGGTCAGACTAACCGGTCGGTATGTGTGAAGGAAGGGCTGCCGCACCAACCTCAAAGGGGCGCGGGCAACCGCGCCGCCCGCCACACACGATCCGCACCTTCCGCACGGACGGAGGCACCCCTTGCACCTCTCCCGAAGAAACCTCCTGGCCACAGCCACCCTGGCGGCCGCACCGGCCCCATCCCCGCACGGCCGCGCGGCCTTTCACACCGGCTTCGAGGAACTCACGGCCGACGGCTACCGGCTCCTCGACGGCCAGAGGACGGGCATCGTCACCAACCCCACGGGCATCACCAGGGACGCCCGCCACATCGTCGACGTCATGCACGAGGACCCCCGCGTCCGGCTGACCGCGGTCTTCGGCCCGGAGCACGGCTTCCGCGGCACCGCCCAGGCCGGCGGCTCCGAGGGCCGCTTCGACGATCCGGAGACGGGGCTGCCGGTCTACGACACGTACCTGAAGAGCGGGCAGCCCCTCGCCGACGTCTTCACCGCGTCCGGCGTGGACACCGTCGTCTTCGACATCCAGGACGTGGGCGCGCGGTTCTACACGTACATCTGGACGCTGTACGACTGCATGGAGGCGGCCCGGCTCGCGGGCAAGCGCTTCGTGGTGCTCGACCGTCCGAACCCGGTCACCGGCCGCGCGGCGCGGGGACCGGTGCTGCACAAGGAGTTCGCCACGTTCGTCGGCCGGCAGCCGATCGCGCAGGCGCACGGGATGACCGTCGCGGAGCTGGCGCGGCTGTTCAACAAGGAGTTCCTCGCCGCGCCGGTGCCGCTGGAGACCGTCCGGATGACGGGCTGGCGGCGCTCGGACTTCTACGACGCCTCGAGGCTGCCCTGGGTGCCGCCGAGCCCGAACATGCCCACGGCGGACACGGCGCTGGTGTACTCCGGCACCTGCATGTTCGAGGGCACCAACCTCTCCGAGGGGCGGGGCACCACCCGGCCGTTCGAGCTGCTCGGCGCCGAGGGCGTCGACGGCCGCTGGGCGGCGGCCGTGAACGAGCTGGGGCTGCCGGGGGTGCGGTTCCGGGAGGCGTACTTCGCGCCCACGTTCTCCAAGTTCCAGGGGACCACGGTCGGCGGGGTGCAGGTCCATGTGACCGACCGGGCCGCCTACGACCCGGTGCGCACCGGGATCGCGCTGCTGGTGACCGCGCGGAAGGTGTGGTCCGGGTTCGCCTGGCGCCCGGACGACTGGATCGACAAGCTCACCGGCTCGGACCGGGTGCGCACGATGATCGACGCGGGCGCCGGCACCGACGAGGTGGTGGGCGCCTGGCAGCGGGAACTGGCCGCGTTCCGGCGGATGCGCGAGGGATATCTCCTGTACGGGTGAGCCACGCGCTCTGGTCAACTCCGCAGTGTCGCGGGACAATCACAGCACGTGACGTTTCCGCGGGGCAGGGAGCCTGACATGGCGGATCCTGGGATGAGCGTGTCTCCCTACTGGGAGCTGACCTTCGACGCGGACGGGGACGTGGACCCGTCCGAACGCGACCACCTGCTGGCCCAGGTCACGGAGCGCGGCGTCCGTGACCTGGTCGTCTTCGCCCACGGCTGGAACGAGGACCGCTCGGCCGCGACCGCCCTCTACCGCGGCTTCTTCGCCCCCTTCCCGGGCCTCGCGCCGCACGCGCGCCTCGGGTACGTCGGGGTGATCTGGCCGTCGATGCGGTTCAGCGACGAGCCGATCCCCGACTTCCCGAGGTCCGTGGTGGCGACGGAGGCGGAGGCCGCGCCCGGCCCGGCGCTGGACAAGGACACCCGGCGCGCGCTGCTGGCGGTCTTCCCGGGCCGGGCGTCCGTCCTCGACCGGTTGGCCCGGCTGCTGGACGAACGGCCGGACGGTGACGCCGGGCTGAGGGAGTTCGGCCGGCTGGTGCGGCTGCTGCTCGACGGCGCCCAGCGGCCCGCGGCCGACACCGACGAGCCGGGGCTGCCGGCCGTGTTCACCGAGGAACCCGCCACCGCCTGCGCGGAGTTCGCCGACGCGCTGGGCGCCGTCGCGGCCCCGGCCGGCACCGAGGGGTTCCGTCTGCCGAACCCGTGGGAGGGCGCCAAGGAGCTGCTGCGGCAGGCGGCGTACTACACGATGAAGGGGCGCGCCGGGACCATCGGCGAGCAGGGGCTCGGGCCGCTGCTGGGCAAGCTGGCGCAGGCCGCACCCGGGGTGCGGGTGCATCTGGTCGGGCACAGCTTCGGCGGCCGTCTGGTGGCGTTCGCGCTGCGCGGGCTGCCCTCCGCGGTGCGCACGGTGAAGTCCGTGACGCTGCTCGAAGGCGCCTTCTCGCACTACGCGTTCGCGCGGCGGCTGCCCGACGACCCGCACCGGTCGGGGGCGCTGAAGGACCTGCAGCAGCGGGTCGACGGCCCGCTGGTGTGCTGCTACTCGCACTTCGACGCGGCCCTCGGCACCTTCTACCCGCTGGCCTCGCGGCTGGCGGGGGACGACCGGTCCTTTCTGGGCAACGAGATCGCGGCCGTCCTCGGTCCCCGGTGGGGCGCGCTGGGCCACGACGGGGTGCAGTCGGTGCCCGGCACCGTCGAACTCGATCTGGCCCGGGCCCTGGCGGGCGGCCTGCCCGCGTCGGGGTGCGTGAACATCGACGCGGCCTCGGTGGTCCGCCGCGGCGGCCCGCCGGCCGGGGCGCACAGCGACATCCTCCACCCCGAACTGGCCCGGGTGGTGCTGGCGGCGGGCCGGGTGTCCTGACCCGCCGCCGGCACCGGTTTCGCGGCCGGGGATCACCGATGCGAGGTGTACTCCACGACCTGCTGGTAGGTCGGCCGGTTCTGCCAGCTGATGTTGCCGTGCTTGATGCCGCCCAGCGTGCGCTGGACGATCGAGTCGGCACACCACTGGTCGCCCGCCGAGCAGAGACTGTCGCCCGGGTAGACCTGGGCGGCGGTCGTCCCGGCGGCCTGCTTCAGGGTGCTGATCAGGGTGTCCCGGCAGGCGCCGAGGTCGCCGCCGCCGCAGTACCGCGCGGCCAGCGGGCCCTGCACGCTCTTGCCCAGCACCGACCGGATGTCCTTGTCGACATAGCTCCACCAGCCGTACTGGAAGGCGCTGCCGGCGTGCGAGCCGGTCGGGCCGTGCCCGGCGGACGGTGCCTCGTCGACGGACAGGTTGCCGGTGAACGCGTCGTACAGGTCGCTGCCCAGGCCGGGCTGGAACTCCGCCTTGACCAGCAGCGGCCACCAGGCGTCCAGGATGCGGATCGCGTCGGCGTCGGCGTAGGTCTTGGAGCCGGCGGAGGTCTCGGTGCGCCGGGCGCCCGCGGTCACCCAGGCCTGGAGCTTGCTCACCGCGCCGGCGGCGGTGGAGTCGGTCACCGGGGAGGAGTTGATCACCTGGAGCAGTTCGGGCAGCACGTCCTCCGCGCGCAGATCGCTCACGCCCGCGGACGCCATGGCCTGCACCAGCTGGGTGCGGGTGACCCCGCCGGCCGCGACCAGCTTCCTGACCCGGTCGTCCAGCAGGTTGCCGCGGTGCACGGAGCCGTCGCCCCAGGACGCGGTGGTGTAGTCCTTGGCCTGCTTGTTGTTCCAGGAGATGTAGTAGTCCTGGTCGATCGAGTTGGGGTGGGCGGAGGGCGCGGTGTAGTCGGCCGTGTTGGTGTCCGGGGTCCAGTTCCGCCACTCGTACGCGGGCTGGGCCCACACCGGGAACTCGGAATCGACGCCGTCCGCGCGCACCGGGTTGTCACCGCTGTTGTAGTAGGCGGTGTGCTGGGAGTCGGCGTAGAACCAGTTGAAGGTGAAGTTGATGTGCTGCGCCGCGCTCTGGAAGTCCTGGGGGCCCTTGATGTAGCCGGGGTCGTTCAGCATCTGGAAGCCGATGATGGAGTCGACCTCGTGCAGATAGGAGGAGCGCAGGGAGGTGTAGGCGACCTTCTTGCCGCCGACGGTCGCCCGGTACTCCACCGGCCCGTACTTGGTGCGCCACACCCGCATCGTGTAGGAGCCCGCCGCCGTGCCGTCGGCCAGCGTGGGCGACCAGGAGTTCTTCTGCTCGACCTTGTCCATCGCGGTGCAGGTGCCGTGGTACAGGTAGTGGTAGTCGTCCTGGCACAGCTCGACGGCGTAGGTGTCGATGATGTCCTGGCCGGAGGTGGTCGCGCTCCAGGAGTAGTCCTGGCCGCGGCCGAGCTCGACGTACATGCTCAGCCCCGCGAAGGAGGCGCCGCGGGCGCTGATGCCGGGGCCCTGGATCTCCTGGAGCATCAGCAGCTGCGGGGCGAAGTAGCCGGTCTGCGGCCCGAAGACGGCGATCGGATGGCCGCTGGCGGTGTGCTTGCCGCTCACCACGAGGGCGTTGGACATGCCCCGGTGGGCGGAGCCGAGCGTGGACTTCGCGGCCGTGTCCGACATGGTCCTGGCGGCGGAGGTGCCCGCGCTGCCGGTGCGGTCGTGGACCAGCGGCTCCTGGGTCACCGAGCCGGCGTCGGGCAGCGCCTCGCCCTTGGCGGTGGCGGGCTTGGTGCCGTACGGGAAGCTCCGGCCGTCGTGGACGGTGAGCACGGCCTCGGGGTCGTTGCGCTCGCGGAAGGACTCCCAGACCTTGGTGCCCTGCTCGACGCCGTACTTGTCCTGGGCGGCCATCAGGGAGAGGGCGTTGCCGACCTCGCCGCCGCCGCCGGAACCGAAGAGGGTGCCGATGACGGAGGCCAGCGCCACCAGGTCGGTGATCTTGAAGTGGTCGATGGTGCCGGCGTTGGTGACGGCGTCCTTGTGCCCCGTCAGGTCGTACTCGCCGGGGAAGTACCGGCCGCTGTCGGAGGCGTCGATGTAGGAGTTGATGCCGTCCAGGTAGGCGTTCGCGTCGGCGAGGGCCTGTTGGCCGCGGGCGCCGTTGTTCGCCACCGCGCGGTCGATCTGCGCCTGGAGGTCGGACTCGGTGTAGGGGGCGTTGCGGTAGAACTCCTGCTCCAGGCCCTGGTTGGCGGCGGCGCCGCCGGCGAAGGAGGTCAGTTGGCCCCGGCCGACATGCCGGAAGACGTCCATCAGCCACAGCCGGTCCTCGGCCGCCGCGTACCCGGCGCCGAACTCGGTGCCGTAGCGGGTGGTGCCGGTGATGTGGGGCACACCGGTCTTCTTGTCGCGCACGATCGTCACGTCGCCGCGCCCGTTCGGCTTCTCGGTCGAGGCGACCTGGTCGGACGGGACGCCGAAGGAGGCGTCGGCGAAGAAGCTGTTGATGGTCGAGTCGGACAGTCCCTTGTAGCCCGTGGCCAGGTTGGCGTACGGCCCGAGCTGGTCCTCGGCGTGCGCGGGCTGGGTGCCGAAGGACTGGTTGAGGAGGATCTGCGCGAGGGTGGCGTTGCCGTTCTCGCCGGGCGGCAGGATGTCCGAACACTGGCCGCCGCAGTAGTCGTTGGACGCGGCCGCGGTGACGGCTCCGGCCGCGGTCTGGGTGAGCGGGGAGAGAAGCCCGGCTATCAGTACGCATACCGAAGCGGACTTCAGGAACCCGGGGAGTCGGCGGAACGTTCTCACTCCGTCAAGGGCGATACGTGGGGTTCGCCGTGGCATGGCAGCTCCTAGCGAGTGGGGTGCGCGAACGTTACCGCCGGTATCCCCCAAGTTGAAGATGAACATGCGTCACTTTTTCGGGGGCAGTGGAAGTCCCCGGGAGGAACCACGCGAAGAGATGGAGCCGAAGCGCCTGTCGATACGTCTATCAGGCGACGTCCGTACGACGACGCCGAACTGACCGGAGTACAGGTGCAGGTGTGACGGAGGTGCAGGGCGATGGCCGGTTTCCGGAGTCTGGCGAGACAGGTACGCGATCCGGGCTGTGATCTGGCGCTGCGGCGCTACTCGCTGCGCAAGTGCCTGGAGAAGTTCGCCCCTTACGGGCATCGGGCGACATGGGACCATCTGTGCGCGCGGGCCGGTTTCGGCCCCGAGGACCGCTCCCCCGATCCGGCGCGGCTCGTGGCCGCACTGGAGGAGCTGGAGGAGGCCCGTTGTGTCTGGCTCGCCTACGAGACCGACTTCACCGAGCGCCGCCGCCGCGAGAAGCACGACGGGCTGCGCCGGCCGGGCAGCGTGGACGACTGGCACCGGCTGACCTGGGGCGGCTTCGGCGTCGCCTGGTGCGACGACCCGCGGGTCCATCCCTCCGCCCCGCTGGCCGAGGTGCTGCGCCGGCTGATCGCCGCGCTGGAGCGGGAACCGGGTTCCTGCTGCCCGGTGTGCGGCGCCGACCGCCTCGTCTGGAAGTACGGCCTTGACCACGAGCCGTCCTCCGGCCCGGTCTGCACGGACTGCGGGATACTCGTGCCGCTCCCGGTGCTCTCCCCGCGGGCCCTGGACCACGCCCGGCGGGGCCGGCTGCTGATTTCCGCCTGACGGTACGGCATTCGATCAGGGGGTCGCGCAGGGGATGCCGCACCCCCGCGCTCCGCTGCCGCAAGGGTCGGCCACCGGGTCCTAGTCCGTGGGGCGTTGCCGATGGGGCCGTTGTCGGTGAGGTCTGGCACCAGCGGGTCATGGTGCAGGTGTGTCTCGACGGGAGGCGGACGCCCCGGGACGGCACGGCCGTTCCCCTGTCTCCCGAGGACATGGCACGCTCCGCCGCGGACGCCGTCGCGGCCGGGCCCACCGCGGTCCATGTCCGTCCCAAGTCCCCGTGCGGTCACGACAGCCTCTCCCCCCGCGTCCTCGCCCCGGCCCTCCAGGCCCTGCGCGCCCGCGTCCCGGCTCCGATCGGCGGGACGACCGGTGCCCGGGCCGAACCCGACCCGGCCCGGCCCGGCGCCCGGAGCGCGTCCGCTCGTGGACGCCCCTGCCCGACGTCGCCGCGGCCAACTGGCACGAACCGGGCACCGAGGACCTCGCGCGGCTGCCGCTGGACCGGGGGGTGGCCGTCCAGGCGGGCATCTGGTCCGCCGGCGCGGCGGCCCGTTTCACCGCCTCCCCGCACGCCCCGCGGGTGCCGCGCGTCCTGGCCGGGGTGACGGACCCGGACCGGGCCACGGCGAAGACCTCGGCCCGCTCTTCGAACCGGGTGATGCCCACGGCCGTCCGGTCCTGCCGCACGGCGCGGAGGGCGGCGCCTGGCCGCTCGTCCGGCCGGCCGCCCGGGCCCGGCCACCCGCATCGGCCTGGAGGACACGCTGTGCCTGCCGAACGGCGAACGGGCCGCGTCCGACGCCGAGTTGGCGGTGCGGCCGCGCCCGTGACCGTAGCAGCGGGGAATCCGTTGGCTCCACGCGTTTACCGTCCGCGAGCCTGAGGGGCGTTGGAACCGTCGACGACAAGCCGGGGGGCTTTTCATGTCCACGCTGCGGGTGACCGCCGAAGTGCTGACCGTCCATGAGCATCCGAACGCCGACGCGCTGGAGCTGGCCCAGGTGGGTCTGTACCGGGCCGTGGTCGCCAAGGGGGCGTTCCGGACCGGGGAGGTGGCCGTCTACATCCCCGAGCAGGCCGTGCTGCCGGACGGGCTGATCGAGGAGCTGGGGCTGACCGGGCGGCTGGCGGGCGGTGCCGCGAACCGGGTCAAGGCGGTGCGGCTGCGCGGTGAGCTGTCGCAGGGGATCGTGTGCCGGCCGAGGGCGCTCGCCGGTGTGGACCTCGCGGTGGCGGCGGCCGAGGGGACGGACTTCGCGCAGCTGCTGGGCATCACCAAATGGGTACCGCCGATCCCGCCCACCATGGACGGCGAGGTGGAGCCGGCGCCCGGGCTGCTGCCCTGGGTCGACATCGAGAACATCCAGCGCCACCCGGACGTCTTCGCTCCGGGCGAGCCCGTGGTGGTGACGGAGAAGCTGCACGGTTCGGCGTGCCTGCTGACGTATGTGGCCGACGAGGACCGGGTGTACGTCTCGTCCAAGGGTTTCGGCGCCAAGTCCCTCGCGCTGAAGGAGGACCCGCGCAACCTCTACTGGCGGGCGGTGCGCGGACACGGCGTCGCCGGGGTCGCCGCCCGGCTGGCCGAGCGGCTCGGGGCGCGGCGGGTCGGTGTGTTCGGCGAGGTGTACGGCGCGGGGGTGCAGGACCTGACGTACGGCGCGGACGGCCGGCGGGACACCCTGGGCTACGCGGCGTTCGACGTCTGCGCCGAGATCGACGGCGCCGTGCGCTGGCTGGACGCGGCCGCGCTGCTGGCGGGCGAGCTGCCGCTGGTGCCCCGGCTGTACGAGGGGCCGTACGACATCGAGCGGGTGCTGTCGGTCGCGAGCGGCCGGGAGACGGTGTCCGGGCGGGAGCTGCATCTGCGCGAGGGCGTGGTGATACGGCCCCGCACCGAGCGGTACAGCGCGGTGACCGGGGGCCGGGCGATCGCCAAGGCGGTGAGCGCGGCGTATCTGACCCGCAAGGGCGGCACGGAGTACGAGTGAGACGGTGCGGCGGGGGCCCGCCCCCCTTGCTCCGGGAGGTCAGGAGACCTCGCGGTGCGGTCAGCGCCCCTGCGGGCGCTCGGCCATCAGCCGCGAGCCCGCCCGCCGCTCCCCGAACACGTCGTCCGGGTTGGACAGCACACAGGTGTCCAGGGACAGGCAGCCGCAGCCGATGCAGTCGGTCAGGTGGTCGCGGAGCCGGTTGAGCTGGGTGATGCGCTCGTCGAGTTCGGAGCGCCACGCCTCCGACAGCCGCGCCCAGTCCTCCCGCGTCGGCGTCCGCTCCTCCGGCAGCTCGGCCAGTGCCGAGCGGATCGTGGCGAGCGGGATGCCGACCCGCTGGGCCGCGCGGATGAAGGCCACCCGGCGCAGGGTGTCACGGCTGAAGCGCCGCTGGTTGCCGCTGGTGCGGCGGCTGCTGATCAGGCCCTTGGCCTCGTAGAAGTGCAGCGCGGAGACGGCGGCGCCGCTGCGCGCGGACAACTGGCCGACGGTCAGCTCATGGATCTTCTCGGGAATCTGGGGCACCCCGCACAGCCTAGTGAACGTCCCGTTGACATCGTCCCCGCCCCCGACCATGCTAAGCAGTTGCTTAGGAATGCGAGCGAGAGGCCGGGAACATGGCAGAACCGAGGATCTTCACCTCCCCCGCCGAGCTGAAGGCGGCCGTGGGCGAGCAGCTGGGGTACACCGACTGGCTGGAGGTCGACCAGAAGCGGATCGATCTGTTCGCCGAGGCCACCGGGGACCACCAGTGGATTCACGTGGACCCGGAGAAGGCCGCCGCGGGGCCGTTCGGCACCACCATCGCGCACGGCTACCTCACCCTCTCCCTGCTGCCCCTCTTCGGGCCGCAGCTGATGGCGGTCGAGGGCGTGAGGATGGGCGTCAACTACGGGACGAACAAGGTCCGCTTCCCCGCCCCCGTGCCCGTCGGCTCCCGGCTGCGCGCCACCGCGACGATCACCGGGGTCGAGGACGTCACCGGCGGCGTCCAGGTGACCGTCGCGTTCAGCGTGGAGCGCGAGGGCGGGGACAAGCCGGTGTGCGTCGCGGAGTCGGTGTCCCGGTACTACCTGTAGCCGCGGGGTCTACTTCGCCCCGACCATCCGCAGCACCAGGTCGGCGTAGAGCTCGCCGACCTGCTCGGGCGTCCGTGGCCCGTCGATGTTGAACCAACGGGCCACGTCGATGCAGAGCGACAGCACGGCGAGCGTGGTGCCCTGGACGTCGAGCACGTCGAACTCGCCCGCGGCGACGCCGTCCTCGATGATCCCGCGCACCTCGGCGTCGACCTGCCGGCGCAGCGCCAGGATCTCCGCGCGGGCCTCCGGCCCGAGGGCGTCCAGCTCGTACTGCACCACCCGCGCGGTGGTGCGCCGCCCCGCGTGCCAGCGGACGAAGGAGCTGACCGCGTCGGCCAGCCGCTCCCCCGCGCCGCCCTCGCGGCGGGCCGCCGTGCGCAGGATGTCCAGCGCCTTGTCGTGGCCGATGCGGCTGATCCGGTGGAGCAGCTCTTCCTTGGTCTTGTAGTGGATGTAGAGCGCGGCCGGGCTCATGCCGGCGCGGCCCGCGATGTCCCGGGTCGTCGTCGCGTGGTAGCCGCGCTCGGCGAAGGCCTCCACGGCGGCGACCAGCAGCCGCCGGGCCGCGTCAGGGGTGACCTCTTCCCACGGCTCGGCCTCGCCGCCGGTCGTCTCCTCCGCCGTACTCATCGCTCACAAGCCCCTCTCGGTGACAGGAGCACCACCATACCGCCGACGGTGAGCGAGCGCTTAGCGCAGCGGTCCGGCGGCGCCGGAGGGTCAGAGTTTCTCGGCGAAGGGGTCGTGCTCCGCGAGCAGCCGGTCCAGCCGGGCCTGGTCGACCCGGCTGACGATCTGCCCGGCCTCCTGGCGGTCCCGGATCACCTTGGCGAGGGTGAAGGCGGAGGTGACGAGGTACAGGACGGCGATGGCCAGGAAGGCCCGCACCCAGGCGTCGGCGTGCAGCCGGAAGATGCCGATGGAGGTGGCCGCCATGGCGACCGTGAAGGACGCGACGGCCTGACCGTGGAAGGCGGCCGTGCTCTGCTGCTTGACCGGTGTGTCGCTCATGACCGAAAGCATCGGCGGACACGGCCCGCGCCACATCCGCTCGGCTACTCAGTCCGGATACTCAGAACGCCGAGATCCCGGTCAGGGAACGGCCGATGAGGAGTTTCTGGATCTGGCTGGTGCCCTCGTAGAGGGTCATCACCCGGGCGTCGCGCAGGAGTTTGCCGGCCGGGTACTCGTCGATGTAACCGTAGCCGCCGAAGACCTGGAGCGCGTTGTTGGCGGCGCGGACGGCGGCCTCGGAGGCGAACAGCTTGGCCTTGGAGGACTCCACGGCGAACGGCTCGCCCCGGTCGATCAGATCGGCGACCCGCCAGGTCAGCAGCCGGGCCGCGTCCACGTCCACGGCGATGTCGCTGATCAGCTCCTGCACCAGCTGGTGCCGGGCGATCGGGGCGCCGAACTGCTCGCGCTCCCCCGCGTACGTGACGGCCGCGTCCAGCGCGGCCTGGGCTATGCCGACACAGCCCGCGGCGACCGACATGCGGCCCTTGGCCAGTGCGGACATGGCCACCGAGAAGCCCTTGCCCTCCGGGCCGAGCATCGCGGAGGCGGGCACGCGCACGTCCTCCAGGACCAGTTCGGCGGTGGCCTGGCCGCGCAGGCCGAGCTTGCCGTGGATGGCGCGGCGGCTCAGGCCGGGCGTGTCGGTGGGCACCAGGAAGGCACTCACGCCCTTGTGGCCGGGGGCGTCGGTGGAGCGGGCGAAGAGCAGGACGACGTCCGCCCAGGTGCCGTTGGTGATGAACATCTTGGTGCCGTTGACGACGTACTCGTCCCCGTCGCGCACGGCCCGGGTGGTGAGGTTGCCCGCGTCGGAGCCGGTGCCGGGCTCGGTGAGCCCGAAGCAGCCGACGTACTCGCCCGCGGTCAGCCCCGGCAGCCAGCGCCGCTTCTGCTCCTCGTCCCCGTAGGCGGCGATCGTCTTGGCGACGAGGCCGAGGGAGACGGACACGATGCCGCGCACGGAGGAGTCCCCGCGGCCCAGCTCCTCGGTGACCAGGCAGTACGCGAGGTGGTCGCCGCCGGAGCCGCCGTACTCCTCCGGCACGGTCAGGCCCAGGAAGCCGACGTCGCCGAGCTTCTTCACGATGCCCCGGTCGACCTCCTCGGCGCGGTCCCAGGCGACCACGTGCGGGGCGATCTCACGCGCCACGAAGTCCCGGGCGAGCCGCCGTACGGCGGCCTGCTCCTCGCTCAGCTCCAGGTTCACCACGCGATCACCCCACACCTTTAAATTAGCAGTGCTAGTTTACAGCCGCAGCCCTACTATGTGCGCCATGGCCCGACCGCGCAAGCCCCTCCTCAGCACCGACCGGATCGTCGAGACGGCCCGGGACCTCGTGGACCGGGAGGGCCTGGCCGCCGTCTCCACCCGCCGGCTCGCCGCCGAACTGGGGGTGAGCGGGCCCTCGCTGTACAACCACTTCCGCACCAAGGACGAGATCCTGGAGGCGGTCGCCGACTCGGTGAGCGCGCTGGTCGACCTGTCGATGTTCGAGGACGGCCGCGCGTGGCGGACCGCGCTGCACGACTGGGCGGTCTCCTACCGGACCGCCCTGCGCGCCCACCCCAACATCGTCCCGGTCCTGGCGCGCGGGCCCGGGCGGCGGCCGGCGGCGCTGCGGGTGGCCGACGCGGCGTACGGCGCGATGGTCGACGCGGGCTGGCCGCCGGCGCAGGCCACGTCCATCGGCGCGCTGATGCGGTACTTCATCATGGGCTCGGCGCTCGGCTCCTTCGCCGGCGGCTTCGTGGACGACGCCAGCGCGTACGACCCGGCGGACTACCCCCACCTCGGGCAGGCCCATCTGCTCGCCGAGCAGCAGGAGAAGATCGACGAGCGGGCGTTCGAGACGGGGCTGACGGCGCTGCTGGACGGGCTGGCGCAGCAGTACGAGCTGATACGGCAGGACGCGTAGCCCCGGACCCTTCGGTGCCGGCCGAAGGGTGCCCGGCGCATCCTTGACGCATGAGCGGGATCAAGGACCCCCGGGCGGCGGGGCTCGCGGCGCTGGCCGGGCTGATCGCGGACGAGACGCGGGCGGCGTGTCTGCTGGCGCTGCTGGACGGGCGGGCCTGGACGGCGGGCGAGCTGGCCCGGCACGCCGGGGTCGCCGCGTCCACGCTGAGCGAGCATCTGGACAAGCTCGTCGCGGGCGGGCTGCTCGCGCAGGAGCGGCAGGGCCGGCACCGGTACGTACGGCTGGCCGGCGCGCGGGTGGCGACGCTGGTCGAGGACCTCGCCGCGCAGCTGCCCCCGGCGGAGGGACGACGGCCCGTGCGCGGCCTGCGCGAGGCGAGCGCCGGGTCCGCGATGGCGCGCGGCCGCACCTGTTACGACCATCTCGCCGGCCGGCTCGGCATCGCGCTCACGGACGCGCTGACCGCGCGGGGGCTGCTGCGGCAGGACACGGGTTTCGCGCTGACGGAGGCGGGGCTCGGGTGGTTCGCCGCCGCGGGCATCCCGCTGGCCCGCGGCGGGCGCCGCCCGCTGGCCCGGGCCTGTCTCGACTGGACCGAGCGCCGGCCCCATCTGGCGGGGGTGGCGGGGGCGGCACTGTGCCGGCACGCGCTGGAGGCGGGCTGGTGCGAGCGCATCGGCAGCGAGCGGGCGGTCCGGGTGACGGACACGGGCGAACGCGAGCTGTCCGCGCTGCTCGGGCTCTCTCCGGGAGCGCTCCGCTGACGCCCGTACACCGCCCGCGCGCCCGCGCCGGTCAGAACACGACCAGCGCCCGGCCGCCCTTGCCCACCCGCATGTTCTCGAAGGCACCCGGGATGTCCTCCAGGGCGATCCGTTCGGTGACCAGGGCCGAGAGGTCCAGTCGGCCCGTACGGACGTGGTCCGCGAGGACCGGGACGTCGCGGGCCGGGTCGCTGTTGCCGTAGACGCAGCCGGAGAGCGTGCGGCCCCAGTGGAAGAGTTCCAGGGCGTTGAAGGTGACCTGCTGGTCCTTGCCGCCGATGCCGACGACCGTCGTGCGGCCGCCGCGCCGGGTGGACTCCCAGGCCGCGCGGATGCTGACCGCGCGCCCGGCGCACTCGATGGCGACGTCCACGCCCTGCCTGCCGGTGAGCGCGCGGATGTCGCGGGGCGTGTCGGCCGAGGCGAGGACGTAGTCGGTGGCGCCGGCCGCGCGGGCCAGGGCCTCCTTCTCGGGGGTGACGTCGACGGCGATGATCCGGGCCGCGCCCGCGATCCGCGCCGACTGGAGGGTGGCGAGCCCGACCCCGCCCGCGCCGAAGACGGCGACGGTCTCACCGGGCCGGACCCGGGCACTGTGGTGGACGGCGCCGTACCCGGTGAGCACGGCGCAGCCGAGGAGCGCGGCGTCCGTCAGCGGCACCCCCTCGGGCAGCGGCAGCGCACTGGCCGCCGGGACGACGGTCTCCTCGGCGAACGCGGCCACCGTCAGGCCGGGATGGAGCTCGGTGCCGTCGGCGGTGCGGGCGTACACCTCGGCGGAGCCGCTCAGCGCGTTGGCGCACAGCCAGACCTCGCCGAGCCCGCAGGCGTGACAGCTCCCGCAGGAGGGCGCCCAGTTGAGGACGACGGGCGCGCCGGGCGAGACATGGGTGACGCCCTCGCCCACGGCGACCACCGTGCCCGCGCCCTCGTGCCCGAGGACCGCGGGGGCCGGCACGCGCATGACGCCGTCGGCCAGGGAGAGGTCGGAGTGGCACACCCCGGCGGCCGCGAGGCGGACCCGGACCTGCCCGGGGCCCGGGTCGGGCAGCTCGATGCCGGTTATCTCCAGGGGCGCGCCGACGGCGGGCAGGACAGCGGCTCGTACGGCCATGTCGCGTGAACTCCCTCAGAACTGGAAGGACTTGGTCTGGAGGTACTCGTCGAGGCCGTGGCCGCCGAGTTCCCGGCCGACCCCGGACTGCTTGTAACCGCCGAACGGCGCCAGCGGGTTGAACCGGCCGCCGTTGATGTCGACCTGCCCGGTGTCCATCCGCCGGGCGAAGGCCACCGCCTCGGCCTCGTCGCCCGCCCAGACGGCTCCGGCCAGACCGTACACCGTGCCGTTGGCGATGCGCAGGGCGTCCTCCTCGTCCGCGTAGGGCAGCACGCACAGCACCGGGCCGAAGATCTCCTCCTGGGCGATCGTCATCTGCTCGGTGACGTCGGCGAAGACGGTCGGGCTGACGAAGTAGCCCTTCTCGCGCGGCGACTCGGGGCCACCGACGACCAGCCGGGCGCCCTCGGCGACGCCCTTCTCGATGTACCCGCGCACCCGGTCCCGCTGCTTGGCGCTGACCAGGGGCCCGATCCGGTCGCCGTACTTGGCGGCGGCGGCCCCGGCCAGCTCCACGGCCTCCTCGTACCGGTCGCGGTGGACCAGCATCCGGGTCCAGGCGCTGCACGTCTGTCCGGAGTTGTTCATGACGTTGGCGACGCCGACGTTCACCGCCCTGGCGAGGTCGGCGCTCGGCAGGATCACGTTGGCGGACTTGCCGCCGAGTTCGAGGGCGACCCGCTTCACCGCCCCGCCGGCCAGCGCACCGATCCGGCGGCCGACCGCGGTGGAGCCGGTGAAGGAGACGAGGTCCACGTCCGGGTGCTCGGCGAGCGCCTGCCCGGCGACCGGCCCGAGGCCGGTGACGAGGTTGAACACGCCCGCGGGCACGCCCGCTTCGTGCACCGCCTCGGCGAACAGCCGGGCGGTGAGCGGGGTGTCCTCGGCGGGCTTGAGGACGACGGTGCAGCCCGCGGCGAACGCCGGGGCGACCTTGGCGACGATCTGGTGGAGCGGGTAGTTCCAGGGGGTGATCGCGCCGACCACGCCGACGGGCTCGTGCAGGACGGTGGAGTTGCCGACCTTCTCCTCGAACGGGCGGCTCGCGGCCAGTTCGGCGTAGGAGCCGGCGACCGCGATGGGCACGCCCGCGTGCACCGCCTGCGAGAAGGCGAGCGGTGCGCCGAGTTCGGCGGTGACGGTCTCGGCGATCTCGTCCTTGCGGGCCACCAGGACGTCCCGCAGGGCGGCCAGCCGGGCCGCGCGCTCGGCGGGCGGGGTCGCGGCCCAGCCGGGCAGGGCGGCGCGGGCCGCGCGCACCGCGGCGTCCACATCCGCGGCGCCGGCGGCCGGGACCCGGGCGATGACCTGCTCGTCGGCGGGGTTCACGACCTCGATCACCTCGCCCGGGTGCCCGGCGGGGCGCCAGGCTCCGTCGATGTAGAAACCGTCGTGTGCCTTCATGCTGCTTCCTCCCGGCGGGTCCGCGGCGTACGCCCCACAAGCCACCGCCCAAACTAGCGGCGATAGTTTTCCGGCGCCAGAGACGGGCGCGGGGCGGAAGCCTCACCGGGTGGCCGTGAGATGCGCGAACACCACCACATTGCTCGTGTAGCCGGTACGCCTGCTGTACAGGCCCCCGCAGGTGAGCACGCGCAGTTCGGGGCGGCGGGAGCGGCCGTACACCTCCTTGTCGGGGAAGCCGGACTTGTCGAAGACCTGCACCCGGTCCACCGTGTAGACGGCGGTGCGGCCGTCCGCGCGCCGGGCCTCGATCTGCTTGCCGGGCTTGATCTGCGGGAGGGCGGCGAAGACCGCCGGCCCGGTCGGGGTGTCGCGGTGACCGACGGCGATCGCGGTGCCCGCCTCGCCCGGGGTGGCGCCGCCCTCGTACCAGCCGACGGCCTTCGGCCGGTCGAACGGCGGTGTCTCCAGCTGGTGGTCGCGGTCGAGCCGCACCCCGGTGACCGGGGCGTCGATGCCGAGCGAGGGGATGCGCACGGAGGTGGGCCGGGACCGGGGCAGCGGGCGGGCCGTGACCGGCGCGCCCCGCGCGTCGGCCGGGTCCGCCCCGGCGGCCGCGGCGCCCGTGCGGTCCGGGGCGCCGTCGTCCCCGCACCGGCCGACCAGCGTCACCAGGACGGCCGTGAGCACGACCGTCCTGGTGAGGCGGTAGGCGCGGGTCCGGTACCAGGGCCTGCGGCGGCGCCTACGCCGCGCCATGGGGCCGCCGGCGGTTCAGCCGGAAGTACACGACGGAGCCCACCGCGACGAGGCCGACCGCGGCGGCGGCGCCGACCGGGGAGAACGCGGCCGCGGTGTCGATGAGACCGCCGCCGCCGGCGTGCACCCCGCCCTGCGGGCCGCTGTGGTCGCCGCCGCCCTGACCCCAGGAGGAGTCGTTGTGCTGCTGCTGTTGCTGGGGGTGGTCCTCGATCTGCCCGGGCGCGCCCGGCGCGCCGTTCTCGTGGCAGTTGACCCGGAAGACCTTCTCCTTGAGCGCGCCGGCCACCGCCCAGGTGATCCGGTACTGGCCGTCGGCGAGGCCCAGCGGGTCGGTGTGCCCGGCGCCGCCGGCGAGCTGGATGGTGCCGGTGACGGTGGCGGCGGTGGGCAGCGGGGGCTGGGGGGTGATGGTGTAGGCGATGACGGGGAGCACGTCGAAGTTGACGGCGTCGAGGTAGAACCTGCACACCGTCGGGTCGTCCTTCGAGACGCCGAAGGGCGTGCCGACCCGGTGGACTCTGATGTCGCCGTTCTCCCCCTGGGCCATGGCGGTCGGTGCCGCCACCCACGACGCGCCCGCCGCGGCGAGTGCGGTCAGGACGACGGTGGCACCGGCGCGGGTACCGGCGGTGCGCGGGAATGTACGGGTGGGCATGCGCATTTCCTCCGAGTCAGACGATTTTCATACAAATCGATCTCGTCTGGACTCTGCCCAATGCACTCGGCGGCCGACGGCACCGGCGCCCGGCGCGCCGCCAGATATCCCCCTGGCGGCGCAACGCGCCGGCCGGCGGCCTCACCGGGAGGCCACCGGCGGCCCGACGGGGGACGCCGCCCGGCAGCGCGTCGCCCGGCAGCGGATCGAGGAGACCGCCGCCGGGGAGGCGGCCGAGGCCGCCGGCGGGGGCGGTGGCGACGTGCGCCGAGCGGGTGCCGGCCGCGGTCCCGGCCGTGCGGCGGGCTCACCGCACCGGTGCGCGGACACGGCGGAGGCACCCCCGCGCGGCGGCGGAGCCGGTCGGCAACCCCCCTGTGCCGCCCGGGCCTTGAGCGGCCGGGGCGGGCGCGGTGAGCCCCGGCCCCGCCGACCGGCCGACGCGCCGGGGCCCCGCGCGCCGGGTCAGTCGAGCAACCGGCCGAGATACGCCCGCAGCAGCTCCCGCGTCTCCCGGATGATCGCCTCGTCGCCCTCCGGGTCGAGCCGGAAGGCCAGTTGGACGAGGGTGTCCGCGCTCTCCACGGCGACCAGGAAGGCCCGGCGCAGCGCGTCGTCGGGGGTGCGGCCGAGATGGCCGGCCAGCAGTTCCGAAAGCCGGTCCGCGACCCGGCTGTTGGGTTCCGTCTGGCGGACGCCGACCGGGATCTGGTTGCCGAAGTCGACCAGCGAGAAGCCGGGCGCGGTGCGCTTCATCGCCAGGTACTCGTCAAGGACGGCGTCCATCGCCACGCGCCAGTCCCCCGCCCCGGCCCGCTCGAGCCGTCCGGTGACGTGCTCGATGAACAGTTCCAGGTTGCGCTCAGCGAGGGCGTCGGCCATCTGCCGTTTGTTGCCGAAGAACCGGTAGACGGAGCCGATGGGCACGCCGGCGCGCAGCGCGACGGCACGGGTGCTCAGGCCGTCGTAGCCCACCTCGTCGAGGAGTTCGGCACAGGCGTCGAGAATCCTGGTCAGCCGTTCGGCGCTGCGCCGCTGGACGGGGGCGCGGCGCAGCGAGGTCGCGTGGGGCACGGGCTTCATGATGCCTTTCCGCCGGGGTCCGGTGAACCTCGTCCCAGGGTACGGAGACGCGCGCCCGGCCCACCCGGCCACCGGCCCCGGGCGCTCAGCCGCCGGTCGCCGGAACCGCGCTCGCGGCGGACGGCCGGGGCGAGGCCGGCGGCCGGGTGTCCGACACCGTTATGTCGGCGGTGCTCTGCACCGGCTTGCCGTGCACGGCCCACACCGTGCCGTCGTCGGCGTACAGCCGGGCGGTGACATGGTGCGTGCCGTGCGGGACGAGCCGGGCGGGCAGGCGGTAGCGGGGGGCGTGCAGCCGGGCGACGCGCCGGCCGTCCACGAAGAGGCAGGCGAGCCCGCGCCCGGTCACCGCGGTGGGCCCGGCACCCGGTGCGGAGACCCGGAAGTGGCGGAAGGTCAGGCGCACGTCCCAGCCGTCGGCGGAGTCCGGGGTGACCTCCACCTCGACCCGGGGGGCGTCCTTGCCCTCGGCCTCGCGCAGATGGCGGCCGGCGCCGTCGGTGCCGGACAGCGCCTTGCCGACCGGCGAGGGTGACACCGCCTCCCCGCCCGTCCCGTCCCCGTGCGCCGTGCCGCCGCCCGCGCAGCCCGCCGTACCGAACACCAGGCCCGCCGCGAGGGCGGCGAGTCGTCTCCGGGTCCCCTTCGTCCACGACATGCCCGGAGCGTAGAACACCGGGGCGCGGCCGGGAATCCGTCCGAGGTCGGGTTCCCCGCCCACCCCTGAGGAGGACGAGGGCACCGATGGCGCACGAAGACGGCCCGCCCTCTTGCGCGGCACTCCACGTATTCCTACGGTGTCGCATAGGAATCAGCGGGTGCACTCAGCGGCACGAAGGAGCGTGGGGGAGATCATGAGCGGGGACGCGCGGAAGACGGCCGAGGGACTGTCGTACCTGACCGGGTTCGGCAACGAGCACGCCTCGGAGGCGGTGCCGGGCGCGCTGCCCGAGGGCCGCAACGCGCCGCAGCGCGCACCGCTCGGCCTGTACGCGGAGCAGCTCAGCGGGTCGGCGTTCACCGAGCCGCGCGCCCACAACCGCCGCTCGTGGCTGTACCGGATCCGCCCGTCGGCCGCGCACCCGGCGTTCACCCGCACCGCCAACGGATCGATCCGCACGGCGCCGTTCACCGAGACCGTGCCCGACCCCAACCGGCTGCGCTGGAACCCGCTGCCGGCGCCCGCGGCCGGGACCGACTTCCTCGCGGGCCTGTGGACACTCGGCGGCAACGGCGACGCGAGTCAGCGCACGGGCATGGCCGTGCACCTGTACCACGCCAACGCCTCGATGGAGCGGGTCTTCTCGGACGCCGACGGTGAGCTGCTGATCGTCCCGGAGCGCGGCGGACTGCTGCTGCACACGGAGTTCGGGCGGCTGCACGTGGAGCCCGCGCACGTGGCGCTGGTCCCGCGCGGGGTGCGCTTCAGGGTGGAACTGCTGGACGAGTCCGCGCGCGGCTACGTCTGCGAGAACTACGGGGCGCCGTTCAAGCTGCCCGACCTCGGCCCGATCGGCGCCAACGGCCTCGCCAACGCGCGGGACTTCCGCGCGCCGGTCGCCGCCTACGAGGAGACCGAGGGCCCGGTGGAGGTGGTGAACAAGTTCTGCGGCAACCTCTGGACGGCGACGTACGACCACTCGCCCCTCGATGTGGTGGCCTGGCACGGCAACCATGTGCCGTACGTCTACGACCTGCGCCGCTTCAACGTGATCGGCACCATCTCCTACGACCACCCGGACCCGTCCATCTTCACGGTCCTCACCTCCCCCTCGGACACCCCGGGCCTGGCCGGCGTCGACTTCGTCGTCTTCGCGCCGCGCTGGCTGGTGGGCGAGGACACCTTCCGGCCGCCGTACTTCCACCGGAACGTGATGAGCGAGTACATGGGCCTGATCGAGGGCGCCTACGACGCGAAGGCGGAGGGCTTCGTGCCGGGCGGCGGCTCGCTGCACAACATGATGTCGGCGCACGGCCCGGACCGGGAGACGTTCGACAAGGCCAGCACGGCCGAGCTGAAGCCGCAGAAGATCGACGACGGCCTCGCCTTCATGTTCGAGACCCGCTGGCCGGTGACGCTCACCCCGCACGCGGCCCGCGCCGACCACCTCCAGCAGCGCTACGACGACGTGTGGCACGGCCTGGAGCGCAACTTCCGCGTGTGACACGCGTGTTGCGCCCGTTGTTCCCGAACGGTACGGATATCAGCGTGACCTCCTTCGCCCCGGACTCGATCGTCCTGAACCGCAAGCTCCCGCTCTGGTATCAGGTGTCGCAGTCGCTGCGCGCCTCGATACTCGGCCGCTCGCCCGCCGACCCGCTGCGCCTGCCCACCGAGGAACGGCTGGCGGAGCACTACGGGGTGAGCGTGCTGACCATGCGGCAGGCACTGAAGGAGCTGGAGGACGAGGGGCTGATCAGCCGGCACCGGCGGCGCGGCACGTTCATCGAACCCGACGCGCGGCGCGGCGCCCCGGTGCGGCTGCTGGGCTCGGTGGACGCCATCGTGGCCCAGCAGTCCGGGATGACCACGAAGCTGCTGAGCCACGGTCCGGCGCCGGTGCCGGGCGGGCTCGTCGACTGCTTCCCGGGGCTCACGGAGGTGGCCACGTACCACCGGCTGCGCAGCGACGAGCAGACCGGCGAGCCGACCAACCACGCCGTCAACCACGTACGCCCCGAACTGGCCGCGCGGATCGATGTGGAGGACCTGGTCCGCTGGCCGATGACGAAGGTGCTGCGGGACCTCGTCAAGGCGGACATCTCCCGGATCACGGACACGGTGGAGGCGCGGCTCGCCGACCCGGAGACCGCCCGCCTCCTCCAGGTCCCGCTGCTCAGCCCGATCCTGCACTACACGGGCATCACGTACGACACCGCCGGCCAGGTGCTGGACGTGGCGGTGATCCACTACCGGGGCGACCGCTTCTCCTTCACGGTGACCCTGGACGCCACCTGACCCGGCCGGTACCCCCGGCCCGTACCATGCCCACCGTGCCGTACGACGACGACGCTCCGCTGCTGGCGGACCTCATGCCGTGGTCCGTCGCACCGCTGCGGCCGGGCCGCGCCTGGCCGACGGCGCCCGACCCCGCGACCCTGAAGGCCCGCTGGGACGCACTGCTGAAGGCCGGACTCCCGGAGCGCGAGGCGCTGTTCGAGCCGACCAGGGCCCGCACCCTGCACTCGGCCGTGGCCCAGCTGCCCGGCCGCTCCGCCGGCACCCGGCGCCTCGCCCGCGCCGAGGACCCCTGCGCGGAGCCGGTACGCGTCCTGGCGGGCCCCTTCGACGAGCAGTGGCTGATCCCGGACCACCGGCTGCTGGACGCGGCCCGCCCGGAGCTGTGGCGCGTGGCGGACGCCCACCAGGTCTTCGCCGTGACGACCCCCGACGCGCACCACCCCGTCCTGGCCACGTCCCTCCTCCCCACCCTGCGCACCGGCCGCGTCC
>NZ_VOGW01000076.1:0-12305 GCF_007896895.1 Streptomyces misionensis | reverse complement strand
GCTGACCGACGACCCGGAACTCTGGGCGTCCGGTGTGGAGTCGGGGCGGCGCACCCTCTGGCTGATGCGCCGCGACGGCGACCGGCCCAAGCTGCCCGGCGGCCGCCGCCCCTACGTCCGCGCGCCCCTGCCGGCCCGGCCCCGGACCCTGCGCTACGACCCCGAGGAGGAGACCCTCCACCTGGACGAGGGCCGCGTCTCCCCCGTCCCCGCGGCGGCCTGGGACTACGAGCTGAACGGCAGCCGCGTCCTCGAAGCGTGGTTCACCTCGCGCACCGCTCCCGCCGCCCCCGGCACGCTGGAGGCGATCCGCCCGGCGGCATGGCCCCAGCCGTGGACGTCGGAGCTGCTGGAGCTGATCACGGTGCTCGCGCTGCTCGCCGAACAGCGCCGGTGGCGAGCCGGGGCCGAGGTCACCTCTTCGATCACGGCGACGGACCTGCGCCGGGCGGGCGTCCTCCCGCCCCCACGGTCCTCACGCCTGCCCGCCTCGGTCCTGGACCACCCCGAGGAGGGCCCGGAAGGACAGTTCGCCCTGCTGTAGCGGTTCGGCCGGGGCGACAGTCCTCGTGCTGCGACCGGAAGGGTTCACCGGCTCGCGACGCCCGGCACGGCACCTCGCCGCGTTGTCGCATCACCCGAGTACGTCCGGTACGCGGGTGATGCTCCGCCTTGCGATGCACCGCACCGGACGCCGCGAGCTTCCCGGCAAACCCTCCCGGCCACCGCACTAGCGCGGCTCGTACGCGTCCAGGATTCTGCCGAGCGCCCGTTCGAAGACCGCCTCCAGATCCACCGGCCCCGGATCCTCCGCGAACGCCTCCGCCATCCTCGGATACGCCCCGGACGCGATCTGCCGGGCCAGGTAGGCCCCCCGCACCGCGGTCTCCTCCTCCTCCGACCACGGCAGCGCCCGCGCCCGCTCCGCGGTGTCCAGCTCGTTGCGCACGTACGTCGTCACCACGCCGTTGACCATGGCGATCAGCTCCAGCTTGGTCCCGTAGGAAGCCTCCAGGGGTTCCAGACAGGCCAGACAGTGCTCCAGGTAGCGCAGGGTGTGCGGGCTGAACCCGTAGACCGGTGACATCAGGCGCGGAATCCACGGGTGCCGGTGCATCAGCGCCCGCGTCTGGCGCGCCACCCGCATCAGCTCCGCCCGCCAGTCGCCGCCCGGCTCCCACAGGACGTGCTCGGCGGCGGCCGCGTCGACCATCAGCTCGTACAGGTCCTCCTTGCGGGGGACGTAGTTGTACAGCGACATCGTGCCGCACCCCAGCTCCGCCGCGACGTGCCGCATCGACACCGCGTCGAGCCCCCGCGCGTCGGCGATGCGGACGGCCGCCGCCGCGATGTCGTCGCGGGTGTACGCCGGCTTCGGCCCCCGCCCGGTGCGCTCGGGGCGCGCCCAGATCACCTCGGGAACGGCCCCTCGGACTGCCATCGGTCATCACCTCGGCCACCATCGTAGTTACGTACACCGTACGGAGTGCGCTATGGTCGGCGCATGGCAACTACGTACGCTGTACTTAGTGAAGGTCTGGAGAAGCGCTTCGGCGCGGTGCACGCCCTGCGCGGCCTCGATCTGGCGGTGGCGCAGGGCACCGTCTGCGGGCTGCTGGGGCCGAACGGCGCCGGGAAGACCACCGCGGTGCGCCTGCTGACCACCCTGCTGCGGCCGGACTCCGGTTCGGCGCGGGTCGCGGGGCACGACCTGGTCCGCGAGGCCGCCGAGGTCCGTCGCCGGATCGCGGTCACCGGGCAGTACGCCTCGGTCGACGGCGATCTGACCGGCCGGGAGAACCTGCGGCTGTTCGCCCGGCTGCACCGGGTGCGCGGTCCGGCCGCGCGCGCCGACGAACTGCTGGAGCGCTTCGGGCTCACCGAGGCCGCGAACCGGCGCTCCGCCACCTACTCGGGCGGCATGCGGCGCCGCCTCGATCTCGCCGCGAGCCTGATCGGCCGCCCGGAGGTGCTCTTCCTGGACGAGCCGACCACCGGCCTCGACCCGGCCGGCCGCGCCGGCATCTGGCAGGCGGTGCGCGAACTGGCGGCGCGGGGCACGACGGTGCTGCTGACCACCCAGTACCTGGAGGAGGCCGACCAGCTCGCCGACGACATCGCCCTGATGGACCGGGGGAGGATCGCGCACACCGGCTCGCCCGCCGAACTCAAGGCGCGGATCGGCTCGTTCGCCGAGGCCGTGGTCGCCGACCGGTCCACCCTGGACAGGGCGGCGGCCGTCCTGGACCGGCTCACCGGCCGCGAGCCGGTGTTCGACCGGGCGCGCGACTCCGTGGGCGCCCTCACCACCGACCCGACGCTCACCCTGCCCCGCCTGGTGCGCGAACTCGACGCGGCGGGGGTGCCGCTGCTCGACGCGAGCCTGCGCCCGCCCACCCTGGACGATGTGTTCCTGCGGCTGACCGGAGCGGCCGCCGAGACCGAGGAGCGTGCCGCGTGAGCGCGTTGGCGTACGACGGACTGGCCATGACGGGCCGGCAGCTGCGCCGGATCCGCAACAGCCCGGGCCTGGCCGTGCTGACCCAGATGATGCCGATCAACATGCTGCTGTTCTTCGGCTATGTCTTCGGCAGCGCGATCGCGATGCCCGGCCGCGAGTACCGCGCCTTCCTGGTGCCGGGGCTGCTGGCCGCGACCGCGGCGGGCGGGCTGATGACCGGCATGTTCCAGGCCGCCGCGGACACCCACCGGGGCGTGACGGACCGGTTCCGGTCGCTGCCGGTGAGCCGGGCCGCCGTACCGCTCGGCCAGGCGGTCGCGGACCTCCTGGTGACCAGCGTCGGCACGGTGCCGCTGCTGCTGGTGGGGCTCGCCGTGGGCTGGCGGATCGAGGGGTCGGCGCTCGCGGCGGCCGGCGCGGTGGGGCTGCTGCTGCTCTTCCGGTTCGCCTGCACCTGCGCCGGGATCTTCCTGGGACTGCTCACCCGCAGCGAGGACGCGGCCGGGCAGCTCGGCGCCTCCTCCTTCGTGCTGCCGCTGCTGTCCGACGCGTACATCCCGACGGACCAGCTGCCGGGCTGGCTGCGGACGCTCGCCGAGTGGAACCCGATCAGCGCGGTGACCACCGCCCTGCGGGACCTGTTCGGCAACGCGCCCGTGCCGCACGGCGCGGCCTGGCCGGTGGCCCATCCGGTCGCCGGGGCGCTCGCCTGGAGCCTCGTGCTGATCGCGGTGTTCCTGCCGCCGGCGGTGCGCCGGTACGGCCGCGGCGAGTGAGCGGGGACGTACTGACAAACCCGCGGGGCAGGGGAGATCATCCACCCCATGGACCAGCAGCCGCTGCCCCTGGAGGGCATCACCGTCGTCACCGTGGAACAGGCCGTGGCCGCGCCCTTCGCGACCCGGCAGCTCGCGGACCTGGGGGCCCGGGTCATCAAGGTGGAGCGGGTGGACGGGGGCGACTTCGCGCGGGGCTACGACACGGCGGCGCGCGGACTCGCCTCCCACTTCGTGTGGTGCAACCGCGGCAAGGAGTCCCTCGCCCTCGACCTGAAGGACCCGCGGGGCCTCGCGGTCGTACGGCGGCTGGTCGCGGACGCGGACGTGTTCGTGCAGAACCTGGCGCACGGCGCGGCGGCCCGGCTGGGGCTGGACGCGGCCACGCTGTGCGCCGCCCACCCACGGCTGGTCGCCGTGGACATCTCGGGCTACGGCGCCGGCGGACCGTACGCGGACAAGCGGGCCTACGACATGCTGGTGCAGTGCGAGGCGGGCCTGGTGTCGGTGACCGGGACACCGGAGCGGCCGGTGAAGGCGGGCATCCCGGCGGCGGACATCGCGGCGGGCATGTACGCGTTCTCGGGGGTGCTGGCGGCGCTGGTGCGGCGGGGCGTGACCGGGCGCGGCGGGCCGGTGGAGGTGTCCATGCTGGAGGCGCTGGCCGAGTGGCTGGGGCATCCGCTGCACCACACGCTGCACGGCGGTGAGCCGCCGGCCCGCACCGGGCTCGCACACGCGGTGATCGCCCCGTACGACGCCTATGCCACGGCGGACGGCGGCCGGGTGCTTCTGTCGGTGCAGAACGACCGGGAGTGGCGGCGGCTGGCCGAACAGGTCATGGAGCGGCCGGAGTTGGGCACCGATCCGAGGTTCGCGACGAACGCCGCGCGGGTCGCGCGCCGGGCGGAGACGGACGGCCTGGTGGCGCGGGCGCTGAGCGCGCTGGGCGCGGACGAGGCCGTCGCGCGGCTGGAGAGGGCGGGCATCGCCTGTGCGCGGCTGCGGGATCTGCGCGAGCTGGCGGAGCATCCGCAGCTGGCGGCGCGTCAGCGGTGGCGTCAGGTGGGTTCGCCGGTGGGGCCGTTGCGGGCGCTGCTGCCTCCGGTCACGCTGCCGGGCGGGAAGGAGGCGCGGATGGGCGACGTGCCCGCGCTCGGACAGCACACCGGGGCGCTGCTGCGTGCCGTGGGGATGACGGACGACGAGATCGCAGCGTTGCGCCGGGACGGTGTGGCGGCCTGAGCGCGGGCCCTGGACACGGGTCCAGGACCGCCGGTTCGCCCGGTGAGCGCCGGGTGGGCGCCCGAAGGGGCCGGTCAGTGACCGGCGAAGGGCCGATCAGGCTGGTCGCGGGCGGCCAGTGGCGGGCGAGGGTCGCTCCGCGACTGCCTCGCGGCCGCCTCAGTGGCCGCTTCGGTGACCGCCGAACAGCGAACGGCGCAGCCGGCGCAGCGGCGCGAAGAGCGAGACCCGGCCGACCCGCGCACGCCGGTCGCTGTGCCCCCGCCTGGTGTCGCGCGCCGTCAGCTCCCGCATCAGCGAGGTCGCCTCGACGGTCTTCTGCTGCGGTATGGCGGGACCACCGAGCACCGCCAGATGGCGGTCCAGGCGCGAACTGGTCGCACTGCTCCCGCAGGTGATCGCAGGGACCCTGGCCCTGCTGCGCACTGTTATCTGTTCCATGTCACTCCCCACCCGTACGAGTCCACCCGGCCCGGGCAGAGTAACCCTATCTCCCCACTGGGGCACACGTGTATCTCGCCCACGGGATTCACCTTCCCCGTAAGGGGGTTGATCAACCCTCGGCGACTACTCTCCGAATGCGACCGGTTTCAGGGCGAGTTGGACAACCGGCTGGCCGACGGCCCACATCCGCTCGCCCCTCGGGCCCGACGGTCACGGCGCGTGACGACCACCGGGTGCCCGGCCCGCGCCGGCCGGGGGCGCGCCGCCCCGGCGGGGGCCCGGGGGCGCCGAGCGGCCCCCGTCGATACGGAAGCGGTCACTCCACGGACCCGGCGGCGACCCGGCCGCGGCGGGGCCCGGCCGGGGGTCCGGAACGTGGGCCATCTCACGCGCTCGAACACGCGCGGCGGTGGGAACCCCGCCCGGCCGGGGCCCCCACCGCCGCACAACGGGCTCGTCCGCCGCCGCGCGCGAGACGGCGGACGAGCCCTGGGAAGTACCAGGAGTTCACCTCGACACCGCGGACCCGTCCCCGGGTTCACCCTGAAGGGCGGGCCCGGAGAAGCTCCGTACGGGGCTCACCCGTTCGGGTCAGCCGGCCGCGTTGGTGAGCGCCGGCAGATAGCCGCCCGACTGACCGGCGGCGGTGGGGTGGTAGGACTCGGTGACGTCGAGGACGTTGAGGCTGTGGAGCCAGGAGTCGCCGGAGCAGATCTCGTGGCTGGCGAAGGCGGAGCGGACGTCACCGAAGACGAAGCCGTGGGCCTGGACGCGGGACTGGATGGTGCTGTCAAGGGTGTCGGCGGCGTTGTTGATGGCCGAGCGCTTGGTGTCGGACAGGCCGAGGCAGACCTGGCCGAGCAGGTAGAAGCGCGGGTAACCGATCACGACCACACGGGCGTTGGGCGCCTTGGAGTGGATGGCGTTGTAGACGGTGTCCAGCTTCCCGGGCAGCGTGTTGGTGATGTACGAGGTCGCGGTGGCGAGCCGGGACAGACAGGTGCTGTCGGAGCTCAGCACACAGGTCTGCATGACGTCCGCGAAGCCGGCGTCGTTGCCGCCGATGCTGATGGACACCAGCGAGGTGGACGAGTTGAGGGAACCGAGCTGGTTGGCCATCACATCGTCCGTCGTCGCGCCCGAGCAGGCGTTGAAGGCGAACGAGGCGGGCTTGTGCGCGGTGTTCCACAGGTACGCGGCGGCGTTGGTGCTGCGGTCGCAGTCGCCGCTGGAGCTGATGTAGCTGCCGGCGCCGACGCCGGAGGCGTAGGAGTCACCCAGCGCCACGTAGCCACCGCTGTTGCTGGCCGCCTGCGCCGACGCCGCCTGCGTGAGGCCGAGGCCGAGGGCGAGGAGAAGCGGAGCGACGAGACCGGCAAGTCTGGAACGTCTCATGGAACCTCCCGAGTAGCAGGAACTCTGCGGCAACTTAAGTAGCAACTACGCGCGTTGAC
This sequence comes from Streptomyces misionensis, assembly GCF_007896895.1. Lineage (GTDB taxonomy): Bacteria > Actinomycetota > Actinomycetes > Streptomycetales > Streptomycetaceae > Streptomyces > Streptomyces misionensis_A. The sequence continues at coordinate 5,925 of NZ_VOGW01000076.1, read as the reverse complement.
TGGAAGTGTTCATGCCAAGAATTTCTGACTCTCCATAAGACCGTCGCCGAAGGGTTACCGCCCATCTATTGCGCGTACATGCCAACTGTGGTGACAAGGCGTCAGCCTGCCGCCCGGAGCGGCTATTCCAGCGGTCGTCACATCCCCGGGACACCCGGGACAAGCGGTGGAAATGCCGTGCGCGGAGGGCATCGGTGACGGATCATGGCGGCATGCCTGCCAACCCCCACGACGCTCTGCCGATCCGGCTCCACGTCGACGATTCCGACTCGCCGTCCGACGTCGTCGACGCGCTGTTCCTCGGCCGTTTCGCGACGGGCGAGCAGCCGTACTCGCACGCTGCGAACATCGACCGCGTGCGCTCCGGCGCGACCCTGCTGCCCGAGGGCGCCCAGGTGCTGCGGGTCGCCCGGGACGACGACCGCAGCGCCACCCTCGCCGAGGGCGACGGCTGGACCCTGCTGGTCTCCCGCTGGAACCGGGGCGCCGACGTCACCGTGACCGCGACCAGCCCCGAACTGGCCCAGCGCATCCTCGACCAGGCCACCGACGGCGCGGCGGACGAGCCCGAACCCCAGCCGGAGAACGTGACGATGGGGTTCTGGTACGTCTCCCCGCGCCGCGGCCCGCACCGCACCACCCGGCAGATCTCCGCGGGCACGTGGTCCGAGATCCGGCCCAACTACACCGCGCCGGTGGCCGAGGCGATGGACCGGCTGATGAAGACCACCCCCGAGGACATCGCGGGCCGCCTGCTGCTGCTGCACGGCCCGCCCGGCACCGGCAAGACCTCAGCGCTGCGCACCCTGGCCCGCTCCTGGCGCAACTGGTGCCAGGTCGACTGCGTGCTCGACCCCGAGCGGCTCTTCTCCGACGTCGGCTATCTGATGGACATCGCGATCGGCGAGGAGGACGGCACGGGCAAGGGCCGCTGGCGGCTGCTGCTCCTGGAGGACTGCGACGAGCTGATCCGCGGCGAGGCCCGGCACACCGCGGGCCAGGCGCTGTCCCGGCTGCTGAACCTCACCGACGGACTGCTCGGCCAGGGCCGCAACGTCCTGGTGGGCGTCACCACCAACGAGGACCTGGAGCGGCTGCACCCCGCCGTGGTCCGCCCGGGCCGCTGTCTGGCCCGTATCGAGGTCGGCCCGCTCACCCGCGACGAGGCGGTGCACTGGCTCGGCACCGAGGAGGGCGTCGGCCGGGAGGGCGCGACCCTGGCGGAGCTGTACGCGCTGCGCCGGGGCACCGCGCCGACCTCGGTGCCGGGCGCCCGCACCGGCGCGGACGCGGGGCTCTACCTGTAGTGCTTTCATGAAGGCGTGACCTTGTTCGTCGGCACCTCGGGGTGGCAGTACAAGGACTGGCGGGACCTCGTCTATCCGGCCGGGGTCCCGGCGCGGCTGTGGCTGGAGGAGTACACGCGCCTCTTCGCGACGGTGGAGATCAACAACGCGTTCTACCGGCTGCCGTCGTACGACACCTTCGCCGCCTGGCGGGTGCGGGTGCCGCCGGACTTCCTGGTCGCGGTCAAGGCCAGCCGGTTCCTCACCCACATCAAGCGGCTGAAGGACCCCGAGGAGCCGGTGCACCGGCTGATGACCCACGCGGCGGGCCTCGGCGACCGCCTCGGCCCGGTCCTGCTCCAGCTCCCGCCGACCCTGCGGGCCGACCCGGACCTGCTGGACGCCTGCCTGTCCTGCTTCCCGGCCGGTACGAGGGTGGCGGTGGAGCCGCGCCACGAGTCCTGGTGGACACCGCGGGTGCGCGACGTGCTGGCCGCCCGGGGCGCGGCCCTGTGCTGGGCGGACGTCCTGGCCCGCCCGGTCACCCCGCTGTGGCGCACCGCCGACTGGGGCTACGTCCGCTTCCACCAGGGCCGCGCCCGCCCCTGGCCCCGCTACGGCCGGCGCTCCCTGGAGACCTGGGTCGACCGCGTCGCCACGACCTGGCCCGACGGCGAGGACGTGTACGCCTACTTCAACAACGACCCCGGCGGCGCGGCGGTGGCGGACGCGGTGGCCTTCGGCCGGGCGGCACGGAAGGCGGGCCTGACGACGAGCCGGACACCGGAGCCGGCGGCGCGCCGGTAGGCCTGCCCTCCGGATCGGGCCGGCCCGGGGCGGAAGGTCTCAGCCCCCGTACGCCGCCCGCAGCGCGTCCCGTACCGCCGCCAGCGCCTCCTCCTCCCCGAGGCCCAGCCGGTGGGCCCGGTCCGCGTAGGCCTGTGCGGCCAGGGACGCCTCGCGCTGCGCGGCCGAGCCGGCGGCGGCCACGTACGTGCCGCGACGCCCCCGTGTCTCGATCACCCCGTCGCCCTCCAGCGCCCGGTACGCCTTGGCCACCGTGTTCACCGCGAGCCCCAGGGACTCGGCCAGCCCCCGCACGGTCGGCAGCCGGTACCCCACCGGCAGCACCCCCGACCGCGCCTGCTCGGAAATCTGCGCCCGCACCTGCTCGTACGGAGGCGCGCTGTCATCGATGCGGATCTTCAGGCTCACGGCCCCGATTCTCCCGCACGCGCGGAAAATCAGAGGCATCCCCCGCACGTCTGCCCGTACGGTCCCTGCCCATGACAGTGATCGTGCGTGATCTGCGTCCCGAGGCTCCTGGTGACACCGAGGGCTTCGCCCGGGTGCGCCGACTGGCCCTGCCGTACATCCTGTTCACCGCGGACTCGGTGCGGCACAACGCGCTGCACACGCATCCGGACGCCCGCTACCGCCCGCTGGTCGCGGAGGAGGACGGCGAAGTGACCGGCACGGCCCAGGTGCTCCTGGCGTACGACAGCGACGAGCCGGGCCAGGGCCTGCTGAACGTCTACGTCCGACCCGACCGCACGGGCCGCGGCGCGGGCGGGCTGCTGCTGCGCACGGCCGAGGAGCACCTCGCCTCGATCGGCGCGACCAAGGTGTACAGCTGGGTCCTCGACGAGCCGGGCAACCGCGCCTTCGCCGAGCGGCACGGCTACCGCGCCGGCCGGTCCGCGCACTTCCTGCGCCGGGACCTGGCGGGCGCCGCGCTCCCGCCGCTCCCGCCCGCCCCGCCGGGCGTCGAGCTGCGCGCGGCCGCGGAGTTCGCGGACGATCCGCGCCCGCTGTTCGAACTGGACGCGGAGACGCTGCTGGACGAGCCGGGCGAGATCTCCTACGAGTCCCGGGGCTACGAGGACTGGCTCGCCCGGGTCTGGCACCACCCCCTGCTGGACCGCGAGCTGTCCATGGCGGCGTGCGCCGACGGCCGTCCGGTCGCCTTCAGCCTGGCCTACACCGACGGCGACGGCCGCTACTCCAGCGCGATGACCGGGACCGCCCGCGCCCATCGCGGCCGGGGCCTGGCCAAGCTCGCCAAGCTGCACTCCCTGCACCGCGCCCGCGCCGCCGGCGTCACCGAGGCCTTCACGGGCAACGACGCCGGCAACGACCCCATGATCGCCATCAACCAGTGGCTCGGCTACCGGATCCGCGCCACGGAGGTCCACTATGTCCGCGAACTCTCCTGAGACCGCCGCCGATTTGACGGTCGCCCTGGTCAAGGGCGGCCGTACGAAGATCCGTTACCCGGCCGGGCTGCTCGGGGACGACGGCAACCGGATCGTGGTCCGGGCGCCCTGGGCGGGCTCCGGCGTCCGTGACTTCGGCTTCGTCCGCTTCGAGCCGGGCGATGTGTTCACCGAGTACTACTGGCGCGACCGGTGGTACGCGGTGAAGGAGGTCCGCGCCGCGGACGGCTCCGTCAAGGGCTGGTACTGCGACGTCACCCGGCCCGCGGTGCGCACCGGCGCGGAGCTGGTGGTGGAGGACCTGGACCTGGACCTGTGGCGCTCGGCGGACGGCGGGGACGTACGGCGGCTGGACGAGGACGAGTTCGCGGCGAGCGGGCTGGCCGAGGCGGACCCCGAGGCGGCGCAGGCGGCCGTGGCCGCCCTCGACGAGTTGGAGCGCCTGGCCCGCGAGGGCGGCTTCGCGGAACTGCTGGCCTGAGACTCCCCCTCGCGGCTCATACGGCCGCCACCACCGCGTACCGCTCGTCGGTCACCTCCTTGCCCCACAGCACCGGGTCGCCGGACAGCCGCTCCACGCGTACGTCGGCCGTCAGCGACGCGAGCAGCGCGGTGAGCCGGCCGGCGGGTATGCCGACAGGGTGCAGGGTGCCCCAGACGCCCTCGACCAGCACGAACCGGCCGTGCGGGCGCAGCAGGTCCCGCCAGTGGCGCAGCGCCCGGGCCGGGTCTGGCAGCGTCCACAGCACATGCCGTACGAGGACGACGTCGAACCGCAGCTCCCCCACCGGCGGGGCCTCGGCCGGTCCGCACAGCACCTCCGCGCGGCGGCCGGCGAGCTTGGCGCGGGCCCGTTCGACCATCGCCGGGGAGAGGTCGACGGCCGTCACCCGGTGTCCCTGCCCGGCCGCGAGGAGCGACAGGCTGCCGGTGCCGCAGCCGAGGTCGAGCACGTCGGCGGGGTGGGCGGGCAGCCAGGACCGGAGTCTGGCCGCCCAGGCGGCCCGCACCTCGGGATCGCGCAGGCCGTGGTCGGGTTCGGCGTCGAATCCGGCGGCCTGCGCATCCCAGTCCACGGGCGGGGCAGTCGTCACGGTGTGCTCGTGCTCATCGGTCATGGCCGGAGAGTGACACACGCCACTGACAGCACCGGATCGATGGGGAACTCTCACCAGCAGCGACCGTCCCCGTGGCACCACGGAACCCGGTGGTCGCCGAAGGAGGCACCGATGCGCCGTACGACCGTGCACAAGCCCCTGAAGAGGACGGACAGCCGCCGGGTCCGCGAGGAGGCCGAGGAGCGCCCCGCGGGCCGCCCGGAGGTGCGCAAGGACGTCGCACGCACCTGGTGGCCCGACGGCTGACCGGGCGTGCGCCCGCCTCAGCCGATGGCGGAGGCGCAGGTGGTGGGGCTCGCGTGGGCCGGATCGAGGGCGTTCGCGACCTCGTGGAACGCGATCCGGTCGGTCAGGGCGATCGCCAGGTGCTCGGAGAGGTCGAGCGGGCACAGGTCCTGGAGCAGCACGTTGCGGACGTCGGAGCCGCTGAGGTACTGACTGCGCCAGGGCGTGGCCACCTCGTCGTACTGGGTCGCGATGACCGTGTAGTGCACGCCGGGCACGGTGTCGCCGCCCGCGTTGAGCTTGCTGAGGAAGGCGGAGCCGGGTATCTGGTCGGCGAGGCCGGGGGTGGTGGCCTTGACCAGGTCCTCGGCGCCGGGGAAGTACGGCAGCAGGTGGGTGAGGCCGCTGAGGGTGGCGCCGTGGTTGTCGGGGGCGATGCCGACGAGCGAGCCGACCTTGGCCGCGCCGCCGAGGAACTTCAGGTAGTAGCGGGGCACCATGCCGCCCTGCGAGTGCCCGACGAGGTCGACCTTGGCGGCGCCGGTGGCGGCGCGCACCTGGTCCACGAAGGCCGACAGCTGGGCGGCCGACTGGTCGATGGGCCCGAGTCCGTGGAAGACGGGGACTCCCGGGAGCTGCCCGTAGTCGAGGGAGAAGACGCAGTATCCGCGCGCCTCCAGGTAGGGGGCGAGAGCGAGCCAGTTGTCGACCGAGTTGCCGAGGGTGCCGTGGACCAGGACGACGGGTCGGGGGTGGGCGGCGGAGGGCGTGCAGGAGTAGTCGTTCCAGCCGGTGTGGACGGTGGTGCCGGCGTGCGCGGCCGTGGCCGGGAGGGTGACGGCGGCGGCGGACAGGAGCAGGGCGGCGAGGGGTCTGAGCACGCGTTTCCAGGGCAGCATCGGGTGATCTCCTTGCGGGTCAAGGGGTACGGCGGAGGCCTGTCCCGGTGATCCGGATCACGAGGATGCTGTTCACTCGTCAAGTTACGAGCGGGTAGCCGGACTGTGAAGTTACGCGCGGGTAAAACTTCCCGTGCGCCCGCGACCTGACGTGGCGTCACCAGACGGGCCGCACCGGCCC
>NZ_VOGW01000075.1 GCF_007896895.1 Streptomyces misionensis | reverse complement strand
GCCGCTTCCGCCGCCCGGGTGCACTCCCGACCCCGCCCGGTCAGCACGATCAGCCGCGCCCGCGCGTCCCCCGGGTGCGGCCGCCGCTCGGCATACCCCTTGCGCACGATCTCGTCCACCAGCTGGCTCGCCGCCTGCTTGGTCACCCCGAGGTGCGCGGCGAGGTCGGTGACGGTGGCGCCGTCGGGGACCAGCCGGGCGAAGGCGAACCCGTGCGCGGGCCGCAGATCGGCGAAACCGCGCGCCACGACGCCCTCGTGGATGCGCTGGGTGAGCTCACCCGCCACGGCGAGCAGGGCGGCGGACAGGGCCATGGCTTCGGAGTTCTGCACGGAGGCATTGAAACACCCTTGACCATTCGGTCAAGCAGCCTGACCATATAGTCAAGTAGCTTGACTAGTTTCCCGAAGGAGAGCACAGCCATGCCCGTCGTCCGCTCGTCCGACGCCGTGACCCACGAGATCCACGGCGCCCGCTTCGTCTCGTACGCCGGCCCGCGCACCGGCAGTGCGCACCTGTGCGCCTGGCGCGGGGAGATACCGGCCGGCACCCGGGCCCCCGCACACACCGTCAGCCACGAGGAGATCTTCCATCTGCTCGTCGGCGAACTGCTCGTCACGCTCGACGACACCACCGAACGGGTGCGCGCGGGCGACACGGTGATCGTGCGTGCCGGGTCCACCCTCGCCGTGGAGAACCCGACCGGCCACACGGCACTCTCCTGGGTCACCTCCTCCATCGGCCTCACCGCCCGGCTGGCCGACGGCAGCCGGATCGTGCCGCCGTGGGCCAACTGAGCGGTGACGGCGGGGGGTTCACACCGCCGTGGGCCGGCCGGCCCCTCCCGGGCGCGCGCTGCGGGCCAGGTGGATCACCGGGCCCGGGGTCACGGCGGCCGGGCGGACCGCGTCGGGACCGAAGCGGCGGCGGGCCCGGTCCGCGGCGGCCTCGGCGGCGCGGGCGCGGTGGTCGGTGGGGTCGAGGGAGAGCTGGCGGCAGGCGTCGGCGGCCGGGCGCAGGCCGTCGGCGCGCAGGGTGAACGCGCGGACCCTGGCCCGTTGCAGGCCCAGGGAGGTCAGCAGCCCCAGGGCCGCCGCGGCGAGGGCGGGCGAGTGGTCGGTGGCTTCCGGCAGGGTGCGCGTACGGGTGCTGGAACTGCGGTCGGCGTAGCGCACGGTGAGGGTGAGCCGGCCGGTCACCTGCCGTTCGCCGCGCAGGAGTTGGCCGACCCGGTCGGCGAGTCCGAGGACGGACCGGTGCTGCTGCGCCGCGTCGAGGCAGTCCCGGTCCAGGACGAGGTCGGCGGTCAGCTGCGCCGCCGGCTCCCGGGGCGTGACGGGGCGCGGGTCGTGGCCGCGGGCCCGCTCGGCCAGCAGCCGGGCCTGGCCGGTGCCGAGGAGGCGTTGCAGGGTCGCCGGGGGCAGGTCGGCGAGCTGGCCGATGCGGTGCAGGCCGTACCGGCCGAGCGTCGCCGCCGTGGTGCGGCCGATCCCGGGCAGCGCGGTGACCGGGCGCGGGCAGAGCCACTCGGCGGCCCGCTCGGCGGGCACCCAGGTGGTCTCCCCCGGCGCGGACGCGTCGGCCGCCATGGCCGCCAGCATCCGGTTGCCCGCGAGCCCGGCGCTGCTGTCGATGCCGTAGAGGGCCTTCAGCCGCATCATCGTCGTCTGGACCAGGTCGTAGGGGGACAGGTCGAAGTACCGGAGCGCCGAGGTCAGGTCCAGCTGGACGGCGTCGGGCGGCACGGCCTGCACATGGGGCGTGATACCAGACACCAGTTCGATTACATCGTCGTACTGTTCCTCGTTCAGTGCGGCGTGCAGATGAAGATGGGCGATGTGCCGCTGACGGATGCTCATCCCGCGCTCCCCGGACTGGTGTGACCGAACTTCTTCAGATCGGCCGACCGGCTGCCGGCGGGCAGCAGATCGGCGTACGGATGCAGCCGGGCGCCGGTGGTGCCGTTGGCCAGGGTGCGCCGCGGCTGGGCGGGCGTCGGGTGCGGGCGGCGCTCGCCGAGGAGGGCGAGCGCGGCCTCGGGACCGTGGTCCCGGCGGGCGGCGGCGATCCGGTCGAGGTCCCAGACCATGGTGCCGACGACGGTACGGCGGGTGCCGCGCACCTGGACCGTGCCCCGCACCAGCAGCAGCCCGCTGTGGAAGACGGTGTACGCGCAGGCCGGGTGGGAGTCCTCGAAGAACGCCAGGTCGACCAGGCCGGAGCCGTCCTCCAGGGTGACGAAGATGATCCGCCTGCCGCTGGCGATCGGCGGGGTCTGGGTCGAGGCCCGCACCCCCGCCACGAGCACCTGCTGCCCGGCCCGCAGCCCGGCCAGATGCGCCGCGTCGGTCGCGCCGATCTCCCGCAGCAGCCGGTGGTGGTGCTCCATCAGGTGCCGGGAGACGTCGATGCCGAGGCTGTTCAGCTCGACACCGAGCGCCTCGCGTCCGGTCATCTCCGGCAGCCCGCTCGGCTCCGCCCCGCCGACCGCGCCCGCGATCAGCGGGAGCTGGCCGGTGCCCGCGGACCAGTTGCGGGCGGCCCGGTGGAGCTCGGCGATCTGGAGCAGCAGATCACGGCGGGTGAGCCGGCCGTCGTGCAGACAGCCCAGCGCGCCGATCTCCGCGAGGCGTTCGGCGACCGGCCGGCTGGGCCGGGCCCGCTGCCAGAAGTCCGACAGCGAACCGTACGGCTGTCCCTCCTCGATCCGCGCGCACTCCTGCTCGCCGATGCCGTGCACGGCGGACAGCGCGAGCCGTACGCCCCACTGCCCCCCGTCGGTCTTCTCCACGGTGTGCCGCACCCGGGAGCGGTTGACGTCGACGGACAGCACCGGCACCCCGCGCCGGCGCGCGTCGGAGACCAGGACCCGCTTGGGCCACATCCCGGGGTCGTGTTCGAGCAGACCGGCCAGCAGGAACGCCGGATGGTGCGCCTTGAGCCAGGCGCTCTGCAGGGCGGGGACGGCGAAGGCGACGGCGTGCGCCCGGCAGAAGCCGTACGCCCCGAAGGCCTCGACGGTCCTCCACACCTCGTCCCGCACGGCCGCGTCGTAACCGCGCGCGCGGGCCCGCCGCTGGAACCACTCCCTGATCTCGGGCAGCCGTTCCTTCTCGCCCAGCGCCCGCCGGGTGACCTCCGCGAAGGCCCGGTCGCACCCGGTCAGCACCCGCAGCGTCTCGATGACCTGCTCGTGCCAGATGGTCACGCCGTAGGTGTCGGCGAGCACCGGCTCCAGGTCCGGGTGGGCGTACGCGGGCGCGCCGCCGTGACGGGCGGCGATGTACCGCTCGGGCATGCCGCCCGCGACCGGGCCGGGGCGGAAGAGGCTGATGTCGGCGATGACGTCCTGCTGGTTGCGCGGCTGCAACCGGGACAGCAGGTCCTGCTGGCCGGGTGACTCCAGCTGGAACAGACCGAGGGTCTGGCTCTCCTGGATCAGCTTGAACGCGAAGACGTCGTCCAGCGGCACCTGTGCGGGATCGTCCAGGTCGAGGCGGTCGCCGGTGTTCCGTTCGATCTCGGCGACGGCATGGGCCATCGCGGACTGCATCCGCACGCCCAGGACGTCGAGCTTGATGTTGCCGAGCGCCTCGATCTCCTCCTTCGCGGCCATGGCCATGGGGTAGTCGCCCTGCGGGGTGGGCTGCACCGGCAGCCGGTCCAGCAGGGTGGCGTCGCTGATGACCACGCCGCAGGGGTGCATGGCCATGCCGTGGACCAGCGAGTCGAGCCCCTCGGCCAGCTCCCACAGGGGCCCGAACCGGGGCGCCTCGGCCGCCAGTGCGCGCAGTTCGGGCAGTTCGGCGAGGGCGCCGGTGATGTCGGCGGCGCGCAGGTGCGGGAAGCTCTTGGCGATCCGGTCCACCTCCGCGGGCGCGATGCCGAGGGCGAGGCCGGTGTCCCGCAGGGCCCGGCGGGCGCGGTAGGTCTCGGGCATGGCGGTGACCGCCACCCGCTCCTTGCCGAACCGTTCGAAGATCGCGTCGTAGCACTCCAGGCGGCGCGCGGACTCCACGTCGATGTCGATGTCGGGCAGCGAGGCCCGGCGCACGCTGAGGAAGCGTTCGAACAGCAGGTGGTGGTCGAGCGGGTTGGCGGTGGCGATGCCCAGCGCGTGGCAGACCAGTGAACCGGCGCCCGAGCCGCGGGCCGCGACCCGGATGCCCTTGGCGCGGATGTCGGCGACGACCTGGCCGACGGCGAGGAAGTACGAGTCGTAGCGCAGCCGGGAGATCACGGCGAGTTCCTCGTCGAGGCGGGCGAGCGCCGCCGGGTCCCGGTCGAGGCCGCGCCGGGCCAGGCCCTCCTCGCTGCGCCGGCGCAGCAGCCGGGCGGCGCCGTCGGCCCCGGGGTCGGCGCCGAAGAGGGCGGGTTCCGGGAAGTGCGGGGTGCCCAGGCCCAGGTCGGGGCCGGGGTCGAGGGTGCACTCGGCGGCCGTGGCGGCGGTGTCCGCGAGCAGCCGGCGGGCCCGTCGTTCGTCGGCTCCGGCGCACTCGGCGACCATGCGGGCGAGGACCGTCATCTCCCGCTCGCCCTTGAGCCAGCGCTGCCCGCTGTCCAGGCGGCGCCGGTCGATGGGCCGCAGCAGCCGGGCGGCGTCCAGGACGTCGGCGAGGCGGTGCTGGCCGGGGTCGGCGTAGCGGACGGCGTTGGAGAGGACGGCGGTGGTGCCGGTGCGGTCGGCGAGCGCGAGGGTGCGGGCGGCGAGCCGCAGGGACCCCGGGCCGATGCCCGAACGTTTCTGCGCAACGACTTCCAGCCGGACCCCGCGCCCGAAGACCTCCCGCCAGGGCGTCAGCAGCCGTACCGCGACGTCCTGGCGGCCCGCCGCCAGCGCCCGCACCGGCTCCGAGAGCGGACCGAGCAGGACGGTGAGGCCGGGGCCGCCGTGCTCCCGCAGCGCGGCCCACGGCACCACGGGCGCCGTGCCGCCGAGGGCGCCGGCGTGGGCGGCCGAGGTGATACGGCACAGCCGCGCCCATCCCTCCCGGTCCCGGGCGAGCAGCACGACCCGCAGCGGCGGCTCGACCACGTGGGCACCACCGCGCGCCGGAGTGCGCCGGCGCTGGGCGGGCGGCGGCGGGGCGATCCCCTCCACGGCGAGATCGACCCCGAGAACCGGCCGCACCCCTTCCTTCGCACACGCCTGTACGAATCGAACAACGCCGGTGACCGTGTCCCGGTCGGTGAGCGCGAGCGCCGCCATCCCCCGCTCGGCCGCCCTGCGCACCAGCTGCTCCGGGTGCGCGGCGCCATAGCGGGCGGAGTAACCGGACGCGACATGCAGATGAGCGAAGCCCGCCATGCCGCACCTCCCTCACGCCCACCCCTTTTCAGCCAGTCCATCCGATACGTTCATCGTACGCTCGTTCGAATACTGTAACCCCATCGCTGCCGGTCAGCGACTGCGTTCGAACAAGTAGGCGATCGAACGCGGGGAGTGAGTGACTGGCCGGAACAGAGCGCCCCGGGCGTGCGGGCACAGAGACCGGAGAGAGCGCGATGCCCCGCCCCGGGAAGACCGGGACGGGGCATCGGGGGAACCGGGCGGCGGTCAGCCGATCTCGGTACCCGTGGCCGTCAGGGCCGCGGTGACCGGCTGGAAGAAGGTCTCGCCGCCGGAGGTGCAGTCGCCGCTGCCCCCGGAGGTCAGACCGATCGCGTCGCTGCCGGAGAACAGGGAGCCACCGCTGTCACCGGGCTCGGCGCAGACGTCGGTCTGGATCAGCCCGCCGACCGTGCCCTCCTGGTAGTTCACGGTGGCGTTCAGGCCGGTGACCGTGCCGTCGTGCACATGGGTGGTGGACCCGCTGCGCGTGACCTTCATGCCCACCGTGGCCTCGGCCGCTCCGGTGATCTTCCGGGTCGAGCCGTCGTACAGGTCGACCTCGCTCGGGTGGCCGGTGTCCGAGGTGTACTTGACCAGACCGTAGTCGGTGCCCGGGAAGTGGGACTCGGCGTTCTGCCCGATCTCGTTGCCGTCGGCGTCCGACCAGGTGGAGATGGACGCGGTGCAGTGCCCGGCGGTCAGGAAGTACGGCTGCCCGTCCTTGACCACGTTGAAGCCGAGCGAGCAGCGGCCACCGGAGCCGTTGATGGCGTCACCGCCGGCGATGAAGGGCTTGAACTCCGCCCGCGAGCGCTTCAGTTCCACCTTGCCGCCGAGCCCCTCGACCACCTTGCTCAGCTTGGCCCAGCGCGCGCCGGTGACCGACTTGTCGGCCGTGACGACGACCTTGTTCGACACCGGGTCGGTGGCCCAGGACGTGCCCGGGATGGTCGCGTCCTTCTTCAGCGTCGCGCGGGCGCCGTCGAGTTCGGCGAGCGAGTGGGCGACGATTCTGGCCTTGGCGCCCGAGGCCTCGACGGTCTTCGCGGCGGCCTTGTCGAGCACGTTCACGACGAGGCTCCTGGCCTTGGCGTCGTAGTAGCTGCCCGCGGCGCCGCCGCCGAGGTGCGAACTCAGCGTGGAGGCCAGGTTCGCGGCCGCCGGAGCGGACAGCGGCCGGGGCTGTGCCACGGACTCCGCGGGCTCGCTGGCGTTCGCATTCTGCAAGGTGACCCCTGCAACGGCCAGCGCGGCGATGCCCGCGCCGGTCATGGCGAGCCGCCGCCCGGGTATGCGTCGGTGCTTCAACTCACGTCCTCCTGTGGGGGGATGGCCGTCCGGGTTGTGGGGACCCGACGACCTGAAGGCTGGTTGACGGGCGCCCACTCTTCCGAACCCCACAGGGGACACACAAGACCGACTTCCGGACGCGCGTGGCAACGGCTTGCGTACACCTGTTCCCGGTTGACCTCTCGTCACCGCCCAGGGAATTTCGCGCCGCAAACACTACGAGCGAGTAACCCTCACCCCAACGTGACGGGAACGCATGGCTTGTTCCTTTCCCCTTCCTTCACGGCCCGGGCACGAAGAAGCCCCCGCACACGGGAATGTGTGCGGGGGCTCGTCACAACCGCGGCCGGGGCCGGGGCGTCAGGGAAGCGTGACGCCGTAGTAGCTCAGGGCCTCGGTGACCGGCTGGAAGAAGGTCGTGCCGCCGGAGGTGCAGTCGCCGCTGCCGCCGGAGGTCAGACCGTAGGCCGTGGAGCCGTTGTACAGCGGGCCGCCGCTGTCGCCGCCCTCGGCGCAGACCGTGGTCTGGATCAGGCCGGAGACGATGCCGTCGCTGCCGTAGTTGACGGTGGCGTTGAGCGCGGTGACCTTGCCGCTGTGCGTACCGGTGGTGGAGCCGCGCCGGTAGACGGTCTGGCCCACGCTCGGGGTGGCCGCGCTGGAGATGGTCTGGCTGCCGACCGCGCTCGGGTGCGCGACCGAGGAGTTGGTGTACTTGACCAGAGCGAAGTCATTGCCCGGGAAGCTGTAGCCCACGTTGGTGCCCAGCGTGGTGGTGTGCCCGGAGTTGCTGTACCAGGTGGAGGCGACCTGGCCGCAGTGTCCGGCGGTCAGGAAGTAGTACGTGCTGCCGCTGTGCACGTTGAAGCCGAGCGAACAGCGGTACTGGCCGCCGTAGATGGCGTCGCCGCCGCTGATCAGCGGCTTGAACGTGCCGGGCGTGTGCTTGATGGTGAGCGCGCTCGCGTCGGTGCCGGCCTGCTTCTTGATCTTGGCGATCTCGGCCTGGGAGACCGTGCTGTCGACGGTGACGACGACACGGTTGGTCGCGGGGTCGACGGCCCAGGCGGTACCGGGGACGTCCGCCTTCATCACCGAGTCGCTCGCCTGGGTGAGCTGCGCGGCGCTGAACGGGTGGGCCTCGCTCGCGTTCGCCGTGGGGGCGGCGAACGCGGCCGCGGCCAGGAAGCCCGCGGCCACGGCGACCAGCCGGGTCCGTCTCGCCGTACCGCCGCGGGGAGTGGTGCGCTTGATCCTCACTTCTCGTTCCCTCCAAGGGAAGTAGGGGGCCCGCGTGGGGTCGGGGCCCGTGAGGCGCAGCCAGGGGTGCCACCGGGTTGCGATGTGCATGTCCCTGACAACCGCTGAACGGGAGTATTCGGCCGACCGCCCGGTAGGCACAAGGGTGCCTTTCGGCCGTCGGACTTTAGACCTCCTTTGCCCAGCGGTCGCCCCGCCGTGGCATTGCGGTGTCAGCGCGGCCTCCGCTCCCCCGCCCGGACGGCCACGTCCAGCGTGTTGCCGGGCGGCGGGAAGGGGCACAGCGAGTGGTCGGTGAAGGCGCAGGGCGGGAGTTGGGCGCGGTTGAAGTCGACGGTCGTACGGCCCTCGCCGTCCGGCGCGTCCACGTACAGGAAGCGGAACCGGAAGCTGCTGTCTCCGCTGGTGGCGTCGGCGAAGACCGCCCACAGCGGCCCCTCGCCCTGCCGCGCCACCGTCAGCGTCCGCTCGACGCCGCCCAGGGTGAAGGAGAGTTCCCCGGCGAGGCCGAACCCACGCGTGCGGCCTTCCGCGTTGCCGACCCGTACGGTGCGCTGCGCGTCGTACGCCGTAAAGGTGCCCGGCACCGCCCAGCCGGGGTCGTACGCGGTGGCCTCGATGCCCCGGAAGGCCCTGCGGGCCTCGGCTCCGGGGTCGTAGACCCGCACTCCCCAGACTCCCTCGCGGACCAGCACCACCAGTCGCCTCTCGCCGAGCGAGACACGTGCGGCGGCCTCCGGGCCACCGTCGGCGACCAGCCGGATCTTCCCGTGGAAGGGCCGGCGGTCCACCCGCAGCCCATCGGCCTCGGTGGCCGTCAGTACAACTCCCCGACCATCCGCCACCCAGTTCCCCGGAATGTCCGGAAGTCGACCCTCCGGATGGTCTTCGAGCCAGTGGGTGGCGGTCAGCGCGAGCGGCCCGTAGGGGGCCGTGACCGACTCCTCCCGCTTCTGCCGCCACTGCCTCCAGGCGTCGGCCTCGCTCGTCATGCCTTTCCTTCCTTCCGTCCGCTCGGTCGGCGGGTGGTGGTCACTCCGTTCAGCCCGGATATCTCCGCGGTGTTCTCCCCCCGGGTCAGCCCCAGGTGCTCGCGCAGGGTGCCGCCCGGGTAGAAGGTGCGGAACAGACCGCGGTGCTGGAGCAGCGCCACCGTGCCGTTGACCAGGCGTTCCAGATCGCGGCGCGGCTCGACGGGGACCAGGTGGAAGCCATCGGCGGCCCCCTCGGTGTGCCAGGCGGCGACCAGGTCCGCGAGATCGACCGGCCCGCCCCGGTACAGCGGGCCCCGCGCGCTGGGCCGGGGCCCGCCCCCGCCGTGCCCGGGCTCGGCGGCCTGCTCCCCGCCGCCGAGGTCGACCCGCAGGCTCACCAGGACCCGCAGGGCGGCCGGATCGCGCCCCGACGCGGTCGCCTTCGACCGCAGTTCGTCGCCGACGGCGGCGGCCTGCGCCGGGGTCATGGCGGGCACCAGGGCCACGTCCGCGTACCGGGCGGCGGCCGTCCGGCCGTGCTTGGTGTCCGCGTCCATCACACGGACGGGACGACCGTGCGGGGAACGGGAGACCGGGGCGGTGACCCGGCGGGCGGGCGGTCGGGCCCCGGTCGCCGGCACCGCGATCCGCCAGCCGGCCCGGCCCCGGCCGATCCAGTCCGCCCCGGCCACGGCGACCGGCGCCGGCCAGGGCTCGGCGAGGGTGGGCACCAGCCCGATCCGCCGGGTCGCCGGCACCACCCGGCCCAGCAGGTCCAGCGCCTCGGTCCCGGGCCGCCCGGCCGGGTCTCCCAGGGTCACGAAGTCCAGCCGGCCGTGCTCGGCGAGCCGCGCCAGCTCCGCGTACGGCCCGGCACCGGGGCGGTCCGGCGGCTCGACGGCGGCGGCGAGATGCAGCATCCCCCGCCGGTACCGCCCGCTCGTCCGGCCGCCCCCGGCCGGTTCCGTCCTCACAGCACCTTCGCCAGGAACGCCCGGGTGCGCTCCTCGCGCGGTGCGGTCAGCACCGCGTCGGGCGGCCCCTGTTCGACGATCCGTCCGTCGGCCATGAACACCACCGTGTCGGCGACCTCCCGCGCGAACGCGATCTCGTGGGTGACGACGATCATCGTGATGCCCTGGGCGGCGAGATCGCGGATGACGTCCAGCACCTCACCGACCAGCTCGGGATCGAGTGCCGAGGTCGGCTCGTCGAAGAGCAGCAGCCGGGGTTCCAGCGCCAACGCCCGCGCGATGGCGACGCGTTGCTGCTGCCCGCCGGACAGCTGCGCGGGATACGCGCCGGCCTTGTCCGCCAGCCCCACCCGGGCGAGCAGCCGGTGCGCGTGTTCCACCGCCTGCGCGCGGGGCCGCTTCAGCGCGGACACCGGTGCCTCGACCACGTTGTCCAGGACGGTGAGATGGGGGAAGAGGCGGAAGTTCTGGAAGACGAAACCGATCTTGGTGCGCCGGCGCAGCACCTCGCGCTCGGGCAGCTCGTGGAGCCGGTCCCCGGAGCGCCGGTATCCGACCGGCGCGCCGTCCACCGTGATCTCTCCCCGGTCCGCCTTCTCCAGGTGGTTGATGGTGCGCAGCAGCGTGGACTTGCCGGAGCCGGAGGGTCCGAGCACGACGGTCACCTCGCCGGTGCGGACCTGGAGGTCGATGCCCTTGAGGACGTCGAGCGAGCCGAAGCTCTTGTGCACCGACCTGATGTCGACCATGACGGTCATGGGTCAATTCCTTCGGGTACGAGGGGGGTTCAGGCGGCGGCGCGGCCGGCCCGCGCGCGCAGGAAGGCCAGTGCCGTCCGGGCGGTGGCGTCGTTCTGCCGGAAGGCGGGTCCGCCGGTGCGCGGCCGGGTGAAGGCGCCGGGGGTGCGGGCGTCGGTGTAGGGCCCGAGCGCGAAGCGCCGGGGGTGCGGGCGCCCGGCGCCGTCGAGGACGCGGCCGTCGCGGGGGTCCACCCGGAGCAGTCCCTCGGGGGTCTCGGCGGCACCGTCGGCGTGCAGGGCGCGCAGCAGGGGGTCGCGGGCGCGGCCGACGGTGGGCGCGGGCAGCCGGGCCTCGACCAGCGCGCGGGCCGTGACGGAGTACCCCGGCACGGTGGGGCTGGCCGCCCGGAACGCCCCGTCCTCGGCGGTGACGGTCATGTCGGCGCCGACGAAGCGCAGCAGGCCCGCCCGGGAGAGCGCGAGCATCTGCCGCAGCCGGGGGCCGGGCGGGCCGGACGCCAGATAGCTGAAGAACCCGTGCCACCAGGGCCCGATGTCCCCGAGCCGCACCAGTTGCCCGTAGACGGACAGCAGCCCGAGGAAGACACCCAGGTCGGCGCTGTGCGCCGGGTCGTGACGGCGCTTCAGGTCCGCCTCGACATAGGCGCGCAGGCCGTCCTGGAAGTCCTCGGACGAGGCGTGCCGCACCCCGGCCAGCGGGTGGTCGAGCGCGGCGAGGTCGAGCCGGTCGGCCGGATCGGGCACGGCGGTGGCGACCAGCGCGTCCCGTTCGGCGGGGTCGCCGGCGGCCGTGTACCTCTTCTCGAAGTCGGCCCAGGCGGTGGCCGTGCGCTCCGGGTGGGCGGTGAACAGCCGGTGGTAGTGGGCGAAGCCCAGCTCCTTCTCCACCAGCGGCCACACATCGCGCCGGAAGTCGAAGCCGTCCGGCCGGGCCAGCAGGGCGTCGGTCTCGGCGGGGCCGAGGAAGCGGGGCAGCGGCGGCCGGTCGCCGGTCCAGTCGTAGCCGATCTTCGAGTGGTACGGCACCCCGCGCCGCGAGCCGACGTACAGCACCGGCTCGCGTCCCGAGGGGAGATAGGTGTCGCCGTCGTACCGGCCGCCGCGGCCCTCGGTGAGCAGCACCATGAGGTCGACGAAGGCCAGCCCGAAGCCCCGGACGAGCACCGGTTCGCCGGGCCCGAGCGCGGACAGGTCGCTGTCGGCGGTGAAGTCGGGCGGCAGGTGGGTCAGGCCGTGGGCGCGGGCGTGCGCGGCCAACCGGGCCTGTTCCGGGTCGAGTTCGGCGTCGAGGTGGCCGAGGGCGAGGATCACCAGATCGGCCGCGAGCGGGGCGGGTCTGCCCGCCAGCCACACCTGCTGGCGCCCGTCGCGGGGGCCGCCGACGCGCAGGGCGCGGGTGGGGTGGTGGTGGACGGTGATGTCCGGGGGCAGTGCGGCCCGGGCCCGCTCGTACACCCAGCGCAGATAGCGGCCCTGGATCCGGCGGTCGGCGAAGGTGCGTCCGTCCAGCGCGGCCCACTCGTGCAGGGTGGGGCCCTCGCGCACCGGGCCGTCCATGCGCACCGTGTCGTCGGTGAACATGGTGACGTCCTCGGCGTGCGAGTTCATCCACAGCAGCGGTGACTGCTCCTGCCGCCAGATGCGCCCGCCGCCCGGCGGGTGCGGGTCCACCAGGTGGATGTCGAGGCCCGAACCGGCGTACAGCTCGGGGGCGTTGGCGGCGATGCGTTCGAGGAGGCCGGTCCCCCGCGGGCCGGCGCCCACGATCACCAGCTGGGGCCTCATCGGGTCCGCTCCGTACCGCGGGCGTAGTGCTTCTCCACGTAGTGCTGGCCGATGCCGAGCAGGGTGGTGACGACGGCGTACCAGAGGGTGGCGACCATCAGCAGCGGGATGACCTGATAGGTGCGGTGGTAGATCAACTGGGCCGAGAACAGCAGGTCGTTGACGGCGATGACGCTGACGATCGAGGTGCCCTTGAGGGTGCCGATCAGCATGTTGCCGGCGGGCGGCACGATGGACCGCATCGCCTGGGGCAGCACGATCCGCCGGCCGCGGCGCCACCGGCTCAGGCCGAGCGCCTGGGCGGCCTCGATCTGGTCCCGGCCGACGGAGAGGATGCCGCCGCGGACGACCTCGGCGGCGTAGGCGGCCTCGTGCAGGGTGAGGCCGATGACGGCGACGGCGACCGGGCTGAGCAGGTTGACCGTCTTCACGCCGAGCACCTGCGGGTACAGCGCCCCGATGTTGAACCACAGCAGCAGCTGCACCAGCACCGGGATGGACCGGAACAGCCAGACGTAGCCCCAGCCGACCGCGCGCAGCACGGGGTTGGCGGACAGCCGGAAGACGGCGATCAGGGTGCCGAGGGCGAAGCCGAGGACCATCACCACGGCGGTCAGCCACAGCGTGAGCCACAGCCCGCGCAGCACCGAGCCGGTGGTGAAGTACGTGGCGACGACGTCCCACTGGAACGCCCGGTTGCGGACGACGGAGGTGACGGCGAGGGCGAGCAGGACGAGGACGACGGCGGCTGCGGTCCACTGGCCGTAGCGGCGCTGGGGCACGATCCGGGGGACGTCCGCGGGCCCGGGTATCTCCGGGGCGGCGGGCGCTTGGGCGAGGGTGTCGGATGACATGCGAAGGCTCCGTGACGCGATGGTCGAACGTCGGAACGGGTGGTGCCTTCACACGGGGCGCGCCGCCGGGCGGCGCGGATACGGCCGAGCCCCTCAGCAGGGCCGTGCACCGAGAGTACGCAAGCGGTCGCCCGCGCTGTCAAGGGTGTCCGTACTGTGAGCGGTACGTCTCAAGTCGGTTGACGCGGAACCGGATGCCTGTTCCACTTGCCCCATGCATCCACAGCAGTGGCTGGTCACCCGCTCCCACATCGACTTCGGTCGCGTGTGGTCCTCCTCCTGTTGAGCTGACCCCCTGCGTGTGCCCGTCTTCGGCGGGCGTTCTTCGCGCTCTCCCCCTTTTTTTCCTCTCGCATTCCTCCGCCCTCTCGCGGTACCGCGCCTTCACACGCGCCCCTCCCCTCCCCTCGCGCTCCCGCACACCCTTTTCCGCCTCAGGAGACCGCAGTCGATGCGTACGTCGATTTATCGATATGTCATGCCCTTCGCCGCCATCACCTCGGCCGCTCTGTTCCTCACCGCCTGCGGTGCCGGCTCCGGCGCCACGGGCGGGTCGGACGCCTCCGGGGTGGCCGCCGCGTCGGACGCGGTGCCGACCACGGACGTGGTGTCGGCCGAGCGGAAGGACCCGGCGGCGGCGAAGCTGCTGCCCGCCGGCACGAAGCGCCTCACCGTGGCGATCAGCGTCGGCGGCACCCCGCCCGGCACCACCTATCTGTCCGACGGCAAGACGCTGACCGGCCAGGACGTCGACTTCACCAAGGCGGTCGCCAAGGTGCTCGGCATCGATCTGACGGTGGACCAGGCGAGTTTCGAGGCGATCCTGCCCGCCCTGGACAGCGGCAAGTACGACGTCGGCGCGAGCAACTTCGGGGTCACCGACGAGCGCCGCAAGACCATCGACTTCGTCACCTACATCAACGACGGCCAGGGCTTCGCCACCCGCAAGGACAGCAAGCTGTCGAAGATCACCGACCTGCGGCAGCTGTGCGGGCTGAACGTGGCGACCGGCGCCGGGACGACGTTCGAGGCGACCCTGGAGGAGAACAAGCACCTGTGCACCGACGCGGGCAAGAAGCCGTACCAGGTGCAGACGTACGCCGAGCCGAGCGCGATCTGGTCCTCGGTGCAGCAGGGCCGCAGCGACATCGTGATGTCCACGATCAACGGCCTGCGCTACGCCGTCGCCCGGCAGCCCGGCCTGAAGTTCCTCAACGAGTTCCACCGCCTGGACGTCGGCTTCGCCTTCAAGAAGGGCACCAGGCTCGCGCCCGCCTTCCAGGCGGCGGTGAACCGGCTGATCGCCGACGGCACCTACGACAGGATCCTGAAGAAGTGGGGCACGACCGGCTCGGCGATCAGCCGGTCGCAGATCTCCCCGCCCGAGATCAAGGGCTGAGCGCGGTCAGCAGTCGCACCCGCAGTCGCCGTCACAGCAACTGCAGCAGTTGCCGCAGCACTCGCAGCAGTCGCAGCAGTCCTTGCAGTCGCCGCAGTCCACGTCGGAGCAGACGGAGCAGCAGCCCTCGCGCCGCTTGCGCGACCAGGGACTCTCGAACTCGTCGGCGCAGCACACCTTGCAGGTGCAGCACAGCCCGAGGGCGGCGGCGCAGCCGAGCCAGAAGCCCCGCTTGTCCGGGTCCTGCGGCGGCCCGCCGTAAGGGGTGCCCGGAGGAACGCCCTGGGGGTTCCCGTACGGGTTCTGCCCGGTGCCCGGGTTCCCCGGCGCGTACGGGCCCGGGGGCGGTCCGAACGCGCCCTCGGGGGCGGCGTGGCCGCAGGACGTCGTGCCGAACGCCCGGTCCACCGACCGACGCAGCTCGTGCACCAGCAGCAGGTGGGCCAGCTTCCCGTCGCTGAACTCGGCGTCGCGCAGGGCGAGTCGGATGCCGTGCACGGCGTCGTCGGCGAGCCGCCGGGCCTCGTCACGGGAGGTGCCGGTGGCGGTGAGCGGGTTCCAGGCGCCGGTGCGGGCGTCGGCCGCCTGGTCCTCCACCGCGTCCAGCAGATGGGCGAGCCGCCCGAACAGCCGCCCGGCCTCCGCGAGCGGCACCGCGTTGCCGGGCCGGCCGGCCAGGTGCGCGGTGTGGGCGAAGGCGGCGGCGGTGGCCGTCTCGGTGGGCTCGGTGACCGTCAGGATCGGGGTGCCGGGCCCGGCCAGGGTCTCGATGCCGAGCTGCCGGTCGACGGCGGCCACCAGGACGCCGGTGTCGAAGCCGACCGCCGCCCCGCTGTGCGCCCCGGCCCGGCCCCAGCTCGCGGCGACCTTGCGGGCGGCGGCGGCCACGGGCCTGCGGGCCAGCAGTCCGTCCCGGTCGGCGACATGGTCGCGGACCTTCGCCGCGGCCAGCACCAGGGAGACGGCGGCGGCGAGCCGCGCGCCCTCGCCCTGGGCGACGGACGCCGTCCGCATCCCGCGCAGGGCACAGGGCCCGGCCGTGCGCCGGCCGCCCTCGGCGCGGCCCAGCTGAGCCTCCGTCAACACCGAGATCAGCAGACCGTCGTAGTTGGTGACGATGCGCGCCAGCTGTCCGTGGTCGCCGCGCAGTGCGAGGCAGAGCCCGCACAGATGCGCCATCCACTCGTTCTTGAAGCGCTCCCCGAGCCGGTGCGCGCAGGGCCTGACTATTCCGAACACCGCGTTCCCCCCGAGTGTTGACCTGGCGATCGGCTCACCCGGACGCACCGCGTGTCACCCATCCGCCGCCGACCATCATATTTCACTCACAGTCAGCAGCCGTACGTGTCACAACCCTTGGGGGACAAGGCGTCTCGACGGATCGGCTGTGCACCAGTACCGTCACAAACCCCCCGCGCGGCGACTATCCACTTGGCGCGCTGTCAGCATCATGGATGACCATAGGGGAAGGTGCGGAAGCACGAGAGACCGCTGTGAGAGGAGGCGTCCATGGGATCGGTACGCAAGGCGAGTGCGTGGCTCGGCCTCGTCGACGACAACGATGACGAGCGCTACTACGACGACGACTACTCCGAGGGCACCGCGTCCAGGGACGCCTGGGTGACCGACCCTCGGGTGCAGGTGGCCACGGACACGGCCCAGGAGAAGGGGCGCCGGATCGCCACGGTCACCCCGGACAGCTTCCGGGACGCCCGTGCCATCGGCGAGCTGTTCCGGGAGGGGGTCCCGGTCATCGTGAACCTGACCGGCATGGAGCCCGGCGACGCCAAGCGGGTCGTGGACTTCGCGGCGGGGCTGATCTTCGGCCTGCGCGGCTCCATCGACCGGGTCTCCAACCGGGTGTTCCTGCTGACTCCGGCCGACACGGAGATCATCAGCGGTGACGCGTCCGCGCACCGCTCGGACGGCTTCTTCAACCAGAGCTGAGGCGGGGCCGCTCACCGGCCCCGCCCCGCCCGGCGGCTCACCGGAACGCGTCGATCCCGGTGAGCGCCTTGCCCAGCACCAGCTGGTGCATCTCGACGGTGCCCTCGTAGGTGAGCACCGACTCGAGGTTGGTCGCGTGCCGCATCACCGGGTATTCGAGCGAGATCCCGTTGGCACCGAGGATCGTGCGCGCCGTACGGCAGATCTCGATGGCCTCGCGGACGTTGTTGAGCTTGCCGAAGCTGACCTGCTCGGGCCGCAGGCGGCCGGCGTCCATCCGCCGCCCCAGATGGTGGGCGAGCAGGATTCCCTTGTGCAGTTCCACCGCCATGTCGGCGAGCTTGGCCTGGGTCAGCTGGAAGCCGCCGATGGGCCGCCCGAACTGCTCACGGGTCTTCGCGTACTCCACGGCCGCCTCGAAGCTGCTGCGCGCGGCGCCCATCGCGCCCCAGACGATGCCGTAGCGGGCGTGCGACAGACAGCTCAGCGGGCCGCGCAGCCCGACCACCTCCGGCAGCACCGCGGAGGCGGGCAACCGCACGTCGTCCAGGACGAGTTCGCTGGTGACGGAGGCGCGCAGGGACCACTTGTGCTTGATCTCGGGCGCCGAGAAGCCGGGCGTGCCGGCCGGTACGACGAAGCCCCGGATGCCCTCCTCGGTCGCCGCCCAGACGACGGCCACCCCGGCGACC
This sequence comes from Streptomyces misionensis, assembly GCF_007896895.1. Lineage (GTDB taxonomy): Bacteria > Actinomycetota > Actinomycetes > Streptomycetales > Streptomycetaceae > Streptomyces > Streptomyces misionensis_A. The sequence continues at coordinate 2,540 of NZ_VOGW01000075.1, read as the reverse complement.
GAGCCGTTGGTGATCCACATCTTGCGGCCGTTGAGCACCCAGTCGGAGCCGTCGCGCTTGGCGTGGGTGCGCATGGAGGCGGGGTCGGAGCCGTGGTCCGGCTCGGTCAGGCCGAAGCAGCCGATCACCTCGCCGGCGGCCATCCGCGGCAGCCATTCGCGCTTGTGCTCCTCGCTGCCGAAGCGGTGGATCGCGTACATGGCGAGGGAGCCCTGCACGGAGACCAGCGAGCGGATGCCCGAGTCGGCCGCCTCCAGCTCCAGGCAGGCGAGGCCGTACTGCACGGCCGTGGCGCCCGCGCAGCCGTAGCCGGTCAGGGACATGCCGAGCGCGCCGAGGCCGCCGAGTTCCCGGGCGAGTTCACGGATCTGCGGCAGCTCGCCCTTCTCGTACCAGTCGGCGACGTACGGCAGCACGCGGTCGGCCGCCCAGCCGCGGACGGTGTCCCGGATCGCCAGGTCCTCCGGGTCCAGCAGATCGTCGATCCCGAGCGGATCGGCGGCATCGAACGGGGGCAGCTTCGCGGACGCGGACATGGAACACCCTCCGGGACGGTCAGGCACACTGCGGCACTCTGCGACACCTGAAAACTAGCAGCGCTAGTTACGGTGGCGCAGCCGACGTTACGGCGCAGTGTCCCGTACGTCCAGAGGGGTCAGGCGGAGACCCGCGGCTTCTCCGAGGCGCGCGGGGCGGGCAGCTCCAGCCCGGCGTCGTCCGGTACCGGTTCCGGCTCCGCGCCGCACTGCATGACCGGCGGCAGCCGCAGCGCCATCACCGCGCCGAGCAGCAGCAGCCCCGCGCTCACCAGCAGGGTCACGTGCAGCCCGTGCACGAAGGAGTCCCGGGCCGCCCGGCGCAGCGCCGCCCCGGCCGGGCCGCCGAGCCGGCGGGCGACGTCGTAGGCCTCGCCGAGCGAGTGACCGGCGGCGCCCGCGTCCGCGGCGGAGACACCGGGCACCAGCCGCAGCCGGGGGGTGTACGCCGCGTTCATCACGCTGCCGAGGAGCGCGATGCCGAGGCCGGCGCCCAGCTGGTAGGAGGTCTCGCCGATCGCCGCGGCGCCGCCGGCCCGGTCCGCCGGAGCCTCGCTGAGCATCGACTCGTAGGCGCCGAACAGCGTGGTCTCCAGGCCGAGGCCGAGCAGCACGAAGCCGGTCAGCAGCAGCGCCGGGTCGTCGGCGCCGCCCATCGCGGTCAGGGTCAGCACCGCGGCCGCCGTCACACAGAAGCCGGTGCACACCATCCGGCGCGGCCCGAACCGGCGCAGCACCCGCGCGCCCAGCAGACCCGCCGCCATCGCCGCCACGGTCAGCGGCAGCAGCCGCAGGCCGGTGGCGAGCGGCGACAGGCCGAGCACCAGTTGCAGGTACTGCGCGGCGATCAGCTCCAGGCCGACGAGCGCGAGCATGGCGAGCACGATGCAGCCCACCGAGGTGCTGAAGGCCGGCCGGCGGAACAGGCGCAGGTCCACCAGCGGGTGCGGCAGCCGCCGCTGGCGCCGTACGAAGAGGACGAGGAGGGCCGCGCCGGCCGGCAGCGGCAGCAGGGTCAGGGGGCTCGCCGGGGCGTGGCCGCCGCCGAGCTGCTTGACGCCGAGGACGACGCCGAACAGGCCGGCCGCCGCCGTCAGCGCGCCGGTCACGTCCCAGGGGCCGTCCGCCCCGCCCCGGGACTCGGGCAGCAGGAGCCGTCCGACCGGGAGGCTGATCAGCATCAGCGGGATGTTGATCAGGAAGACCGAGCCCCACCAGAAGTGCTCCAGCAGGAAGCCGCCGAGCAGCGGACCGACCGCCGCGCCGACGGCGGCCACCGCGCTCCACACGCCGATCGCGATGGCGCGCTCGCGCCGGTCGGGGAAGACCTGGCGGAGGATCGACAGGGTCGCGGGCATGATCATGGCGCCGCCGACGCCGAGCAGGGCGCGGGCGAGGATCAGCACCTCGGCCGTGTGCGCCGACGCGGCGACGGCGGAGGCGACGCCGAAGAGGCCGTAGCCGAGCAGCAGGACGCGTCTGCGCCCCACGCGGTCGCCGAGGGTGCCGAAGAGGATCAGCAGCGAGGCGCAGACCAGCGGGTAGACGTCGACGATCCAGAGCAGTTCCGTGGCGCCGGGCCGCAGGTCCTCGGTGACCGCGGGCACCGCCACGTGCAGCACGGTCGCGTCGAGGGCGACGAGCAGCAGGCTGACGCAGAGGACGACGAGGACGATCCAGCGGTTGGCACCGGGCCCGGCCGTCCGGCGGCGCGGCCGTGGGGCAGCCGTGGGCGTCCCGGACATGTACGTACCTCCCAGATGTTCCCTCGCGTGGAGCGGAGCGACGGGCACCGCCTGTCGTACGGCCGGGAAGGAGTGGCGTCCCCGGCCCGCGCTGTCCACGGGGATGGCTCGTCAGCCTACGCGAGTCCGGCGCGCCCGCACGTGGCGGACCTCTCACCCCCCGGAGGCTACCGCTGTGGCGTGCCCCACGTCGTACCGCCGTGACCGCGCCCCGGCGGCCGGTCCGGTCCCCCGTCCGGTCGATAATCGAGCCCGTGAC
>NZ_VOGW01000074.1:10279-61755 GCF_007896895.1 Streptomyces misionensis | reverse complement strand
ACGCCATCGACTGGACCACCGCGACCGGCAGCACCGCCCACAGCAGCACGGCGCAGACGCCCACCCGCCGCCCGTACACGTGCTCGGCGACCGCGTAGATCCCCGCCGCCGCGGCGGCGGGGATCTACGCGGTCGCCGAGCACGTGTACGGGCGGCGGGTGGGCGTCTGCGCCGTGCTGCTGTGGGCGGTGCTGCCGGTCGCGGTGGTCCAGTCGATGGCGTACAGCGAGTCGCTGTTCACGGCGCTGGCGGCCTGGGCGCTGTACGCCCTGCTGACCGGGCGGTGGGTGAGCGCGGGGCTGCTCGCGGCGCTGGCGGGGCTGACCCGGCCGGTGGGCGGTGCGGTGGTCGCCGCGGTGTGGGCGGCGGCCGTGGTCTCCTTCGTGCGGGAGCGAAGCGCGGCGCGCGCGGACGGCGTGCGGCGCACGGCGCACGCCCCTTCCCCCGTCGCGGGGCCGTCAACACGCGTCCTTGTCCCCTTCACTCTCCGTCGTCTCCTCGGCGTGCTGATCGCCCCGCTCGGCGCGGCCGGCTACGTGCTCTGGGTCGGCCACCGCACCGGCGAGGGCCCGTTCGGTTATCTGGACGTCCAGGCCGGATGGCGCAACGGCTTCGACGGCGGTTACGCCTTCGCGTGTTTCGTGGCCGACAAGTTCACGTCATTCCCGTCCGCGCTCGCGGGCGTCGGCCTGATCGCCGGTGTCGCGCTGCTCCTGCGGCTGTACGTCAGCGGGGTGCGCCGGGGTCAGCCGGTCGAACTGCTGGTGTACACGGGGGTCGTGCTGGCGCTGGCGCTGTGCGCGTCGAGCTACTTCGGCTCCAAGCCCCGGCTGCTGCTGCCGGCCTTCCCGGTGCTCCTCCCGCTCGCCGAGGCCCTCGCCCGGTCGCGGACCTCCCGATCGGTCCTGGTCACGGCGGCCCTGGCGATCGTCTCCGCGGTGTACGGGGCGTTCTGGCTGAACGGCTCCGGTCCCCCGTGATCGACTCGGACCGGCCGGTGAAGCTCCGGGGAATTGCGACCCAGGACCGGGTTAACGCATTTATAAGCGCCATATAAACAACACCCGGCACGATCAAAGGAATTACAGAGCGCGGCCTCACAGGATTGCGGAATCCGGCGGAATTCGACCGCCCTTGAGAGGTTTCCCACATCACATCGTCATCACAAAGCCGCTGTTACGACCGGGAACACAGCTCACTCGCTGTAACGTCGATTGGGTGCGTACCGAACGGAACCTCACCCGGCGTCTGGACCGGGTGTTCGCCAGGCTGGACCGGGAGCCGGAACGGCCGGCCCATATCGATGTGCCGGTGATGAGCCGGCACCGGGTCGTGCTGTTCTCCGCGACCCTCGCCTTCTACCTGGCGATCGTGTGGGCCGTGGTGACCACCTCCTGGCTCGTCCGGCTCGACTGGCAGGTCATGTTCTTCCGGCCGTACCAGCAGTGGCCGCAGATCCACGCCTTCCTCGACTACTACGTGGTGCTCGGCCAGCGCGGCCCCACCGCGGTGATGGTCGCGGCCTGGCTCGGCTGGCGCTCCTGGCGCCAGCACACCCTGCGCCCGCTGCTCACCCTGGCGACCTCGCTGCTGCTGCTGAACGCCACGGTCGGCGCCGCCAAGTACGGCATGGGGCGGCTCGGTCCGCACTACGCGACCGTGATCGGCTCGAACGAGATGGGCCTGGGCGGCGATATATTTCCCAGCGGGCACACCGCCAACGCGGTGGTGACCTGGGGCATCCTGGCCTATCTGGCCTCCACCCCGCGCGCACGGCGCTGGCTGTCGGCGGTGTCCGCGATCACCTCGCTGGGCGTCGGCCTCACCACCGTCTACCTCGGTACGCACTGGCTCAGCGACGTGCTCCTCGGCTGGGCCGCCGGCCTGCTGATCCTGCTCGCCCTGCCGTGGTTCGAGCCGCTGATCGCCAGGACCGAGACCTGGCTGTTCGACCTGCGCGACCGCTGGCGCGCCCGGCGCACCCGGCCCGTGCCGGAGCCGGCCGCCCCGCTGGCGCCGGTGCTGCTGGCACCGCGCGGCGCCGACGCCGAGCAGTCCGCGCCGGCCCGCGAGCCGGTCTCCTCGACCCGCGCCTCCCGGGGCCTGGTGCACCTGGCACCGGGACCGCACACCGTCCGTTCCGAGCGCAGCCCGGTCACCCCGGCGGGCAGCCGCCGCCCGCCGGGCGGCGACCGGGCCCCCCGCGGCACCTCCCAGCCGGCGGCCCGCCCCCTGACAGGCGGCTGACGGCCGGGACGGCGGCGGGACCGGTACGCACAACCGCCCCCGCGCCACGGCGAAGGCCCCGCTCCCCTCCCGGGGACGGGGCCTTCGCCGTGCGTACGCGTGCGGGCGTCAGCCCTTCCAGGCGCGCGCCACCCGGCCGTCGCGCACCTCGAAGTTGAGCCGCCCCGCCCGGTACTCCATGGTGATGATCGCGCCCGGCGGCAGCGACCGAACGGTCGACCAGCCGCGCTGCCGGGCCAGCCGCTCGGCGCTCGCCGCGTCGAGGCCGACGTACCCGTCCGGACTGTCCTGGGGCTCCGCTGGCGGAGTGGGAATCGGTGCCATGCGGCCACGCTAGGCCGCGACGCGCGGTGACGGAAGCCGGGCACGTCCGGGTAAGAGCGGCCTCCGGCCCGGGTCACACTTCTGTCACAGCTTCCGGGGTCTCGTTCCGGCCGAACTCCCTCACACGTTCGGGGGTTTCCGTACCGCTCACCGGGGGATTCGATGTGAATTCCCGCGTGTCACGGCGGCCCTTCGGAATTACCCGCCGGAAAGCACCGCGGCGAAGACCGGGAGGGCCGGGAGCATGATTCCCGGGGAATCCCGCCCGGGCCGCCGGAGCTGACAGGGCATAGGAGATTCCACGGATTCCGCACATGGCTCGCGGTGCGGACGCGGACGCGGCGGCGGCCCCCGGCGTGGAGCCGGGGGCCGCCGGGCCGAGGGCGGGTCACCGGGGTGGCCCCGGTGCCGTCGGCTCAGAGGGTCAGGCGCTGTCCGGGCACGATCACATCGGGGTCGGCGCCGATCGCGGACCTGTTCGCGGCGTAGAGGCGCTGCCACGTCGTGCCGTGCCGCGCGGCGATCCTGGACAGCGTGTCGCCCGCGCGCACGGTGTAGCCGCCGGTGCCCCGGGACGGGTGCGAGGTCTTCGGCGCCTTGGCCGGGGTCTGCCGGGCCTGCCTCTTCGTGCCGCCCGGAGCCGACTTCTTCGTCGGGCCCTTGTCGACGCTCACCTGCGAGGGGGCGGAGCCCATCGCTCCCGCGCGTCCCGAGCAGACCGGCCAGGCGCCCCAGCCCTGGGCCCGCTGGACCCGCGTCGCGACGGCGATCTGCGCGCCCTTGGAGGCCCGGTCGGCCGTGGAGGCGTACGCGGCGCCGCCGTAGGCGCTCCAGGTGTGGGCGGAGAACTGGAGTCCGCCGTAGTAGCCGTTGCCGGTGTTGATGTGCCAGTTGCCGCCGCTCTCGCACTGGGCGATGCGGTCCCACACCCCGTCGTCCGCGGCGGCGGCGTTGCCGGTCGCGGCCAGCAGCCCCAGCGGGGCCAGCAGCGCGGCGCCGGCGAGTACGGCCGTCGTGCGGCCCCGGCGCGTGCTGTCGTCACGGGCGGTGGTGCGGGTGGTATCGGCACACTCGGACATGTAATTCCCTTTCCAGCGACCCGGGCTCCCCCGGACGGCACGCGCCTCGCCGCGCGGGACCGCGGTGAGGTGCGCCCGCCCCGTCCGCGCCCCCGGTGCCGGCGATCCTGCGCTGCCGGTGCCGGGTGGCGGACGTACCCGAGCGGTGCTCGTTGCACACGGCGGAGGAATGTAGGGAGAGCCGGCGCCGGACTTCAACCAAATGGCCGTCGTTCCAGGCCAGTTGACCGTTACCGGGGGTATCGGCGATTTTCGGCCACCCACTACATACAGTGATTTCCCGATTTTTCGACCATGCCCGGCGACCCCCTGTGACCCACTTCACCCCTCCAAGTCGCTTGACGAGGCGCGGAGTTGACCGTGAGTGGCGGATTCCGCACCACGGGTGACCGTGCGCGGCAGTTGGTTCGAACCGGTGCCCCGCCGTGCGTGACTCCCACCACAGGACGCCCGTTGTCTTCTTCATGAGCCCGGAACCCTGGGGCTCATCGGCCGGGGGCCACCCGACCGGTCCAGCACGCATCCCAAGGGAGCCACCCGTGCCGCGCATGCTCGACGTCAGTGACGCCGTACGCGCCGAGATCGGCGACGAAGAAGCCGACCGGCTGCTCGCCGGAGAGAACGCCCCGGGCAGTTACGACTGCACGTCCTGCCGCACCCCGGGCGACTCCGAGCAGGAGCGCACCAGCACCGTCCTGTTCGTCGGCGAGGAGACCGCGGTCCTCGCCTTCGCCCACGCCAGCTGCCTGCCCTCGCAGGTCGTCCAGGTCACCGAGGAGCAGTTGCAGGGCGCCGTCCGCTCCATCGGCGCACAGGCCGCCGACGACGGGTCCCGGCGGTCCGCGCCGGAGCAGGCGGTGCTCGGTGTGACCAGCGGACTCGTCCTGATCGAGGGCGAGCTGCACCCCGCGCTGGTGGTCGAGCCCACCTCGCCCATCGTGCGCCCGGGCACCACCGGGGCCGGGGACGACTTCCTGCCGCTGCTGATCGAGCAGGGCTTCATGCCGGTGACCGAACTCGCCGCCGTACCGCCGGTGCTGCACGGCTGGTCGGTGCTGCTGGCGGTGGGCCAGCTGCACGCGGTCCTCCAGCCGGGCCCGCACGGCGGCCAGCCGGTGGCCTGGTGGCAGGCGCACCAGCCGCTCCAGGTCACCGACGGCTGGCGGGCCTCGGCCAACAAGCACCAGCAGGTGCTGATGTTCGCCGCCCCGGTGGGCTCCATCGGCCGCCAGCCCCGCGAGGACCTGCTGCGGGACTCCCTCGACCGGGCCGCGGCCCAGGGCAGGCTGGTGGCCGCGGCGCTGCCGCTCGCGGGGACCTGAGCAACCGCGCCCCCGAAGGCAGGTCACGAAACCGCATCTCTTCGGGGGCGCCGTCGTTTGGACATACGTGCACGCATACGACACTTCGCCCCGCCGGTCCTCGTACTCCTCCGTTCCGTCCGCCCGGACGGGACAGGAAGGGGCGGGTGGTGCATCGGCCACGCCGATCTTCGACATGCTCTCCGCGGAGTGGGTCAAGGCCTTTCGCACGCTGCCGGGCGACCGCAGCGGGGAGGAGGGGCTGAGGTTCGTCCCCTTCGGTCTGCCGGACCGGACGGGATGGTCGTACGGCGGCCATCGGGCGGGCTCGTTCAGCAGCTCCTACAGCGCCTACAGCGCGGGGGCCTACAACGCCCGCCAGCAGTCGCAGTGGCAGCGGGTCGGCACCATCGGGCGGCCGGACCCGGACACCGGGATGCACCATGTGCCCGCCGCACTGCCGCCGGGGCCGCGCCGGGGCGCATGAGCGTGCCGGACCCACGGTGAAGGGCGGCCCCCGAAGACGGGGGCCGCCCTTCACGTCGTACCGGTGGGGCTACTTCTTCTTGGAGCCGCGCTTCTCGCGCACCCGTACCGAGATGTGGATCGGGGTGCCCTCGAAGCCGAACTCCTCGCGCAGCCGGCGCTCGATGAAGCGCCGGTAGCCCGCCTCGATGAAGCCGGAGGCGAAGAGCACGAAGCGCGGCGGCTTGGTGCCGGCCTGGGTGCCGAAGAGGATGCGCGGCTGCTTGCCGCCCCGGACCGGGTGCGGGTGGGCGGCGACCAGCTCGCCGAGGAAGGCGTTGAGCCGGCCGGTGGGGACACGGGTCTCCCAGCCGGCGAGCGCGGTCTCGATCGCCGGTACCAGCTTCTCCATGTGGCGGCCGGTGCGCGCGGACACGTTCACCCGGGGCGCCCAGGCGACCTGGCCCAGCTCGGTCTCGATCTCCCGCTCCAGGTAGTAGCGGCGCTCCTCGTCCAGGGTGTCCCACTTGTTGTAGGCGATGACCAGGGCGCGGCCCGCCTCGACGGCCATGGTGACGATCCGCTGGTCCTGCACGGAGATGTTCTCGGAGGCGTCGATCAGGACGACCGCGACCTCGGCCTTCTCCACGGCGGCGGCGGTGCGCAGCGAGGCGTAGTAGTCGGCGCCCTGCTGGAGGTGGACCCGCTTGCGGATACCGGCGGTGTCCACGAACTTCCAGGTGACGCCGCCGAGTTCGATGATCTCGTCCACCGGGTCGCGGGTGGTGCCGGCCAGCTCGTTGACGACGACGCGCTCCTCGCCGGCCACCTTGTTCAGCAGGGAGGACTTGCCGACGTTCGGACGGCCGATGAGCGCGATGCGGCGGGGGCCGCCGAGCGCGGTGCCGAAGGTCTGCTCGGGCGCCTCGGGCAGCGCCTCCAGGACGGCGTCCAGCATGTCGCCGGTGCCGCGGCCGTGCAGGGCGGAGACGGGGTGGGGCTCGCCGAGGCCCAGGTTCCACAGATAGGCGGCGTCGGCCTCGCCGCTCGGGCCGTCGACCTTGTTGGCGCACAGCACCACCGGCTTGCCGGCCTTGCGCAGCAGCCGGACGACGGCCTCGTCGGTGTCGGTCGCGCCGACCTTGGCGTCGACCACGAAGACCACCGCGTCGGCGGCCTCGATCGCGTACTCGGCCTGGGCGGCCACCGAGGCGTCGATGCCGAGGACGTCCTGTTCCCAGCCGCCGGTGTCGACCACCTTGAAGCGGCGGCCCGCCCACTCGGCCTCGTAGGTGACACGGTCGCGGGTCACGCCCGGCTTGTCCTCGACGACCGCCTCGCGGCGGCCGATGATCCGGTTGACCAGGGTCGACTTGCCGACATTGGGGCGGCCGACGACGGCGAGCACGGGCAGCGGGCCGTGGCCCGCCGCCTCGATGGCGCCCTCGACGTCCTCGATGTCGAAGCCCTCTTCCGCGGCGAGCTCCATGAACTCCGCGTACTCGGCGTCGCCGAGAGCCCCGTGCTCGTACTCGTGCGCGGCCGAGCCGTCGGGCTGGATGTCGTCGTTCATGAAGTCCGTACCTCGTCGTTCATCGTGGTGATCGGTGGAACAGGCCCTCGCGGGCTGGTCCCGGCGTGGGCTGATCCACTACTCAAGTGTCGCCCGGCGCCCGGTCAGGCGCCTGGCGTTTTCCAGGTGGCCGGTGAGCTGCTTCTGGATGCGCTCGGTCGCCTCGTCCAGCGCCCGGCGCGTGCGCCGCCCCGATCCGTCGCCCGCCTCGAACGGGTCGCCGAAGACGACGTCGACGCGGGAGCGCAGCGGGGGCAGCGCCTTTATCAACCGCCCCGGCCGGTCCGAGCTTCCCATGACGGCCACCGGCACGATCGGCGCCCCGCTGCGGACCGCGAAGTAGGCGAGGCCCGCGCGCAGCGAGGCGAAGTCTCCCTCGCCCCGGGTGCCCTCCGGGAAGATGCCGAGCACTCCCTGGGCGGCCAGGACGCCGAGGGCGTCGGTGATGGCGGCGCGGTCGGCGGCGGCGCGGTCCACCTTCAGCTGGCCGATGCCGGTCAGGAAGCCGCCCAGCGGGCCGACGAACGCCTCCTTCTTGATCAGGAAGTGCGTCGGCCGGGGCGCCACGCCCATGACCATCGGGCCGTCGACGTTGTGCGAGTGGTTCACCGCGAGGATCACCGGGCCGGTGGCGGGCACCTTCCAGGCGCCGAGCACCCGCGGCTTCCACAGGCCGTACATCAGGCCGACGCCGATGCGCCGCCCGACCTCGGCGCCTCTTTCGGAGGGCAGGCTCACTTCCCGGTCCGCTTCTCCTCGACCAGGGTGACGACGCACTCGACGACCTGGGCGAGGGTGAGCTCGGTGGTGTCCACCTCGACCGCGTCGTCGGCCTTGGCGAGCGGGGAGGTCTTGCGGCTGGAGTCGGCGGCGTCCCGCCTGATCAGCGCCTCGCGGGTGGCGTGCAGGTCCGCGCCCTTCAGCTCGCCGCTGCGGCGGGCGGCGCGGGCCTCCGGGGAGGCGGTGAGGAAGATCTTCAGGTCGGCGTCCGGCAGCACCGTCGTGCCGATGTCCCGGCCCTCGACCACGATGCCCCGTTCGGCGCCGGCCGCCAGCGAGCGCTGGAGCTCGGTGATCCGGGTACGCACCTCGGGCACCGCGCTGACCGCGCTGACCTTGGAGGTGACCTCCTGGGTGCGGATCGCCGCGGCCACGTCCACGCCGTCGACCGTGATGGTGGGGGCGGCCGGGTCGGTGCCGGAGACGATCTCGGCCTTGCCCGCGACGGCCGCGACGGCGGTGGGGTCCGTCAGGTCGATGCCGTTGTTCACCATCCACCAGGTGATGGCCCGGTACTGGGCGCCGGTGTCCAGGTAGCTCAGGCCGAGCTGCGCGGCCACGGCCTTCGACGTGCTCGACTTGCCCGTGCCGGAGGGACCGTCGATCGCGACGATCACGGGCTTGGCGGTCGGGGCGGCGCCGTTTTCCACGGGGGGACACCTTCCTGGTGTGCGGTGTGGGCGGGGTCGGGGAGCGAGAGCGCCCCGCACAAGGTTACTGGGTGTGGGTCACTCGTCCGGACGCAGATCGCCGCCCTCCTCCCGCCGCTCTACTGCCGCAGTGCCCAGCCCCGCTCGCGCAGCGCGCTGCTGAGCACCGGCGCGGCGTGCGGCTCGACCATGAGCTGCATCAGGCCGGCCTGCTGCCCGGTGGCGTGCTCGATGCGCACGTCCTCGATGTTGACCCCGGCGCGGCCCGCGTCGGCGAAGATCCGCGCCAGCTGGCCGGGCTGGTCGTCGATGAGCACGACGACGGTCTCGTAGACCCGCGGCGCGCTGCCGTGCTTGCCGGGTACCCGCACCTGGCCCGCGTTGCCGCGGCGCAGCAGCTTCTCCACCCCGGTGCTGCCCGCGCGCCGCTTGTCCTCGTCGGAGGACTGGAGGGCGCGCAGGGCCGCCACGGTCTCGTCCAGGTCGGCGGCGACGTCGGCGAGCAGGTCGGCGACCGGGCCCGGGTTGGCGGAGAGGATGTCGATCCACATCCGCGGGTCGGAGGCGGCGATCCGGGTCACGTCCCGGATGCCCTGCCCGCACAGCCGTACGGCGGCCTCGTCGGCGTGCTCCAGGCGTGCGGCGACCAGGCTGGAGACCAGGTGGGGCATGTGGGAGACGAGGGCCACGGCGCGGTCGTGGGCGTCGGCGTCCATGACGACCGGGACGGCCCGGCAGTGCGAGACCAGTTCCAGGGCGAGGTTGAGCACCTCGGTGTCGGTGTCCCGGGTGGGGGTGAGCACCCAGGGGCGGCCCTCGAAGAGGTCGCCGGTGGCGGCCAGCGGGCCGGACTTCTCCCGGCCGGACATCGGGTGGGTGCCGAGGTACGCGGTGAGGTCCAGGCCGAGCGCCTCCAGCTCCCGGCGGGGGCCGCCCTTGACGCTGGCCACGTCCAGGTAGCCGCGGGCCAGTCCGCGGCGCATGGCGTCGGCGAGGACCGTGGCCACGTGCGCGGGCGGGGCGGCGACGATCGCCAGGTCGACGGGGCCCTCGGGGGGCGCGTCGGTGCCGGCGCCGAGCGCGGCGGCGGTACGGGCGTGCTCCGGGTCGTGGTCGGCGAGGTGCACGGTGACGCCGCGCTGGGTCAGGGCCAGGGCGGCGGAGGTGCCGATCAGGCCGGTGCCGATGACGAGTGCGGTTCTCACTGGGCGATGTCCTTGCGCAGGGCGGCCGCGGCGCCGGGGCGGACGCGGGCGATGCCGGCGCGGGGCCGGTCCGGCTCCAGGTGGGCGAGGAGCCGGGCGCCGACCCGCTCGCCGCCGTGACCGGCCTCGTCCCGCTCCAGCTGGACGGCCCCCCGGACCGCTCGTACCGCCACGGCGTCGCTCCTCGCTGACAGGTGTTGTCGTGCTCGCCCGTCCAGCGTAGTCAGCCCGCGTCAGCGGAGCGCGGAGCGCCCGATCGCTGAGACGATGCGCATACCGGTTTCTTCCGGTTTCGGCGCTTTTTTCGAAGCGCCGGTATCCGCATCCCGACATGTGTACGGAGTGGTGAGATGACCCAGGGCGCGACGCGGCGCACGGTGATCGCGACGGGCGCGGCGGCGCTCGCGACCGGCTGCGGCGGCAACAACGGCGGCAGCACCAGCGCCGCCGCCGACAACACCCGGACCGAGAGCCCCTCTCCGACGAAGCCGGCGTCCCCGGCCTCGCCCGCCTCCCCCACCTCCCCGGCGGCCGAGGCGAGGAAGCTGGCGAGCACCGGCGACATCCCGGAGGGCGGTGGCAAGGTCTTCGACGCGCAGAAGATCGTGGTGACGCAGCCGGTGAAGGGCGAGTTCAAGGCGTTCTCGGCGATCTGCACGCACATGGGGTGCACGGTGAGCCGGGTGCAGAACGGCACCATCGACTGCCCCTGCCACGGCAGCAAGTTCAAGATCGCGGACGGTTCGGTGGCCGAGGGCCCGGCGACCAAGCCGCTGGCGGAGAAGCCGATCAAGGTCGAGGGAAACTCCATCGAGCTGGGCTGAGCCGCCGCGTAGGCTCCGGGCATGCAGCCCGAGGACCTGGTACGCGACCACACGATCTACTCCTGTGTCATGGGGTCCCGGGCCTTCGGCCTCGCCACGGAGGCGAGCGACACCGACCGGCGGGGCGTGTTCCTCGCGCCCACCGCCCTGTTCTGGCGGTTCGAGAAGCCGCCGACGCATGTGGAGGGGCCGGGCGAGGAACGGTTCTCCTGGGAGCTGGAGCGGTTCTGCGAGCTGGCGCTGCGGGGCAACCCGAACATCCTGGAGTGCCTGCACTCCCCGCTGGTGGAGCGGGTGGACGACACCGGCCGCGAACTGCTCTGCCTGCGCGACGCGTTCCTCTCCCGCAGGGCGTACGGCACCTTCACCCGTTACGCCCTCGGCCAGCGCAGAAAGCTCGACGCCGATGTGCGGACGACGGGTGCCCCGCGCTGGAAGCACGCCATGCATCTGCTGCGGCTGCTGATCAGCTGCCGCGATCTGCTGCGCAGCGGTGAGCTGCGCATCGACGTGGGCGACGAGCGCGAGCCGCTGCTGGCCGTGAAGCGGGGCGAGGTGCCCTGGAGCGAGGTCGAGGCGCGGATGGCCCGGCTCGGGGCCGAGGCGGAGGCGGCCCTGTGCCACACCCCGCTGCCGCCGGAACCGGACCACGCCCGGGTGGCGGACTTCCTGTTCCGGGCCCGCCGCGCCTCCGCCCTGGCGTCGCCCCCGCTCCTGTGACCCGCCGGATCGGCCCGTGACCCCGCCGGCCGGCCCTCAGCCCGCCAGCCGTACCCGCACCACGAAATCGTGCAGCGCCTCGTGCCCGCCCGCCGCGTCCGGCAGCGCCGACGCGCCCTGGGCCTCGTCGAGGGCCGTGTGCAGCCGCTCCACGTCCTCCGCCACCCGCGCCTGGTCGAGCCCGGGGAACACCCCGTGCTCCCGCTCCGCCTTCGCGGCGATCAGCTCCGGCAGATAGGCGGGCGCGTCCCACTCGGCGGCCAGGGTGGGCAGGTGGGCCTGTATCTCGCCCGTGCGCATGAGGTGGATGCCGGTGAGCAGCACGCGGAACGTGTAGAGCAGCGGCTTGAGTTCGCCGGTCTTCTCGAACAGCCGCCACTGGGTGACCGCGAACCCCCGGTAGTGGTGGGCGTGGTGGCTGGTGAGCACGTCCGGGGCGAGGGCGGCCAGCTCGCGGTGGGCCTCGCCGGTGTGCACGACCAGCGGCGAGAGCAGCTGTTCGAGCACATAGCCGTTGCGGCGCAGCATCAGTCGGACGAACTTGCGCAGGTCGTGGGTGACGAGGTCCAGCTCGACGCCGTAGCGCACCCAGGCCTTCGACCGGGTCTCCTCCGGCTCGTGCAGGCCCACGAGGTCGGCGGTGGGCAGCAGGTGGACGCCCCGCAGGTCCACGTCCGAGTCCTGCGAGGGGAAGCCGTACAGGTGGGCCCCGGAGACGGTGGCGAACAGCAGGGGGTCGGGCTGTTCGGCGACGACGGGCGCGAGATCCATGTCGAGGTTGTCGATCATGGGCCTAAGCGTCCCAGAGCGTGCCCAATGCCAACAGGTCCTCCCGGTACTCGATCCGCCCGGTCCAGTCGGCGGGCCAGGCGTCCGCGCCCAGCCAGGCGCCCGCGAAGGCGCCGGTGAGGCAGGCGATGGAGTCGGAGTCGCCGGCGGTGCAGGCGGCCCGACGCAGGGCGGTGACGGGCTCGTCGGGGAAGAGCAGGAAGCAGAGCAGGCCGGTGGCGAAGGCCTCCTCGGCGACCCAGCCCTCCCCGGTGGCCACGCAGGGGTCGGTCTCCGGCGAGTGGGTCGCGACGGCCGCCTCGATCCGGTCCAGGATCGCCAGGCACTCGTCCCAGCCACGCGCGACGAAGTGCTCGGGGCCGGGGTCCTGGGAGCGGGTCCACAGGTCGCCGAGCCAGAGGTGGTCGTAGCGGGTGCGCCGTTCGAGGGCGTGGGCACGCAGCCGGCCGACCAGCGCGGCCGGCCGCGTGCCCCCCGCGAGCAGGTGGACCGCGTGGGCGGTGAGGTCGGAGGCGGCCAGCGCGGTGGGGTGGCCGTGGGTGAGCGCGGACTGCAACTGGGCGGCGCCGGAACGCTGTTCGGCGCTGAGCCCCGGGGCGAGCCCGATCGGGGCGACGCGCATGTTGGCGCCGCAGCCCTTGGAGCCGATCTGGCTGGCGTCCTGCCAGCCGCGCCCCTCGTCCATCAGCAGCCGGCAGGCGGTCAGGCAGGTGTTGCCCGGCGCGCGGTTGTTGTCCGGCGACTCGTACCAGTCCACGAACTCCTCGCGCAGCGGGGGTTCCAGACCCGCGGGCGTGAGGGGGCCGCGCGCCATCGCCCGCCGCAGGCCGCGCCCGAGGGCGAGCGTCATCTGGGTGTCGTCGGAGACGCGGGCGCGCTGCGGCAGCTCCAGCGTCCGCCAGGGCCCGAACATGGACTCGATCAGCTCGACGGTCTTGAACTCGGTCGGGAAGCCCAGGGCGTCCCCGAGGGCGAGGCCGAGGAGCGCTCCGGTGGCCGGCCGCTTGGACATAAAAGATCATCCCCCTTTATCGTCATGGTGACAATAAAGGGGGATGCCGGACGGCGCAAGGCGTGCCGCCTACAGATCGACTTCCTTCATCAGCATGCCGACCTCGGTGTTCGACAGCCGGCGCAGCCAGCCCGACTTCTGGTCGCCGAGGGTGATCGGGCCGAAGGCGGTGCGCACCAGCTTGTCGACCGGGAAGCCGGCCTCCGCGAGCATGCGGCGCACGATGTGCTTGCGGCCCTCGTGCAGGGTCACCTCGACCAGGTAGTTCTTGCCGGTCTGCTCCACCACCCGGAAGTGGTCGGCGCGGGCGTAGCCGTCCTCCAGCTGGATGCCGTCCTTCAGGCGCTTGCCGAGGTCGCGCGGGATCGGGCCCACGATGTGCGCGAGGTAGGTCTTGCGCACGCCGTACTTGGGGTGGGTGAGACGGTGGGCCAGCTCACCGTGGTTGGTGAGCAGGATGACGCCCTCGGTCTCGGTGTCCAGCCGGCCGACGTGGAAGAGCCGGGTCTCCCGGTTGGTGACGTAGTCGCCGAGGCACTGGCGGCCCTCCGGGTCCTCCATGGTGGAGACGACGCCGGCCGGCTTGTTCAGCGAGAAGAACTGGTACGACTGGGTCGCCACGGTCAGGCCGTCGACCTTGACCTCGTCCTTCTCCGGGTCGACCCGCTTGCCCTGCTCCAGGACGATCTCGCCGTTGACCTCGACCCGGGCCTGCTCGATCAGCTCCTCGCAGGCGCGCCGGGAGCCGTAGCCCGCGCGCGCGAGCACCTTCTGGAGCCGCTCGCCCTCCTGCTCGGCGCCCGGGAAGGTCTTGGGCAGCTTGACGTCCTTCTTGCCCGCGTACCGCTCCCGGTTGCGCTCCTCGACCCGCGTCTCGTACTCACGCGAACGCGAGGGCGCCGTACGACCGCCCTGCTGGGGCCGCTTCGGGCCGCCCTTGGCGCCGCCGCGCGCGGTGCCGCCGCGCCCGGACTTGGGGCCGTCCTGGGTCGCGCCGGGGCCCACGTCGTAGCGGCGCTCCTCGGGGCGGGGCTTGCGGGGACGGCCCTGCCCCTGCCGCTCGTCCCGGTTGTTGCCGGCGCCGCGGTGGTTACCGCGCCCGCCACTCTTGCCGCTGCCGCTGCTTCGCATCAAAGTTCCGTCTTAGTCGTCTGCGTCCTCTACGCCCGGCGCGTCGGGCGCGTCCGGGTCGAACGACGGAACCCCTTCCTGGGTCTCGGCCTCGATCGCCTCCGCCTCCGGGAGGAAGGGCGCGAGCTCCGGAAGCTCGTCCAGGCCGCGCAGGCCCATCCGCTCCAGGAAGTAGTTCGTCGTCCTGTACAGGATCGCACCTGTTTCGGGTTCCGCGCCCGCCTCCTCGACCAGACCGCGCTGGAGCAGGGTGCGCATCACGCCGTCGCAGTTCACTCCGCGCACGGCGGAGACCCGGCTGCGGCTGACCGGCTGGCGGTAGGCGACGACCGCGAGCGTCTCCAGCGCGGCCTGGGTGAGCCGGGCGGTCTGGCCGTCCAGGACGAGCCGCTCCACGGCGGGCGCGTAGGCGGCGCGGGTGTAGAAGCGCCAGCCGCCCGCGACGTGGCGCAGCTCGAAGCCGCGGCCCTGCGCGGTGTACTCGTCGGCCAGCTCGCGCAGCGCGTCCGCGATCCGCCGCCGGGGCCGCTCCAGGATCCTGGCGAGGTGGTCCTCGGTCGCGGGCTCGTCCACGACCATGAGGACGGCCTCCAGGGCGGGCTTGAGCTCCAGCCCGGCGACGGCGCCCGCTTCCTCGGGCACCTCGGTGGTCTCGCTCACGGCTGCTTCTCCTCCTCGCCTCGCTGCGGCGGCCGGTCGAACTCGTCGGTGACCGCGAGGGCCGCGTCCCCGTCCCCGCCGGTCCAGCGCACCAGCAGCTCGCCGAGGGCGGTCTCCTGCTCCAGGGCGACGGCCTTCTCCCGGTACAGCTCCAGCAGTGCCAGGAAGCGGGCCACCACGGTCAGGGTGTCGTCGGTGTCCTCGACGAGCGCCCGGAAGCCGGCCTCGCCCAGTTCCCGCAGCCGCGCGACCACGATCCGCGCCTGCTCCTGCACGCTGACCAGCGGGGCGTGGATGTGGTCGACGTAGACCTGCGGCTTGGCCTTGGGCTGCATCGCCTTGACCGCGAGCCTGGCGAACCCCTCGGGGCCGATGCTGATCACGACCTCGGGCAGCAGCTCGGCGTGCTCGGGCTCCAGGCCGACGGTACGGGGGTGGCGCCGGGCCTCCTCCTCGACGCGCGCGTTGAAGATGTCGGCGATCCGCTTGTACGCCCGGTACTGGAGCAGCCGCGCGAACAGCAGGTCCCGGGCCTCCAGCAGCGCGAGGTCGGCCTCGTCCTCCACCTCGGCGGCGGGCAGCAGCCGGGCCGCCTTCAGATCGAGCAGGGTGGCCGCCACGACCAGGAACTCCGTCGTCCGGTCCAGGTCCCAGTCCGGGCCCATCGCCCTGATGTGCGCCATGAACTCGTCGGTCACCTTCGACAGGGCGACCTCGGTGACGTCCAGCTTGTGCTTGGAGATCAGCTGGAGGAGCAGGTCGAAGGGGCCCTCGAAGTTGGCGAGGCGGACCGTGAAGACGCCGTCGGGCATCCCGTCGGGCGCGGGCTCCGGCCCCGGCTCGGAGGCGGCCTCGGTCTCCGGCCCGGGATCGGGCTCCGGCTCCGGCTCCGGCTCCGGTGCGGGATCGGGCTCGGCGGCAGGGGGTTCGTCGGATACGGCCGTCCTGCGGGCCTCTTCGACCGCCGCGGCGCCCGGTCCCCGCCCCAGCGCACGCCGACGTCCGGCGGTACCGGGGTCGGGGAGGTCGAACGAGGTCATGGCCCCCGCAGGCTACCGCTAACGCCCCCGCAGCCGTCGCACGAGGATGCTCGCGTCCCCCCGGGACTCCAGGTCGGCCAGCACCACGGCCACCGCCTCGCGCACGATGCGCCCGCGGTCCACCGCGAGTCCGTGCTCGCCCCGGAGCACCAGCCGCGCGTGCTCCAGGTCCATCAGTTCCTCGGCGGACACGTACACGGTGATCTTCTCGTCGTGCCGCTCGCGCCCGCTGGGCCGGCGGCTGGCCGCCCGCCCCCGCTTGCGCGGCTGGGCGGCGGCCGCGGGGCCGTCCGGCGCGGACTGCCGGCGCCGGCCGCGGGACTCGGCGTCGGCGGGCTCCGCCTCCGCCGCCATGTGCTCGGCGCCCTCGCCGTCGCCGCTCTGCACGGGCACGGCCTGCGGCGCGTCCTCGGCGGCGGCCACGTCGTCGCTCTCCTGCGCGGGAGCCGGCACCCGGGCCTCACCGCCCGCCGCGCGCCGGGGAGTCGACGGCTGCAACGCCGTCCCCCCTGTCGTACGGAAGAGTTCGTCGGCCCCCGGCAGACTCACTCGGCGTGACACCGGGCGAGCACCTCCCTGGCGAGCTGGCGGTAGGCGGCGGCACCGACGGAGTTGGAGGCGTACGTGGTGATCGGCTCACCGGCGACCGTGGTCTCCGGGAAGCGGACCGTGCGCCCGATGACCGTGTGGTAGACGTGGTCGTCGAACGCCTCGACCACCCGGGCGAGGACCTCGCGGCTGTGCACCGTGCGCGAGTCGTACATGGTGGCGAGGATGCCGTCCAGCTCCAGCTCGGGGTTGAGCCGTTCCTGGACCTTCTCGATGGTCTCGGTCAGCAGGGCGACACCGCGCAGCGCGAAGAACTCGCACTCCAGCGGCACGATCACCTTGTGCGCGGCGGTCAGCGCGTTCACCGTGAGCAGGCCGAGCGAGGGCTGGCAGTCGATCACGATGTAGTCGTAGTCGGGCAGCAGCGGCTTGAGCGCCCGCTGGAGCGTGGACTCGCGCGCGACCTCGGAGACCAGCTGGACCTCGGCGGCCGACAGGTCGATGTTGGAGGGCAGCAGGTCCATGTTGGGGACCGCGGTCTTCAGCAGGACCTCGTCCGCGGACATGCCCCGCTCCATGAGCAGGTTGTAGACCGTGAGGTCGAGTTCCATGGGGTTGACGCCGAGACCCACCGACAGCGCGCCCTGCGGGTCGAAGTCCACGAGCAGCACGCGCCGGCCGTACTCCGCGAGCGCGGCACCCAGGTTGATGGTCGACGTCGTCTTGCCGACGCCGCCCTTCTGGTTGCACATCGCGATGATCTTCGCGGGGCCGTGGTCGGTCAGCGGGCCCGGGATCGGGAAGTACGGCAGCGGGCGTCCGGTGGGACCGATGCGCTCACGGCGCTGGCGGGCCGCGTCGGGCGCGAGCGTGGCCGCGTACTCCGGATCGGGCTCGTACTCGGCGTCGGGGTCGTAGAAGTGCCCCTCGGGCAGTTCGTCGTAGTCGGCGAAGTGGTTGTGGGGCGCGCCACTTCCGTCGCCGGCCATGGCGTTCACGTGATGGCCATCCATGCTCTGGTGTGCTGTCCGGGGCCTGGGCGCTCCCGGACTCTGGTGGGCTGCGAAGGTGCGCACAGCTACGGAGCCGACAGCCTCGAATCCCGCGGGCCCCTGGCCCCCTGCGGGCATTCCTGGTTGACCACCCCCGGGAGAAAATGTCGACTCATTCACAAGTCGTCTTACCTCCTTGGTGACCAGGAAACTTCTAGACAAGGTCAGCGTGGCACCATGCCGACGGTTGGCGACTCTATGGCGTGTCGGCGGTCCGCAGCAACACAATCCGCCGGACCCGGCAGGATGTGTCGGCAATGAAACATGTCGCTGTCAAGGGCGTACGACCGTCGCACAGCAGGTTTCACCGGGGTGCGAATCGGTTGAACGGTTACGTTCGAGGCGAGTTGGCCGAGAGTCGCAAAGTGACCATACACACATCCGGCCGGACCTTGTCGGGCAAGGTCCGGCCGGGCGTGGGCGGTTGACGAGACGTGTTGACGAATCGCCTTTTGCCGGTAAGTGACTCAGCGACCCACCGGGTCGCGGAGGTCAGCCGAGCAGCGAGGCCAGCTCGACGTGCTCCAGGCCGTGGGCCTCGGCGACCTCCTTGTAAACCACCTTGCCGTCGTGGGTGTTGAGACCCTTGGCGAGCGCGGCGTCGCGGCGCAGCGCCTCGACCCAGCCGTTGTTGGCGAGGGAGACGATGTACGGCAGCGTCGCGTTGGTGAGGGCGTTGGTGGAGGTGTTCGGCACACCGCCCGGCATGTTGGCGACGCAGTAGAAGACCGAGTTGTGGACCTGGAAGGTCGGCTCGGCGTGGGTGGTGGGACGGGAGTCCTCGAAGCAGCCGCCCTGGTCGATCGCGATGTCGACAAGGACACTTCCGGGCTTCATCCGGGCCACCAGCTCGTTGGTGACCAGCTTCGGGGCCTTGGCACCCGGGATCAGGACCGCGCCGATGACCAGGTCGGCGTCCAGGACGGCCTTCTCCAGCTCGAAGGCGTTGGACATGATCGCCTTGACCTTCGTACCGAAGATCTTGTCGGCCTCGCGCAGCTTGTTGATGTCGCGGTCCAGCAGGGTCACGTCGAAGCCCATGCCGACGGCGACCTGGGTGGCGTTCCAGCCGGAGACGCCGCCGCCGATGACCACGGCCTTGGCCGGGGTCACACCCGGGACACCGCCGGGCAGCACACCGCGGCCGCCGCCCGCGCGCATCAGGTGGTAGGCGCCGACCTGCGGGGCCAGCCGGCCCGCGACCTCGGACATCGGGGCGAGCAGCGGCAGCGAGCGGTTGGGCAGCTCGACCGTCTCGTAGGCGATGGCCGTGGTGCCGGACTCGATCAGCGCGTCGGTGCACTCCTTGGAGGCGGCCAGGTGCAGGTAGGTGAAGAGGATCTGGTCCTTGCGAAGGCGGTGGTACTCCTCAGCGATGGGCTCCTTGACCTTCAGCAGCAGGTCGGCGGCGGCCCAGACCTCGTCGGCGGTGTCCAGGATCCGGCCACCGGCGGCCACGTACTCGTCGTCCGTGATCGAGGAGCCGACGCCGGCGCCCCGCTCGATGACGACCTGGTGGCCGTTGCGCACCAGCTCGTGCACGCCGGCGGGGGTGATGGCCACCCGGAACTCGTTGTTCTTGACCTCGCGGGGGATGCCGACCTTCACGTCGATCACGGTCCTTGGCTCAGGGGTATGGGGGTGCATTACAGACGTACCCAGTCATGCCTAGGCATACCGGGAGACACCGCAGGAACATGCGGCAGAGCCAGTTTAATGAAGGTGTTCCGCCTGTCTAGCCTTTCATTGCATCAATCTTCAGACGATGCACCGCGGATTTCGCAGGCGTTTGCGTCCTGTTCCGGGCCTGTGTCCTGCTCCGACGGCCGTTCCGGGCCCTCCTCACCCAGCAGACGCCCGGCCGCGGCCCGGTGCAACCGGGCCGCCGTCGGGTCGCCGAGGCGCTCCAGAGTGTCGGCCAGGCGCAGCTGCAACGCGGCCTGGAGGCGGACGTCGTCCGCGCGCCGTGCCCACTCCACCGCCTCCTGGCAGGTGTGCAGCGATTCCTGCGGCCGTCCCGCGTACTCCTGCACCCGGGCCAGTTCGCTCAACGCCCTTGCGTAGGCGGCGACTTCACCGCTCTTGCGGTAGGCCGCGCAGGCCGCCCGCCAGTTCCGCAGCGCCTCGCCGTAGCGGCCCGCGTAGGTGTGGGCGGTGGCGATCCGGCCGTACAGCCGGGCGGCCTCGGTGCGCTCGCCGCGGGCCAGCCGGTCGGCCAGCGCCCGACCGAACCAGTCGGCGGCCCGGTCGTAGTCCCCCAGCTCCTGGTGGGCGCCGCCTACGGATTCCATCGCGCGGCCGGTCGCGTACGGGTCGTTCGCCGCGCGCCCGGCGTCCAGCGCGTCCCGGTAGCGGGCCAGCGCGTCCCGGGTGCGGCCGGTCTGGGCGTCCAGATCGCCCAGGTTCAGCAGCGCCGCGGCCCGCTCCCGGGGCAGTCCGCGCCGCTCGGCGACGTCCAGCACCAGGCCGTGCACGCCGTACAGGTCGGCGGCCGCCGCCTGGGTGCCGACATGCGCCGCGAAGGCCCGGACCAGCTGCGACAGCAGCCGCCTCGCCAGGGTGTCCAGCTCCCCGTCGGCCACCGCGAGCCGGGCGGAGGCCAGCAGCGCGGGCCTGCGCACGCGCAGCCACTCGGCGGCCTCCCGGGGGTCGGCGAAGCGCACCGCCGGGGGCAGGGCCTGGATCTTCTCCCGGGACTGCGGGCTGTCCGTCTCGGTGATCGTCCGGCAGGAGTGCAGCAGCCGTACCGTGCGCTCCAGCATCCGCGCCCGGGCCAGCTGGAGCTCCCCGGGCCGCTCCTGGGCCTCGGCCAGGGCGCGCAGCAGCGGGTGCAGCCAGCCCGGCACCTCGTACTCGGCGAGCGGTGAGTCCACCGGGCGCAGCAGGCCGAGGGCGACGAAGTCGTCCAAGGTGGCGCGGGCGGCCTCCACCGAGCAGCCGGCCAGCGCGGAGGCCGTGTGGTCGTCGACCGGGCCGGCCGGGGCCAGGCTGAGCAGTCGCAGTATCCGGGCGGCAGGGCCGGGCAGCTCCTCGTGCACCAGCCGGAAGACGCGGGCCAATGGGGTGGCGTCGGCGTCGTCCGCGCCGTCCTGCCCAGGGGTGTGCATCCGCTTGGCGAGGTCGGAGACGGCGGCCTTGGGGCGGGCGGCGAGCCAGCCGCCGGCCAGCACCAGGGTGGCCGGGTGGCCCTGGCAGGCCTCCACCAGGCTCTCTGCGGAGCGGGGGTCGACGGTGACGCGGACCGAGCCGGTGTAGCGGGTGAGCAGCTCGACGGCGGACTTGGTGTCCAGGCCGCCCAGGGTGCAGGGGCGGACGTCCGCGATGCCGGTGAGCGGGCCCTTGGAGACGGCCACCACCAGGCAGTCCGGGGCGTCCGGGAGCAGCGCGTCGACCTGTTCGGCCCCGGCCGCGTCGTCCAGGAGCAGCAGCGCCCGGCGGCCGGCGAGGGCGGTGCGCAGGGCCTCGGTCAGATCGTCCTCGGCGGCGCCGGCCGGGGCGGGCACCCGCAGCGCGGCGAGCAGCTCGCGGGCGGCCCGCTCCACCGGGACCGGGGTGCCGTCGGCCTCGCCGAGCCGGGCCCGCAGCACCCCGTCGGGGTAACGGTGCGCGACCTGGCGGACCAGTTCGGCGGCGAGGGCGGTGCGGCCGGAACCGGGGCGTCCGGCGATCAGCAGGACCCGCGCGCGGGGCGCCTTGCGGCCGGCGATGGTGTCCAGGCCCGCGCGCTCGATGTCGGCGCGCAGCTCCTTCAACTCCCGTGTGCGGCCCAGGAAATGGTCCCCGTCGGCCGAGGGCGCGGACAGCCGCGCACCGCCTGTGTCCACCGCCTGATCCGTCACGGGCCACACTCCCGTCCCACACCGCACGCGCAAGCCCGCCGGATCTTCCGGTACGGGCGTTGAAGAGCCTAGTTCACGCTCTGCGACGTTCCGCTCGGAGCACGGCGGGCACGGCGGGGACATCGCCCGATCGGATCAGGCGATCGTCACACCAATATGGTTCCGCGCGGGGTTCAGGAGGAGAAGGGGCGGGCCGGCCAGGGCGCGTCCGCCGGGCGCAGGGCGTCCAGCCCTTCCCCGCCGCGCGCGGCCACCAGGGACAGCACCCCGACGACCAGGCAGTTGTTGTGCACGTCACCGGCGAGGACGAGGCGCACCAGCTCGTCGACCGGCACCCGGGCGTGCTGCATGTCGGTCTCCTCGTGCTCCGCCGCGAAGCGCTCGCCCTCGGCCTCGGACAGCCCTCGGGCGAGGAAGATCCGCACGGCTTCGTCGCAGCCGCCGGGGGTGGTGTACACGTCGGTGAGCACCCGCCAGTCCTCGGCCTTGACGTGCGCCTCCTCGTACAGCTCGCGCTGGGCGGCGTGCAGCGGGTTCTCGCCGGGCACGTCGAGCAGCCCGGCCGGGATCTCCCACAGCTTGTGGCGCACCGGGTGGCGGTACTGGTTGATCAGCAGCACCCGGTCCTCCTCGTCGAGGGCGAGGACGGCGACCGAGCCCGGGTGGACCTGGTAGTCGCGGCGGACCACCGAACCGTCGGGCATGACCACGTCGTCGGTGCGCACCGAGGTCTTGTTGCCGACGAAGGGGGTATCCGTCGCCCGGATCTCCCACTCCTCGCGGGTGTCCTTGATCGTCGTCATGCCGTGTCCTTCCCCATGTGCGCGAACGGCCGGGGCGCGGTCCTCACGGACACGCGCGCCCCGGCCACCGTACAACTCCCGCGTTACTTCGCGATCTTCCGCTCGACCGCGGCCTTCACCAGGCCGGCGAAGAGCGGGTGCGGGCGGGTCGGCCGCGAGCGCAGCTCCGGGTGCGCCTGGGTGGCGACCAGGTAGGGATGCGTCTCACGCGGGTACTCGACGTACTCCACGAGCTTGCCGTCCGGGGAGGTGCCGGAGAACTGGATGCCCGCCTTCTTCTCCAGCTCCGCGCGGTAGGCGTTGTTCACCTCGTAGCGGTGACGGTGCCGTTCCTCGACGTACTCCTTGCCGTCGTACGCCTCGCGCACCAGGGAGCCCTCGGCCAGCTTGGCCGGGTACATGCCCAGGCGCATGGTGCCGCCCATGTCGCCCTCGCCGGCCACGATGTCCAGCTGCTCCGCCATGGTGGAGATCACCGGGTGGGCGGTGGCCGGGTCGAACTCGGTGGAGTTGGCGTCCGGGATGTCGGCCAGGTTGCGCGCGGCCTCGATCACGATGCACTGGAGGCCGAGGCAGAGGCCGAGCAGCGGGATCTTGTTCTCGCGGGCGTAGCGGATGGCGCCGACCTTGCCGAGCACACCGCGGTCGCCGAAGCCGCCCGGGATGCAGATTCCGTCGACGTCGGCGAGCTGCGCCTTGGCGCCGGCCGGGGTCTTGCAGTCGTCGGAGGTGACCCACTTGATCTTCACGCGGGCGCGGTTGGCGAAGCCGCCGGCGCGCATCGCCTCGGTGACCGAGAGGTAGGCGTCGGGCAGGTCGATGTACTTGCCGACCAGGGCGAGGGTGACCTCGTGCTCCGGGTTGTGGACCCGGTCCAGCAGGTCGTCCCAGGTCGTCCAGTCCACGTCCCGGAAGGGCAGGTCGAGCTTGCGCACCACGTAGGCGTCCAGGCCCTCGGCGTGCACGACCTTCGGGATGTCGTAGATCGAGCGGGCGTCCGGGCAGGCCACCACGGCGGCCTCGTCGACGTCGCACATCAGCGAGATCTTGCGCTTGATGGCGGTGGGGACCTCACGGTCGCAGCGCAGCACGATGGCGTCCGGCTGGATGCCGATGTTGCGCAGCGCGGCGACGGAGTGCTGGGTCGGCTTGGTCTTCAGCTCGCCGGAGGGGCCGATGTAGGGCAGCAGGGAGATGTGCACCACGAAGACGTTGTCCCGGCCCACCTCGTGGCGGACCTGGCGGACGGTCTCCAGGAACGGCAGCGACTCGATGTCGCCGACGGTGCCGCCGACCTCGGTGATGACGACGTCCACCGCGTCGGTCGCCATGCGGCGGATGCGGTGCTTGATCTCGTTGGTGATGTGCGGGATGACCTGCACGGTGTCGCCCAGGTACTCGCCGCGGCGCTCCTTGGCGATCACCGTCGAGTACACCTGGCCGGTGGTGACGTTGGCCGAGCCGTCCAGGTCGCGGTCGAGGAAGCGCTCGTAGTGGCCGATGTCCAGGTCGGTCTCGGCGCCGTCGTTGGTGACGAACACCTCACCGTGCTGGAAGGGGTTCATCGTGCCCGGGTCGACGTTCAGGTAGGGGTCGAGCTTCTGCATCACGACGCGCAGGCCACGGGCCTTGAGCAGCATGCCCAGGCTGGAGGCGGTGAGGCCCTTGCCGAGCGAGGAGGCGACACCCCCGGTGACGAAGATGTGCTTGGTCGTCGTAGATTTCGGCGGCATGGCCAAGAGGGGGCTCCCGTGGTCGCTGGCTGTCGTGCGGTGCGGCTGTCCGCCCCGGATCGCTCCGAGGGTGCCGTCGCTGCGGTTCGGGGGTTTCGGGCCCACCGGTCCACGGGCTACCAGGGTATCAGCGCCCGGAGGCAATGGCTTCCGGCCACGCTCCGTGCACGGATGCGTCGACTTTCGGCCACCTTCCGCATGCGGACGCGCACGGGCCGGCACCGGGAGCGGGGGTGCGCAGGCACCACTGGCCCCGGCGGTCCCAGGCGTAAGCACAGTCTCGTCCGCCTCACACGATCATCACCAAGGGGTCACTCGTTCGGCGCACACGGGTTGCCCGGAGCGGCACGCGGATCATCCGGGTGCGTCGTATCCTGCTCGGACATTCACTGCCGGGCCCGGCCGGACGACGGCACACCCCCGCCTCGTCACCCGGAACAACGAGAGCGCGGCAGTTCGTTGAGCAAAGACTGTCGTTTTGCCTCAGGGCTCGGCGGGCTGCTTTGCTTCACCGCTCAACGACGCACAACAACGACCCCTTGACCGCACTAGCGACAGCCCCCTCGCGCGGGGGTGTGACGTGGCCGTTCGACTGGAGTTGCACGTGGCCGGGCGCATCGAAGATTACGCACTCATCGGAGACATGCAGACCGCCGCACTGGTCTGCCGGGACGGCACGGTGGACTGGCTGTGCCTGCCCCGCTTCGACTCGCATGCCATCTTCGCCGGCCTGCTGGGCACCGAGGAGCACGGCTTCTGGCGGCTCGGCCCGGCGTACGCGGCCGACGCCCAGCCGCCCACGGCGGCCCGCCGCGGCTACCGGGGCGACTCGCTGATCCTGGAGTCGGAGTGGGACACCCCGCGCGGCACCGTCCGCGTGACCGATTTCATGCCCCCGCGCGACGGCGCCCCGCAGCTGATCCGGATCGTGGAGGGCGTCACCGGCCGGGTGCCGATGCGCTCGGCCCTGCGGATGCGCTTCTCCTACGGCCGGGTCGTGCCCTGGGTGCACAAGCACGAGGGCCGCACGGTCGCCGTCGCCGGGCCCGACTCCGTGTGGTTCGACACCGATGTCGAGACCTACGGAAAGTCACTGACCACCTACGCGGACTTCACGGTCGCCCCCGGTGACCGGATCGCGTTCACGGTCTCCTGGGAGCCCTCGCACAAGGAGCCGCCCGCGCTGCCCGAGCCGGAGCAGTCGCTGGAGGCGACGGAGCACTTCTGGCGCGAGTGGGTGGAGCACTGTACGTACCACGGCCCGTACCGCGAGGCCGTGATCCGCTCCCTGATCACGCTGAAGGCACTCACCTACGCGCCCACCGGCGGCATCGTCGCCGCCCCCACCACCTCGCTGCCCGAGGACATCGGGGGCGTGCGCAACTGGGACTACCGCTACACCTGGCTGCGCGACGCCGCGATCACCCTGTCCTCGCTGCTGCGCACCGGCTACCGCGAGGAGGCCCGCGCCTGGCGCGAGTGGCTGCTGCGCGCGGTCGCGGGCGACCCGGAGAACCTCCAGATCATGTACGGCATCGCGGGCGAGCGCGAGCTGGGCGAGGCCGAGCTGGACTGGCTGCCGGGCTACGAGGGCTCGGCCCCGGTCCGGGTCGGCAACGGCGCGGCCCACCAGCTCCAGCTGGACGTGTACGGCGAGGTCACCGAGGCCCTGCACCTGGCCCACATGACGGGCCTGGCCCGCAACGACTACGCGTCCCTGCTCCAGCTGAAGCTGATCCGCTACCTGGAGGACCACTGGCAGGAGCCGGACGAGGGCATCTGGGAGGTGCGCGGTCCGCGCCGGCACTTCGTGCACTCCAAGGTGATGGCCTGGGTCGCGGTGGACCGCACCATCAAGCTGATCGAGTCCGGGGACGCGGACGGCCCGCTGGAGCGCTGGCGCGAGCTGCGCGACGACATCCACCGGGACGTGTGCGAGAAGGGCTACGACAAGGAGCGCAACACCTTCACCCAGTCCTACGGCTCCAGGGAGCTGGACGCCTCCCTGCTGCTGATCCCGCAGATGGGCTTCCTGCCCCCGGACGACAAGCGCGTCATCGGCACCATCGAGGCGATCCAGCGCGAGCTGTCCACCTCCGACGGCTTCATCCTGCGCTACCCGACCGAGGGCCAGGACGAGGGCGTCGACGGCCTCCCCGGCGACGAGGGCGCCTTCCTGGCGTGCTCGTTCTGGATGGCCGACGACCTGGCGATGATCGGCCGGGTGGACGAGGCCCGCAAGCTCTTCGAGAAGCTGCTCGCCCTGCGCAACGACCTCGGTCTGCTCGCGGAGGAATGGGACCCCCGGCTGAAGCGCCAGGTGGGCAACTTCCCGCAGGCCTTCAGCCACGTCCCGCTGATCGACACGGCGCTGCGGCTGACGGCTTCGGGGGCGTACGGCGGCTGAGGGCGCCCGAACGCGCCCCGCGGTGCCACGCTGGGAACCGTGGCACCCCGTTCGAAGGCGCGTACGGCCCTCGCCGCACTCCGCGAGGACCTGGCCGGCGACGTCCTCGCCCCGGACGACCCCGGGTACGACGGTGCCCGGGCGGTCTTCGACGGGACGGCCGACCGGCGCCCGGCCGTGATCGCGCGGTGCGCGCACCCGGCCGACGTGGTCCGCGCGGTGCGCTTCGCGCGGGACCTGGACCTGCCGGTGGCGGTGCGCGGCGGCGGTCACGGCGTCGGCGGCCGCGCGCTCGGGGACAACGCGCTCGTCGTGGACCTGCGCCGGATGCGTCAGGTCATGGTCGATCCGGCCGCGGAGGCGGTCCGGGTCGGCGGCGGGGCCACGACGGGCGATCTGGACCGGGCGACCCAGCCGTACGGCCTGGCGACGACGGGTGCCCGGGACTCCGGCACGGGGGTCGGCGGGTGCGTGCTGGGCGGCGGCTCCGGGTGGCTGGAGCGGGCCTTCGGGCCGGCCGTGGACAACCTCATCGGCGTGGAGCTGGTGACCGCCGGCGCGGAGCGGCTGCCCGCGAGCGCCGACGGCGACCCGGAGCTGTTCTGGGCGCTGCACGGCGGAGGCGGCAACTTCGGCATCGCCACCGCGCTCACTCTCGAACTGCACGAACTGCCGCGGTTCAGCCGGGCGTTGACGCTGTGTCCGGCGCGTTCGGGGCCCCGGGTGGTGCGCGCCTTCCGGGAGATCCTGGGCACCGGTCCGGACGCGCTGGGCGGAGCCGTGCTGTATCTCACCGGCCCGCCACCGCGGTTGGTGCCGCCGCGCCTCGCGGGCAGGAGGCTGTGCGCGGCGCTGCTGACCTACGCGGGCGGCGAGGAGGAACTGCGCGCCCTCGCCGCCCCGTTGCGGGCGCTGCCGCACGAAGCGCACCTCGTGG
Organism: Streptomyces misionensis; assembly: GCF_007896895.1. Classification (GTDB taxonomy): domain Bacteria; phylum Actinomycetota; class Actinomycetes; order Streptomycetales; family Streptomycetaceae; genus Streptomyces; species Streptomyces misionensis_A. Next base: position 34,635 of record NZ_VOGW01000074.1, on the reverse strand, counting down.
GCGAGGTGCCGTACGCCGACGCGCAGCGCCTGCTCGACACCCCGCCGGGGCTGCGCGGCCACTGCTCGGCGGAGTGCCTCGGCGCGCTGCCGGACGCGGCGGTGGACGCCTTCTGCGCCCTCGGCGACGAGATGCCGGGCCCGGCCGGCACCCGGCTCGCCCTGTTCCCGCAGGGCGGGGCCGTCGCGGCCGGGGAGCACGCGTACCCGGTGGCGTACCGGGACGCCCCCTGGCTGGTGCACCCGTTCGCCGTCTGGACCGACCCGGCCGACGACGGGCGGTGCACCGGCTGGGTGCGCCGGGTGCGCGCGGCCGTGCGGCCCTGGAGCACCGGGGACGTCCCGCTGAACCTCGTCGGCGACGAGGGCCCCGAGCGGGTCCGGGCGGGCCTCGGCGCGGGGAACACGCTGCGGCTGGAGAAGGTGAAACGGCGGTACGACCCCGACAACGTCTTCCGCTTCAACCACAACATCAGGCCGGTCTAGGGTCTTCCGCCTGGATCGGGCCGGATCAGCGAGCGGGGCCTGGTGCGTGCGGATGCAAGGCGGCAACGCGGCAGATGTGCGTGCCGGGCCCCGCGAGCCCGGCCTGATCCGGACGAGAGGGCCTGGCCAGAAGATTCTCTTCGGGCGTTTTCGCAGGTAGCGTCCGCAGCATGGACAGCGGTACGGACAGCAGGCCCGAGACGCAGGGCGCGGGGATCACCGTTCAGCGGGCCCTGGAGCTGCCCGGGTTGCGCAGTGGGCTGCCGGAGATCCTCGCGGGCGCGGACCGGCTCGGCCGTACCGTGCGCTGGGTGCACGCGGGCGAGGTGCCCAACATCGCCTCGCTGCTCAAGGGCGGCGAGCTGCTGCTCACCACCGGGTACGGGCTCGGCACCCGCCCGGCCGAGCAGCGGGCCTTCGTGCGCACGCTGGCCGAGCGCGGGATCGCCGCCCTGGTGGTGGAGCTGGGCCCGCGCTTCAGCCGGCTGCCGGCGGCGCTGGTGGACACCGCGCGCGCGGCCGGGCTGCCGCTGGTGCAGCTGCACCGCGAGGTGCCGTTCGTGGCGGTCACCGAGGAGATCCACACGGAGATCGTCAACGGCCACTACGCGCTGCTCCAGCGGGCCGAGGAGGTGCACCGGCGCTGCACCGAGGCGCTGCTGGGCGGCGGCGGGGTGCCCCAGGTGCTGGGCATCCTGGCGGACTTCGGCGGCAACCCGGTGTTCCTGGAGACCCCCGACGGGCGGCTGCTGTACGCGGCCGGCGAGGGACCGGAGGGCGCGGACCCGTTGCAGGTGTGGGAGGGGCTGCGCGGCCCGCACAAGAACGCGCCGCCGCCCGCCGGCTCGGTGCTGGTGGACGTGCCCGGCGGCGGCCCCGGCACGGCGGGTTCGGTGCGTGCCCGGCTGGTGCTGCTGCCGGTGCGTTCCCCGCTGGCGCCGGTGCACCGGATGGCGGCGGAGCGGGCCGCGGGCATCCTGGCCGTGGTGCTGATGCAGGCCCGGCAGGAGGAGGAGCTGGCGGCGCGCGGGCGCGGCGACTTCCTCACCGATCTGGCCGAGGGCCGGATCTCGGCCACGGACGCGCCCGCCCAGGCCCGGGTGCTCGGCTTCAAGCCGGGGAGCAGCCCGCTGCTGCCGGTGGTGATGCGGGTCGGCGACGCCCTCTCCCCCGCCGGCGGTACCGCCCGCGCGAGCGAAGCGGAGCGCGGGGGAGGCTGGGCGGTCCTCGCCCGGGCCGTCTCCGAGGAGCTGGCCGCGGTCGGCGTGCCGGTGCTGCTGGGTGTGCGGCCGGTGGAGGGCCGGGTGCTGGTGCTGCTCGGGCTGCGCGCGGAGACGGAGCGCTCGGCGGTCGCGGACCGGGTGGCGGCGGCCCTGCGGGCCGGTGTGGAGCGCGCCGGGGCGCGGCGCGCGGGCAGTGCGCCGCCGGTGGTGGTGGTCGGGGTGGCGGGCGGCTGGGCGGCGGCCTCGGCGGGGCTGCGGCACGCGGCGGAGACGGCGACCGCGGCGCAGGGCCTGACCGACCGCCCCTGGTACGACGCCCGCCGCCTCGACATCGATCTGCTGCTGTGGCGGCTGCGCGACCATCCGGACCTCGCGGCCTTCGTGGACCGGGCGATCGGCCCGCTGCGCGACCACGACCGCCGCTCCAAGCCGCCGCTGCTGCCCACCCTGGAGACCTATCTCGCGCACGCGGGCCGCAAGGCGGAGACGGCCCGCGAGCTGCATCTGAACCGGCAGACCCTGTACAACCGCCTCGCCCGCATCGGGGAGTTGCTCGGCACCGACCTCGACGACCCGCAGACGGTCCTGGCCCTGAGCCTCGCCCTGCGGGCCCGCCGCCACGCGCCCTGACGCCTCAGAGGATCAGCGGCTGGGTCAACTCGTCGTAGACGCTGAGCACTTGGGTCACCGTCTCCTCGTCGGTCGGCCAGCTCGCGGCCTGCCGTGCGCCCCGCTCCCGCAGCAGTTCCCGGCGCGCCGGATCGGCGAGCAGGCGCGAGACGGCGGCGGCGAGCGCCGACGGGTCGCCGTACGGCACGAGTTCGGCCGCGTCGCCCACGAGGTCCGGGACACCGCCGACGCGGGTGGCGACCAGCGGGACGCCCCCGTACAGCGCCTCCTGGGCGAGCACCGGGCGGGACTCCCACCGGCCGGTCAGCAGCGCCAGATCGGCGGCGCCGAGCAGTGCGGGCAGGTCGTCGCGGTCGCCGAGGAGCCGCACCGGCAGTTCCTCCGCCTCGATCCGCTGCTGGAGCACCGGCCGCAGCGGGCCCTCCCCCACGACGGCGACCAGCGGCACCGGGTCCAGGTCCCGCCAGGCGCGTGCCGCGTCCAGCAGCGTCTCGTGGCCGCGGTGCTTGTCGAGGGGGCCGACGGCCAGGAGCAGCGGGCGCCCGGTGGCGCCCAGTTCGGCGCGTGCCTTGGGCCGCCGCGCGTCCCGCTCGTCGGGTACGGCCGCGGGGCGGGGGCGGCCCGGCAGGGTGACGGCGGCGAGCCGGGCGTCCCGGGCGCCGGTGCGGCGGGCGCGCTCGACCAGATCGGGACTGGTGCCGAGGACCACGGTCGCGGACCGGGCCACCCGGCGCTCCAGCACGCGCAGCAGCTGGGCCCGCGCGCCCTCGGCGTACGACCGGTTGTGCCAGGTGACGACCAGCGGGGTGGTGCGTCCGCCGAGGGCGAGCGCGGCCCGGAAGGAGGCGTGCAGCCCGTGCGCGTGCACCAGGTCGGCGTCGGCGCAGGCCGCCCGGAGCGCGGTCACCGAGGAGGGGTCGCTGCTGCGCGGCACATGGATGTGACCGGCGCCGGTCCCGGTGAAGTCGTAGGTACGGTCGGCCTCGGTGGGGGCGCACACCGTGACCCGCACGCCCCGGGCGACCAGCCCCGCGGCCAGGGAGCGCACGTGCGCGCTGCTGCCGGCGTTGCCCCCGCCCAGCACCTGCACGGTGCGCAGCGGCGGCCGGCCGTGCGGTGCGTTGCTGCTCAGGGGGCTCACAGGGCCGGGCTCCTGGTTCGGCGTGGGGCGGTCACGAGGCAACGTACAGAAAGTAGCGGGCGCACGGGGGCGGGGGAACGCACGTCGCGCGCCTCCCGCGCGGGCGGTGTCCCCGCCCAGCATGCCAGCAGGCGGTGCCGGCTGGGGAATTGCGGGTGGGCGCATGGGACGGCGGGCCGGGGCAATGCGCCGGAGCACATCACCCACACGGGTGAAGGAGGCTCGGTCTCCGCTGACGCCGCTGCCCCGCGTCCCCCGAGGTCAGGCGCTCACAGCGCCTTCGCCCAGGCGGTGACCCGGTCCCCGTACACGGTGGCGGTCACGACGGCGGCGGCGTGCGCGAGCAGTCCGACGCGCCCGTTGCCCGCCACCACGGCCGCCCCCAGCGCGGCGCCGAGCGCGTGCGCCCCCGTGTCCCCGAGCATCGTCCGCTCGCCGACGTCCTCGCGCAGCACGGCCGCCGCGCCGCCCGTGGCGACGGCGGCCAGCTCCCCGCCGGGCCCGCCGCGCAGCAACCCCGGCGCGCCGAGCGCGAGCACCGCCCCGAGCGCCCGTCCCGGCCGTACGTCGACCAGGTTCACGACGTGCGCGGCGCCCGCGATGACGACCCCGGCGAGCAGCCGGTCCAGCGGACGCTCCTTCAGCAGCGCGCCCGCGGCGAGTCCGGCCGCCGATATCCCGAACAGCTTCACGGCTCCGCTGGTGACCTCGCCCTCGCGCAGCGCGCCGAGGTGGGCGCGGAAGCCCCGCCGGTGGTCCCCGGCCGCGTCGTCGTACGCCCCGCAGCCGCCCGCCGCCAGTACGGCGAGCCCGGCCCCGGGGTGCACCCGGGCGGCGGCGAGGGCGGTGCCGAGGGCCGTCGCGGGCCCGGCGTACAGCTCGACGGCCCGCCCGGCGTGGTTCGTCCGCTGCCAGCGCCCGGGAGCGCCGGGCCGGCCGGCGCGCAGCAGGGCGTAGCCGGCCCGGGTGAGGGCGGCGGACAGCAGGAAGGAGCGGGTCTTTCGGGTGCCGGTCATCCCGACACCCTAAGTCCCGCTCCCGGTGCGCCGGGTGCCGCTACCGGTCGGCCCGCGCGGTCGCCAGCAGTTCCTCCGCGTGGGCGCGGGCCGTCTCCGAGTCCTCCTGGCCGGCCAGCATGCGGGAGAGTTCCCGGATGCGGTCCTCGCCCTCCAGCACCTTGACGCCGGAGCGGGTGACGGAGCCGTCGTCGGTCTTCTCCACCAGCAGCTGCCGGTCGGCGAAGGCGGCGACCTGGGGCAGATGGGTGACCACCACGACCTGGGCGCTCTTGGCGAGCTTGGCCAGCCGACGGCCGATCTCGACCGCGGCCTTGCCGCCGACACCCGCGTCGACCTCGTCGAACAGGTACGTCGGCACCGGGTCGGTGCCCGCGAAGACGACCTCCACGGCGAGCATCACCCGGGACAGCTCACCGCCGGACGCGCCCTTGGCGATGGGCCGCGGCGGGGCGCCCGGGTGCGGGGCGAGCAGCAGCTCGACCTCGTCGACGCCGGACGGGCCGTAGGCGACCGGGCGCCCGCCGACCTCGACGCCCTCGGGGTCCTCGGTCTGCCGGATGTCGAACGAGACGCGCGCGTGCGGCATGGCCAGCGAGGCCAGCTCGGCGGTCACCGCGGCGGCGAACCGCTCGGCGGCCTCGGCGCGGGCGTCGGTCAGCGCCTGGGCGAGACCGCCCAGTTCGGTGCGGAGCGCGTCCCGCTCGGCGGTCAGCTCGGCGATCCGCTCGTCGTCGCCGTCCAGCTCGGTCAGCCGGGCGGCGCTCTGCTCGGCCCAGGCGAGGACCGCGTTCACGTCCTCGCCGTACTTGCGGGTCAGCGCGTTCAGGGCGGCCCGGCGCTCCTCGACCGCGGACAGCCGCAGCGGGTCGGCGTCCAGGTCGTCCGCGTATCCGGCCAGTTCGCCGGCCACGTCGGTGAGCAGGATGCCGATCTCCCCGATCCGCTCGGCGAGCGAGGCCAGCGCCGGGTCGTGCGAGCGCACGGCCTCCAGGGCCCGGTGGGCGCCCGCGACGAGGGTCGACGCGTCGATGCCCTCGGGGTCCTCGGGGTTGCCCGCGAGGGCGGCGTGCGCGGCCGTCGCGGCGGACGACAGGGCCTCCGCGTGCCCCAGCCGCTCCGCCTCCTCGGCCAGCTCCGCGTCCTCCCCGGCGCGCGGCTCCACGGCGGCGATCTCGTCGAGGCCGTAGCGGAGCATGTCGGCTTCCTGCGCCCGCTCCCGCGCCCGGGTGGTGATCTCCTCCAGCTCGGCGGTGACGGCGCGCAGCCGCCGATAGGCCCCGGCGTACTTGGCGAGCGGCACGGCGACCGCGTCGCCCGCGTACCGGTCCAGCGCCTGGCGCTGCCGGGACAGCTTCAGCAGCCCCTGCTGGTCGGTCTGCCCGTGCACGGCGACCAGGTCGTCGGCCAGTTCGGCGAGCAGTCCCACGGGCACGCCGCGCCCGCCCAGGTGGGCCCGGGAGCGGCCCTCGGCGGAGACGGTGCGGCTGATCAGCAGGGCACCGTCGTCCAGCTCGGCGCCGGCCTCCTCCGCCCGTACGACGGCGGCGGAGTCCGCGGGTACGGCGATCCGCCCCTCCACGACCGCCTTCCCGGCGCCGATCCGCACGAGCGCCGGGTCGGCCCGGCCGCCGAGCAGCAGTCCCAGGCTGGTGACGACCATGGTCTTGCCCGCGCCCGTCTCACCGGTGACCGCGGTGAACCCCGGTGACAGCTCGACGACCGCGTCGTCGATGACTCCGAGCGACCGTATCCGCATCTCCTCCAACACGGAACAGACCATACGAGGTCTCGGGCGTCGCGCGCACACAGGCCGCTCCTTCCGGTGCTGTGGCCGGAAAGGTTTGCCGGGCGTCGCGAGCCGGCGAACCTCTCCGGTCGCAGCACTAGTGAGGGGCGCCCCGCCAGCCCGTGGTGGGCAGCGCGAACTTCGCGACCAGCCGGTCCGTGAACGACGAGTGGTGCAGCCGGGCCAGCCGCACCGGCACCGCCCCGCGCCGCACCTCCACCCGCGCCCCCGGCGGCAGCTCGATCGTCCGCCGGCCGTCGCACCACAGCACCCCCGGCGGGATGTGCGGCAGCACCTCGACGGCGAGCACCGAGTCCGGCGAGGTCACCAGCGGCTTGGCGAACAGCGCGTGCGCGCTGATCGGCACCATCAGCAGCGCCTCCACCTCGGGCCACACCACCGGCCCGCCGGCGGAGAACGCGTACGCCGTGGACCCGGTCGGCGTGGACAGCACCACCCCGTCGCAGCCGAACCCGGTCACCGGCCGCCCGTCGATCTCCAGCACCACTTCGAGCAGCTTCTCGGCGCCGGCCTTCTGCACGGCCGCCTCGTTCAGCGCCCAGTCGGTGTGCACGACGTCCCCGTTGCGGTGCACCACCACGTCGACGGTCATCCGCTCCTCGACCTCGTACGACCGCTCGACCACCCGGTCGACCACCCGATCGAGGTCGTCGCGTTCCGCCTCCGCGAGGAACCCGACGCGCCCCAGGTTGACGCCGAGCATGGGCACCCCGGAGGCGCGGGCGAACTCCGCGCCCCGCAGCAGGGTGCCGTCACCGCCGAGCACGATCAGCAGCTCGCAGTCGTCGAGGCACCGGGGAGTCGCCTCCCCCACCAGCTCCACCTCGTCCGGGAGCGGCAGGTCGCGCGCCTCCTCCTCCAGCACCCGCACACCGATGCCGTGCCGCAGCAGGCCCTTGACGACGAGTTCCGCGCTGCGGATCGCCGCCGGCCGCCCGGTGTGGGCGAGCAGGAAAACAGTACGCGCCAGATTCTGTGTCAACGCGGCCCCTCCGCCACTGCGCGATCGACGTCGGCCGGGTCCAGGCGGGGGGCACCGGACCGCAGCCACAGGAAGTACTCGACGTTGCCCGAGGGACCCGGCAGTGGACTCGCGGTGACGCCCCGCGCCCCGAGCCCCAGCTCCCAGGCCTTCTCGGCCACCCCTCGCACGGCCTCCGCCCGCAGCTGCGGACTCCGTACGACACCCCCGCTGCCGAGCCGTTCCCTGCCCACCTCGAACTGCGGTTTGACCATCATCACCAGGTCGGCGTCCGGCTTCACACACCGCTTGAGGGCGGGCAGCACCAGCCCGAGCGGGATGAAGGACAGATCGCCCACCACCAGGTCCACAGGTTCCCCGTCGATCGCGTCGAGCGTCAACTCCCGTACGTTGGTGCGGTCCTTGACGGTGACCCGGGCATCCTGCTGGAGGGACCAGGCGAGCTGCCCGTAGCCCACGTCCACGGCGACCACGTGGGCGGCGCCCGCGCGCAGCAGGACATCGGTGAACCCGCCGGTGGACGCGCCGGCGTCGAGCGCGCGCCGGCCCTCGACCACCAGCCCCCGCGGCACGAAGGCCGCGAGCGCCCCGGCGAGCTTGTGGCCGCCCCGGGAGACGTAGTCGGGGTCGCTGTCGTCGGCCTGGACCACGATCGCGGCGGCGGTCTCCACCTGCGTGGCCGGCTTGGTCGCCACGGTCTTGCCGACGGTGACCCGTCCCGCGGCGATCAACTGGCCGGCGTGCTCGCGCGAGCGCGCGAGCTTCCGGCGGACCAGCTCCGCGTCCAGACGACGGCGTGCGACTCCTGCCACGTTCGGTTCAGCTCCTGTGTTGGTGCGACGGTGGGGGCGCCGGTGGTCCCGGGCGGGCGTCGAGCGCGGTGAGCGCGTCGCGCAGCCCCTGGTGTACATCCTCGTACACCTCGACATGTCCGTCGGTGGGGAGGTGGTCGGCATCGGCCAGCCGCGCCAGCCGCGCGTCGATCTCGGCGTCGCCGGTCGGGGTGCGCGGGAGGTCCAGGGGGGCCGGGGCCGCGGGCTCGTGCTCGGGTCCGGGCTCGCTCGGGGGCGTGGCCCCGGGTACGGCCCGGGCGGTGGTCTCTGCCTCGGACGCGGACTCGCTCATGTCCAGACGCTACCGCGAACCGCTGGGGTACCGTCGGTGGCGATGGCCACGATCGAGGAGTGCCGCGCCGCACTGGAGAAGCTTTCGGACAACATGCGGGGCGCCGAGGGCGACGTGGGCGCGGCGGCCGCCCTGGAGCGCTCGGTGAGCTGCCACATCACCGACCTGGACGTCACCTTCGCCGGGCGGATGACCGGGGGCCGCCTGGCGGTGGAGAGGACCCTGCCCGGGCCCCCGAGCGAACGGGCCCAGATCCGGCTGGCGATGGCCGGTGACGATCTGCTGGCGCTGGTGGACGGCGGGCTGCACTTCGCGACCGCCTGGGGGCAGGGCCGGGTGCGCCTGGAGGCGAGCCTGCTGGACCTGTTCCGGCTCAGGAAGCTGCTGTGACCCGCTGGGCGCGCGCCTTGCGCGCCGCCGGCACGATCAGCGGGGTGCCGGTCTCGGGGTCCTCGATGACCTTGCACTTCAGCCCGAAGACCCGCTCGACCAGGTCGGCCGTGACGATGTCGTGGGGGGCGCCCTCGGCGATCACCTCGCCGTCGCGCAGGGCGATCAGGTGGGTGGCGTAGCGGGCCGCGTGGTTGAGGTCGTGCAGCACGGCGACCAGGGTGCGGCCCTGGGTCTCGTGCAGTTCGGCGCACAGGTCGAGGACGTCGATCTGGTGCTGGATGTCGAGGTAGGTGGTGGGCTCGTCCAGGAGCAGCAGCGGGGTCTGCTGGGCGAGCGCCATGGCGATCCACACCCGCTGCCGCTGCCCGCCGGAGAGTTCGTCCACGTACCGGTCGGCGAGGGCGTCCACGCCGGTCTGCCGCATGGACTCCTGGACCACCCGCTCGTCCTCGGCCGACCACTGGCGCAGCAGGCCCTGGTGCGGATAGCGGCCCCGGCCGACCAGGTCGGCGACGGTGATGCCGTCCGGCGCCACGGCCGACTGCGGGAGCAGGCCGAGGGTGCGGGCGACCTGCTTGGCGGGCAGCGACTGGATGGCCTGCCCGTCCAGCAGCACCCGGCCCCGGTCCGGCTTGAGCATCCGGGACAGCGCCCGCAGCAGCGTCGACTTGCCGCACGCGTTGGGGCCGACGATCACGGTGAAGGAGCGGTCCGGGATCTCCACGGACAGCTCTTCGGCGATGACGCGCTGGTCGTAGGCGAGGGTGACGTGCTCGGCGGACAGACGGTTCACGGTGCTCCTAGGGATGTTCGTGCGCGGGCCGCTCATATCCGGCCCGCCCGGCGCTCGGTGACCAGCAGCCACAGCAGATAGCCGCCGCCGAGGACGCCGGTGACCACCCCGACGGGCAGCTGGTCGGCGCCGAAGGCGCGCTGCGCGGCCCAGTCGGCGGTGACCAGCAGGGCGGCGCCCATGCAGAGGGAGGGCACCAGGTTGGGGCCCGGCGAGCGGGTCAGCCGGCGGGCGAGCTGGGGCGCGGTGAGGGCGACGAAGCTGACGGGGCCGGCGGCGGCGGTGGCGGCCGCGGTCAGCAGCACGGCGCCGGTCATCACCACCAGCCGCACGCGCTGCACCGGAACGCCGAGGGCGCCGGCGGTGTCGTCGCCCATCTCCAGCATCCGCAGGCCCCGGGCGTGGGCGAGGACCAGCGGGACGAGGACGGCGCACAGCGCGAGCAGCGGCCAGACCTGGTCCCAGTCGCGGCCGTTGAGGGAGCCGGTCATCCACACGACGGCGCGGGCCGCGTCGACCATGTCGGCCTTGGTGAGCAGATAGCCGTTGACGGCGGTGAGCACGGCGCTGACGCCGATGCCGACCAGGACGAGGCGGTAGCCGTGCACGCCCTGCCTCCAGGCCAGCAGATAGATGGCGAGCCCGGTCACCAGACCCCCGGCCAGCGCTCCGGCGGTGACCGCGGCGGCGCTGCCGGACATCAGCACGATCACCACCAGCGCGCCCGCCGTCGCCCCCTGCGACAGGCCGAGGACGTCCGGGCTGCCCAGCGGATTGCGGGAGACGGACTGGAACAGCGCGCCGCCGAGCCCGAGCGAGGCGCCGACCAGCAGCCCGACCAGGACGCGGGGCAGGCGCAGCTCGCGGACGATGAAGTCCTGGTAGGCGGTGCCGTGTCCGGCGAGGGTGCGCAGCACGTCGGCCGCCGGGATCTTCGCGTCGCCGGTGCCGATCAGCGCCACGCCGGCCGCGAGCGCGGCGGCCAGCAGCAGGACGACGACGATCAGCGCCCGCGGGTCCAGGCGCAGCGAGAGGCCGCCGGGGACGCGTACGGCACGGCTCCTGGTGGGGTGTGTCCTCACAGCTGGGCCGTCCTCCGTCGTCGTACCAGAAAGATGAAGACCGGGCCGCCGATGACCGCGGTGACGATGCCGACCTGGAGTTCCGCCGGGCGGGCCACCACCCGGCCGACGACATCGGCGCCGAGCAGCAGCACCGGCGACAGGACCGCCGCGTACGGCAGGATCCAGCGCAGGTCGGGGCCGGTGAAGGAGCGCACCGCGTGCGGGACCATCAGGCCGACGAAGACGATGGGGCCGCAGGCGGCGGTCGCGGCGCCGCACAGCACGATGGCGGCCACCATGGCCAGGGCCCGGGTGCGGTGCGGTCGGGCGCCGAGGGCGCGGGCGGTGTCGTCGCCCATCGTCATGGCGTTCAGCGGCCGGGCCAGCGCGAGCGCCAGCAGGGTGCCCGCCGCGAGGAACGGCAGCACCTGGACGACGGTCGCGTCGGTGGCCGAGGCCAGCGAGCCGACCGTCCAGAAGCGCATCCGGCCCAGCGCCGCGTCGTCCATGATCATCACGGCCTGGAGGTAGCCGTACAGGGCGGCGCTGATCGCCGTGCCGGCGAGCGCGAGCCGCACCGGGGTGGCGCCCCGGCTGCCGCCGAGGAACCACACCAGCGCGCCCACCGCCGCGGCCCCGAGGAAGGCGAACCACACATAGCCGGAAAGGCTGGTGACGCCGAAGAAGGTGATGGCGGTGACGACGGCGGCCGAGGCGCCGGCGTTGATGCCGAGCAGCCCGGGGTCGGCCAGCGGATTGCGGGTGAGCGCCTGGAGCACCGCGCCCGACAGACCGAGCGCGGCACCGGCCAGCAGCCCGAGAAGGGTTCTCGCGAGCCGCTCGTCCACCACGACGTCACCGTAGGTCCCCGTGTCGTGGAACAGGCCGTGCCAGACCTGGTCCGGGGAGAGCGCCTTCGCCCCGATCGCGATGCTCGCCAGGGCGACGAGCACCAGGACCGCGACGGCCAGCAGCAGCCCAAGGGGCCGTACCGCACGGCGAGTCGGGGGCGCGGGAGCGGTCGCCGCGCGCTGTTCCGGAGGACTGTCGACCAACACGAGGTTAGGTTAGCCTATCCTCGCTTCCGGTCGAGATCCCGGGGTGCGGAAAACCCCCGCCGAGCTGAGGACTGCTCAGAGTCCGAGCCGGGCCAGCGCCTTCTCCCCGTCCAGCTCGCAGGAGCCCTCCCCGGCCGCCGTCCAGGCCGCCGCGCACAGCGCCCGCAGCCCGTCCAGGGGCTCGCCGTCGCCGCTCAGCTCCAGCCGGTCCGCCCCGGCCGTCGCCGTCCACCCGCCGCACCGGAAACCGTCACCCTCTCGGGTGATTTCCGGCTGGCCGGTGAGCAGCCCCCGCAGATCCGCGTCCACGTACGTCGGCCGGTGCTCCGGGGACGCGGCCAGCAGCCGGGCCCCGTCGGTGACGCCGGTCAGCACCAGCAGCGAGTCCACCCCGCCGTTGAACGCGCCCTCGATGTCGGTGTCCAGCCGGTCCCCGACCACCAGCGGGCGCCGCGCACCCGTGCGCAGGATCGTCTCCCGGTGCATGGGCGGCAGCGGCTTGCCCGCCACCTGCGGTTCCTTGCCCGTCGCGATCCGTACGACCTCCACCGCAGCGCCGTTGCCCGGGGCGATCCCGCGACCGCTGGGAATCGTCAGATCGGTGTTGGACGCGAACCACGGCACCCCGCGCCGCACCGCGTACGAGGCCTCCGCGAACCGCCCCCAGGGCAGCTCCATCCCGCCGTACCCCTGCACGACCGCCGCCGGATCGTCGTCCGCCGACTCCACCGGCACCAGGCCCCGCTCGCGCAGCGCCACCCGCAGCCCCTCGCCGCCGATCACCAGCACCCGCGACCCGTCCGGCACCTGCTCGGCGATCAGCCGCGCCACCGCCTGCGCCGAGGTGATGACGTCCTCGGCCCCGGCCGGTATCCCCAGCTCGGTCAGGTGCTCGGCGACCGCCTGCGGCGTACGCAGCGCGTTGTTGGTGACGTAGGCGAGGTGCATCCCGCCCGCGCGGGCCCGCTCCAGCGAGGGGACCGCGTGCGCGATCGCCTGCCCGCCCGCGTACACCACCCCGTCCAGGTCGAGCAGCGCCGTGTCGTACGCCTCGTTCAGGGGCCGCTCGCTGCCCCGCGGACCGGTACCGACGCCCTGGCTCATATCCGTGTCTCTCCTCGCTCACTGGCCTTTCCCCCGATCATCCCGCATGCCGCCGGCACACGTACGATGCCGGGATGGACACTGCAGGTCACTCGGAAGCAATGGCGCGCCGGGGCCTGGAACTCACCCCGTTCCGCGGCCTTCGTTACGACCCCGACCGGGTCGGCAGCCTGGCCTCCGTCACCTCCCCTCCGTACGACGTCGTCGTGCGGCCCGACGGGGTGCACCACCTCCAGTCGGCGGATCCGTACAACATCGTCCGGCTGATCCTGCCCGAGGCGGGTACCCCCAGCGCCCGCACCGAGCAGGCCGCCGACACCCTGCGCCGCTGGCTGGACGAGGGCGTCCTGGCCGCGGACCCGGAACCCGCCCTGTACGTGTACGAGCAGCGGGACGGCGAGGGCATGCTCCAGCGCGGCGTCATCGGCGCCCTGCGGGTCTCCGAACCGGCCGAGGGCGTGGTGCTGCCGCACGAGGACGTCATGCCGCCCGTCGTCGCCGAACGTGCCGCCCTGCTGCGCGCCACCCGCGCCAATCTGGAGCCGCTGCTGCTGAGCTACCGCGGCGACGGCACCGCCGCCGAGGTCGTGGAGCGCACCGCGGAGAAGCCCCCGCTGCTGGCCACCACCACCGAGGACGGTGTCCGGCACCGGCTGTGGGCCGTCACCGACGCCGCCGACGTGGCCCGCGTCCAGGACGACCTGTCCCGGCATCAGGCCCTGATCGCCGACGGCCACCACCGCTGGGCCACCTATCTGCGGCTGCGCGCCGAGCAGCCGGCCCCCGGCCCCTGGGACTACGGCCTGGTCCTGCTGGTCGACACGGCCCGCTACCCGCTGCGTGTCCGCGCCATCCACCGCCTGCTGCACGGCCTGCCGGTGGCGGACGCGCTGGCCGCCGTGGAGGGCCTGTTCCGGGTACGGCACCTGCGGGTGCCGCTGTCCGAGGCGCTGGCGGCGCTGGCCGACGCGTCCTGCGCGGGCAACGCCTTCCTGCTGGCCGGCGACGGCGCCTTCCATCTGCTGGACCGCCCGGACCCCGCCCTGCTGGCCCGCACCGTGCCGGCCGACCGCCCGGAGGCCTGGCGCTCCATGGACGCGACGGTGCTGCACGCGACCCTGCTGGAACACGTCTGGCACATCCCCGAGGACTCCCCCGCCCACATCGCCTACATCCACGACACGGCCGCGACCGTCGCGAAGGCGGAGCACGACGGCGGTACGGCCGTGCTGATGCACCCGGTGCGCGAGGAGGTCGTGCGCGATCTGGCCCGCCAGGGCGTGACGGTGCCGCGCAAGTCGACGTCGTTCGGGCCGAAGCCGGCGACGGGCCTGGTGCTGCGGGCCCTGGAGATCTGAGTCTCCCCGGACATGGAGAAGGGGGGTGGGTTCCACCGGGAACCCACCCCCCTTCTCTTGTCTCACGGACTCGCGTCAGTCCTTGTCGCCGTCCTCCTGCGGGGCGGCGTCGGCGGACTCGCCCTCGGCGCCGCCGCTCTGACCTTCGTCCTCGCCCTCGTGCTCGTCCAGGGCGTCCACGAACTCCACGCCGTCCAGCTCGGCGAGCCGGTCGGAGGCGTCGGTGCTGCCGTCCCGGTCGGCCTCGACGGCCTTCGCGAACCACTCCCGCGCCTCGTCCTGCCGGCCGACCGCCAGCAGGGCGTCGGCGTAGGCGTAGCGCAGCCGCGCGGTCCACGGCTGGATGGAGTGCGAGGCCAGCTCGGAGCTCTGGAGAGTGACGATGGCCGCGTCCAGCTGGCCCATGTCACGCCGGGCACCGGCCGCGACCAGCCGCATCTCGACCTGGCCGGCCTTGTCCAGCTTGTGCACCTCCGGGGCGCCGGCCATGTCCAGCGCCTTCTCCGGGCGGCCGAGCCCGCGCTCGCAGTCGGCCATCACCGGCCACAGCTCGACGGTGCCGGTCATCCGCCGGGCGGCCCGGAACTCGGCGAGGGCCTCGCTGTACTTCTGGTTCGCGTACGCGGCGAAGCCGGCGGCCTCGCGCACGGCGGCCACCCGGGAGGCCAGGCGCAGGGCGACCCGGGAGTAGCCGTAGGCGCCCTCGGGGTCCTCGTCGATCAGCCGGGCGACCATCACCAGGTTGCGGGCGACGTCCTCGGCGAGCGTCTTGGGCAGGCTCTGCAGCTCCTGCTTGACGTCCTTGTCGATCTCGTCGCCGGTGACGTCCTCCGGGATCGGCAGCCGCTTGATCGGCTCGCGGTCCCGGTCACGGTCCCGCTCGTCGCGGAAGCGGCCACCACCACGGCGGTCGTCGCCACGGCGGTCGTCGCCACGGCGGTCGTCGCGCCCGTCACGCCCACGGAAGCCACCGGGGCGGCCGCCGCGGTCGTCGCGACGGGGGCCACGGCCGCCACGGTCGTCCCGGCCGCGGAACCCGCCGCGCTCACCGCGGTTGTCGTCCCGGCGGTCGTCCCGGCCGCGGAAGCCACCGCGGTCGTCGTCGCGCCGGTAGGGCGGACGGGAGTCGTCACGACGGTACGACGGACGGTCGTCACGCCGCTCGTCCCGGCGGTCATCGCGCCGGTCATCCCGACGGTCATCCCGGCGACCGTAGCTGCCACGGTCGTCGTCACGGCGGTAGGACGGGCGGTCGTCGTCGCGACGGTAGGACGGGCGGTCGTCGTCACGGCGGTACGAGGGACGGTCGTCGCGGCGGTCGTCGCGGCGGAAGCCACGGTCGCCGCGGTCGTCACGGCGCGGGCCACGGTCACGGTCGTCACGGTGGAACGCCGGACGCGAGGAACGCTCGCCCTCGCGCCGGTCGTCCCGACGGTCGTCACGGCGGCCGTAGCCGCGGTTGTCGTCCCGGCGGTCGTCGCGACGGAAGCCACCGCGGTTGTCGTCGCGACGGCCGTAGCCGCCACCGCGGTTGTCGTCACGGCGGTCGTCCCGGCCGCGGAAGCCACCGCGGTCGTCGTCGCGCCGGTAGGGCGGACGGGAGTCGTCACGGCGGTACGACGGACGGTCGTCACGCCGCTCGTCCCGGCGGTCATCGCGCCGGTCATCGCGACGGAAGCCGCCACGGTCGTCGTCACGGCGGAAGCCACGGTCGCCGTGGTCGTCACGGCGCGGGCCGCGGTCACGGTCGTCACGCCGGCCGTAGCCGCCACCACGGTTGTCGTCACGACGGTCATCGCGACGGTCGTCACGGCGGAAGCCGCCACGGTTGTCGTCGCGACGGCCGTACCCGCCACCGCGGTTGTCGTCACGACGGTCATCGCGACGGAAGCCGCCGCGGTCACCACGGTCACCGCGGTAGCCGCCGCGGTCGCCCCGGTCACCACTGTCCCGTCGCCGCTGGTCGCGCTCCGGTCGATCGTCGGGAGAGTTGGTGGACATGGTGACTCCTGTCTTCGGTACCGCAAGCATTGTAAAAACGAAAGGACCCCTGGTCCCAGCTGAACGCTGGGACCAGGGGTCCTCCAAAGATTGTTCGGCGGCGTCCTACTCTCCCACAGGGTCCCCCCTGCAGTACCATCGGCGCTGTGAGGCTTAGCTTCCGGGTTCGGAATGTAACCGGGCGTTTCCCTCACGCTATAACCACCGAAACCCTAATGGTTTCGAGCGAACAAGCACACTTTGTAGTTATGCGTTCTGCTCTGAGCCGACAACTGTTCGTTGCCTCAGAACTTACACAGTGGACGCGAGCAACTGAGGACAAGCCCTCGGCCTATTAGTACCGGTCACCTCCACCAGTTACCTGGCTTCCAGATCCGGCCTATCAACCCAGTCGTCTACTGGGAGCCTTACCCCATCAAGTGGGTGGGAGTCCTCATCTCGAAGCAGGCTTCCCGCTTAGATGCTTTCAGCGGTTATCCCTCCCGAACGTAGCCAACCAGCCATGCCCTTGGCAGAACAACTGGCACACCAGAGGTTCGTCCGTCCCGGTCCTCTCGTACTAGGGACAGCCCTTCTCAAGACTCCTACGCGCACAGCGGATAGGGACCGAACTGTCTCACGACGTTCTAAACCCAGCTCGCGTACCGCTTTAATGGGCGAACAGCCCAACCCTTGGGACCGACTCCAGCCCCAGGATGCGACGAGCCGACATCGAGGTGCCAAACCATCCCGTCGATATGGACTCTTGGGGAAGATCAGCCTGTTATCCCCGGGGTACCTTTTATCCGTTGAGCGACGGCGCTTCCACAAGCCACCGCCGGATCACTAGTCCCGACTTTCGTCCCTGCTCGACCCGTCGGTCTCACAGTCAAGCTCCCTTGTGCACTTACACTCAACACCTGATTGCCAACCAGGCTGAGGGAACCTTTGGGCGCCTCCGTTACCCTTTAGGAGGCAACCGCCCCAGTTAAACTACCCATCAGACACTGTCCCTGATCCGGATCACGGACCCAGGTTAGACATCCAGCACGACCAGACTGGTATTTCAACGACGACTCCACAACCACTGGCGTGGCCGCTTCAAAGTCTCCCAGCTATCCTACACAAGCCGAACCGAACACCAATATCAAACTGTAGTAAAGGTCCCGGGGTCTTTCCGTCCTGCTGCGCGAAACGAGCATCTTTACTCGTAGTGCAATTTCACCGGGCCTATGGTTGAGACAGTCGAGAAGTCGTTACGCCATTCGTGCAGGTCGGAACTTACCCGACAAGGAATTTCGCTACCTTAGGATGGTTATAGTTACCACCGCCGTTTACTGGCGCTTAAGTTCTCAGCTTCGCCCCACCGAAGTGAAGCTAACCGGTCCCCTTAACGTTCCAGCACCGGGCAGGCGTCAGTCCGTATACATCGCCTTACGGCTTCGCACGGACCTGTGTTTTTAGTAAACAGTCGCTTCTCGCTGGTCTCTGCGGCCACCCCCAGCTCAGACCGTAAAGATCATCACCAGGTGTGGCCCCCCTTCTCCCGAAGTTACGGGGGCATTTTGCCGAGTTCCTTAACCATAGTTCACCCGAACGCCTCGGTATTCTCTACCTGACCACCTGAGTCGGTTTAGGGTACGGGCCGCCATGAAACTCGCTAGAGGCTTTTCTCGACAGCATAGGATCATCCACTTCACCACAATCGGCTCGGCATCAGGTCTCACCCTGCATGAGTGGCGGATTTACCTACCACTCGGGCTACACCCTTACCCCGGGACAACCACCGCCCGGGATGGACTACCTTCCTGCGTCACCCCATCACTCACCTACTAACCGCTTGGTTCAGCGGCTCCACCACTCCCCTTTGCCCGAAGGCTCCAGGGCGGCTTCACGGCCTTAGCATCACGATGCTCGATGTTTGACGCTTCACAGCGGGTACCGGAATATCAACCGGTTATCCATCGACTACGCCTGTCGGCCTCGCCTTAGGTCCCGACTTACCCTGGGCAGATCAGCTTGACCCAGGAACCCTTAGTCAATCGGCGCACACGTTTCTCACGTGTGAATCGCTACTCATGCCTGCATTCTCACTCGTCAACCGTCCACAACTACCTTCCGGTGCTGCTTCACCCGGCAGACGACGCTCCCCTACCCATCACAACAGGCGTTGGCCCTTATGCTGCAATGACACGACTTCGGCGGTACGCTTGAGCCCCGCTACATTGTCGGCGCGGAATCACTAGACCAGTGAGCTATTACGCACTCTTTCAAGGGTGGCTGCTTCTAAGCCAACCTCCTGGTTGTCTGTGCGACTCCACATCCTTTCCCACTTAGCGTACGCTTAGGGGCCTTAGTCGATGCTCTGGGCTGTTTCCCTCTCGACCATGGAGCTTATCCCCCACAGTCTCACTGCCGCGCTCTCACTTACCGGCATTCGGAGTTTGGCTAAGGTCAGTAACCCGGTAGGGCCCATCGCCTATCCAGTGCTCTACCTCCGGCAAGAAACACACGACGCTGCACCTAAATGCATTTCGGGGAGAACCAGCTATCACGGAGTTTGATTGGCCTTTCACCCCTAACCACAGGTCATCCCCCAGGTTTTCAACCCTGGTGGGTTCGGTCCTCCACGAAGTCTTACCTCCGCTTCAACCTGCCCATGGCTAGATCACTCCGCTTCGGGTCTTGAGCGTGCTACTAAAATCGCCCTATTCGGACTCGCTTTCGCTACGGCTTCCCCACCCGGGTTAACCTCGCAACACACCGCAAACTCGCAGGCTCATTCTTCAAAAGGCACGCAGTCACGAGAACAGAGCAAGCTCCATTCCGACGCTCCCACGGCTTGTAGGCACACGGTTTCAGGTACTATTTCACTCCCCTCCCGGGGTACTTTTCACCATTCCCTCACGGTACTATCCGCTATCGGTCACCAGGGAATATTTAGGCTTAGCGGGTGGTCCCGCCAGATTCACACGGGATTTCTCGGGCCCCGTGCTACTTGGGTGTCTCTCAAGCAAGCCGCTGACATTTCGACTACGGGGGTCTTACCCTCTACGCCGGACCTTTCGCATGTCCTTCGTCTACATCAACGGTTTCTGACTCGCCCTACGGCCGGCAGACCGCAGAAGAGAGATCCCACAACCCCGCACACGCAACCCCTGCCGGGTCTCACACGCATACGGTTTGGCCTCATCCGGTTTCGCTCGCCACTACTCCCGGAATCACGGTTGTTTTCTCTTCCTGAGGGTACTGAGATGTTTCACTTCCCCTCGTTCCCTCCACTTGCCCTATGTGTTCAGGCAAGGGTGACAGCCCATGACGACTGCCGGGTTTCCCCATTCGGAAACCCCCGGATCAAAGCCTGGTTGACGACTCCCCGGGGACTATCGCGGCCTCCCACGTCCTTCATCGGTTCCTGGTGCCAAGGCATCCACCGTGCGCCCTTAAAAACTTGGCCACAGATGCTCGCGTCCACTGTGCAGTTCTCAAACAACGACCAGCCACCCATCACCCCGAACCCAAAGGTCCGAGTGCACTGGGGCCGGCGACTGAGGAGAAGTTCATTCCCTCAGACACCCAACAGCGTGCCCGACACGACCAGCCAACCAGATCAGCGTTCCACGCCCCGAAGAGCAGTACTAGCGCCTGGTCCATCCTGGACCGTGCCGAGTAGTCAACGTTCCACCCATGAGCAACCAGCATCAGACATTCGCTGATGTACTGGCCTCTGACCGGGCAAGCCCGGTAAGAAGTGCTCCTTAGAAAGGAGGTGATCCAGCCGCACCTTCCGGTACGGCTACCTTGTTACGACTTCGTCCCAATCGCCAGTCCCACCTTCGACAGCTCCCTCCCACAAGGGGTTGGGCCACCGGCTTCGGGTGTTACCGACTTTCGTGACGTGACGGGCGGTGTGTACAAGGCCCGGGAACGTATTCACCGCAGCAATGCTGATCTGCGATTACTAGCGACTCCGACTTCATGGGGTCGAGTTGCAGACCCCAATCCGAACTGAGACCGGCTTTTTGAGATTCGCTCCACCTCACGGTATCGCAGCTCATTGTACCGGCCATTGTAGCACGTGTGCAGCCCAAGACATAAGGGGCATGATGACTTGACGTCGTCCCCACCTTCCTCCGAGTTGACCCCGGCGGTCTCCCGTGAGTCCCCAGCACCACAAGGGCCTGCTGGCAACACGGGACAAGGGTTGCGCTCGTTGCGGGACTTAACCCAACATCTCACGACACGAGCTGACGACAGCCATGCACCACCTGTACACCGACCACAAGGGGGGCACTATCTCTAATGCTTTCCGGTGTATGTCAAGCCTTGGTAAGGTTCTTCGCGTTGCGTCGAATTAAGCCACATGCTCCGCCGCTTGTGCGGGCCCCCGTCAATTCCTTTGAGTTTTAGCCTTGCGGCCGTACTCCCCAGGCGGGGCACTTAATGCGTTAGCTGCGGCACGGACAACGTGGAATGTTGCCCACACCTAGTGCCCACCGTTTACGGCGTGGACTACCAGGGTATCTAATCCTGTTCGCTCCCCACGCTTTCGCTCCTCAGCGTCAGTATCGGCCCAGAGATCCGCCTTCGCCACCGGTGTTCCTCCTGATATCTGCGCATTTCACCGCTACACCAGGAATTCCGATCTCCCCTACCGAACTCTAGCCTGCCCGTATCGACTGCAGACCCGGGGTTAAGCCCCGGGCTTTCACAACCGACGTGACAAGCCGCCTACGAGCTCTTTACGCCCAATAATTCCGGACAACGCTTGCGCCCTACGTATTACCGCGGCTGCTGGCACGTAGTTAGCCGGCGCTTCTTCTGCAGGTACCGTCACTTTCGCTTCTTCCCTGCTGAAAGAGGTTTACAACCCGAAGGCCGTCATCCCTCACGCGGCGTCGCTGCATCAGGCTTTCGCCCATTGTGCAATATTCCCCACTGCTGCCTCCCGTAGGAGTCTGGGCCGTGTCTCAGTCCCAGTGTGGCCGGTCGCCCTCTCAGGCCGGCTACCCGTCGTCGCCTTGGTGAGCCATTACCTCACCAACAAGCTGATAGGCCGCGGGCTCATCCTGCACCGCCGGAGCTTTACACCATCAAGGATGCCCAAGATGGTCATATCCGGTATTAGACCCCGTTTCCAGGGCTTGTCCCAGAGTGCAGGGCAGATTGCCCACGTGTTACTCACCCGTTCGCCACTAATCCACCCCGAAGGGCTTCATCGTTCGACTTGCATGTGTTAAGCACGCCGCCAGCGTTCGTCCTGAGCCAGGATCAAACTCTCCGTGAATGTTTACTCGGCCGAAAAACATTTCAGCCGGTGACACATCACGAGAGCGGAACGACCGGAGGAATAGTCCGATCGTTCACAGCGTCCTCGCTGTGTTTTTTCAAAGGAACCTCGACCATCGGTGATCCGATGGACGGGGTATCAACATATCTGGCGTTGACTTTTGGCACGCTGTTGAGTTCTCAAGGAACGGTCGCTTCCTTTGTACTCACCCTCTCGGGCTTTCCTCCGGGCGCTTCCCTTCGGTGTTTCCGACTCTATCAGATCTTTTCTCGATCCGATTTCCTCGGTGCTTTCCAGGTTCCCGCTTCCGCGTTTCCCTTTCCGGCGGTTCCGACTCTATCAGATCCTTTCGGCGTCTGACTCCCAGTCAGGGGGGTTTGTCTTCCCGGCCGTTGGGCCGTTCCGACGAGTGAGACTTTAGCGGATTCCCGGCTCCCGAGCTAATCGGGGTCCTGCGCCCTTTCGAACGCGGATTCCTCATTTCGCAAATACGCACGCCAAAACTTTCGACACCGAGGTGTCGAGAGTGGGTGGTGCTCACGGAATGGCTGTCCGGGGACCGACCGGAGTCGGCGCTCACGTCGGACAACTCGGAGTACCTTACGGATCGCCCCGAGGTGTGTCAACTCTCGGCCGGTCCCCCGGGCCGGGGTCAGTCCTTCTTGCCGGAGGCCAGCTCGCGGCTGCGGTCGCGGGCGGCCTCCAGGGCGGCGATGAGGGCCGCGCGGACGCCGTGGTTCTCCAGCTCGCGGATGGCGTTGATCGTCGTACCTGCCGGGGAGGTGACGTTCTCGCGGAGCTTGACCGGGTGCTCGCCGCTGTCGCGGAGCATCACGGCGGCGCCGATCGCGGAC
This sequence comes from Streptomyces misionensis, assembly GCF_007896895.1. GTDB lineage: Bacteria > Actinomycetota > Actinomycetes > Streptomycetales > Streptomycetaceae > Streptomyces > Streptomyces misionensis_A. The sequence goes on along the minus strand of NZ_VOGW01000074.1, from coordinate 12,329 downwards.
TGGACGATGAGTTCGTGTGCCTTGTCGCGGGGCAGGCCGAGCAGGATGCCCGCGTCCGTCATCGCCTCGACCAGATAGAAGAAGTACGCCGGTCCCGAGCCGGACAGAGCGGTGCAGGCGTCCTGCTGGCTCTCGGGGACGCGCAGGGTCTTGCCGACGGCGCCGAAGATGTTCTCCGCGGTGGCCAGGTGGTCCGGGGTGGCGTGGGTGCCGGCGGAGATGACCGACATGGCCTCGTCGACGAGGGCGGGGGTGTTGGTCATGACGCGCACGACCGGGGTGCCCTCGGCGAGTCGCTCCTCGAAGAAGGCGGTGGGGATGCCGGCGGCGCCGCTGATGACCAGGCGGTCGGCGGGGATGTGCGGGGCCAGCTCGTCCAGGAGGGTGCCCATGTCCTGCGGCTTGACCGTGAGGATCAGGGTGTCGGCGGACTTGGCGGCCTCGGCGTTGGTGACCGGGGTGACGCCGTGGCGGGCGCGGAGTTCTTCGGCGCGTTCGGGGCGGCGGGCGGTGACCAGGAGGTCGGCGGGGGCCCAGCCGGCCCGGATCATTCCGCTGAGCAGGGCTTCGCCGATTTTGCCGGTGCCGAGTACTGCGACTTTCTGGCTCATGCGGTTCAGTCTGGCACCGCTCGTCCGGGCGGCGGGGCGGTTGTCCGGTTGGCGGGACGGCGCGTCCCCGGGACTCCGTCAGCCCTTCCTGGCCACCAGCAGGAGCACGTCGTAGGTCTCCTCCACGACGCCGTCCGGGAAGACCTTCAGGAGGTGACCGCGCTCCTCGTCGAGGAAGGCGGTGCGCCGGGGCTCGTCCAGGACCAGGAAGAGCGAGTGGCTGCCGATGTTGGCGAGGTGGGTGTCGAGGGTGACCCGGCGGCTCCAGCGGATCTTGTGGCGGGTGAAGTCGAGGCGGCCGCTCGGGTCGGCGAGGTCCAGCCGCTCGTCGGCCTTCGCGTACCGCTCGGCAGGGTCGAAGCCGAAGAAGCGGCCCTCGCGCTCCGCCGCCCGCGCGATCCACTCGATGTCGAAGGCGTCCGTGTTCCACCACAGCGCCAGCGCGCCGCCCGGTCGCAGCACCCGCAGCGCCTCCGGCACCGAGCGGGCCGTGTCGGTCCAGTGCCAGGCCTGGGCGTAGGTGAGGAAGTCGGCCGTGGCGTCGGCGAGGGGAAGGGCGTCGCCGTCGGCCCGCAGCAGCGGGATGTCCGGGTTGCCGCGGCGGAACTCCGCGGCCATGCCCTCGCCGGGCTCGATCGCGAGGACCTTCGCGCCGCGCGCGTGCAGCAGCGCGGTGGCGATGCCGGTGCCCGCGCCGACGTCCACCACCCGCGCGCCGGAAAGGGACCGGCCGGCCGTCTTCTCGATGGTGTCGAAGAGGGCGGGCGGGTAGGAGGGGCGGTTGGCCGCGTACTGAGCGGCGGCCGCGTTGAAGGAGTGGGCGCGGGCGGAGCGCTCGGCGGCGGGCGGCTGCGTGGTCGTCATCCCCCCATGGTGCTCGGTGGCCGGTGCCGGCGACAGCGACTTTCGGCTCGCCGGGTCAGCGGCGGCGCTTCTTCTTCGCCGGGTTGCCCGAGCGGCGGGTGGTGCGTGCGGCGTGTTCCGCGCGGGCCGTCTCGTACTCCGCGCGGTGCAGCCGCTCGCCGGGGGCCTCGGTGAGGGAGCGCAGGAAGTAGGCGAGCAGGATGCCGACGAAGCCGATGGCGAGCAGGCCGCGCAGGGAGGACTGGCGCTCTGGATCGGGGCGCTTGCCGAAGCCGCCCCAGGTGTTGCCGAAGGCGAGTGCGGTGCAGACCGTGAACATGACGACGATCAGCACGGTCACGAAGGTGCCGGTGGCGGCGATCCGGATGCCCTGGAAGGCGAAGCGCAGCACCAGGCAGGAGACGACCGCCGCGGCCAGGGAGCCGATGGCGACCCCGGCGCGGCGCAGCGCGTAACCGTCGTCGTGGTGCACCCAGGACGTGCCGAAGAAGCGCAGGGGTTCGGGGCGAGGGCCGCCCGCGGGGCCCTCCGGGGTGCCCGGGGTGCCGGTTTCGTCGCTCACGGGACGATTATGG
>NZ_VOGW01000074.1:1439-10016 GCF_007896895.1 Streptomyces misionensis | reverse complement strand
CGGTGTGGACGTAGGCGTCGGAGACGAACTCGCCGTCGCTGATGTTGTCCCAGATCTTCGAGGTGCCGTACGTGCCGGTGACCGTGGTTCCCGGGGTCTGGCAGTAGATCGGCACCTTGGCGCCCTCGGGCAGGACGCGGATGACGCCGTAGCTGGTGCCCGGGCCGCTGCGGACGTTCACGCGGACGCCCGGGGCGACCGGGTAATAACGGACGGACATGCGGTTTCCTCCCCCGTGAGCCCCATGCCGGCATGGGGCCTGCTGATTGGCGAACGGAGGTTAGCAAGCCGCCTCGGTCCGCGACGAGCCATCGACTAGGCTCCGTGCGTCGCGCGGACGAGGAGCACGGGGGGCGGTCCAGTCGATGACGCCACAGCGCAGCACCGGAGCGGGCGCGGAGGCCGATATGCCCGAATACGCCGGTCATTACCGCCTGGAGTCACGGCTGGGGTCCGGTGGCATGGGGGTGGTCCACCTCGCCCGCAGTACGTCCGGGCTGCGGCTCGCGGTGAAGGTCGTCCACGCCGAGTTCGCGCGGGACCGGGAGTTCCGGGGGCGGTTCCGGCAGGAGGTGGCCGCGGCACGCCGGGTCAGCGGTGCCTTCACCGCGCCGGTGGTGGACGCCGATCCGGAGGCCGAACGGCCCTGGATGGCCACGCTGTTCATTCCCGGGCCGACCCTCGCCGAGCAGGTGAAGCAGGACGGGCCGCTGGACGCCGGGCAGGTGCGGCGGCTGATGGCGGGGCTCGCGGAGGCGTTGCGCGACATCCACCGCGTGGGCGTGGTGCACCGGGATCTCAAGCCGAGCAACGTGCTGCTCGCGAAGGACGGCCCGAAGGTCATCGACTTCGGCATCTCCCGGCCCAAGGACAGCGAACTGCGCACGGAGACCGGCAAGTTGATCGGGACGCCGCCGTTCATGGCGCCCGAGCAGTTCCGGCGGCCGCGGGAGGTGGGGCCGGCCGCGGACATCTTCGCGCTGGGCTCGGTGCTGGTGCACGCGGCGACCGGGCGCGGGCCGTTCGACTCCGACAGCCCGTATGTCGTCGCCTATCAGGTGGTGCACGACGAACCCGATCTGTCGGGGGTGCCGCAGGGGCTCGCGCCGCTCGTCGAGCGCTGTCTGGCCAAGGACCCGGAGGACCGGCCCACGCCGGACGAGCTGATGCGGCAGCTGCGGTCGGTGGCGGCGTCGTACGACACGCAGGCCTTCATACCGGCGCAGCGGACCTCGAAGACCGTGGGGCCGGTGGACTCGGGTGGGGACCTTCCGCGATCCCCGGAAGAGCGCTCTCCGGAAGGGCGGTCCTCGGAAGAGCGGTCCCCGGAAGAGAAGGGGAAGGGCGGAGGGAAGAGGTCGCGGCGCGGGCGGGTGCGGCCGGGGCGGCTCGCGGCCGTCGTGGCCGGGGCGCTCGGGCTCGTGGCGGGCGGGGTGCTCGCCTCCGTGCACTTCCTGGGCGGCGATCCGGGGCCGCGGACTCCGCGGACGGCGGCGGTGGGGTTCGCGGGGTGGCGTACGGAGCCGGTCGCCGGACGGGCGGCCGCGCCCCGGTGTGCCTTCGGCGCGGGAAAACTGTTGTGCGCCGGTGCCGGGCAGGCGTACGCGCTCGACGCGCGCGGTGGCCGGGTGCTGTGGCGGCATCCCTTCGCGGGGGCGCGCTGGAGCGGGGCCCCGGTGGTGTCGGGCGGGCTGGTGCAGGTGCGCGACCAGGCCGGGGGCGCGGTGGCGCTGGACCCCGGCACGGGCCGGACCCGCTGGCGGCGCGCCCTGCCCGCGGGCGCCGGCACGCAGTACACGGCCGGGACGCTGCTGATCACGGGGGCGGACGGCACGGTCACGGGGGTCGACGGCGGCTCGGGGCGGACGCGCTGGAGCCATCGGCTGCCGGGGGACGGCCGGCCGCGCGTCGACACCTTCCCGGACGACGGGACGGCCGGTGCCCTCGCCTATGCGACGACGACCACCGCCGACGGCAGGAGCACACGGGTCGTGGCCTTCGACCCGGCCACGGGTGCGGTGCGCCGGGACACCCGGCTGACCGGGCTGCTCCAGCCGGTCGGGGCCGAGGGTGACGCCGTGTACTTCACGGCGGCCGATCCGGTGTACGGCGACACCGATGCCGTGGTGCGCTACGACGCCGCGTCCCGGACCCTGCGCCGGGTGCCGCTGCCGGCGCCCCGGCCGGACGTGCACGCCGCCGTGCACCGCGGTGTGGTCTACCTGCTGGATGTGAACGGCGGCCTGGACGCGGTGGACACCGGGGCCGGCGAGCGGCTGTGGCACCTGGAGACGTCGGTGAGCCGCGGCTCGGCGCCGGTCGCCGGGGACCGGTACCTGTACTTCTCGGCGGGTGACGGCCGGCTGCTGGCCGTGGACGTGCGGGGCGGGCGGCTCGCGGGGCAGACGCCGGCCCGGCCGGGTGCCGGTACGGAGGGGGTCGCCGCGCTGCGGGCCGCGCCCGTCCTCGCCGCCTCGCGGGTGTACGGCACCGCCCCGGACGGCTCGGTGTTCGCGCTCGACGCGCGGGACCCGTCGGCCTGGTGAGACGGGAAAGGGGCCGCCCCCGGGAGGGAGGCGGCCCCTTTCGGCTGTCGCGGGTGTCAGCCGAGCCTGCTCACGTCGCGCACGGCGCCCTTGTCGGCGCTGGTCGCCATCGCCGCGTAGGCGCGCAGGGCGGCGGAGACCTTGCGGTCGCGGCCCTTCGGGGCGTAGACGCCGTTCAACTCCTGCTCGCGGCGGGCCAGTTCGGCCTCGTCCACCAGCAGTTCGATCGAGCGGTTCGGGATGTCGATGCGGATGCGGTCGCCGTCCTGGACGAGGGCGATGGTGCCGCCGGAGGCCGCCTCCGGGGAGGCGTGGCCGATGGAGAGGCCCGAAGTGCCACCGGAGAAGCGGCCGTCGGTGATCAGCGCGCAGCTCTTTCCGAGGCCGCGGCCCTTCAGGTACGACGTCGGGTACAGCATCTCCTGCATGCCGGGGCCGCCCTTGGGGCCCTCGTAGCGGATGACGACGACGTCGCCCTCCTTGACCTCCTGGGTGAGGATGCGCTGGACGGCCTCCTCCTGGGACTCGCAGACCACGGCCGGGCCCTCGAAGGTCCAGATCGACTCGTCCACGCCGGCCGTCTTGACCACGCAGCCGTCGACGGCCAGGTTGCCCCTGAGGACCGCGAGGCCGCCGTCCTTGGAGTAGGCGTGCTCGGCGGAGCGGATGCAGCCGCTTTCGGCGTCGTCGTCCAGGGTCTCCCAGCGCTCGGACTGGGAGAAGGCCTCGGCGGAGCGGACGCAGCCGGGGGCCGCGTGCCACAGCTCGACGGCCTCGGGGGAGGGGGAGCCGCCGCGCACGTCCCAGGTCTTGAGCCAGTCGGCGAGGGACGGGCTGTGCACGGCGTGCACGTCCTCGTTGAGCAGGCCGGCCCGGTGCAGCTCGCCGAGCAGGGCGGGGATGCCGCCGGCGCGGTGCACGTCCTCCATGTAGTACGTGCGGTTCTTGGCGACGTTGGGGGCGACCTTGGCGAGGCAGGGGACGCGGCGGGAGACGGCGTCGATCTGCTCCAGGCCGAAGGGGACGCCCGCCTCCTGGGCGGCGGCCAGCAGGTGCAGGATCGTGTTGGTGGAGCCGCCCATCGCGATGTCCAGGGCCATGGCGTTCTCGAAGGCCTGGAAGGTGGCGATGTTGCGCGGCAGGACGGTGTCGTCGTCCTGCTCGTAGTACCGGCGGGTGAGGTCCATGACCGTGCGGGCCGCGTCGACGTAGAGCTGCTTGCGCGCGGTGTGGGTGGCGAGGACCGAGCCGTTGCCCGGCAGGGAGAGGCCGATGGCCTCGGTGAGGCAGTTCATCGAGTTGGCGGTGAACATGCCGGAACAGCTGCCGCAGGTCGGGCAGGCGTTCTCCTCGATGCGCAGGATGTCGGCGTCGGAGACCTTGTCGTTGGCGGCCTCGGAGATGGCGTCGATCAGGTCGAGGGAGCGGACGGTGCCGTCGACCAGGGTGGCGCGGCCGGCCTCCATGGGGCCGCCGGAGACGAAGACCGTCGGGATGTTCAGGCGCAGGGCGGCCATCAGCATGCCCGGGGTGATCTTGTCGCAGTTGGAGATGCAGACCAGGGCGTCGGCGCAGTGGGCCTCGACCATGTACTCCACCGAGTCCGCGATCAGGTCGCGGGAGGGCAGGGAGTAGAGCATGCCGCCGTGGCCCATGGCGATGCCGTCGTCCACGGCGATGGTGTTGAACTCGCGCGGGATGCCGCCCGCCTCGGTGATGGCCTCGCTGACGATGCGGCCGACCGGCTGGAGGTGGGTGTGGCCCGGCACGAACTCGGTGAAGGAGTTCGCGACCGCGATGATCGGCTTACGGCCGATGTCCGCGCCGGGTACACCGGAGGCACGCATAAGGGCGCGGGCGCCCGCCATGTTGCGGCCGTGGGTGACTGTGCGGGACCTCAGCTCGGGCATCGTCGCTCGCTCCTCGATGGACAATTCTGGCTTTCTCCGAGACTACGCCGCCGCTCCAAGGGATGGACACGCCTGTCCGGAATGCGGGACGAGTGTTTCGTCCGGGGGGTCAGGGGTGCGTGAGGTGCCGCTGCACGACGGGTGCCACGTGCGCGACGAGCTGCTCCAGGTCCGCCGAGGCCAGCGGTTCCAGCCTGATCACGTACCGCAGCACGGCCGTGCCCACCAGCTGGGCGGCCGCCAGTTCGGCGCGCAGTTCGGCGTCCGGCAGCCGCAGACGGGCGGCGACGCGCCCGGTCAGCTGCTCGGCGACCAGGCGGCGGAAGACGGCGGCCGCGGTGTCGTCGGTGAGCGCCGAGCGGAGGATGGCCAGCAGGGGTGCGCGGGTCGCGGGGTTCTCCCAGACGCCGAACATGAAGCGGGCCAGCCGCTCCCCCACCGCGTCCGGCGGGCCCTCGGCCAGAGTGTCCGGGGCGCCGGGGGCGGGGGCGAAGGCGATCTCCACGGCCGCCGCGAAGACCTGTTCCTTGGTGCCGAAGTAGTGGTGGACCAGCGCGGGGTCCACGCCGGCCGCCTGGGCGATCCGGCGCACGGACGTCCGGTCGTAGCCGTGTGCGGAGAACTCCTCGCGGGCCGCCGCGAGGATGCGGTCGCGGGTGCGGGCGGACTCGGTGCGCGGAGGCCGGCCGCGGCGGCGGGCGGCGTTCCCGGGTGCCTTGGCGGGGTCGGTCATCGCCGGGGGAGGCGGACGGCGGCGGCCAGGTGCTTGCGGGTGAAGGCCAGGGCCTCGGCGAGGTCGGCCTCGCGCTCGGCGCTCGACATCGCCCGCCGGGTGTTGACCTCGATGACGATGTGGCCGTCGAAACCGGAGACGGTCAGGTGTTCCAGCAGCTCGGCGCAGGGCTGGGTGCCGCGGCCCGGCACCAGGTGCTCGTCCTTGGCCGAGCCGCGCCCGTCGGCGAGGTGCACGTGTCCGAGCCGGTCGCCCATGCGGTCGATCATGGCCAGGGCGTCGGTGCGGGCCGTCGCCGTGTGGCTGAGGTCGATCGTGAAGTGCCGGTAGTCGTCGCCGGTGACGTCCCAGGCGGGGGCGTAGGCGAGCATCTCGCGGTCGCGGTACCGCCAGGGGTACATGTTCTCGACGGCGAACCGCACGTCGGTCTCGTCCGCCATCCGCCAGATCCCGGCGACGAAGTCGCGGGCGTACTGCCGCTGCCAGCGGAACGGGGGGTGCACGACGACGGTGGAGGCGCCCAGTTTCTCGGCGGCGGCCTGCGCCCGGCGCAGCTTGGTCCAGGGGTCGGTGGACCACACCCGCTGGGTGATCAGCAGACAGGGCGCGTGGACGGCCAGGACCGGGATGCCGTGGTAGTCCGACAGCCGGCGCAGCGCCTCGATGTCCTGGCTGACCGGGTCGGTCCACACCATGACCTCGACGCCGTCGTACCCCAGCCGCGCGGCGATCTCGAAGGCCGTCGCCGTGGACTCCGGGTACACGGAGGCCGTCGACAGCGCGACGGGCACGTCCCTTGGTTCAGCCACGTCCGTCACCTTAAAGGGTTCGGCGGGGCGGGTGCCGGGTGCCGGTCGGCCGTTGTGAGGTATGCCATGGGGCAGGTTCCTAGGCCGTGCCCATGTGGTCGAGGCGCCGCAGGATGACGCCCTCGCGCAGCGCCCACGGGCATATCTCCAGGCTCTCCACGCCGAAGAGGTCCATCGCGCCCTCGGCCACCAGGGCGCCGGCGAGGAGCTGGGCCGCCCTGCCGTCGGAGACGCCGGGCAGCTCGGCGCGCTGGTCGATGGTCATGGCCGACAGGCGCGGGACCCAGGCCTCCAGGGACTCGCGCTTGAGTTCGCGCTGGACGTAGAGGCCCTCGGCGCTGCGGGCGGCGCCGGCGATGCGGGCCAGCTGTTTGAAGGTCTTGGAGGTGGCGACGACGTGGTCGGGGGCGCCGAAGCGGGCGAACTCGCCGACCGTGCGGGCGATCTCCGCGCGGACGTGGCGGCGCAGGGCGCGGACGTCGTCCGGGGCGGGCGGGTCGCCGGGCAGCCAGCCGGCGGTGAGCCGGCCGGCGCCGAGCGGGAGGGAGGCGGCGGCGTCCGGCTCCTCGTCGATGCCGAAGGCGATCTCCAGGGAGCCGCCGCCGATGTCCAGGACCAGCAGTTTCCCGGCGGACCAGCCGAACCAGCGGCGCACGGCGAGGAAGGTGAGGCGGGCCTCCTCGGCGCCGGAGAGGACCTGGAGCCGTACGCCGGTCTCCTCGGCGACCCGGGCGAGGACCTCGTCGGCGTTGCTCGCCTCGCGGACCGCGGAGGTCGCGAACGGCAGCAGGTCCTCGACGCCCTTGTCCTCGGCGGCCTGGAGGGCGTCCCGTACGACGTCGACGAGCTTCTCGATGCCGGCGTCGCCGATGGCGCCGCCGTCGTCGAGGAGCTGGGCGAGCCGAAGGTCGGCCTTGTGCGAATGGGCGGGCAGCGGGCGGGCGCCGGGGTGGGCGTCCACCACCAGCAGATGCACCGTGTTCGAACCCACGTCCAGGACACCGAGTCTCATGTACGGAACGCTACTGCCAGAACGCGGCTCCTCGGTCCCCGGTCCGGGGGCCGGGCACTTACCCTGGACGGGTGCCAAAGACGAAAAAGGCGAAGTCGGCAAAAGCCGAAAAGGCGGACAAGGTACGCAAGGCCGCCAGAGCTTCCAAGGGGTCGAAGGTGAGCGACGAGAAGGGGCTCGACTTCGCGCGCGCGTGGGTGGAGTTTCCCGATCCGGCGGACGACGAACAGGTCTTCCGCTGCGATCTGACCTGGCTGACCTCGCGCTGGAACTGCATCTTCGGCAGCGGCTGCCAGGGCATCCAGGCAGGTCGCGCGGACGACGGCTGCTGCTCGCTGGGGGCGCACTTCTCCGACGAGGACGACGAGAAGCGGGTCGCCGAGCACGTGGCCCGGCTCACGCCGGACATCTGGCAGCACCACGACGAGGGGGTGCGCGGCGGCTGGGTCTCGGAGGACGAGGAGGGGTCCCGGCAGACGCGTCCCTTCCAGGGGTCCTGCATCTTCCAGAACCGGCCGGGGTTCGCGGGCGGCGCGGGCTGCTCGCTGCACATCCTGGCGCTGAAGGAGGGCCGGGAGCCGCTGGAGACCAAGCCGGACGTGTGCTGGCAGCTGCCGATCCGGCGGACCTACGAGTGGATCGACCGGCCGGACGACACGCGGGTGCTCCAGGTGTCCATCGGGGAGTACGACCGCAGGGGCTGGGGTCCGGGCGGCCACGACCTGCACTGGTGGTGCACGTCGGCGACGTCGGCGCACGGCGCGGGGGAGCCGGTGTACGTCTCCTACCGGGCCGAACTCACGGAGCTGATGGGCAAGGCGGGGTACGACAGGCTGGTCGAACTGTGCGAGCAGCGCCTGGCGTCCGCGCTCCCGGTCGTCGCCCCGCACCCGGCGGACCCGGCACCGTAGCCGCGCTCGTCCCTTACCCGCCCTGGCTCGTTCCCGCCCTGGCTCGAAGGGCCCGCTCGGCGCCTGCCCGGTCCGTGCCCGACCGGGTGGGGCGCCGGTCTCGGGCACGGCCCGGACGGCGGGCGGCCGACTGTGCCCGCGGGCGCGCGGCCGCCGGCTCCCGGGCCGGGTTCGTCCCGGGACCGGGCTCGCGTACCGCCGGTGCCGGCCACGTGCGCACATGACACCTCCCGGCCACCGCTGCCGCCGGGCCGGGCGGGCGTGGGACCCGAGCGCGAGACCCCCGCCCCTTCCTATCCGGGCCGCGATCACGGCCGTGCCCCGAGCGCCCGGTCCTCCTCACCCGGCGCCGCTCGCCGTCCGGGCCCGGCGTCCCTTCTCCTTCGGGCACCGTCGGGGCCGTTGACCGCCTGCCGCCACCCTCTTTCCGGCCGGGGCCGCGTTGCGCCCTGCCTCCAGCCGGAAGCCGAAGGCCGCAAGCCGCAAGCCGCGATGCCCGCACCCCGGCCGTGAACCCGCTGCCCGGCCGACCGCGGTGCGTTCCCCGCTCCGCAAGGCCCCGGGGACGTTGACCGCTCGCTCCCCCACCCCGGCCGCAGGGCCGCGTTGCGCCCCCGCACCGGCGAGGCGTGTACCCCGGCGTGGCTTCCTACGTG
>NZ_VOGW01000074.1:643-1159 GCF_007896895.1 Streptomyces misionensis | reverse complement strand
GGAGGACCCCGACTACACCCCGGCCGGGCCGCCGCCGTGGGCGCGGGAAGAGGCCGACGACGGTGCGGCAGGGCGGCTGGGCGGAGGGCCACGGGGTCTGGCCGTCGGTCAGCGCGACGACGACGTCCGGGCGGGGGCGCGAGCGCAGGGCCTGGGCGAAGCCCGAGCGCAGGTCGGTTCCGCCACCGCCGATCAGTGTCATGCTCTCGGCGCGGCAGAGGGGGACGGCGATGCCGGCCGCCGCGTCGCAGGAGATCACCGAGACCAGGTCCCGGCGGCCGCCCACCGCCCGTGAGATCGCGGCCACCTCCAGCAGCGCGCTGCCCAGTTCGGCGTCGCTGACCGAACCGGAGGTGTCGATCACCACGCAGACCCGGGGCGGCGGGCGGCGCCGGCCTGGCCGGTGTCCCCGGGCCCCCCCGGGCCCCAGTTCCCCGGGCCGGGGCTGCCCGTCGGCGCCCCTGCCGCGGCCCAGCCAGGCCCGCTCCGCGGTGGGGCCGGGCCGCGACGCCGGCC
>NZ_VOGW01000074.1:0-632 GCF_007896895.1 Streptomyces misionensis | reverse complement strand
ACCCGGAAGCGGACCGCGTCCCGCTGCTGCCTGGTCAGTCCCCGGGCCCCCTCGGGCCCCAGTTCCCAGGGCCGGTGCTGCCCGTCGGCGCCGCTGCCGCAGTCCAGCCAGGCCGGCTCCGCGGTGAGCCCGGACAGCGACGCCGTCCGCAGGTACTCCTCCATCAGCAGCCCGGTGGGCAGCCGCAGCAGCGACGGCAGCACCGCACCGGCGGGCCGGGGCAGCCCGTCGCCGTAGATGTCGTCGTTGATCTCGAAGTCGGCGGCGATGTTGCGCCGCAGCCTGCTCCGGTCCTCGGCGGCGCGACCCCCGGCGCCCGGTCCCGGCTCCTCGTGTGCGCGCGCGTGGCGCTCGCCGCGTCCGTGGTGGTCGCGCAGCAGGTGGGAGACCTCGTGCACCCACACGCCGGCCAGTTCCTCCACCGGGGTACGCGCCACGAAGGCGGGGAAGACGTAGCAGCGCCAGTACGGGTCCACCGCCATCGTCGGCACCGACCGGTCCTCCACCACGTGCAGCGCGAACAGCGCGTCGGCCAGGTAGGGGCGGACCTTCACCGCGTGGAGCCGGGCGGCCAGCAGCTTCTCCGTGTCCAGGGGGAGGGCGGGCGAGTCGGCCGGCGGCCCCGGTACGGC
>NZ_VOGW01000073.1:18014-19210 GCF_007896895.1 Streptomyces misionensis | reverse complement strand
GTCCTGGCCCGGTGCACCGATCGGTCCGCGCGCTGGACGAGGCCGATCACCGAGGTCAGCCGGTCCACGGCCGCCGGGACCTCCCAGTCGTCGCGGCGCAGTGCGGCCAGCGCCGTCGCCGGGGCGACCACCAGGTCCGGGGCGCCGGTCTCCAGTGCCCGGACCAGCACCGCCCAGCCCGCCTCCCACCGCTCCCGCCGGGGCCGCGCGCCGACGGCGGCGACCACCGCCTCCAGCGCCGCCTGCCGCAGATCGCCCCGCACCGGCAGCTCGGCGGTGGGCGGGTCGGCCAGCAGCGACTCCGGGTCCGGCAGGTCCATCCGGTCCAGGTGGGCGAGGAGTTCGAGGCCCGGACCGTCCCCCACCGCGCCCCGCACCAGCAGCGCCAGCACGTCTCGGGAGACGCCGGCGGCCGTGCCGAAGGCCAGCAGCGTCAGCGCGGCCTCCCAGCTGCGCGGCGAGGGCCAGGCGCCGCCGCGCCGGGTCTCGGTGCTCGGCAGCCGGTGGATCAGTGTCGGCCGGGCCTCCAGGAAGCCGCACACCGCTCGCCGGGCGAACGCCACCGCCTCGGGCAGCCGCTCCGGCACCAGCCGGGGCAGTTCCGCCCGGGGCCAGACCCCGCCGAGCCCGCGCACCACCACCTCCCGGTCGTGCACCCAGTGCAGATGCACGAACCGGTTGGCCAGCGGCGGGCTCAGCTCCCACCCGTCCGCCGCCGACGCGCGCGGGTTGGCGGCGGCGACGATCCGCACCCCCGGCGGCAGCCGGAGCGCGCCGACCCGCCGTTCCAGGACGACCCGGAGCAGCGCGGCCTGCACGGCGGGGGTGGCGGTGGAGAGTTCGTCGAGGAAGAGCAGGCCGCGCCCGGCGCGTACCAGTTCCACGGCCCACTGCGGTGGCGCCATCGGCACCCCCTGCACGGCCGGGTCGTCGCCCAGGACGGGCAGCCCGGAGAAGTCGGACGGCTCGTGGACGCTCGCGATCACGGTGGTCAACGGCAGATCGAGGGAGGCGGCGAGCTGGGTGAGGGCCGCGGTCTTGCCGATGCCCGGCTCGCCCCAGAGCAGGACGGGCAGGTCGGCGGCGACGGCCAGGGTGAGCGCTTCGAGCTGTTCGTCGGGGCGCGGCTCGGTGGTGGTCGTCCGCAGCAGGGACAACAGGTCGTCGGCGACGGTGAGTCGGGTGTCCGTGCCGGA
>NZ_VOGW01000073.1:0-17739 GCF_007896895.1 Streptomyces misionensis | reverse complement strand
GACCCGCTTGCCGAAGAGCACGGGAGGAGTACGGCGGCCACGCCGGTCGAGCCGGGGGCGGTGGCCCTGGTGCGGGTCCGCGGCGCGCCCGCTCCCGGCCGTGCGGGCGGGGTGCTCGGCGACCAGCCCGGAGCGGAAGAGTCCGTGCTCGACACGGCGGGCGGCCGCCGACTCCAGTTCGTCCCGCAGCGGTCCGTCGCGCAGCAGCGCGCCGGGGCCGAGCAGGCCCTCGACCACGGCCAGCGCTCCGGTGACGTCACCGTGGCGCAGCCGCTCCCGGACCGCGGGCAGCGCCTCCGGGTCGCGGTGCACCGCGTCGATCGCCCGCAGGCACGGCAACGGAGGACCGCCGAGCGCCACGAGCAGTTCCTCGCGGCGCAGTTGGTCCGGGTCGTGATCGACCGCCGTGAGCACCCCGTCGCGCGGTGCGAGCCGGTGGATCTCGCCCCGGCACTCCACCCGGTGCGGATCGGCGGGCTCGGGCGCGGGAGCGGCGGCCCGCGCCGGGCCGGGCGCCCGCAGGGCCGCGGCGACGAGCGGGTGCAGCCGCCCGGGCGCGATCAGTCCCGCCCGCAGCAGTTCCAGGTCCGGCAGCAGCCGGGCCGCCGCCTCCGGCAGTACCGGGAGCGCGGCGACTTCCTGCGGCCCCAGGGCGGCACGCGGCGACCGGATCACCGGGGCGTGGGTGTCGTCGGGGGCCACGAGTTCGAGTACGGCGCGGCTGCGTGCGGCCAGTCGTACGGTGAAGGCCCCGCGGGGGTTGCCTTCGGCGCGCAGCAGCAGCTCCGCCTCGGCGGCCCAGCGGCCCCTGGCCCAGGGCGAGTCGGCCGTCGACACGGTGGGGGTGCCGGACCAGCCGCAGCGCCGGGCCAGTTCGCCGCCGCGGGTGCCGTCCCAGAGGTGCCGGTGCAGGTCGAGGCGGAAACGGCGGTCGGGGTGCGGGTGCGGATGGTGGCGCGGGGCCCCGCCGCCGGGGCCCTCCCACAGGGCGAGGGACATGCGCTGCCCGGCGTCCGCCCAGGCCGGTGGCGTCCGCACCACCAGGTGCACGGGGGTGCCGGAAGGGCCGTACCGGGCGAGGGACACGGTGAGGCCGGGCCGGAGGAGTCCGTCGGGGGCGATCCGGGGCATGTGCCAGCGGAGCAGGTCGGGTGCCAGCCGACGCAGATCCGCGCGGAGGCGGGTGGCGAGGTCGGTGCCGTGGCGGTGGCGCACGGCGCGCAGATCGAGGTCGACGTCGATCCGGGCGGCGGCGCAGGCCCCCGCCCAGTCACCGACCGCGCGGCGGGCGGTCGCGGTCTCGATCATGGACGGTGGCACGGCGTACGCGCGCACGCGCTGCCACATCGACAGGTGGGGCGGAATGTCGTTCGCGACGTGATGTGCCATCAGCACTCACCTTGCGCGAACGAGTCCCCCAATCCGAGCGAGGAGAAGTTCTTCATCGCGGGCATCTTAGGCACCGCCGGACCGTGCTGTCAGTTCGTTTGTGCGACCAGGGCGTCGGCCAGGGTGGGGTAGTCGGTGTAGCCGGTCGCTCCGCCCGTGTACATCGCGTACGCGTCCCGCACCTGGTTGAGCGGTGCCCCGGTGCGCAGCCGTTCGACCAGGTCGGGGTTGGCCAGGAAGGCGCGGCCCAGGGCGATCAGGTCGGCGCCCGCGGCGATGAGCCGTTCGCCCGCCTGCCGGCCGCCGTCGCGGGGGAGCGGCCCGCCCCGGCCAAGTGCCGGGTTGGCGATCAGCGTGCCCGGCCAGGCCGCGCGGAGCTCCTGGAAGAGGGGCTGGTCCGGGTCGGCGAACACGAGGTGGAGATAGGCGAGTCCGCTGTCCGCCAGGGCGGCGACGAGGGCCGGGTAGATGTCCCCGGTGTTCCCTTCCGCGATGCCGTTGACGGTGTTCCCAGGAGAGACGCGCAGCCCCACGCGCTCCGGGCCGATCGCGGCGGCGACGGCGCGGACCACCTCGACCACGAAACGGATGCGGTGGGCCACCGGGCCGCCGTACGCGTCGGTGCGGTGGTTGGTGTTGGCCGCCAGGAACTGGTGCAGCAAGTGGCCGTTGGCCGCGTGCACCTCGACGCCCTCGAAGCCCGCCTCGACGGCGTTGCGGGCGGCCGCGGCGAAGTCGGCGACGGTGGTCTCGATGTCGGCGAGCGTCATCTCGCGCGGTACGACGGCCGCTTGGCGGCCGGTGGGGGTGTGGATCGTCTCGGGGAGCGGGACGGGCGAGGGGGCGACCGGCGTCAGCCCGCTGTTGTCGGGGTGGCCGACCCGGCCGCCGTGCTGCAGTTGCAGGAACATCCGGCCGCCCTCGGCGCGTACCGCGTCGGTGACCCGGCGCCAGCCGGCCACGTGCTCCTCGCCGTGGATGGCGGGGATGTGGGGGTACGTCTGGCCCACGGCGTTCGGGGTGGTGGCCTCGGCGATGATCAGCCCGGCGGACGCTCGCTGGGCGTAGTAGGTGGCCATGATCGGCTCGGGGACGCCGTCCGCCGCGGCGCGGTTGCGGGTCAGGGGTGCCATCACCAGGCGGTTGGGCAGGTGCAGGGGGCCCAGGCGGGCAGGCTCGAAGAGGCCGGAATCGGCGGGTGCGTTCGTCATGGCCGTACGGTAGAAGTTGACACCGGTGTCAGGTTCAAGCCCGCTTCGGCATGCGAGGTGACGGATGAGGATCGGTGAGCTGGCCCGGCGCAGCGGGGTGAGCGAGCGTTCCCTTCGGTACTACGAGAGTCAGGGGCTGCTGCTCTCCGAGCGGAGTCCCGGCGGTCACCGGGAGTTCGGGGAGTGGGCCGTCGACCGTGTCGTGCGCATCCAGGCGCTGTACGCGGCCGGTCTGCACAGCAAGAGGATCGCCCGGCTGCTGCCCTGCATGCGGGACGTGGACGGCGGGCCGAACGAGTTCGCCACGGCGCGGCTGGTCGACGAGCTGACCGAGGAGCGGGACCGCATCGACCGCATGATCGCCGACCTGGCCCGCTCGCGGGAGGTCCTGGACGAGGCGATCGCGGCCGCGTCGGCCGGGCCCGCTCGGGAGGCGGAGCCGAGTTCGCCGCGGGCCCGCGCGTAGGGCCTCGGTGGGGGTGGTGGAGACGCCGCCCGGTTCGACCGTCCGGTGGGGCCGGCCTCGGCGCGGGGGTTCGGCCCGTGACTCGTTTGCGTGATTGCGCAATCCGCGACCCTTCGGACCGGGCTGCGCGGACCCCGCGGCAGCGCCCCGGTCAGCCGCGGTCCCGTCCGTAGCGCGCGATGATCCAGGCGGCGCCACGCTGCGCCAGCACCCTGCGCCGCGCCCGCCGCGAACGCGGCACACCGAGGGACGGAACCGGCGTCGGCACGCTCGCCACGGCGGCGAGACGGGCGGCGGCGCGGGCCAGTTCGTCCTGCAGCTCCCCTCGGCGCGCCGAGGAGCCCGCCCGCAGCAGCGCGGCGTAGAGGCCCTCCACCTCGGCCAGGGCGGCACCCAGCCGCAGATTCGCCTCACGCACCCGCCGAATGTCACCGCGCGACATGGACGCCCTTCCTCCCCCGGGCCGCGGGACGCACCCCGGACGATCGCGATTATTGCGCAATCCGGCAAGTCACGGGGAACCAGGGACCGGTGTGGGGACGTCAGCGGGCCGCGACGGCCCGCCCGGCCTCGGCCCAGTTCCCGTGCAGCCGGTCCAGGTACGAGCGGGCCTGGCTGCCCGGTGTGGCGCCGCGGGCGAACGCGAGCATGTTGCCGGCGCCCGTGTTGTAGCCGAGCGCCAGCAGGTCGTCCTCGGTGTAGGCGCCCGGCCAGTGCGCCGGCAACCGGGCCGCGAGGTCGTGCAGGTACCAGGCCTCGGCCTCGATCGCCAGGTCGCGGTCGTCGGGCAGTTCCTCCCAGCGGCGGCCGGCGAAGGAGCGGCCCTGCTTGACCTCGTCGAAGGTGGCGCGGTGCATGTCGGCGATGCCGAAGGCGGCGTCCGGCTTGTACTTCTGCCAGGCCCGCTCGAAGGCCGGGTCGTGCGGTTTGTACGACTCGTTGTAGAGGATGGCCATCACCAGCCGGGCGCTGACGCCCGCCTGGCGGGCACGGGTGCGGACCTGGGCGGCGTAGTCGGCGGGGTCGTAGCCGGCGGACGCCGGTGCGGGCGGGGAACTCGACGGGCGCGGTGTGGCCTCGGGCGCGGACGAGCCGGCCCCCGGCCGGGACGGCGCCTCGGGCGCGGACGGGGTGCCCGCGGCGCGGACGATGCCGTACAGCACCAGGGCGAGGACCGCCAGGAGCAGCCACCGGCCGCGCCGGGGTGGCGCCGTTTCCGTCATGATCCCGGCCTCCCGCCTTCCTCGTCAGCCGACACCCTTGTACCCGGCGGGAGTTGAGACGGGCGTGAGGCGGCGCCGCCGACCGGGGTGCCGGGTGGCTCGTGGCGCGCCCTGGCGGCCAGCAGGGCCGCGGCGTACAGGGCGAGGACGGCGCCCAGCAGGAGGTAGTAGACGGCGGGCAGGGCGGCGAGTCCGAGCGGCGGGCCGAGCGGGGAGGGCGGCAGCGCCAGACCGATGACGGCCAGGGCGAGGGCGGCCCAGCCGACGGGTCCGGGCCGGCGGCCCCGCGCGCCCCGGCGGCCGGTCCGCAGCACCACCATCACCAGGGCCTGGGTGAGCAGGTTCTCGGTGAACCAGCCCGCGTGGAAGGCGGGTTCGTCCACGCCCCGGCCGAGGCCGTGCAGGGCGAGGGCGAGCACGGCGAAGGTGGCGACGTCGGCCACGGCGTTGAGCAGCCCGAACCTCGTGATGAAGCGGAGCAGTCCGCGGGGGTGCAGCGTGGTGGGCCGGCGCAGGGCGCGGGAGTGCGGACGGTCGTGGGCGAAGGTGAGCTGGGCGGCGTCGAAGCACAGGTTCTGGGCGAGGACCTGGGCGGGGAGCATCGGCAGGAAGGGCAGCAGCAGGCCCGCGCAGAGCATCGCGATCACATTGCCGAGGTTGGAGGAGAGCGTGATGCGCAGATAGGTGGCGATGTTGCCGCCCGCGTGCCGGCCCGCGTCGATGGCGTGGGCGATCGCGGTGAGGTCCTTCTCCGCGAGGACCATGTCGGCGCGCTCCCGGACCACGTCGGCGGAGCCCTGAGGGGCGATGCCGACGTCGGCGGCGCGCAGCGCGGGCAGGTCGTTGACGCCGTCGCCGAGGAAGCCGACGGTGTGCCCGGCGCGGCGCAGCGCCCGCACCACCCGGGCCTTGTGCTCGGGGGTGCACCGGGCGAACACCATGGTGCGGGCGGCCAGCTCGGTCAGCTCCGCGTCCGTGCGGGTGTCGATGGCACCGGCGGTCAGGACGGCGTCGTCGGGCACCGGGAGGCCGAGGTCGCGGCAGGCCCGGACGGCCGTGCCGGGGTGGTCCCCGGTCAGCACCTTGACCGTGACGCCCTGGCCGGTGAGGACCTTCAGCGCCTCGGCGGCGGTGGGCGCGAGCGCGTCCCGCAGGGTGACCAGGCCCCGGAAGGCGAGGCCGCGTTCGTCGGCCTCGGTGTAGCCGCGGGTGCGGGCCGGGCGTTCGGCGGTGGCCACGGCCAGGACGCGCACCCCGCCCTCGGCCTGCCGGGTGGCGAGGTCGCGCAGCCGGGCGCGTTCCTCGTCGTCCAGGGCGCAGCGCGCGAGGACGGCCTCGGCGTCCCCCTTGACGACCAGCGTGTGCGTGCCGAGCCGGCCGGGCGTGCGGACGACCGCGGTGGCCAGGCGGCGGGCCGGGGTGAAGGGGACGGCGGCGACACCGTCGTGGGCGAGGAGGTCGTCCTCGCCGACCGCGTCCAGGAGCGCCTCGTCCAGGGCGTCGGGCTCGGGCAGGTCGGCGAGTTGCAGGGTCCACCAGGAGTTGAGGGCGGCCCAGCGCAGCACCTCGGGGTCGTCCCGGCCGTCCGGGCCGAGGCCGCGGTCGGCCACGGGCCGGTCCTGGGTGAGCGTGCCGGTCTTGTCCAGGCACAGCACGTCGGCGGCGCCGATGTCGTAGAGGGCGGGGAGCCGTCTGACGATCACGCCCCGGGTGCGGGCCAGGAGCGCGGCGCCGCGGGCCAGGCAGGTGGTGACGAGGACGGGCAGCATCTCCGGGGTCAGCCCGACCGCCACCGCGACCGCGAACGGCAGCGTCTCCAGGCCCCGGTCGCGCAGCGCCGCGTTGGCCATCAGCACCAGCGGGGGCGTCAGCAGCATGAACCGGACGAGTATCCAGGAGACGCCGTGGACGGACCGGTCGAAGGCGCTCGGCCGCGGGCGGCCCGGCGCCCGGCCGTGGGCGGCACCGAACCGGGTCCGCGCGCCGGTCGCGGTGACCACCGCGGTGGCGCTGCCGGAGGCGATGCCGCTGCCCTGGAAACACCACTGCGGCTGGTCGAACGGCCCGTTCCCCGGGGGCGCCCCGTCGGCGTGCTTGGGGACGGGGGCGCTCTCCCCGGTGAGCGCGGACTGGTGCACGGTCAGTCCGCTCGTGCGCAGCAGCCGTACGTCCGCGGGGACGAGGTCGCCCGGGCCGAGGCGGATCACGTCGCCGGGCACGAGGTCCGCCACGGGGATCTCCCGGGCGGTGGGTGCCGCCTCCTCGTCGGCCCGCCGCAGCACGGTCACCGTGGTGGCGACCAGTTCGCGCAGCGCGGCCGTGGACCGGTCGGCCCGGTACTCGCCGGCCGCGCGCAGCACGCAGCCGACCACGACGAGGAAGAGGATCACCGCGGCGGTGCCCCAGGCGAGGACGGCCGCGGAGACCAGGCCGAGGCAGAGCAGCACCGCCGTGAAGGGATCGCGCAGGCCGCGCACGAAGAGCCGGGACCGGCCGGCCGCGCGCCGGGCCGGAAGGGTGTTCGCGCCGAACCGGGAAAGGCGCGCCTCGGCCTCGTGCTCCGTCAGGCCGCGCGGGCCGGTGTCCAGCCGCCGCAGGACCTCCAGCAGGGTCGGCGCGGGGACGCCCGGGTCACCGGGGGCGCCGTCCACCGCCGAAACGGCCGCCGCGGCGGGCGGCCGGGCGTCCCGGTCGAAGGCCGCGGTGGTCTCAGCCACTGGTCCTGTGCAGCAGCCGGATCGGCGCGGCACCCTGCCGGGAACGTGCCGTCAGCTGTCCGATCATCACTCTCACCAGCGTCACGACGTCCGGGTCGTCGATGTAGTAGACCTGCCGCCGGCCCTCCCGGCGCGAGCGCACCAGCCCGGCGAGCTTCAGCTTCGCCAGGTGCTGGCTGACGGCGGGCAGGGCGCCGCCCACCCGGTCGGCGAGGTGCGTGACATCGCTCTCCCCCTGCGACAGCGCCCACATCAGATGGAGCCGGACGGACGAGGCGAGCAGCCCGAAGGCACCGGCTGCGGCCGCCAGCACCTCGGCCGGCGTAGGTGCGTTCCAGGAAGAACCAGGCGATCACCGCGACGACCACGAACAGGATGAGCGGAAGCGGCACCTGCGCGGCGGGGGGGGGCTTGCCGGCGGCGCCGGGGCCGCGACCGCCGGGGCCGGCCTTGCCGGCGGCGGTGGCCGCGGCGGTTCGGTGACCGGCCAGGCGCTCACCGGCCCCAGCGTCAAGGGCGCGGACCGGGCGGGCGGCTCCCCGGACCGTGCGCTCACCACGCTGCTGCGGGTGCTCGGCCCGGAGGGCCGGGAGCTGCCGCGGGACACCGACGAACTCACCGCGCTGTGGCGGTCGCTGGCGCGGGACCGGCGCATGCTGGTGGTCCTGGACGACGCCGACTGCTCGGAGCAGGTGCGCCAGCTGCTGCCGGGGGCCTCGCCGACGGCGGTCGTGGTGACCAGCCGCCGACGGCTCACCGGTCTGCCGGGCGCCCGTACGGTCTCGCTCGACGTGCTGCCCCCCGAGGACGCGATCGCGCTGTTCGTCCGGCGACTCGGGGCGGGCGGCCGGGCCGACAGGTCCGAGATCGCCGACATCGTGCGCATCTGCGGGTACCTGCCGCTGGCGATCGAGATCGCGGCGAGCCGGTTGCTCGCGCGGTCGTCCTGGACCACGGCGGACCTGCTGAAGCAGCTGGCCGCGGGGGGTGGGCGGCTCGACGAACTGCGGGACGGCGAGCGGACGTTGGAGCACGTGTTCGCGTTGTCCTATCACGCGCTCGACACGGAACAGCGGCTGGTCTTCCGCCGGATCAGTCTGCATACCGGAATGGAGTTCGGACCGCATGCGGTGGCGGCGCTGACGGGCCTCTCCCTCCCCGCGACGGAACGGGCCCTGGAGCAACTCCTCACCCGCCATCTCCTTTCCGAGCCGACGCCGCACCGGTTCACCCTCCATGACCTTCTGCGCAGGTACGCACGGTCATTGAGCGAGGAGGAGGAAACGGAGCACGACTCACGGGCGGCACTGGAGCGCCTGGCGACGTTCTATACGTGCGCCGCCGATCGCGCGGACCGTCTCGTGCATCCCTACCGATCCCGTACGAGCCCGGACTCCGCCGAATGGACGACCCTCCCGGAGTTCGACGACGTACACGCGGCGGAACAATGGCTGATCGACGAAAGCGGCAATCTCTCGGACACCCTGGACTGGTTCGTCCGGAACGGGCCCGAACGCCAACTGGCCCTCGCCGTGCACGTATTGACAGGACTGCTCGACATGCGCGGACATCCGGCCACGGCGGAACCGCTGCTGCGGCGGGCGGCCGACCACTGGGCCGCCGTGGGCGACCGCGGGGCACGGGCCCGGGCCCTGCTCGATCTCGGCGTCGCGCACGGTCATCACTCCCGTTACGAGGAGGCGATAGCGGCCGAGCGGGAGGCGCTGGAGCTGGCACGGGCACTGGGGGACCCGGAACTGGAGATCGAATGCGTCAACCAGATATGCATTCCGCTGTGGCAGACGGGCCGGTACGCGGTGATGCGCGACCTGCAAAAACAGATGCTAGCTTCCCTGTTGCAAATAGGCGACAAGCTCCAGATAGCGCGCAGTTACAACGTTCTAGGGGTCACTCATCTCCATCTGTCGGAAATCGACTCGGCACGGCATTATTTCAACTGCGCACTGACCGAGTTCACCGCTGTGAACAATGAGCGGGGCATCTTCAGCACGCTCAACAACATGGCCGAACTCGCCATCAGAACAGGCGACCAGAAAGGCGCCGAACAGGCTTACCGAAAAGCCCTCTCACTGGCGTTGCGACGGTCCGACAGAAGGGAACTCGCAACGCTTCGGATGAACCTGGCCAACGCCTTGATCGGTCTGGGCAAGACGGACGAAGCACTGTCGCTCGCACAGCACAGCCTGGACTTCTTCCGCACCGTGGGCGACCGACGGCGCGAGGCCATCGCCCTCAACCGGATCGGCAGGGCCCACCGCGCGGCCGGCCGCAGCGAGCAGGCCATACCGCTGCACGTCGCCGCACTCACGCTGGCCCGCCGCATCAATGCCGCGGGCGAGGTGGTCGACGCGGCCTACGACGCCGCCCTGGCCCATATGGACACCGGTCGGGCGGCACAGGCTTTGGCATATGCAAAAGAGAGTTGCCAAATGAGTATGCAGATTGGCGCTCACGCGGAAGCGGACCGCGCCTTCCGCACGATCGCCGCCTTGCAGGGGAACCGGCGGCCGACCGCGGGCTGATCAGGGTTTTCGCCCCTTACGGGAACTCGTTTTTGCCATGAGCCCGGGTGATGCTACTAATTAGCCCAGTCACGTGATCAAGAGGCGCCCCGTGACGGGCGCCCTTACGCGTGCGCCGTACTGCCTCATCACCCGGAGAACAGAGCCCGTGAAAAACAAGCTCTACGCGATTGTTTGCATGGCCATGACATGCATGCTCTTTGCAGTACTGAACGCTCCCTCCCCGACGTTCCCCTCTTCCTGAAGTTCGACTCACCGATCACGCCGCAGCCGCCCAGGCCGCCGAAGACGCCGGTGACGATGTCGGCGGTCTCAGGGGTGCAGCAGGTGCAGTCGGCCCGGTTCGGCCGCCATCCGCAGTGGGGCGCGCACCTCGCGCACCGGGGTGCCGTCCAGGTCCAGCCGGTGGGCGCCGAAGGCCCGTTCGAAGCGCAGTCGCCGTACCCGGCGCGTCCCGAAGGAGTCGCCGCGCACCTCCAGCAGCCCTGATCCGGTCACCGTGACGCACAGGGGGCGGCCGCCCGGCACGGTGATCTTCTCGTTGTCGAGGATCAGACGGGCGGGCCCGGGGTCCGGGCGCAGGGAGACCAGGCCCACGCGGTGCAGGGCGAGTTCATAGCCCCGGTCGGCGAGGTGGATGCCGATGACGGCGCTGCGCCGGCCGCCGAGCGCGCCCGGCTCGCCGCCCGCCGCGCCCTCGGGGCGTTCGGTCAGCAGCGGCAGCCGCCATAACGCCGCCGCCCGCATCGCCTGCTCCGGGCGGACGCCCGGCGTGTGCAGCAGCAGCCCCACCGCGCGCACCGGCAGACCGTACCCGCCGCCGCGCTCGCCGGGTTCCGGCAGCGGGCTCAACTCCGTGCTGTGGACGCCCCGTTCGGCCAGCCGGGCGCGCAGGGCGCCGGCCCGCAGACGGTCGGACTGGTGCCGGCCGCGTACGACACCGAGGGTGGAGCGCGTCGCCGGCAGCGCACCGGCGAGCCGCACGGCCGCGGCCAGCAGGCGCGGAACTCCCGGTGTCTCCCGGGCGGACACGGCGCCGGGGGGCGAGGTCGAGTGCGGCATGCGGGCTCCTTGCGCGCTCGGGACGGAGCGAACGCGGCCGCCGACACGGCACGACCCATGGCGGCACCCGGTCGTTCGTCCCCAACGTAGTGCGAGAACGCGCCCGGTGTGAAGCCGACCGGGGCCCGGGTGAACGCGGGGCGGCCCTCACGTGTCGGGAGAATTGCCGCAGGCCCCCGCGGCCCCGGAAAGCCGCCCCGGAAAGCCGCCCCGGACACGGACCGGGCGGACCGGGATGGCGGGGGCGCGGGGCGCGGACCCGGCCCGATGGCCGGTCAGGCCGCCGTCTCCGCGGCCGTCTCCGCCGCCGTCTTCGCGGCCGCATCCGTCGCCGTCTCCGTCACCGGGTCCGCCGTCCGCTGCGGCCGGGGCACGATCCGGCGGACGCGGGCCGGCAGCAGCAGCGGGTGGGCGACGCCCCACGTGGCGCCCTTGCAGATCGCCTCCTTGTAGCGGGCGGCGAGGCGGCCGGTCAGGGCCCGGTCGACGGCGCGGTCGTCGGCGGTGACGAACTGGATCAGGCCGTCCTTCCGGCCGAGCGAGACGCACTGCTGGTAGTAGCGCACCTCGGTGGTGGGCGGCTTCGCCCCGGTCAGCCGGGCCACGAGGGCGTCGGCGGCCAGCCAGGCGCCGGGCACGCCCGAGGCGCACGACATCCGCAGCGGCTTGCCGCCGGGCCCCATGGCGAGGGCCGCGTCCCCGACGGCGTACACGTCCGGGTGCGAGACCGAGCGCATGGAGGCGTCGACCACGATCTGCCCGCTGTCACCGGTCTCCAGGGTGGTGGCGCGGGCGATCGGGTGGACGGCGAACCCGGCGGTCCAGACGGTGGCCCGGGACGGGATGCCGGTGCCGTCGGCGGTGCCGACGTGGTCGGCCGTGACGGCGGTGACGGTGGTGTGTTCGTGCACGGTGATGCCGAGCCGGTCGCAGACCTCGCGCACATGGCGGCGGCCCTTGGGCGAGAACCGGTCCCCGAGGGCGTCGCGCGCGACGAGGGCGACGGCGAGGTCCGGGCGGGCCTCGGCGAGTTCGGTCGCGGCCTCGAGACCGGTGAGCCCGCCGCCGACCACCACCACGGGCGCCCCCGCGTCGAGGCCGGCCAGCCGTTCGCGCAGCCGCAGCGCCCCGGCGCGGCCGGCGACGTCGTAGGCGTGCTCGGCGACTCCGGGGACGCCCTGGTCGCCCGCGGTGCTGCCGAGGGCGTAGACCAGGGTGTCGTAGGGCAGTTCCTCCCGCGTGCCCCGCGCGTCGGCGACGGCCACGGTCTTGCGGTCGGGGTCCACCTCGGTGACCTTCGCGAGCTTCAGCGCCACGCCGGTGCCCGCGAACATCGCGTCCAGCGGCCGGGGCCTGAGGTCCTGCCCGGCGGCGAGCTGGTGCAGCCGGACGCGCTCGACGAAGTCGGGTTCGGCGTTGACGAGGGTGATGGCGGCGTCCTCGCGGCGCAGCCGGCGGGCGATGCGCCCGGCGGCGATGGCTCCGGTGTATCCGGCCCCGAGGACGATGATGCGGTGCTGCATGGCCTGCTCCTGTCGCTCGTGCGTGCGCCGCGTCGTGCGCGGTTCGCCCCTTGAACCGGGCGGCCCGCCGTTTCATGACAGGAGTGCGCTGTGACGCCGGTCACACGGAGGTCAGAAGAGGCTGAGCACGGGTTCGCCGTGGTCGCCGGCCGCCCACCGCCGGGTCGCGCGGACCAGCTTGTCCGGGTTGGCCTGGCTGCGCAGGGCGGTGATGCCCTGCTCGGTGATCTCCAGGCAGGTGACGGCGATGACCCGGCCGTCGAGCACCACCACGATCGCGGGCACGCCGTTGGCGGCCACCACATGGACGTCGGGGGAGCCGCCGACCAGGTCGCGCTTGGCCTTGCCCGGCTTGAACAGGCCCCGCATGAACGTCGCGACCGCGCGGGCGCCCTCGAACGCCTTCGCGCGGGCCGGGACCTTGCCGCCGCCGTCGCCGATCGCGAAGACGTCCTGGGTGAGCAGCCGTACCAGCGGTTCGGTGCGGCCGCTGGTGGCGGCGGCGAGGAACTCGTCCACGATCCGCCGGGCGGCCGCCTCGTCGATCTCGGTGCGGGCCCGGCCGTCCGCGACGTGCTTCTTGGCGCGGTGGAAGATCTGCTGGCTGGCGGACTCGGTGAGGTCGAGGATCTCCGCGATCTCCCGGTGCGGGTAGTCGAAGGCCTCGCGCAGCACGTACACCGCGCGCTCGTTGGGGGTGAGCCGCTCCAGCAGGGTGAGCACGGCGTACGACACCGACTCGCGCTGCTCCGCGGTGTCGGCGGGGCCCAGCATCGGGTCCCCGGCGAGCAACGGCTCGGGCAGCCACGCGCCGACGTAGGTCTCACGGCGGGCGCGGGCCGACGTCAGCTGGTTGAGGCACAGGTTGGTGAGCACCTTCGTCAGCCAGGCCTCGGGGACCTCGATGCGCCCGGTGTCGGCGCCCTGCCAGCGCAGGAACGTCTCCTGTACGACGTCCTCGGCCTCGCTCGCCGAGCCGAGCAGGCGGTAGGCGAGGGCCTCCAGCCGGTGCCTGGACGCCTCGAACCGGTCCACGTCGCTCGCCGTCAGGGCCATGACCGCGATCCTAGCCCGCGGCAACCCGGGTGGCCCACAGGGTAGTTGCGGGCCACCGAGGTCTGAGGGGAGGCCGGCGGGCTCAGCCGATCCGGAACACCGCCTCGACCGGGTAGTGGTCGCTGGGGGCGTTGGTGTCGTTCTGGCCGGCGCTCCAGCCGGACTGGGGGTCGAAGTCCGTCTTCACCGGGGAGACGGCCGACGGGATTGGGCGGCCGGGGGCGTTGAGGTAGCCGATGTAGTCGAGGTCGTCGCGGTAGTCCTTCGGGAAGGACTCGACGCCGGACATGTACTGGCACCAGGCGGAGACCGGGCAGTCCATGGTGCGCAGGGTCTGTGTCGGGTCGGTGGCCGGGGTGCCGAGCACGCCGTTCACCGCGGCCTGTGCGTCGGCGTGGTCGCCGCGGGTCCGGCCGCCGTAGTACTCCACGTTCAGGTCGCCGCCGATCAGCACCGGCGCGCCCGTCCCGGCGGTGCCGTCCGCCCAGGAGCGGATCTCGCGGAGCTGGGCGAGCCGGGTGGCCTGGGTGGTGTCGGTGGAGGTGCCGGACTCGTCGGCCTGGAGGTGGGTGCCTATCACCCAGCTCTTCGTGCCGCCCTTGTCGATCTGCGCCAGCGCCGCGCCCTTGTTGGCGTGGTAGTCCCAGGTGCCGTACGTCGAGTTGGCGAAGACGTGCGCGTACTGGGCGGTGATCGGGTACCTGGACAGGATCATGGTGCCGCCGTTGATGACGAACGGCGAGTCGGAGCAGTTTCCGCTGACGCCGTTCCAGCCGCCGCCGGAACAGGTCTGGCCGACCACCGGGGTGTGGTACGGGTACAGGTCCGACAGCTTGGCGACGATGTCGGCCGTCGAGGTGTTGTTGAAGTCCTCGTCGAGGACCACCACGTCCGCGCCGTGCGCGCGGACGATCGACTCGACGACGGGGGTGCGCTGGGCCGCCCTCTCGTTCTGGGTGCTGTCGACGAGCGCGGTGCCGAGGTCGACGTTCCAGGCGAACACCGACAGGCTGGTGCCGGTGGCCGTGCCCGCGGCCGGGGCCGCGGTCGCGGTCGCGGCGGATGCCGGGTGGCCGGCGAGGCCGAGCAGCATCGCCGCCGCCGTGGCGGTCAGGGCGGTGGCGGTACGACGCGAGTCCATGGGCTCTCCTGGAGGAAGGGGCCCTCGACGGGCCGGGGCGCGTACATGACAGCAGAATCCCAGGGACGTCCGGGTACGGCCGGAAGAACGTCCGCGGATCGTCCTGTGGAGAAAAGGTGTCTGTACAAGTCCGGCGCGGGTACGGCCGATTCGGCCGACAGGGTCAAGGGCGCCCGTCCGCGCCCCGCGCACAGTCGGTGGCCCGCATGCCCCGCAGCGGGGACAGCGCCGCGGGCAGGAAGCTCAGGGTCATACCGGCCGCGGCGAGCCACAGGGTGGCCCGCGCGCCGAACGCCGTGCCCGAGGCGCCGCCGAGCAGTCCCCCGAGCGGGAGGCCGCCCCAGGAGACGAAGCGGGCGGTCGCGTTCATCCGGCCCAGCAGCCGGTCCGGGGTGAGCGCCTGCTGGAAGCTGGACTGGGCGACGACGCGCACGACCCCGCCGAAGGACAGCGCCGCCAGTCCGGCCGCCGCCGCGTACACACCGGGGCCGCCCGGGTGCGCCAGCGGCGTCAGCACGGTGAGGGGGCAGGTCAGCAGGGGCGCCAGCCAGATGACCCGGCCCTGCCCGAGCCGGCGCGCGAGACGGGTGGCCGTCAGGGCGCCCAGCAGGGCGCCGCAGCCCATGCCGGACAGGATCAGTCCGACGCCGCTCGCGCCGAGGCCCAGCCGCCGCTCCAGGAACACCAGGAGCATGGTCTGGTACACGGCCAGGAAGAGGTTGAAGAGGGCGTCGCCGAGGACCGTCGCGCGCAGGGCGGGACGGGCGAGCACGAAGCGCAGGCCCTCCAGGACGTCCCGGCGCAGGTGCGGGCGGGCGGCCGGCCGCGGCTTCTCCTCCCGGCCCCGGATGGCCAGCGCCAGCAGGGCCGACGCGGTCATCCCGGCGCTGCTCGCCAGCAGGGTCGGGGCCGCGCCGAGGCCGCCGACCAGCGGGCCCGCCAGCGCGGGACCGCTGATGCTGGTCACCGAACGGACCGCGGACAACGTGGAGTTGCCCTCCAGCAGCCGGTCGCGGCCGACGAGACGGGGCAGGTAGCTGGCGTAGGAGACGTCGAAGAAGACGCCGAGCAGGCCGTGTGCCAGGGCGACCGCGTAGAGCCAGGGCACGGTCAGCACTCCGGCCCACCAGGCCGCCGGCACCGAGAGGAGGACCAGGGCCCGCGCGAGGTCGGTGCCGATCAGTACCGGGCGTCTGCGCACCCGGTCCACCCAGGCGCCGGCCGGCAGTCCGACGAGCAGGGAGCCCGCGGTGGTCGTCGCGGTGAGCAGGCCGATCTGGAACTCGTCGGCGTCCAGGGCCGTCAGGGCGACCAGCGGCAGGGCCAGGAAGACCACGCGGTCGCCGAGCTGGCCGAGCGCGGTCGCGGCGAACAGGAGGCGGAAGTCCCGGTCGCGCAGCAGACCGGGCCGGGGGGAAGGGGTCATGAGGACGGCTGCCGCCTCTGGTCGACGGCGAACTCGTAGAGCACTTCCCGGCGTGCGTCCGGGATGACGATGTCGGCGGTCTCCACCGGGCGGCCCCCGGCGTCGTAGAGGGTCCGCTCGATGCACAGCACCAGGTCGCCGACGGCGATGCCGAGCAGATGGGCCTGCTCCCGGGTGGCGCGGGCCGGGCGCGGCAGTTCGGCCACGGTCTCGACGCTCACCCCGATGGCACGCATCCGCTCGACCACCCCCTTTCCCGCCAGCGGCCCCTGCTCCGGCAGCACGACCGGGGTGCCGCCGGTCAGCGCCAACGGCTCCCAGGAGTGCGAGAGCTGGACGGGGACGCCGTCGGCGAGGAACTCGTAGTGCGTGCTGACGCAAGGGTCGCCGGGCGCGATGGCGAGCCGCCCGGCGATCGCCCCGGGGGCCGGGACGCGCACCCGGGTGTGGAAGTCCCAGGCGCCCGCGCGGCCCCGCTCCGTCAGCGCGGTGGCCGGATGACCGCCGCGGCCGTGGCGGCGGGCGCGGATCATCGGCAGCCGCTCGCGGGGGGTGCGGACGTACGTCCCCGAGCCCGCGCGTCCTTCGAGCAGGCCCTCGGCGATCAACCGGTCCACGGCCCGCTGGACCACATTGCGTCCGACGCCGTACGCCACCGCGAGCCGCGCCCGCGACGGCAGCCGCCCGCCGACCGCCCACTCCCCCGCGACGATCCGCGCGCGCAGCGCGTCGGCCACGGCGAGGTAGGGCGCCTCTCGGGGCATGGCGGGTCTCCGGTGCGGTCGGGGAGTTCGCAGGGCTCCGGAAAGCTACTGCACCGGGGAGAAGCTGCTGGATCAGCACTGCGCTCCGTGGCACCCCTACGCGGTGCCCGCGGCCAGGAACTCGATCACCGCCAGTACGAACAGCAGGCACAGGGCGATGCCGAGCACCACCCACCCCGTGGGGTGGGGCCACAGCACGCAGGCCACCACGGCGGCGGCCACCGCCGGCCAGGTGAACCAGGCGCGACGGCGGCGCACGAACGGCCCGGCCGGGCCGGTGCGCAGGCCCGCGCGGCCGGCGGTGGACCGGCTCGCGCCGATGCCGGAGGTCCACAGGCCCCGGACGAGCCCGGCCCGCCGCCCGGTGCCGGTGAGCCAGGCGCCCAGGGCGATCACCACGGCGAGCACGATCACCGCGCGCACGGCGGTCGCCAGGAAGCGGGTCAGGGTGTCGTAGACCGCGCCGGCCGCGGCCGGGGAGACGTCGGCGGGCAGCCGGTCGAGGTAGAACCCGCGGAAGACCCGCAGTCCGATGCCGAGCAGGGCGGTGGCGACGGCCGCGCCGAGGCTGCCCGCGACCAGGGCCCGGCGCCGCCGCCGGGACAGCAGCACTCCGGCGGCGATCAGCACGACGGCGAGCACGGGCAGCCAGTTCCCGGCGATGCGCAGCAGCCGGACGTACGTGCGCGCCGTGCCGACCTGGTGGGATTCGAGCAGGGTGAACTCGGCGTGCGGGGTGGGCAGACGGGCGGCGAAGGCCATGCCGTCATCGACCAGGCGCCGCTTCACCTCGTCCACCAGGGGCGCGAGGTCGAGGGTCACGGTGTCGTCGGTCAGCCGGACCGCGCCGGTGCCGGTGAGGGTCTTGTCCAGGACGCCGTGCACCTCGCGGTTGGCGCCGGTCCAGATGGCGGCGAAGGCGGGGGACGCGGCGGCCTTGCGGGCCCGGTCGTGCACGAGGTCCCGTACGGCGCCCTCCAGCGCGCCGCCGAGCCCGGGGCCCAGCGCCTTCTCCAGGGCGGGCCGGTCCTTCGGCGCGACGCCGGCCAGCAGGTCCGGCAGGTGGATGTGGGCCATGAGCGCGTCGGTGGCCCGGTCGGCCGCGGCCTCCTGCACGGCGGGGTCGGCGGCGAGCGGGGCGATGGTGGCGACGTAGCGGTCGGTGTCGCCCACCAGGTCGGCGGCCCAGGTGGCGACGACGGCGAGCGGGACGAGGAG
>NZ_VOGW01000072.1:25730-32820 GCF_007896895.1 Streptomyces misionensis | reverse complement strand
CCGACCGCCGCCCGCCCGTCTCCCCCGGCGCCTCCCTCGACGCCCTCGGGCGTGCCCTGTCCGGCCACACCCTCGCCACCGGCACCCTGACCGGCCGCTACGGTCACTGAGCGGGGACCGGTCGGCGGTGCACGCGCCGCCCGACGCACCATCGAAGGACGCGTACGCGGAAGGGGCGCCCGTGGCGAGGAAGAGTGAACTGCGCGAGCTGCTCCGTCTCGCGCCGGGCGAGCCCGTGGAGCTGGCCGCGCACGACACGGCGGCCACCCCCGGCGCCCCCGGCGGCAAGCAGGCCTCGCTCGCCGACGCCGCCCGCACGGGCAAGAAGCTGGCCCGCCTCCAGGAGCGGCTGTGGGCGGCGGGCACCGCGGGCGACCGGCGCCGGGTGCTGCTGGTGCTCCAGGGGATGGACACCAGCGGCAAGGGCGGCACGGTCAAGCATGTGATCGGCCACCTCGACCCGTCCGGCTGCCGTATCCACGCCTTCAAGGCGCCCACCGCGCAGGAGTTGCGGCACGACTTCCTGTGGCGGGTGCGGCGGGAGCTCCCCGGGCCCGGCGAGATCGGCATCTTCGACCGCTCGCACTACGAGGACGTCCTGGTCGCCCGCGTCCGGCACCTGGTCCCGCCCGCCGTGATCGGCAGCCGCTACGGCCTGATCGACGACTTCGAGCGCGGCCTCGCCGAGGACGGTGTGACGGTGATCAAGTGCTTCCTCCACCTGTCCTTCGAGGAGCAGCGGCGCCGGCTGCTGCGCCGCCTGGACCGCCCGGACAAGCGCTGGAAGTTCTCCCCCGCCGACATCGACGAGCGCGCCCTGTGGCCCGCCTACCAGGAGGCCTACGAGCTGGCCCTGGAGCGCTGTTCGGCCCCGTACGCGCCCTGGTACCTGGTCCCCGCCGACCACAAGTGGTACCGCGACTGGGCGGTCGGCCGGCTGCTCCTGGAACACCTGCGCGAGCTGGACCCGCGCTACCCGCCGGCCGGCTTCGACGTGGCGGAGTGCCGGGAGCGGCTGCTGAGGGAGACGTGAGCCGGGACGGGGCCGGGGTACCCGGCGGGCATGCGCAAGGTCACCGAGTCGTACTGGCTGGGCACCGCCCCAGGACCGCGGCACCCCGCCCTGACCGAGGACGTCGAGGCCGACGCGGCCGTGATCGGCGCCGGGATGGCGGGTCTCAGCACCGCGTACGAGCTGGCCCGGGCCGGGCTGCGGGTGGTGGTGCTGGAGGCCGGCCGGGTCGCGGGCGGGGTGACCGGCTGCACCACCGCCAAGCTGACCGCCCAGCACACCCTGGTCTACGACCGGCTGCGGCGCACCCGGGGCCCCGAGGGGGCGCGGCTGTACGCCCGCTCGCAGTCGGAGGCGATCGAGCACGCGGCCGCCCTGGTGGCCGAGTCGGGCATCGCCTGCGAATGGGAGACCCGGGACGCGTACACGTACGTGCGGGACCCGGAGCGGGTGGCCGAGGTGCGGGCGGAGGCACGGGCCGCGCGGGCCGCGGGTCTGGACGCCTCGTTCACGACGGAGACCGGGCTGCCGTTCCCGGTGGCGGGCGCGGTGCGGGTGACCGGGCAGGCGCAGTTCCACCCGGTGAAATACCTCCGGGCGCTCACCGAGGACCTGATCGCGCGCGGCGGCCGGGTGTACGAGGGGACGCGGGTCGTCGGCCTGGACGAGGGCGGCGGTTCGGGGCCCTGCCGGCTGACGACGGAGTCGGGCCGCACGGTGACCGCCCGGGACGTCGTCGTCGCCACCCATTACCCGGTCTTCGACCGGGCCCTGCTGTTCGCCCGGCTGCACCCGCGCCGCGAACTGGTCGTCGCCGGGCCGCTGGGCGACGGACCGGACCCGGAGGGCATGTACATCACCCCGGAGGAGAACACCCGCTCGGTGCGCACCGCGCCGTACGGCGAGGACGGGCGGCTCCTGGTGGTCACCGGGGAGCACTTCACGCCGGGCACCGGCGATCCGGGGGCCGGTTTCGACGGGCTCGCCGCCTGGGCCGAGCAGCACTTCCCCGGGGTGGCACTGGACCACGCCTGGGCCACGCAGGACAACGACTCCACCGACACCGTGCCGCTGGTCGGCCCGCTGCACCCGGGCGCCCGGCACACCTATGTGGCGACGGGCTTCGGCGGCTGGGGCCTGAGCGGCGGCATCATGGCCGGGCTGCTGCTGACGGCGCTGATCACCGGCGGGGACAGCCCGTGGCGGGAGCTGTACGACCCCCGGCGCCTGAAGTCCGTGGTGCGTGAGGCGCCGTCGCTGCTGAAGACGCAGGCCGAGGTGGCCCGGCACTTCGTCGGCGACCGGCTGAAGCCGCCGGCCGCCCTGGACGACCTGGCCCCGGGCGACGGCGCCCTGGTCCGGGCCGGGGACCACCGGCTCGCGGTGCACCGCGACGACGAGGGCGCGCTGCACGCCGTCTCGGCCCGCTGCACCCATCTGGGCTGCCTGGTCTCCTTCAACCGCGCCGAACGCGCCTGGGAGTGCCCCTGCCACGGCTCCCGCTTCGACGTGGACGGCCGGGTGCTGCAAGGGCCCGCGGTGCGGCCGCTGGAGCGGCGGGACATCGGGTCCGCCGATTGAGGCCGCGCGGGTGACCGTACCGCCGCGCCACGAGTCATATCGGCATACAAACGGGCAATCAGCCCTACGTTCGTAGGGTGATCCGACCAGCACGCCGTCTCACCGCCGTCACCGCGCTCACCGCCGTCTGCGCCCTGGGCGCGGCCCTCGCCGCCTGCGGGACCGAGAGCCCCGCGGGCGGCACCCGCCCGGCCCCGGCCAGGTCCGCGGCCTCCGCCTCCCCGTCCGCCTCCCGTCCGCCCGTGCTCACGCCGGGCCCGAACGGCCTGACCCCGGTCTTCGCACACGGCCCGCGCACGCTGGGCAAGACCGTGGCGTTCACCTTCGACGCCGACATGACCGCCGACGAGGGGCCCCGCGCGGCCGCCGGCGAGC
Source organism: Streptomyces misionensis (assembly GCF_007896895.1). Classification (GTDB taxonomy): domain Bacteria; phylum Actinomycetota; class Actinomycetes; order Streptomycetales; family Streptomycetaceae; genus Streptomyces; species Streptomyces misionensis_A. The sequence goes on along the minus strand of NZ_VOGW01000072.1, from coordinate 29,852 downwards.
ACTTCGACAACCCCGGTCTGATCGGCGCCCTGCGCACCCTCAAGGTGCCCGCGACCGTCTTCATGACCGGCCGGTGGGCCGAGCAGTACCCGGACGAGGCCCGCAGCCTCGGCGCCGACCCGCAGTTCGAGGTCGCCAACCACTCCTACAGCCACTACGCGTTCACCCCCAGCTGCTACGGCCTGCCCACCCTCGACGCCTCGAAGATGCGGGCGGACGTGGAACGGGCGAACACCGCCTTCCGCGCGGCGGGCCTGCGCGACACGCTGCCGTACTTCCGTTTCCCGGGCGGCTGTTACAACGACCAGGTGCTGCGCACCCTCGGCGGGCTGGGCATGACCGCGGTGCAGTGGGACGTGGTGAGCGGGGACGCGTTCGCCACGGACGCCGACGCGGTCGCCAAGCAGGTGCTGGACGGGGTGAAGCCGGGTTCGGTGGTCGTCATGCACTGCACCCGCAGCGCAGCGCCGACCACCGAGACCGTCGTCCGCACCGTCGTGCCGGAGCTGCGCAAGCGCGGCTTCCGGTTCGTCAAGGTCTCCCAGCTGATCGGCGAGACCGCCGGCCACCACTGACACCGCCGAGTCCGCTCCGGGTGTTCCGGGGTGGCCACCGCCGACGGCGCCGAGTCCGCTCAGGGCGTTCTGCGGGCGGTGAGCGCGCACGCCACGGCGAAGGCCGCGGCCGTGAGCAGCGCCGCCCCGGCCAGCGGCAGCAGCGGCACCGGCACCCGGCCGGACTGCGAACCGGTCACCAGCCCGCTGACCGCGGCCCGCGCCGGGGAGCCCGCGACCACCGTGGCCAGCAGCGCGCCCAGCAGCATCGCGGGCACCGCGCGCCCGGCGCCGCGCAGCAGCGGCCAGTGGGTGAGCGCGCCGACGGCCGCGCCGAGCAGCGCGCAGACGAGCACGGCCGACAGCCCGGCGGCCCCGGCGGCCGGGCGGGGCACCGGGACCCGGTCGCCGTTGCTCGCCGGATCGCTGATCAGGGTGAGGACGACCGTCGCCGCCGTACCGAGGAGCGCCGCCGCGAGCAGCGCCGTCAGCAGACAGGCGAGGTGCGCCCGGGCGGGCCCGCGCGGGGCGGCGGCGCAGGCCCGGGCGGCGGGCGGCTCGCCGGTGACGCAGATCCGCACCAGCCAGGCGGCCACCGGCAGCAGCCCGGCGGCCGTGTAGCCGAGCGAGTCCAGCACCGGCTGGCCGCCCTGCACGCCCACCGCGAGGAACGCGGCGTACAGGATCGCCGGGGGCAGCCAGCGCTGGGAGCGCAGCAGCAGTTCGGCGTGGTAGCGCAGGAGTGCGGTCATGGCCGGGTCTCCGGGATCGAAGGCGGTGCGGGTGCGACGCTCACCACGTGCCAGGGCGGGCGGGCGGTGAGCAGGGTCCGCAGCAGGACGTCGGAGCGCGCGGCGGGAACGGTCAGCCGGTGACCGCCGTGCGCCGTCTCCTCGGCGGAGACGGCGAGCCGTGCCGCCTCGGCCGGCAGCCGCGCCCCGGCGGGTCCGCGCGCGACCACGACCGCGCAGGCCCCGGCCGCCGGGGCGTCCACGGCGGTACGGCGCTCCAGCCCGCCGTCGACCACGATGTACGTGGCGTCCGGCGCCCCGGCCAGCCGGCGCGGGTCGTGGTCCACGAAGACGACGGCGCCGCCCGCGGCGGTCCGCTCGGCCACCGCCCGTTCCAGCTCGGCCCGCGCCGCCGCGTCCAGCCCGGTCCAGGCCTCGTCGAGGACCAGCAGCTCGGGGTCGGCGAGCAGCGCCTGCGCGACGGCGACCTTCTGGCTGCCGCCCTTGGACAGCCGTGCCATCGGCGTGCCCGCGTACCCGGCCGCGCCGAACCGCTCCAGCCAGACCCCGGCGGCGCGGGCGGCGGAGGCGCGGGACAGCCCGTGCACGGTGCCGAGGCGGGTGAGGTAGCCGGCGGCGGTGAACGGCAGCGCGGACGGGAACCGCTCCGGCACGTACGCCGTGCGGGGGCGGCCGGTGATCCGTCCCTCGGTGGGCGCGTCGAGTCGGGCGAGCAGCCGCAGCAGGGTCGACTTGCCGGTGCCGTTCGCCCCCTCGATGCGGGTGAGGGTGCCGGGGACGATGGCGAGGTCGACGCCGCGTAACACCCAGGGGCCGCGGACGCCGTAGCGGCGCCCCACGGCGGTCAGGCGCAGATGACGGTGCATGGGCTCATTCTTCTGCAGCACGCCCCGCCGAGGGGCCGCGGCCGGGATACGGGACCGCGCGTTGAGCGGCGCGCGGGCGGCTTCGTAGGCTGGACCCTCGTGAGCGAAGTTCCCGAGTACGTGCTGCCCCTCGTCGTCCGCATCGAACGCGCCGCGCCGCCCGCGCGCACCGACGCCCTGGAGACCTCCGCGCGGGCCGTGCTGACGCTGCTCGGCGACGAGCGGGCACGCGGCGACGGCGAGTGGGCCGAGCTGGTGCGCGGCTGGGAGGACGCCCGCATCCGCAAGGTGGTCCGGCGGGCCCGGGGCGCCGAGTGGCGGCGCGCAGAGGCGCTGCCCGGCATCACGGTGACCGGCAAGTCCGCGGAGGTACGGGTCTTCCCGCCGGTCCCGCTGGACGGCTGGCCCAAGGACCTGGCGAAGCTCCAGGTCTCCGGCACCGAACTGGACGATCCGGAGCCGCCCCTGCCCGCGGACCCGGGCACGCCGGTCCTCTGGCTCAACCCGGAACTGACCATGTCCGCCGGCAAGACCATGGCCCAGACCGGCCACGGCGCCCAACTGGCCTGGTGGGCCCTGCCCGAAGCGGCCCGCACCACCTGGCGCGCCGCCGGCTACCCCCTCTCCGTCCGCACGGCGAGCCCCACCGACTGGACCCGCCTCACCGAGAGCGGCCTGCCGGTGGTCCGCGACGCGGGGTTCACGGAGATCGCACCGGGGTCGTGCACGGTGGTCGCGGACCATCCGGCGTTGCGCTGAACGCCTGCGCCGAGCGCGCGTCAAGGCCGCCTGCCGACCGACCCGCCCGCCCAGGGACGGCCGACGAGGCCGCGTCGGCCTGTCGTGCCGAGTGCCGGGAACGACGCCGCACAAGGGCGACCCCGGTGGTGATCGGAACGGCCGGGGCAACGGCGGGGCCGACCGGAGTGAGGCTCCGCGCTGCAGAGACGCCGCGGTGGCCAACCTCAAATGTTGCTCTGAAGCCGGCGCGCGCGGGGTTCGGGGCCGGCTCGGTGGGCCATAACCCCCGTCGTGAGATGGGGGGCGGGGATGGATCGACTGGGGACGGGGATCGGCTGGCGGCCGGAGATCGCGGAGGCCGTGGAGCGCATGCCCGGCGTCGACTGGGTGGAGGTCGTGGCGGAGAACGTCTGTCCGGGCCATCTCCCGGCGTCGCTGCGGCGGTTGCGGGAGCGCGGGGTGGCCGTGGTGCCGCACGGTGTCTCGCTCGGTCTCGGGGGTGCGGAGCGGCCCGACGAGGGCCGGCTGACGGCCCTCGCGGAGCGCGCGGTGGCGCTCGGGGCGCCGCTGGTCACGGAGCACATCGCGTTCGTCCGGGCGGGCGGCCCGCTCACCGCCTCGCCGCGGCTCGAAGCGGGCCATCTGCTGCCCGTGCCGCGCACCCGGGACGCGCTCGACGTGCTCTGCGCGAACGTGCGGATCGCCCAGGAGGCGCTGCCGGTGCCGCTGGCCGTGGAGAACATCGCCGCCCTGTTCTCCTGGCCCGGCGAGGAGCTGACCGAGGGACAGTTCCTGTACGAGCTGGCCGAGCGGACCGGCGTACGGCTCCTCGTGGACGTGGCCAACCTGCACACCAATCACGTCAACCGTGGCGAGGACCCCGCCGAGGCGCTGGCCGAGCTGCCGCTGGAGGCCGTCGCGTACGTCCATGTCGCGGGCGGCTTCGAGCGTGACGGCGTCTGGCACGACAGCCACGCGCATCCCGTGCCCGACGCCGTGCTCGGCATCCTCGCCGATCTCGCCTCGCGGGTCGCCCCGCCCGGCGCGGTCGGCGCGAGCAGCGGCGCGGGGCAGCTCGGGCTGCCGGGGCGCCTGGTGTCGCGCCTGGGGCGGGAGGGGCTGTTCAACGACGTCACGGCGAGAACGTGCCGCTCACCGCGGCGGCGATCGCCACGTGGTAGAGCACGATCGCCGCCGCGGTGAGCGGCA
>NZ_VOGW01000072.1:6961-25450 GCF_007896895.1 Streptomyces misionensis | reverse complement strand
CGAGGCGGAGGACCCCGAGGACGCCCGGCAGCGGCTCGGGGTCGCGCAGGCCGCCGTGCTGTCCTCGCTGGTCGCGGGGGCGCCGGTGCCGGAGGGGTTCGACCGGGCGCGGATGGGGGTGCAGGCGCGGGCGCTCGCGCGGAAGCGGGCGGACGTGGTGGCGAAGGTGGCGCCGGAGTTGCCGGTGCTGCTGGGGGCGGGGTACCGGGAGTCGTTCCTGGAGTACGCGCGGGAACGGCCGATGCGCGGCGGCTGTCGCAGGGACGCGCTCGACTTCGCCGCCTTCCTGCTGGAGCGCCGGCGGCCCAGGGTCCCGCGGCGGGAGCTGCGGGAGTGGTGGCTGGACCGGTCGGGACCGGCACCGCGGGGGCGGCTCGCGCGGGCCGCGGGACGGGTGCTGCTGCGCAGGTAGTGCCCGTGGCCCGGGGTCAGCGTCCCGCCACCCACAAACGGAACGTCACATACCGGCGACACCATGTCCACATGGTGAAAAGAGCATGGCATCAGCCCTGACCCCTGGCATACAAAAAGCGTCATGTTCTGGCTCCTTCTCCTGCTCCTGGCCTGGGCGTTCGCCGGTACGGCCTGTACGCGCCTGTGTGTGACGGCGGTCCGCGCCGCGGACTCGGACCCCGGTCCCGAAAGCGCGGACGGGGGGCCCGAGCTGACCCTCTACGAGGCGGCGTTCCTGTCCGGGGGGCCGGGGCGGGTCGCCGATGTCACCCTCGTCTCCATGGCCCGCCAGCGACGGCTGCTCCTCGCGCACACCGGCTGGGCCACGGTCGTGGACCCGTGCGGGCGGGACGAGATCGAACGGTCCGTCATAGGGGCCATAGGCCCGCAGGGCCAGTCCAGGATCGCGCCGGTACGGGCCCGCGCGGCCGGCACGGACGAGGTTCGGCGGCTCGCCGACCGCCTTGTGCGCACCGGCCTCGCCGTGCCCGAGGGCGCGCCGGCCGTCGGCACCGCCGTGCGCCACGTGCGCGCCGCGGCACTGGCCGTGGCCGTCCTCGGCGCGGTCGCGCTGCTGCTGCCCCTGCCGACCGGCACCTCGCGGCCGATGGTCGCCGTGTGGTTCGCCCTGCCGCTCGTCCTGACGCTGAGCTGCCTCGCCATAGCCCGCTTCGAGGTGCACCCGTACTCGCCGTGGGCCTCCGCGGCCGGTCAGCGGCGGCTGGGCACGCTGCTGCGCCGGCGGCGGGCCGGTGACGAGCCGTCCCCGCTCACCGCGGTCGCCCTGCGCGGCATCCGCGCGATCGGCGAGCCGGAGCTGCGCGCTGCGTTCGCCCACCGCGACGCGCCGCCGCGGGAGTAGGACCTTTCTTCCGGCTCGGGGGCGCATCGGGGCACCGGGGCCGACACCGGCCGGGCGGTGCTTGCCTTCCCCGGAACCGGTCCGAGACATCCCTTGTGCCGTCGCCGGACGTACCGAAGGGATGCCCCTCGAAAGCCGTCGCCCTGTGCGCGGCCGCCGGGTCCTTGCTGCTGACCACCCTGGCCGCCGCCCGGCGGGGAGCGCGGGGGCGGTCCCCGGCGCCGCCGAGCTGCGCGGCACCCTCGTGGCCGCCGCCCGCGCCCGTACCGCCGGCATCCGCTTCGGCCCCTGCGACCCCGCCGACGTGCCGCGCTCCCCCGCCGAACCGCGCTGCGGCACCGTCGCCGTCCCGCTGGACTACGCCGACCCCGACGGCGCACAGATCCGGCTCACCGTCAGCCGCACCCCGGCCACCGGGAAGGACGGCAGGCGGGCGGTGGCCCGGCAGGGGGCCCTCGTCCACGACCCGGGCGGCCCCGGCGCCTTCGGCCGGACCCGGAGAGGGTCTGGTACCGCGGCAAGCTCGACCGGTCGGCCGCGTGCGAGGAGCGCTGGGCGGACTTCCGGGACCGGATCGCCCGGCACGACGGCGTGTAGCGGCTCGGCGACACGCCGCGGAAGGTGCGGGCCGGTTACGACACGGCCGCCGCGCGGCCGGCCCGCGAGCCGGCGGGCGGGAAGGCCGGGCCCGGCCAGTTGCAGAACGCGTTTCTGACGGCCGGGTACTACGACACCTGCCGGCCGAGCCGGGCCGCCGCCCTCTCGGCGTATCTGCGCGGCGATCCGCAGCCGCCGCTCGCGCCGGCCGCGCCGGGACCCGGCTCGGCCGCGGCGGAGAACGGCGGCGCCGTGTACACGGCCGTCGAGTGCGACGACGCGCCCTGGCCCACGGACTGGGCGGTGGGGGACCGGGACAACACCCGGCCGGCGCGGGTGGCGCCGTTCGAGACGTGGGACAACACGTGGGTGCACCCGCCCTGCGCCTACCGGCCCGCGCCCCGGCAGCGGCCGCTGGACGTGCGCACCGGCCCCGGCGAGCTGCCGCCGGGGCTGATCCTGGCGGCCGAGCGGGACGCGGCGGCGCCGGAGAGGAACCGGCGGCTGGCCGGGCCCCGGCTGGTGACCGAGCGGGACGCGGGCTCGCACGGCATCGGAGGCGGCCCCCACACGTGCGTCGACGCATACCTGGACGACTACCTGCTGGAGGGCCGCCTCCCCGAACGGCACGCCTCCTGCGCACCCCACGCGGAGCCCGAACCGGAGACCCGCCGGGGCTGACCGGCGCGGGCGGTTCCCTACGCCAGGTCGGCCACCAGCTGGGCGACGTCCTTGCGGCGGCCCGTGAAGAACGGGATCTCCTCGCGGACGTGCATCCGGGCCTCGGAGCCGCGCAGGTGGCGCATCAGGTCCACGATGCGGGCCAGCTCGTTGGCCTCGAAGGCGAGGATCCACTCGTAGTCGCCGAGCGAGAACGAGGCGACCGTGTTGGCGCGCACGTCCGGGAAGCCGCGGGCCATCTTGCCGTGGTCGGCGAGCATGCGGCGGCGGTCCTCGTCGGGCAGCAGGTACCAGTCGTAGGAGCGCACGAAGGGGTAGACGCTCACGTAGTCGCGGGGCGTCTCGTCGGCGAGGAACGCCGGGATGTGCGAGCGGTTGAACTCGGCCGGGCGGTGCAGCGCCATGTTGGACCACACCGGCTCCAGCGCACGGCCCAGCTTGGTGCGGCGGAAGAGGTTGTACGCCTCCTGGAGCTGGTCGCTGGTCTCGGCGTGCCACCAGATCATCAGGTCCGCGTCGGCCCGCATGCCGGACAGGTCGTACGTGCCGCGGATGGTCACGTCCTTGGCGGCCAGCTGGTCGAACAGCTCCTGGACCTCGTCGGCGTAACCCGCGCGGTCGGCCGGCAGCACGTCCTTCAGCTTGAAGACGGACCACAGGGTGTAGCGGATGACCTCGTTGAGGTCCTTGGCCAGCTTGCCCTTGTTGGGGATCCTGCCGGACTCGATGATGGGGGCGTCGTCACTCATGTTCCTATTCTCCTGCTCCGCCGTGAAGGCTCTGCACCGGGTGGGCCGTCAGTTCCTCGACGCCGCCGAGATCCCCGGACAGCTGGTCCACGGCCGCGTGGGCACTGGCGATGCACCCCGGGATGCCCACGCCGTCGTACTGCGCGCCGCACACCGCGAGGCCGGGCAGCTTCGCGATGTGCTCACGGATGCGGGCCACGCGCGCGTGGTGCCCGACCGGGTACTGGGGCAGCCCGTCGGTCCAGCGGGTGACCACGGTCTCGACGGGTGCGGCCTCGATGCCGACGGCCTCGCGCAGATCGTGCCGGGAGACCTCGACCAGGTCGGCGTCGTCGCGGCCGAGCACCGCGGTCTCGCCGTACCGTCCGACGGAGGTGCGCAGCACGACCGTCTCCGGGTCCTCCTCGGCGATCCAGCCCCACTTCTGGGAGGCGAAGGTGGAGGCCTTGATGGTGCGTCCGTCGACGGGCGGCACCAGGAAGCCGCTGCCCTCGGGCAGGGACAGGTCGGCGCGCCGGTAGGCGAGGGTGATCAGGGCCATCGAGGCGTACTCGACGGCGGCCAGTTCGGCGGCGGCCGCCGGGGCCTCGGCCCGCAGCAGCCGCGCGGCGGCCGGGGCGGGTACGGCGACGACCACGGCGTCGGCGCGCAGCTCGCGGTCCCCGGCGGTGACGCGCCAGCCGCCGGCGGCCTCGCGGCGCAGTGCGGTGACGGGGGCGTCGGTGAGGATCTCGCCGCCGCGTGCCCGGACCGACGCGGCGACCGCGAGCGGCAGGGTGCCCACACCGCCCTCGATGCCCATGAAGACGGGCCCGGTCTGCCGGCTCGCCGCCGCCTTGGCCTGGATCTCGCGGACGCCCTCGGTGAGGGAGGTGTGCGCGCGGGCGGCCTGGAAGAGCTGGGGGACGGCCGAGCGCATCGAGATCCGGTAGGCGTCGCCCGCGTACACCCCGCCGAGCAGGGGCTCGACCAGGCGGTCCACGACCTCGCGGCCGAGCCGGGCCGCCACGTACTCGCCCACCGCCACGTCGTCGCCGACCTCGGTACGGGGCAGTTCGGCGTCGCGCTCGATGCGGGCCAGGCCGTCCTCGGACAGGACGCCGGCGAGGGCGGCGGCGGTGCCGGGCACGCCCATCACATGGCCCTTGGGCATGGGGCGCAGGGCGCCCCGGGTCCAGATGGCGGCGCTCGCGACGGCGGGCGGCTGGAGCCGGTCGGCGAGGCCCGCCTCGCGGGCGAGGGCCACCGCCTCGGGGCGGCGGGCCAGCATCGACTCGGCGCCCAGGTCGACCCGGACGCCCGCGATCTCGCCGGGCAGCAGCTTGCCGCCGACCCGGCCGGTGGCCTCCAGCACCGTCACCCGCGCGCCGCGCGCCAGCAGCCGGTGCGCGGCGGCCAGCCCGGCGATGCCGGCTCCGATGACGACGACCCGGCCCGGACTCGTACCCGTTGTGCTCATGTCCCCACTCTCTCAGACACCGCCGACGGCCCTGGTAGGGCCACAGGTCCCCCGGTGCCGCGCGCCACGGCGAGCGTTTAGCGTTGCTCCCATGAGCGTGCATCAGGGGCGGGAGCGGCTGGTCGTCGTCGGCGGCGACGCGGCCGGCATGTCGGCGGCGTCGCAGGCGCGGCGGATGAAGGGGCCCGAGGAACTGGAGATCGTGGCGTTCGAGCGCGGCCACTTCACCTCCTTCTCGGCCTGCGGCATCCCGTACTGGGTGGGCGGCGCGGTCGCCGAGCGGGACGCGCTGATCGCCCGCACCCCCGAGGAGCACCGCGCCCGGGGCATCGACCTGCGGCTGCGCACCGAGGTCACGGAGCTGGACGTGTCCGGCGGGCGGGTGCGGGCGCGCGACGTCGACTCCGGCGCGCAGTCGTGGACGTCGTACGACCGTCTGGTGATCGCGACCGGGGCCCGCCCGGTGCGCCCGGAGCTGCCGGGCGCGGACGCCCCCGGGGTGCACGGGGTGCAGACCCTGGACGACGGGCAGGCGCTGCTGGACACCCTGGCCCGGGCCCGGGGGCGGCGCGCGGTGGTCGTGGGCGCCGGGTACATCGGCGTGGAGATGGCCGAGGCCCTGATCGACCGGGGGTTCGAGGTGACGGTCGTCAACCGCGGCAAGGAGCCGATGTCGACCCTGGACCCGGACATGGGCCGCCTGGTGCACCGCGCCATGGAGGGGCTGGGCATCACCATGGTGAACGACGCCGAGGTCACCAAGATCCTCACCGGCGAGGACGGCCGGGTGCGCGCGGTGGCCACCCAGCACGCGGAGTACCCCGCCGACGTGGTGGTCCTCGGCATCGGCGTGCGCCCTCAGACCGCGCTCGCCCGCGCCGCCGGGCTGCCGCTCGGCGCCCACGGCGGGCTGCTCACCGACCTGGCCATGCGGGTGCGCGGCCACGAGAACATCTGGGCGGGCGGCGACTGCGTGGAGGTGCTGAACCTGGTCTCCGGGCAGGAGCAGTACGTGCCGCTGGGCACCCATGCCAACAAGCACGGCCAGGTCATCGGCACCAACGCGGGCGGCGGCTACGCCACCTTCCCCGGGGTGGTCGGCACGGCGGTCAGCAAGGTCTGCGACCTGGAGATCGCCCGCACCGGGCTGCGCGAGAAGGACGCCCGCCGGGTGGGTCTGCGGTACGAGACGGTCACCATCGAGTCGACCAGCCGGGCCGGCTACTACCCGGGGGCGTCCCCGATGACGGTCAAGATGCTGGCCGAGCGCCGCACCGGGCGGCTGCTGGGCGTGCAGATCGTGGGCCGGGAGGGGGCGGCGAAGCGGGTGGACATCGCCGCGGTGGCGCTGACCGCGGGCCTGACCGTGGAGCAGATGACCGCCCTGGACCTCGGCTACGCGCCGCCGTTCTCGCCGGTGTGGGACCCGGTGCTGGTGGCGGCGCGCAAGGCGGCCGCGAAGGTGCGGGAAAGCTGAGCGGCGCGGCGGGGGGAAGCCGACCGGTGTGGGAACCACCCGATTGGCGCAGGGTCCGGGGGGCACTACTGGTGTGTGGTCATCCCCGTCCATGACGTCAATCCGGTGCGCCGCACCCCCTGGGTGACGTACGCCCTGATCCTCGCGAACGTCCTCGTGTTCCTGTCCACGCCCGGCATGCCCGGTTCCGTGACCGGCGGCGAGAACCTGGCGCAGCTGTGCCATCTGGAGGCCTTCATGGACCGCTTCGCTGCGGTCCCGAGGGAGCTGATCCACGGCCGGTTGCCGCATCTGGTGCCGACCGGCCAGGTGGGGATCGGCCCGCACGGCCCGGGCTGTGTGGTGGCGCCGCCCACCTACCGGAAGTCGCCGCCGCTGTCGGTGTTCACGGCGATGTTCGTGCACGGCAGCTGGCTGCATCTGCTGGGCAACATGCTGTTCCTGCTGATCTTCGGCAACAACGTCGAGGACCGGATGGGCCACATCCGCTTCTTCGTCTTCTACGTCGTCTGCGGCTATGCGGCCGGATACGGCTTCGCGCTGCTCAACGCGGGCTCCGCCGACCCGCTGATCGGCGCGTCCGGCGCGATCGCCGGGGTGCTCGGCGCCTACATCGTGCTGTGGCCGAGGGCGCGGGTCTGGGTGCTGGTGCCGTTCCTGATCTTCCTGCCGCTGCGGCTGCCCGCCTGGCTGGTGCTGAGCTTCTGGTTCGTGCTCCAGGCCGTGTACTCGTCCGGGCAGGCGGTCTCCGACGCCGGGACGGTGGCGTACGCGGCCCATGTGATCGGCTTCCTGGTGGGCCTGCTGATCGCCCTGCCGCTCAAGCCCGGCACCCCGCCCCCGCCGCAGCCGCCCGGCATCCTCTTCGGGGGCAGGGCGCGCCCGCGCCAGGTCTGGTAGCGGCACCGCGGGGCGGTGCCCGGCCGCCCGGGCCGGTACCCGCATCGACGATTACGGCCCCGGCGGCCGGCCGTTTCTTGCCTCTGCGTGCCCCGCTCTGTTCCGAGACCGCACGGCGGCGGAAGACGCGCGTCCGCACGCGCGATTTCTGCCTGCGGTTCTGCCTGGAGACGCGAGTGGCGCGCTGGTTGGCTGTTCGGTGCGGGTCGGGAACCCGGGCCTCGCCGATGCGGTCCGGTTGCGCTCCAGCGAGGTCGCTGCCCGTACGACGCGCCGTCCGGCCCAGCCGGGCGCCGGCCGCGGCCCTCCCGGGCGACACGCGGCCGGCCGTCCTGTTCCCGTCCGCCACAGCCCCGAAGCAACGCCCCCTGAGGGGAGAACAACTTGAGTACGGTGTTGACGACGGCCTCCGTGCCGGACCGGGACAAGGTCGTGTACTGGAACAACGCGGTGAGCAGGACGCTGGTGCCGATGACGGTCGCGCCGCGTGGCGACGGCCCGTTCGACGGCCGGATCGCCACCAACCGTCTCGGGTACCTCCAGGTGTCCACCATGGAAGCGGACGCGAACCGGGTCAGCCGTACCCCGGCGCTGATCGCCCGCTCGCCGCAGGAGCTGGTGGCGGTCGGTGTCCAGGTGTCCGGCACGGCCACCTTCATCCAGGACGGCCGCAGGGCGGAAGTGGGCGAGGGAGACCTCGTGGTCTACGACACGACCCGGCCGTACTCCTTCGACTACCCGCGGCGGTTCACCACGCACATCTTCCAACTGCCCCGGCGCGTGCTGGGCCTGGCGGACACCGATCTGCGGCAGGTCACGGGCAACGCCATCGGCACCGGGGACGGCTTCGGCGCGATGCTGCTCCCGTTCCTGGCCACCCTGGCGTCCTCGGCGGACGGCTATGCGCCGGCCGTCGCGGACCGGCTGGCCGGCAATGTCGTCGACCTGTTCGCCACCCTGATAGCCGAGCGGTCGAATCCGGGCGGCACGGACGACGACACCGCCCGCGGCCATCTGCTGACGCGTATCCGCACCCACATCAACCGGAACCTGGGCGACCCGGACCTGTCGCCGGAGAGCATCGCCCGCACGCACCGGATCTCCGTCCGGTACCTGCACCGGCTGTTCCAGGGCGAGGGGACCACCGTGGGCCGGCTCATCCAGCAGCGGCGCCTGGAGGAGTGCGGACGGGAGCTGGCCCGCAGGGGCAGATCGACCCCCACCGTGTCCGCCGTGGCCCAGCGCTGGGGCTTCGTCAACCCCGCCCACTTCAGCCGGGCCTTCCGCGCCGCCTACGGCGTCTCCCCCCGCGACTGGCGCAACCAGCGCACCGCCCAGGACGACGGCGGGCGGTCCGCGGCGGGCACGGCCGCGCCCGGGACCTACCCGCTGCCGCTGCCGGTGCCCACGGTGCCGATCGGCCAGGGGGCTGACCGGGTGTCGGCCAACGGGTAAGGTCCCCGATCGAAACGACGCGGAGCGCCCTGTGCCCGCGGCGGCGGTGCCCCGGCCCGGCGCCCGGCGGCCTCGACCCCGCATACCGCCCTCCGCCCCAGACACCCCTACACCGAACAGCCCATTTCGTCTTTCCGCCCCGTGGCCCTGCCGGCAGGAGATTGTGTGTCCGACTTCGCTCCCTCGTCCGTTCGGCACCCTGTCCTGGACCGCCCCACCCGAGCCCTCGTGGCCCGGCACGCCGACCTGCCGCCGGCGAACGACCGGGGCCCGGAGCAGGCCCGGCTGGACCTGGCCCGGATGCAGGACGAGGGCGACCCGCTCGACGAGGAGGCGACCTGCGCGGAGTGGCTCGCCCTCCCGGGCGGGCCGACCGGGCACGTCCGGGTGAAAGTGGTCAGACCCGCCGACAGCGTCGGCGAGCTCCCCGTCGTGCTGTTCGTGCACGGGCTCGGCTGGGTCCTGGGTGACGCCGGCACCCATGAGCGCCTGGTGCGCGAGCTGGCCGTCGGCGCGGACGCGGCCGTCGTCTTCGTGGAGTACGAGCGCGCCCCCGAGGCGCGGTACCCGGTCGCCGTCGAGCAGTGCTACGCGGTGGCGCGGTGGATCCACGAGCGAGGCGCCGAGATCGGTCTGGACGGGAGCCGGATGGTCGCCGTGGGCGACTCCGCGGGTGCCAACCTGGTGGCGGCGCTGACCCTGCTCGCCAAGGAGCGCGGCGGAGTGCGGCTGCTTCAGCAGGTGCTGCTCTGCCCGGTCACCGACGCCGACTTCGACACCCCGTCCTACCAGGAGTTCGCCAAGGGCTACTACCTCGGCCGCGAGACCATGCGCTGGTTCTGGGACCAGTACCTGCCCGATGTCCGCCGGCGCAGCGAGGTCACGGCGTCACCGCTGCAGGCCTCCCTGGAGCAGCTCACCGGGCTGCCCCCGACCCTGGTGGTCACCAGCGAGGCCGACGTGGTGCGCGACGAGGGCGAGGCCTACGCGGCCAAGCTCCGCGAGGCCGGCGTGGCGGTGGTCTCGATGCGCTACCACGGGACGATCCACGGCTTCATGGTGCTCGCCCCCCTGCACGACACGGACGCCGCCCGCGCGGCCCGCATCCAGATCCTCGACACCGTCCACGTCGCCCTGCACCGGTACGCCTGCTGATCGCGCCGCCTCCAACGACGACGGCGCGGCCGCTCCGGGGCCGGCGCCCGAACGGCGGCCGGCGCCGGGCCGGGCCGTCACCCGCCGTCCGACAGCAGTTCGGCGATCACGCGGTCCAGGTCGAGGAAGAGTCCCTCCGCGCCCGGCGGCACGACCGAGCGGGCGCGTTCCAGGAACGCGGACACCGCCGAAGCCGCGATGTACAGCACGGCCGCTCCGGCCGGGGACCTGACGACGATCCGCACCGCGTGCCGAGGGCCGCCGTGCCAGGGCGTCACCAGGATGTCCCCGACGCCCGCCGGCCGGCTCAGCCCCTGGGACAGGAGGCTGCGCGCGAACACCCAGTCGACCGTGCCGGTCGAGGTCATCCCGATGGAGAGGCACACGGCGTAGGGGTCCGCCCGGTCGTAGCGGAGCTCGGCGGGCAGGGAGACCGGCGGTTCGTCCGCGACGATGACGTGCACCACCACCTCGTCGGTGACCGAGGTTTCGGCGGCGCTGTGAAACGGCTGAGTCATGTCTACCCGTCCAGCAGGTTCTGAGGGGGTGGCAGTCTGCGCGATCGACCCTAAAACCGTGGGTGGACCGGCATTGCCGGGGAACGTACGGGGCGTTGCCCGTCAGAGCACCGGGCGCGGTCGCGGTGCCGGCGCGGCTCACCCGCGCGGCTCACCCGGCCGGGAGCGAGTCCAGGAGCCTGCGCGCGGTCCGCAGCGCCTCGGGGTCCACCGCGTCCTCGCCGAGGTCCAGGACCTGGCGCAGACAGGTGCGGGCCTCCTCGATCTCTCCCAGTTCGATCAGGGCCGGTCCCAGGTACACCAGCGCCTGGCCCGCTCGGTAGGTCAGACCGATGCGCTCGGACTGGACCAGCGCGTCGCGGTAGTGGTCGGCGGCCTCCCGCCACCGTCCCAGGGCGGCGTGGTCACGGCCGAGGCCGTGGGTCACATGGGCCCGGGTGAGATCGGCGACATGCCCGCGCACCGGGCAGCCGGGCGCGTCGAGGAAGGCGATGGCGCGCGTGTCGTAGGTCAGGGCCTGCTCGGGCCGGCCGAGCAGACGCAGGACGGCCGCGTGGCTCATCATGGCGTTCAGCCAGACCTCGTGCTCGCCGGCGGCTTGTGCCACGTCGATGGCGGCCAGGGTCTTCTCGGCGGCCGCCGCGGCATCGCCGAGTTGCCGGAGCGCGCCTGCCGCATGCACCAGTGCCGCGGCCTGCTGGGAGACGTCCCGCGCGCGCCGGGCGTACTCCAGCGCCTCACCGGCCCGTTCGGCGGCCTCGCCGTAACGGCGCTCGCACACGGTCAGGGCCCAGGCGTACATGTTGAGGTGGAGGGCCCGCGCCTTCGGGTCGTCCAGCGCGGCGGCGGACTCGCTGGACAGACGGAAGACCTCGGGCCAGTGCCCCCAGAAGACCCACAGGTCGCAGAACCACTCCATGGCATCGGCGGTCTCCAGGACCAGGGTGTGCTCGCCCCGGTGCGCGGCGTCGCGCAGCGCGGCGAGCCAGGCGGGGGCCTCGCCGCGGAGCCAGGCCCCGGCCGCCTCGGCGCTGTCCAGCGGGTCGAGGCCCCGCCAGGAGGACGGCGGCGCCCCGTGACCGGACTTGAACCAGCGGCCGGCGACCGTGGCGGTGTCCAGCAGCCACCTCCGCAGCCGGCCCCCGGCCGCCTCCCGCTCCTCGGGGGTCTCTTCCCCGGACAGCCGGGCACGGGCGAACAGCCGCAGCAGGTCGTGCAGTTGACAGCGGCCGTTGAAGGCGACCCGGAGCAGCCCGGCCTCGATCAGCTCCTCCATCAGGTCCTCCGCCTCGAACACGCCGGTCGCGCTCAGGGCCGCCCCGTAGGCCGCGGTCATGTCCGGTCCCGGGACCAGGCTCAGCAGGCGCAGCAACCGGGCGGCCTGGGGAGTCAGCTGCCGGTAGGACAGTTCGAAGGCCGCCTCCACCCGTACGTCTCCGACGGCGAGCGCGCCCAGCCGGCGTTCCTCGTCGGCCAGGCGCCCGGCCAGGCGGGCCACGCTCCACCCCGACCGCACCGTCAGCCAGTTGCCCGCCACCCGCAGCGCCAGCGGCAGCCGCCCGCACAACTCCGCCACCCGCGCGACGGCACCGGCCTCCGCGTCCGCGCGCTCGGCGCCGAGGATCCGGCGCAGCAGCTCCACCGCCTCGGACTGCGCCAGCTCGGTCAGCGCCAGCCGGTCGACGTCCTCCAGCCCCGTCAGGGGCCGCCTGCTGGTGACCAGCACCAGGCTCTCCCCGCCTGCGGGCAGCAGCGGACGCACCTGCTTCTCGTCACGGGCGTTGTCCAGCACCACCAGGCACCGGCGCTCGGTCAGCAGCGCCCGCAGCAGCCCCGCGTGGCCCGGCGCGTCCTCCTGCCCCAGCCGCCGGTCCGACACGCCCAGGGCCCTCAGCAGCTGCAGCAGGGCCTCTCCCGGGTCGACCGGGCCCGCCACCCCGTGCAGGTCCACCACGAAGCACCCGTCGGGGAACTCGCCCGCCAGGTCCGCCACCGCCTTCAGCGCCAGCGTCGTCTTCCCGCACCCCGGAGGGCCCGAGACCACCGCCACCGACGCCCCGGCGCCGGTGCGGGCCCGTTCCGCCGCGTCCCGGAGGAACGCCAGTTCCGGGCCGCGTCCGGTGAAGTCCCGCACGGACCGCGACGGCACGGCCGATCCGGCCGCCGGCGTGCGCGCCGGACGCGCCGCGCGCACGGCCGCGATCAGCGCTTCCCGCTCCGCGTCCGCCAGCCCCAGCCCCTCGGCGAGCGCCACCACCGTGCGCCGCTGCGGGACCCGGCTGCGCCCCCGCTCCATGTCGCCGATCGCCCGGACGCTGACCCCCGACGCCTCGGCCAGCTCCTCCATCGTCAGCCGGCCCCGCTGGCGCAGTCCGCGCAGCACGACCCCGAACGGACTCTCGCCCGGCACGCCCTTCTCCGTCTCCTCGCCCAGGCGAAGAATACGGCGCGGTCGCGGCCTTCACGGCGGCGAGCCGGAGTGGGGGCCCTTTCCCGGGGACGAGGAAGCCACCGGGCGCGCGCCGAGCGCGCACGGATCGTGTCCCGACAGCGCACCGGCGCCGGCCCCGGCTTGTCCGGTGCACCGGCGCGGAAGGCGCGTGGACCGACGCGGTCGGCGGCGAACCGACACAACGCACCGGAGATCTCCGCGGCATTCCGCGCCCCGGAGCCGGGAAAGCCGCGCCCCTCGCCACCGAGGGACCGGCCGCCGACCCGGTGAGGTACGCCTGCGACGCCGGCCCCTACCGCTTCGTGCCCCGGGTCGTGATCGTGACCACGGCAGCCGGCAGCGCCGACAGGACCCCGGTGACCATGGCCGGCGCGGGGGTGAGGGCCGACGCGAGCACCAGGACGGCCGCGCCGAGGAAGGGGACCCCCTGGGCGAGGCGCCGGCGATGGGGGCGCAGGTGCAACGCCCACACGGTGGTCAGGAAGACGGCCGCCGGTACGGCGACCATGGCGCCCGCGGCCTGCGGGGCGATGCCGGTGCGGTGGGTGACCTGGTCGGCCTCGACGGCCAGGCCCGCCCCGACGGCGGCGGCGGACGCGAAGATCAGGTAGTGGCCGTAGGCCCACCGGAACCTTCTGCCGGGCCCCCGGTGGGTGGTGGCGAGCAGGGTGTGGGCGGGCCGGGCGAAGTACAGCCACCACATGGCGAAGACCGTCAGCAGACCGCCCGCCGCCACCGCGCACAGCGGCCAGGTGCCGCGGTGCTCGTCGAAGGCGGTGCGCACCGCGGCCGTGGCGGAGGCGACGGACTCGCCGAGCACGATCAGTGTGAACGACGCGTACCGCTCGGCGATGTGGCGCGGGTGCCAGGGGGTCGTCCCGGCGGCCTGCGCCCACACCGGGACGCACACCTCCCCCACCACCAGCACCGCGATACCGGCCGGACGGATCGCCTGGGGCAGGAGCAGCAGTCCCACCCAGCCGATCTGGCAGACCACCACCCCGGCGGCGAACCGCAGTGCGGTCCGGCGCCGCCGGGGGTCCGCCCGCGCGGCGCGCAGCCAGAGCCCGGCCAGCGCGCCCCGCATCACGACGTACCCCAGGGTGATGACGCTCAGGTCGTCCCCGTCGAACGCCCTCCGCACCCCCGCCGCGAGGATCAGTGACCCGGTGATCTGGGCGAACACCGTCAACCGGTACGGGACGTCGTCCGGGTCGTAGGCGGAGGCGAACCAGGTGAGGTTCATCCAGGCCCACCACACGCTGAAGAAGACGATCCCGAAGTGCACCACACCCGCCGTGCCGTGCCCCTCGCCCACCGCGGCGCGCAGCCCGGCGGACGCCTGGCTCACGGCGACCGCGAAGCACAGGTCGAAGAGCAGCTCCAACGAGGTGGCGACCCGGTGCTCCTCCCCCGGATCGCGGGCCCGCATGGCTCCCGGCCGGCGGCGCGGCGCACGCCGGACCGGGCTCACTTCTCCAGGAAGGCGAGGAGGGCCGCGTTGACCTCCTCGGCGTGGGTCCACAGCAGGCCGTGCGGGGCGCCCTCGATCTCCACGTAGTCGGCGGACGGAAGCGCCCGGTGGAACGGCCGCGCGGTGCCCTCGGCGGGCAGGATGCGGTCGGCCGTGCCGTGCACGATCAGGGCCGGCACGTCGATGGCCGGGATGTCGGCCCGGAAGTCGGTGTACCAGGTCGACGGCGCGGCGGCGGCGGCGAAGAAGCCGCCGCTCGCGGCGACGTTCCAGCTGCCCCGGACCGCTTCCTCGCTGATCCGCGTGCCGAGGTTCTCGTCGAGGTTGTAGAAGTCCCGGAAGAAGTCGCTGTAGTACGCGTAGCGGTCCGCCTTCACGGCCGCGACGACGCCGTCGAAGAACTCCTTGGGGGCGACCCCGTCCGGGTTGTCGTCGGTCTGGAGCAGGCAGGGCTCCAGCGAGGCCAGGAAGGCGACCTTGGCCACGCGGGCGGAGCCGTGGGCGGACACGTACCGGGCGACCTCGCCGGTGCCCATGGAGAACCCGACCAGGACGGCGTCCCGCAGGTCGAGGGTCTCCAGCACGGTGTTCAGGTCGGCCGCGAAGGTGTCGTAGTCGTAGCCGGTCGTCGGCTGGCTGGACTGCCCGAAACCGCGGCGGTCGTAGGTGATCACGCGGTAGCCCGCGTCGAGCAGCGCCGCGCTCTGCCGCTCCCAGGAGTGGCCGTCGAGCGGGAAGCCGTGGATGAGGACGACCGGCTGCCCGGTCCCGTGGTCCTCGTAGTAGAGGTCGATCGGAGTGGAGTTCTCCTGGCCCACGGTGATGTACGGCATGGCTGTCTGCTCTTTCGTCTGAAGTGTCTGTCGGGGGCAGCGGAGGCGGGTCAGCGCAGGGCCTGGCGGAGCCAGTGCCTGACGTCCGGGGTGACCGGGTCGGCGATGTCGGCGAATTCCTCGTGCTTGCGCAGGAACGACGCCACGTACGGGCAGACCGGCACGACGCGCTTGCCCGCCCGCCGCACATCGGTGAGGGCCTGCTCGACCAGGCGGGCGGCGAGGCCCTGTCCGGCGAAGGCGTCGCCGACCTCGGTGTGGTAGAAAACGCGCTGCTCGTCACGGTCCAGGTACTCGGTGAAACCCGCGAGTTCGCCGTCGACCAGGATCTCGTAGCGGTGTTCGTCCTCGGCTCGTTCGACGACGGGTACGGCGGGCGTGGCCATGTCAGGGTGCCTTTCCGGGATCTGGGCGCGTGACGGCCGGATGCCGGGTGGTCGCCGAGGGCGGACCGGACCGCGGGCCCGTTCGGCCGCCGACAAGAACGCTAGGGGCCCTCGCCCTCCCGTGTTGTCCGTGCGTGCACCGCTACCGGCCCGCCAGCGCACTGCGGGAAGGACGCCGGCCGCGGCGTGTGGTCGATGGCGGCCCGAAAACGCGTCCGGCCCCCGGCGGTGCCGGGGGCCGGATCGTGTTCACCCTGCGGGTCAGCGGGCGCTCGCGCCGTGCACGTACTCCACGAGGCGGGTCAGCGCGTCCGGGTCGGTGTTGGGGATCACGCCGTGGCCGAGGTTGAAGACGTGTCCCTCCAGACCGGCGGCGGCGTCCAGCACCTCCTGGGCCTTGGCCTCGACGGCGTCCTTGCCGGCGAACAGCACGGTCGGGTCGAGGTTGCCCTGGAGCGCCTTGCCGGGGCCGACGCGCCGCGCGGCCTCGTCCAGCGGGACGCGCCAGTCGACGCCGACGACGTCCGCGCCGGCCTCGCCCATCAGTCCCAGCAGCTCACCGGTGCCGACACCGAAGTGGATGCGCGGCACGCCGTACTCCGCGACCGCGTCGAAGACCTTCGCCGAGGCGGGCAGCACCGAGCGCCGGTAGTCGGCGGGGGCGAGCGCGCCGGCCCAGGAGTCGAAGAGCTGCACCGCGGAGGCGCCGGCCTCGATCTGCACCTTGAGGAAGGCGGCCGTGATCTCGGCGAGGCGGTCCAGCAGGTCGGCCCAGAGCTGAGGGTCGCCGTACATCATCGCCTTGGCGTTCTCGTACGTCCGCGACGTGCCGCCCTCGACCAGGTAGCTGGCGAGGGTGAAGGGGGCGCCCGCGAAGCCGATCAGCGGGGTGGACCCCAGCTCGCGGGTGAGCATCCCGATGGCCTCGGTGACGTACGGGACGTCCTCGGGGGTGAGGTCGCGCAGCCGGGCGAGGTCGGCGCGGGTGCGGATCGGCTTCTCGACGACCGGGCCGACACCGGGCTTGATGTCCAGGTCGATGCCGATGGCCTTGAGCGGGACGACGATGTCGCTGTAGTAGATCGCCGCGTCCACGTGGTGCCGCCGCACCGGCTGGAGGGTGATCTCGGTGACCAGCTCGGGCCGCGTGCAGGACTCCAGCATGGGAATGCCCTCCCGTACCTTGAGGTACTCGGGCAGGGAGCGGCCGGCCTGGCGCATGAACCAGACGGGGGTGTGCGGCACGGGTTCGCGCCTGCACGCCTTGAGGAAGGCGCTGTCGTACGTCTCGGTCGGCTGCTTGCCCGCAGGGGCCTCGTTCGCGGTCACGGGAAAAGTCTCGCATGCCGCCGCGGGCGGGCCGTGCACAGGCGGCGAGCGAGCGCACGTCGCGGGGTGTCTTGCCTGCGCAGGGGCCCGGTTCCCCTTACTCTTCCCCGCATGGCTGCGGCTCACGGACGAATGTCGGAAGGCGCTGACGGATTGGGTGACGTGAAGGACACCGATGAGGCGGACCGGCACTCGGGTGCCGCGGGTCCGCCGGCGTTCCGGGCCGCGGTCGACGCCCTGCGCGCCTGCCGGCTGCGGCCGCAGGTCGAGGTGGAGCCGACCCCCGCGCCGCAGCGGCTCGCGCCGTACGCGTACGCGCTGGAGGCGGTGGTGGTGGACGGCGACCAGGAGCTGGCCGACGGACGCCTGGTGCTGCTGCACGACCCGGCCGGGCACGACGCGTGGCGGGGCACGTTCCGGCTGGTGACGCTGGTGCGGGCGGAGCTGGAGCCGGAGATGGCGGCCGATCCGCTGCTGCCGGAGGTGTGCTGGTCGTGGCTGACCGGGGCGCTCCAGGCGCGCGGTCTCGGCTACGGCGAGCCGAGCGGCACGGTCACCCGCGCCAGTTCGCACTACTTCGGCGGTCTCGCCGACCGGCCGTCCGCCTCGCAGATCGAGATCCGGGCGTCCTGGACGCCGCGCGAGGGGCTCGGCGGGGTGCCGGACGCGGCGGCCCATCTGGCGTCCTGGTGCGATCTGCTGGCGCAGGTCGGGGGGCTGCCGCCGGCCGGTCCCGGGGACGCGTCGGTGGTGACGCTGCCGCAGCGCAGGGGTCCGCAGTCCCGGTGAGGTGACGGCCGGTTCCGGCCGTCGTCATCCTCTTGGGCGCCTTATTGACCATCTCTTTGTCGATACGGCCACATTGCGCACTCGAATCGCATCCGCTCGGACCGATTCGATCTTCGGGTGATCGATCGCGTGTCCGAATTGCGCAGATTGTTACTCACTAGATCGTGATCACTCCCTAAAGGCGGACACGTTTGCTGCCGAAGACGACTGTGACCTTGAAAGCACGGTTCGTCCCGGCTTCTTCCCCACAAGCCGGCCCCGTCCCCCCACCCAGGAGGCCTGGTGTCCGTTCTCCTTGAGCAACCCGCAAGCCTGGTCGCCTACCGCCCGAACAAGCCGACCGCCATGGTGGTCGTGGCCGACCCGCGCGTGCGCTCCACCGTCACCCGCCATCTGTGGGCGCTCGGTGTGCGCGACGTCATCGAGGCCTCGTCCATCGCGGAGGCTCGTCCCCGCATCGGCAACCCCCGCGACATCTGCGTCGCCGACGTCCACCTGCCCGACGGCTCCGGCCTGACCCTGCTCTCCGAGACCCGCGCGGCGGGCTGGCCCAACGGGCTCGCCCTCTCCGCCGCCGACGACATCGGCGCGGTCCGCAACGCCCTGGCCGGCGGGGTCAAGGGCTATGTCGTCACCGGCACCCGTACCAATATCGGACTCCCCACCCGGCCCGGCGCCGCTCCCCTCGGCGCCGGGCCGGGTGGGGAGTCCGATATTGGTACGGGTGCCGGTGACGACATAGCCCTTGACCCCGCCGGCCAGGGCGTTGCGGACCGCGCCGATGTCGTCGGCGGCGGAGAGGGCGAGCCCGTTGGGCCAGCCCGCCGCGCGGGTCTCGGAGAGCAGGGTCAGGCCGGAGCCGTCGGGCAGGTGGACGTCGGCGACGCAGATGTCGCGGGGGTTGCCGATGCGGGGACGAG
>NZ_VOGW01000072.1:0-6602 GCF_007896895.1 Streptomyces misionensis | reverse complement strand
TGCCCCGAGCCACCCGGGCGGCTACCGCGAACTGTCCGGACGCGAGGTCGAGGTGCTGCGGCTGGTCGCGGAGGGCCAGTCGAACAAGGCGATCGGCGTCTCCATGGGCCTGTCCGCCCTCACCGTGAAGAGCCACCTCGCCCGTATCGCCCGCAAGCTGGGCACCGGTGACCGGGCCGGCATGGTCGCCGTGGCCCTGCGCACCGGGATCATCCACTGACCGCTGACGATCCCCCTTGACCACTTCCGGAGAGCGGCCGGTTCACCCGCGTGAACCGGCGGTTTCACCGCCCTGACTGGTTTACGACCCCTTGGCGCCCGTCGACGGAACGTTCCGGCGACGGGTGCTGTCCACGCATGGATACCCTTGACAGGTGACCGACGCCCAAGACACCGCAGCAGACAGCACCCGGCGCAGCAACGGAGAAACGCCTCCCGACGAGCCCGGATCTTCTGTGACGGAGGCGCCGACACCCCTTCTCGAGCCCCGCGAGGGCATTCCGCCCGTGATCGCCGACGAGGCCGCGCTCGCCGAGGCGGTCGCCGCCTTCGCCGCCGGCTCGGGCCCCGTGGCCGTGGACGCCGAGCGCGCCTCCGGCTACCGCTACGGCCAGCGCGCCTATCTGGTGCAGCTGCGCCGCGAGGGCGCCGGCACCGCGCTGATCGACCCCGTCGCCTGCCCCGACCTCTCCGCCCTCGGCGAGGCGCTGTCCGGCGTCGAGTGGGTGCTGCACGCCGCCACCCAGGACCTGCCCTGCCTGCGCGAGATAGGTATGGTCCCGACCCGGCTGTTCGACACCGAGCTGGCCGGCCGACTCGCCGGGTTCCCCCGGGTGGGTCTCGGCGCCATGGTGGAGAACGTCCTCGGCTTCGTCCTGGAGAAGGGCCACTCCGCCGTCGACTGGTCCACCCGCCCGCTGCCCGAGCCCTGGCTGCGCTACGCCGCGCTGGACGTGGAACTCCTGGTGGACCTGCGCGACGCCCTGGAGAAGGAGCTGGAGCGGCAGGGCAAGCTGGAGTGGGCCCTCCAGGAGTTCGACGCGATCGCGAGCGCCCCTCCGGCCGAACCCCGCAAGGAGCCCTGGCGCCGCACGTCGGGGATGCACAAGGTACGGCGCCGCCGGCAGCTGGCCGTCGTACGGGAGCTGTGGGAGACACGGGACCGCATCGCCCAGCGGCGCGACGTGTCGCCGGGCAAGGTGCTGCCGGACGCCGCGATCGTGGAGGCGGCGCTGGCCCTGCCGGGCCATGTGCACGCCCTCGCCGCGCTGAACGGGTTCGGGCACCGCACCGGGCGCCGGCAGCTGGAGCAGTGGCAGGCCGCGGTGGACCGGGCCAAGGCACTGCCGGAGGCGGAGCTGCCGCAGCCGGGACAGCCGGTGACGGGCCCGCCGCCGCCGCGGGCATGGGCCGACAAGGATCCCTCGGCCGCGGCGCGCCTGTCCGCCGCGCGGGCCGCCGTGACCTCACTGGCCGAGCGGCTGTCCATGCCGCAGGAGAACCTGGTCTCCCCGGACACGGTCCGCCGCCTGTGCTGGCAGCCGCCGGGCGTGATCGACGCCGCGTCCGTCTCGGCCGCGCTGTCCGGGTACGGCGCGCGTCCGTGGCAGGTGGAGCTGGTGACGCCCGTACTGGTCGATGCGCTGACGGCGAAGGGCGCCTGACCGCCGCGAGGGTGAGGGGCGTACGACGTCGGCCAGGGCGCGCACCCGCGGGGGCGCGCCCGGGCCGTCGAGATCACGCCAACCTGCCGACCGCTCTCCTTACCGTGGTGTGACCTTCACCGCTGGCCCCGCCGGGACTGTGCAACTACATTACTCGCAAGTAGCATGGGCTTAAGCAAGCGCTCAGCGTCCCGCACCATGGAGGAGAGCCATCGTGCCTCGTACCGTCAGGGACGTCGTCTTCGTCGACGGCGTCCGCACCCCGTTCGGCAAGGCGGGCCCGAAGGGCATCTACCACGAGACCCGCGCCGACGACCTCGTCGTCAAGGCGATCCGGGAGCTGCTGCGCCGCAACCCCGGCCTGGATCCGAAGAAGATCGACGAGGTCGCCATCGCCGCGACCACCCAGATCGGCGACCAGGGTCTGACCCTCGGCCGTACCGCCGGGATCCTCGCCGGACTGCCGCAGTCCGTGCCGGGCTACTCCATCGACCGGATGTGCGCCGGCGCGCTGACCGCCGTGACGACCACCGCCGGTTCGATCGCCTTCGGCGCCTACGACGCCGTCATCGCCGGTGGCGTGGAGCACATGGGCCGCCACCCGATGGGCGAGGGCGTGGACCCGAACCCGCGGTTCGTGAGCGAGAAGCTGGTGGACGAGTCGGCCCTGTTCATGGGCATGACCGCCGAGAACCTGCACGACCGCTACCCGAGCATCACCAAGCAGCGTGCCGACGAGTACGCGGTGCGCTCCCAGGAGAAGGCCGCCAAGGCGTACGCCAACGGCAAGATCCAGCAGGACCTGGTGCCGATCTCGGTACGCCGCACCACCCCCGAGAGCGGGGAGACCGGCTGGGGCCTGGTGACCGCCGACGAGCCGATGCGCCCGGGCACCACCCTGGAGAACCTGGCGGGCCTGAAGACGCCGTTCCGCGTGCACGGCCGGGTCACCGCGGGCAACGCGGCCGGCCTGAACGACGGCGCCACCGCGTCGATCATCGCGTCCGAGGACTTCGCCCGCGAGAACGGCCTGCCGGTCAAGATGCGCCTCGTCTCCTACGCCTTCGCGGGCGTGGAGCCGGAGGTCATGGGCTACGGCCCGATCCCGGCCACCGAGAAGGCCCTCGCCAAGGCGGGCCTGTCCATCTCGGACATCGGCCTGTTCGAGATCAACGAGGCCTTCGCCGTCCAGGTGCTGGCCTTCCTGGAGCACTACGGCATCGCGGACGACGACGCGCGCGTCAACCAGTACGGCGGCGCCATCGCCTTCGGCCACCCGCTGGCCTCCTCCGGCGTCCGCCTGATGACGCAGCTGGCCCGCCAGTTCGAGGAGCAGCCGGACGTCCGCTACGGCCTGACCACCATGTGCGTCGGCTTCGGCATGGGCGCGACGGTCATCTGGGAGAACCCGCACTTCGAGGGGGACAAGTGAGCACCACCGCCGAGCTTCTGAAGCAGGCCTCCGACCTGTTCCCCGACGAGGTCGTCACCAGCGCGCACGTACGCCACTTCGAGCTGCCCTTCGGCGCCGGCCGGTTCGCGCTGATCACGCTGGACAACGGCCTGGACCACACCAAGCCCACCACCTTCGGCCCGGCCTCGCTCGCGAACCTCGACACCGCGATCGACCAGGTCGAGAAGGAGGCGGCCGACGGCGAGATCGTCGGCATCGGCATCACCGGCAAGCCGTTCATCTTCGCGGTCGGCGCCGACCTCAAGGGCGTCGAGCTGCTGAAGGAGCACGAGCACGCGCTCGCCATCGGCAAGGGCGGCCACGAGGTCTTCAAGCGCCTGTCCGGTCTCGCCGTGCCGACCTTCGCCTACTACAACGGCGCGGCCATGGGCGGCGGCGTCGAGGTCGGCCTGCACTGCACCTACCGGACCGTCTCCAAGGCGCTCCCCGCGTTCTCGCTGCCCGAGGTCTTCCTCGGCCTGGTCCCCGGCTGGGGCGGCTGCACGCTGCTGCCGAACCTGATCGGCGCCGACAAGGCCGTCTCGGTCATCATCGAGAACTCGCTGAACCAGAACAAGCAGCTCAAGGGCAAGCAGGTCTTCGAACTCGGCATCGCCGACGCGCTGTTCGAGGGTGCCGACTTCCTGGAGCAGTCGCTGATCTGGACCGCCAGGGTCCTCAAGGGCGACGTCACGGTCGAGCGCCCGGAGATCGACCGCGGCGAGGCCTGGGACCAGGCCGTGGCCAAGGGCCGCTTCATCGCCGACTCCAAGGTGCACGGCGCGGCCCCGGCCGCCTACCGCGCCCTGGACATCATCGAGGCCGCCAGGAACGGCGACTTCCAGCAGGGCTTCGACGCCGAGGACCAGGCGCTCGCCGACCTGATCATGGGCGGCGAACTGCGCGCCGGCATCTACGCGTTCAACCTGGTGCAGAAGCGCGGCAAGCGGCCGGCGGGCGCCCCGGACAAGAACCTGGCCCGCCCGGTCACCAAGGTCGGTGTCGTCGGCGCCGGTCTGATGGCCAGCCAGCTCGCGCTGCTGTTCCTGCGCCGCCTGGAGGTGCCGGTCGTGCTGACCGACATCGACCAGGAGCGCGTCGACAAGGGTGTGGGCTACGTCCACGCCGAGATCGACAAGCTGCTCGGCAAGGGCCGGATCAACCAGGACAAGGCCAACCGCCTCAAGGCGCTGGTCACCGGTGTCCTGGACAAGGCCGAGGGCTTCGCGGACGCGGACTTCGTCATCGAGGCCGTGTTCGAGGAGATGAGCGTCAAGCAGAAGGTGTTCGCGGAGGTCGAGGCGGTCGCCCCGGCGCACGCCGTCCTCGCGACCAACACCTCCTCGCTGTCCGTGTCGGAGATGGCGTCGAAGCTCCGGCACCCCGAGCGGGTCGTGGGCTTCCACTTCTTCAACCCGGTCGCGATCCTGCCGCTGCTGGAGATCGTCCGCGGCGAGCAGACCGACGACGCCTCGCTGGCCACCGCCTTCGCGGTCGCCAAGAAGCTGAAGAAGACCGCGGTCCTGGTCAAGGACGCCCCGGCGTTCGTCGTCAACCGCATCCTGACCCGCTTCATGGGCGAGATCCAGAACGTCATCGACGAGGGCACCCCGGTCGCCGTCGCCGAGAAGGCGGTCGAGCCGCTGGGCCTGCCGATGTCCCCGCTGGTCCTGCTGGAGCTGGTCGGCCCGGCGATCGGTCTGCACGTCTCGGAGACCCTCAACCGGGCCTTCCCGGACCGCTTCACGGTGTCCCCGAACCTCAAGGCCGTGGTCGAGGCGGGCAAGCGCGGCTTCTACGTCTACGACAGCGGCAAGCCGGAGCTGGACCCGGAGGTCGCCGCGCTGCTGAAGCAGGGCGACTCCGTGCTGACCGAGGAGCAGGTGCGCACGCGCGTCCTGGACGCGGTGGCGCAGGAGATCGGGCTCATGCTCGACGAGGGCGTCGTCGCCGAGGCGCAGGACATCGACCTGTGCCTGATCACGGGCGCCGGCTGGCCCTTCCACCTGGGCGGCGTCACGCCGTACCTGGACCGTGAGGGCGTCTCGGAGCGCGTGAACGGCAAGAAGTTCCTGGCCCCGGGTGTGGCCAGCGTCCCGGCGTAACACCGGAACACCACAGGAAGGGCCCTCGCGGCGGCGGGGGCCCTTTCGCATGCCCGGTGCGGGGTCACGGGCCACCCGGCCCGCGGCGCGGGCTCAGACGGCCCGCCAGGCCTCCAGCGCCAGCCCCGGCTCGTCCTTGCGCCGGGTCAGCAGGAGCGTGCCCGTCGACGGGGACAGCGTGGCGGCCACCACCCGGCCGTCCTCGTCGGTGCCGAGGCTCACCCGGGCGTCCACGGTGAGCTGCGGGCCGGACTCGGTCCACCAGGCGCCCGCGGACTCCAGTTCGGTCGGATAGGCCGCGAAGGCGACCCGGCCGCTCGCCGAACGCTGGGCGAGCAGCGTGCAGTCGTGGCCGTCCAGCTCGCAGCGGACGGCGGCGACCGGGCCGTGCCCGGCGGAGGGCAGCAGGGCGACCGGCTCGCCGCCCGGCCGCCAGGCCCACAGTTCGCCCCCGGTGCCGGTGTAGTAGAGCGTGGTGCTCGCGGGCGAGGTGGCGAGGGCGTACAACGTCCCCGGGCGGACCGGTGCCTTGAGCGACTCCTTGAGGACCGGGCGGGCGCCGGGCTCCTCCTGACGCCAGTACAGCAGGCCCTCGGGGACGGCCGCGTACAGTTCGACCCTGCCGGACTCCCCCGTGACCGCGGCGAGCCCGTCCTGGACGCCCTTGCCCCTGATGTCCTGCCAGGGCTCCCAGCCGCCCTTCTCCTTCTGCGCGAGCATGCTCACGCCGCCGCCCTTGTTGCGTACGAAGACATGGGCGCGGCCCTCGGCGTCCACGGCGACGGCGGGCGTCCCGGTGCGGTCGCCCTTCTTGTTGGGGTGCCCGACCGGGTTCCAGTCCAGGGCCGCGAGACGGGCGCGGAAGTGCGTGGAGTGCACCAGCCCCGCCTCGCCCTGGACGGTGGGCCGCCAGGCCACCAGGTGGGCGTACCGGTCGGCGCCCTGACCGACGGCCAGGACGGGGAGCAGCCGCTGCTCTCCGCCGACCTTGCGCGGTTCGTCCCAGGGCCCGCCGGGCGCGCGCTCCACGCGGCACAGGACGGCATCGCCGGACGACTGGTAAACACTGAGCCGGCCGTCTCGGCCACGAAGAAGCCAGTCACCGTTCACCCGGTCACTTTAAGCCGCGGCGGAGCCGCGCCGGGCGAGGGGGCACCATGGCAGGTATGACGAATCCCTCGGACACCCCGGACGTCCCGGACGGACCCGGCCCGGTCTCGCCCCTGCTGATCGTCGACGGTGCGAACGTCGTCGGGTCCGTGCCCGACGGGTGGTGGCGGGACCGGCGCGGGGCCGCCGAACGGCTGCGGGACCGGCTGGTGGCGTTCGCGCGGGCCGGTACGGCGGAGTTGGCGGGGCCGGTCGAGGTGGTGCTGGTGG
>NZ_VOGW01000071.1:25767-56590 GCF_007896895.1 Streptomyces misionensis | reverse complement strand
GTGCCCGGGGTGCGGGTGGTGGAGGCGCCCGGCAGCGGGGACGACCGGATCGTGGAGCTGGCGGCCGAGGGCGCGGGCCGTACCTGTCTGGTCGTCACGGCCGACCGTGAGCTGCGCCGGCGGGTGGGCGCGCTGGGCGCGCGGGTGGCCGGTCCGCGGACGGTGCGCGGCTGAACCGGCCGGGCGGGCCGCTCAGGGCGCCGGCGGCGCGGGCTCCGGTTCCGGCCGTCCCCGCTCGGCGAGGCGGCTGTGGGTGCGGCCGTAGAGGAAGTAGACGACGAAGCCGATCACCATCCAGATGGCGAACCGCAGCCAGGTCTCGGCGGGCAGATTGAGCATCAGCCAGAGCGTCGCCAGCACGGACACGACGGGGACGAACGGGACCCACGGGGTGCGGAAGGCGCGGGGCAGGTCGGGGCGCGTCCTGCGCAGGATGATCACGCTGATCGCGACGACCACGAACGCGAACAGGGTGCCGATGTTGACCAGTTCGGCCAGTTCGCTGAGGCTGGTGAAACCGGCGACGATCGCGATGACCACGCCGAGCAGGATGGTCGGCCGGTGCGGGGTCCTGAAGCGGGGGTGGACCCGGGAGAAGAAGCGCGGCAGCAGCCCGTCCCGGCTCATCGCGAAGAAGACCCGGGTCTGCCCGAGCAGCAGGATCAGGCACACGGTGGTCAGGCCGATGGCGGCGCCGAAGCTGATCACGCCCGCGTACCAGGGGTGGCCGATGGCCTTGAAGGCGTCGGCGAGCGGGGCGTCCACGGACAGCCGGGTGTACTTCTGCATGCCGGTGACGACGACGGAGACGGCCACGTAGAGCACGGTGCAGATGAACAGCGAGCCGAGGATGCCGCGCGGCACGTCCCGTTGGGGGTTGCGGGTCTCCTCGGCGGCGGTGGCCACGATGTCGAAGCCGATGAAGGCGAAGAACACCACGGAGGCCGCGGTGAAGATGCCCATCACGCCGAAGTTGGCGGGCGCCCAGCCGAACATCAGCTGCACCAGCGGGGCCTTGAGGCTCCCGCCGGGCGGCACCGGCTGGGCCGGCGGGATGAACGGGCGGTAGTTGTCGGTGTTGACGAAGAAGGCACCGGCGATGATCACGACGAGCACCACGGCCACTTTGATCGCGACGACCAGCGAGGTGATCCGGGCCGAGAGCTTCATGCCGAGGACGAGGATGGCGGTGAGCACCAGCACCAGGACCGCGGCGAGGATGTCGAAGCCGAAGCCGTGGGCGCCGTCCCGGCCGGAGAGGTACCCGGGCAGGTGCCAGCCCGCGTTGTCGAGCAGTGAGCGGATGTAGCCGGACCAGCCGACCGCGACCACGGCGGTGCCGAGCGCGAACTCCAGGACCAGGTCCCAGCCGATGATCCAGGCGGGCAGCTCGCCCAGCGAGGCGTAGCTGAAGGTGTAGGCCGAGCCCGCCACCGGGACCGTGGAGGCGAACTCCGCGTAGCACAGGGCGGCGAGGGCGCAGACCACGCCGGCCGCGACGAAGGCCAGGGCGACCGCGGGTCCGGCGTTGTTCTTGGCCACCTGCCCGGTCAGCACGAAGATACCGGTACCGATGATGACACCGACACCGAAAACGGTCAGGTCGAGCGCGGAGAGGGACTTCTTGAGCGCGTGTTCCGGTTCTTCCGTGTCCCTGATCGACTGCTCGACGTTCTTCGTCCGGAAGAGCGAGCTGGTCACGTTGCTGCCTCCCACGCTTGTCGTCCTCGATCCGGCTCGACACGATCGACAGGACCGGGACGCGAGTGCCCCGTGACAGGCAGGCTTACGCACCCGGGCCGGTTCCGCCACCGCAAGGAGGGGCGGAACCGGCCCGGACCGGAGCGCTCGTCCTAGTCGCGCGCGGGTTCCACGGAGTCCACCGTCTGCGCCGTACGGTCGAACCGGCCGTCGAGCTTGGCGACCAGACCGGTGACCTGGCGGGCGATGTCGGGCGCGGTCAGCCCGATCTCGGTGAGCACCTCGGCGCGCGAGGCGTGGTCGAGGAAGCGCGGCGGGATGCCGAAGTCGCGCAGCGGCACGTCCACGCCCGCGTCGCGCAGCGCCTGGGCGATGGTCGAGCCGACGCCGCCGACACGGCTGTTGTCCTCGACGGTGACGACGACCCGGTGCCGCTCGGCCAGCGGGGCCATCGCCTCGTCCACCGGCTTGACCCAGCGCGGGTCGACGACCGTGGTGGAGATGCCCTGCTGGTCGAGCAGGCCGGCGATCTCCAGGCACATCGGGGCGAGGGCGCCCACCGAGACCAGCAGCACGTCCGGGCGGTCGGTGCCCGCCTCGCGCAGCACGTCCATGCCGCCGACGCGGCCCACGGCGGGCACGGCGGGGCCGACGGCGCCCTTGGAGAAGCGGACCACGGTCGGCGCGTCCTCGACGGCGACCGCCTCGCGCAGTTGGGCCCGCACCTGGTCGGCGTCGCGCGGCGCGGCGATCCGCAGGCCGGGCACGACCTGGAGGATCGACATGTCCCACATGCCGTTGTGGGAGGCGCCGTCGGTGCCGGTGACCCCGGCCCGGTCCAGGACGAAGGTGACGCCGCACTTGTGCAGCGCCACGTCCATCAGCACCTGGTCGAAGGCGCGGTTGAGGAACGTGGCGTAGACGGCGAAGACGGGGTGCACCCCGGCGTGCGCGAGACCGGCGGCGGAGACGGCGCCGTGCTGCTCCGCGATGCCGACGTCGTACACCCGGTCGGGGAAGCGCTTGGCGAACTTGTCGAGGCCGACCGGCTGGAGCATGGCCGCGGTGATGGCGACCAGGTCCTCGCGCTCCTCACCGAGCTTCACCATCTCCTCGCCGAACACGGAGGTCCAGTCGGCGCCGGAGGCGGCGATCGGCAGGCCGGTGTCCGGGTGGATCTTGCCGACGGCGTGGAAGCGGTCGGCCTCGTCCTGGAGGGCGGGCTGGTAGCCGCGGCCCTTCTCGGTGAGGCAGTGCACGATGACCGGACCGCCGAACCGCTTGGCGCGGGCCAGCGCGGACTCCAGCGCCTCGATGTCGTGGCCGTCGATCGGGCCGACGTACTTGAGGCCGAGGTCCTCGAACATGCCCTGCGGGGCGATGAAGTCCTTCAGGCCCTTCTTCGCGCCGTGCAGCGTCTCGTACAGCTGCCGGCCGACGACGGGGGTCTTCTCCAGCACCTCGCGGGTGCGGGCGAGGAAGCGCTCGTAGCCGTCGGTGGTGCGCAGGGTGGCCAGGTGGTTGGCGAGGCCGCCGATGGTGGGGGCGTACGACCGCTCGTTGTCGTTCACGACGATGACGAGGGGGCGGTCCTTGGCGGCGGCGATGTTGTTGAGCGCCTCCCAGGCCATGCCGCCGGTGAGCGCGCCGTCACCGATGACGGCGGCGACGTGGCTGTCGCGCTGCATCAGCTGGTTGGCCTTGGCGATGCCGTCGGCCCAGCCGAGCACCGTGGAGGCGTGGCTGTTCTCGATGACGTCGTGCTCGGACTCGGCCTGCGCGGGGTAGCCGGACAGGCCGCCCTTCATCTTCAGCCGGGAGAAGTCCTGCCGGCCGGTGAGCAGCTTGTGCACGTAGGACTGGTGACCGGTGTCCCACAGCACCTTGTCCTTCGGGGATTCGAAGACCCGGTGCAGGGCGATGGTGAGTTCGACCACGCCCAGGTTGGGGCCGAGGTGTCCGCCGGTCTTGGACACGGCGTCGACGAGGAAGGTGCGGATCTCCCCTGCCAGCTGGTCCAGCTCCTCCAGGCTGAGCCGGTCCAGATCGCGCGGTCCCCTGATGCGGGTCAGCAGCGGCACCCGTGCCTCCTTGCAATAGAGCTGATCGAGCTTCCCGGGCTCGCCAGAGTCTAACTTTCCGGTAGCGCTCGGCATGAACGTGCCCGGCACCTTTGCGGGTGCCGGGCACGTGGGTCCGCCGGAACGGGGGGTGTTACGCCCGCCCTGCGGTCTTCTGCGTCTTACGGGTGATCGCGTCGATCACCACGGTCGCGAGCAGCACACCACCAGTGATCATGTACTGCACCGGCGACGCGATGCCCTCAAGCGCGAGGCCGTACTGGATCGAGACGATCACCAGCACACCGAGCAGCGCGTTCCACGTGCGGCCGCGGCCGCCGAAGAGCGAGGTGCCGCCGATGACCGCCGCGGCGATCGCGTTCATCAGCAGGTCACCGCTGCCAGCGCCCTGGTTGGCCGCGGCGATCTTGGAGGCCAGCATCAGACCGCCGATGGCCGCGAAGGTGCCGGAGATCGCGAAGACCGAGATGCGCACCAGGTTGACGTTGATGCCGGCGCGGCGGGACGCCTCGACGCTGCCGCCGAGCGCGAACACCTTGCGGCCGTAGGCGGTGCGGCGCAGCACGAAGTCCGTGATCACGAGCATCGCGAGGAAGATCACGACGGCCAGCGGCAGGCCCTTGTACTGGTTGTAGACGGCCGCGGCGGCGAAGGACACGATCGCGAGCAGCACCGTGCGCAGGATCGTCTCGCTCAGCGGCCGCGAGGGCACCCCGGCCGCCTCCCGGCGC
The DNA here is from genome assembly GCF_007896895.1 of Streptomyces misionensis. Lineage (GTDB taxonomy): Bacteria > Actinomycetota > Actinomycetes > Streptomycetales > Streptomycetaceae > Streptomyces > Streptomyces misionensis_A. Next base: position 52,077 of record NZ_VOGW01000071.1, on the reverse strand, counting down.
CGGTTGCCCAGGAAGGAGGTGAGGAAGAACAGCACGGTGGCGACGAGGGCGAGCCCGTAGGCGGCGGCGACGTCGGAGAAGTAGTAGCTGGTCAGCTTGGCGACCAGGCCTTCGCTGTCCAGGTTGATGGTGCCGCTGTCGCCCAGGATCTGGAGCATGAAGCCGTTCCAGAAGAGCAGACCGGCCAGGGTGACGGCGAACGCCGGGACACCGATCTTCGCGAAGAAGAAGCCGTGCAGCGCGCCCGCGACGGTGCCGACCAGGATGGACAGCACCAGGGCGAGCCAGGCGGACATGCCGTGGGTGACCGTCAGCACCGCGTAGGAGGCGCCCGCGACACCGGAGACCGAGCCGACCGAGAGGTCGATCTCGCCGAGCAGCAGCACGAAGACGATGCCGACGGCGATCATGCCCGTGCCGACCATGTCGACGGAGATGTCGGAGAGGTTGCCCGCGGTGAGGAAGTTGGAGTTCAGGCTCTGGAAGATGATCCAGATGACCGCGAGGCCGATGATGACCGGGACCGAGCCGAGGTCACCGGCCTTCATCTTCCGCTTGAACTCGGTGATGTAGCCCGCGAAGCCCTGCTCGCGCACGAGCAGGCGGGGGTCCACGGCGGTGACGGTGCCGGCCGCCGCCTCGGGGTTCTCCACGACGGCGTCCTGGGGAGCGTGGTCCTCGGGAGGCGTGGAGGTCTTGTCCAGGCTCACTTCTGGACCTCCTTGGTGCTACGCGCCGCACGCCGGGTGACGGCGTTGTCGGTGGCGCCGGTGATGGCGGAGATGATCTCTTCCTGAGAGGTCGAGGCGACCTCGAACACGCCGTTGTTGCGGCCGAGCCGCAGCACCGCCACCTTGTCGGCGACGGCCTTGACGTCGGCCATGTTGTGGCTGATGAGGATGACGGCGTGGCCGCGTTCGCGCAGCCGCTCCACCAGGTCGAGCACCTGTGCGGTCTGCTCGACGCCGAGGGCGGCGGTCGGCTCGTCCAGGATGACCAGCTTGGGCTCGCCGAGCATGGAGCGGGCGATGGCCACCACCTGGCGCTGGCCGCCGGAGAGGGAGGCGATCGGGATGCGGACGCTGGGGATGCGGATCGACAGCTGGTCGAGCAGCGCACGGGAGCGGCGCTCCATCTCGACCTCGTCCAGGACGCCGTACTTGCGCAGCTCCCGGCCGAGGTAGAGGTTGCCGACGACATCGATGTTGTCGCACAGCGCGAGGTCCTGGTAGACCGTCGCGATGCCCAGCGACTGGGCGTCGTTGGGCCGGTTGACCTGGACGGCCCGGCCTTCCCATTCGATGACGCCCTCGTCGATGGGATGCACGCCGGCGATCGTCTTGACCAGCGTGGACTTTCCGGCGCCGTTGTCGCCCACCAGGGCGACCACCTCACCGGCGTGGACCTCAAGCTCTACGTCGGTGAGCGCCTGGACGGCACCGAACCGCTTGGAGACCCCGCGCAACGCCAGCACGGGCGTAGCGGACACGTGAACCATCTCCTTCGCCGCCTGACCCGGCGGGAGGTTGTGCAGAAAAAGTTGGGGGGTGCGTCCGGCGCCCCGCGCCGAGCTTGCGGGGCTGTATGTGTCGCGGAGCGCCGGAGGACAGTGGGACGCCCTCTCCCCTCGTGAAGGGGGCACCCCGGGGTGTCACGGGGGTGAACTCCCCTGGGATGCGGGCGTGTTGCGGCGGCTTACTTGAGGCCGAGCTTGGCGCAGGCGGCCTTGTACTGCGAGGTGCAGATGTCGGCGACCGTGTAGACGCCGTCCTTGACGACGGTGTCCTTGATGTTGTCCTTGGTCAGCGAGGTGACCGGGAGGATGACGGTCGGCACCTGCTTGGTGGTCGGGCTGTCGACCTTGTCCTTGGCGATGGAGTCGAGCGACTTGCCCTGGGCGAGGGCCACGGCCATCTCGGCGGCCGCGTCGGCCTCCGGGGCGTAGGGCTTGTAGACGCTCATGTACTGGTCGCCGGAGACGATGCGCTGCACACCCGCGAGCTCCGCGTCCTGGCCGGTGACCGGGACGGAGATGCCGGCCGCCTTGAGGGCGGTGATGATGCCGCCGGCCATGCCGTCGTTGGCGGAGTACACGCCGACGATGTTCTTCTTGCCGAGGGCGGAGATCGCGGCCTGCATGTTGGAGTTGGCGTTCTCCGGCTTCCAGTCCTTGGTGTCGTACTCCTTGCCGACGTTCACCTTGCCGTCGAGCACCTCGTGGGCGCCCTTCTTGAACTGCGCGGCGTTCGGGTCGGTGATGGAGCCGTTCATCATGACGATCTTGCCGGACTTCGCCTTGGAGCCCAGGGCCTTCAGCAGGGCCTCGCCCTGGGTCTTGCCGACGGTCTCGTTGTCGAACGAGGTGTAGGCGCTGATCGGGCCCTGCGCGAGACGGTCGTAGGCGACGACGGGGATGCCCGCGTCCTTGGCCTTCTGCACCGAGCTCTTGATGGCGGCCGTGTCCACGGCGTCCACGATGAGCACGTCCACCTTGTTGGTGATCATCGTGTCGACCTGCTGGTTCTGCGTGCTCGCGTCCTGCTTGGCGTTGGCGTAGACCACCTGGGCCTTGCCGTTCGTCAGCTCCTTGACCTTCTTCTCGATCAAGGGGCGGTCGAACTTCTCGTAACGGGCGGTCTGGTTCTCCGGCAGGAGCAGACCGACCTTGATGGCGTCGCCCTTCTTGGCGCTGTCCGTGGTCTTGGACCCGCCCCCGGACTCCTTGGCGCTGCCACAGGCGGCGAGCGAGACGGCCATGGCACCAGCGGCAACGGCGAAGGCCGCACGACGCATACGCGTGTTCACTTCTCAAAACCTCCCTGACGAGGCCGCGTCGTTGCGGCCGAGGTGGCTGGAAGTCAACTCGGCCACACGTGCGACGTCAAGAAGTAAATCCTTAACGAGATGGCAACGGTGCCATCCGTTCTCTAAGTGAAGGCAGGGGTGGCGGCGGTCGGGGCCCCGGTGACGGAACCGTCCAGAAGGGCCGAATCGCCCATCTCGCTCAGGGCCAGGGCGAGCGCGCCCAGCACCTCGGCACGTCCGCCAAGTGCCCCGGGAAGTACGGAGAGTTGGCGGGCCGCGCTGGGGATGGCGTAGCGGCTGACGGACTCTCGGATGGGCCCGAGGACCAGCTCGCCGGCCTCGGCGAGATCACCGCCGAGGACCACCCGGCTGGGGTTGAGGAGATTGCAGAGGTTGGCCACACCGCTGCCGATGTGCCGGCCGACGTCGGCGACCACCCGGCGGCATCCGGGGTCACCCTCCCTGGCGAGCCGTACGACGCCCTCCATGGTCAGGTCCGGTCCGTGGCTCGGCTGGAGCAGCGGGAGCACGTAGCGGGCGGCGGCGAAGGTCTCCAGGCAGCCGCGGTTGCCGCAGCGGCAGACCGGGCCGGACTCGTCGAGGGTGATGTGCCCGATCTCGCCCGCGGTGCCGCCGGGACCGCGGTAGATCTTGCCGTCGATCACCAGGCCCGCCCCGACACCGCTGGCGACCTTGATGTAGGCGAGGTCGCGCACGCCCTTGCCGCTGCCCCAGACCAGCTCGCCGAGGGCGCCCAGGTTGGCGTCGTTGTCCACGTGCACCGGCACGCCGAGGCGTTCGCGCAGCTCCTCGGCGGGCCTGGTGCCGCCCCAGCCGGGCAGGATCGCGGTGGAGCCGAGGGTGCCGGACTCCAGGTCGATCGGGCCGGGCACGCCGAGGCCCACCCCGGCGACCTTGGACCGGTCGACGCCGGTGGCCGCGATCAGCCGGCTGACCAGCTCCTCGGCCCGGTCGAAGCCCTGCGCGGCGGAGGCGTCCACGTCCAGCGGCTCGGCCTCCTCGGCCAGCACCTGGTGGGCGAGGTTGCCGACGGCGACCCTCAGGTGCATATGGCCGAAGTCGACCCCGATCACGATGCCCGCGTCCCCGCTGAGGCTGACGCTGCGGGCCCGGCGCCCGCCGGCGGAGGTGGGCGTGACCTGGACCGTCCCGCCGTCCTTCAGCTCCCGCACGATGTTGGAGACCGTGGCGGCGGACAGGCCCGTCGTCCGTGCGATCTCCGCCTGCGTGAGCGACCCGGCCAGCCGGACGGCCCGTACCACCCGCTCCAGGTTGGCTCGGTGCAGTGACGACTGCGACCCTGGAGTCTCCACGACGACCTCCTGAGCGCGGGGCCGCTTCGGCGGGGCCCCGTGTATGTCCAACTAGTGAACTCTAAGCTGAGCCGTTCGGGGCGACTCACGTCAAGAGGTTGAGCCGGATCCGGGGTCTCCACACGGCTGCGCACGCCGTCCGGCGGTCCGGAACGGCGTGCGCAGGGATGATCACTCTCGGTTGTCATGCCCGGTGGGGCGCTACTTGAGCGCCCCCGCGGTGAGCCCCTGGACCACCTGCCGCTGGAAGACGATGTACGCTCCGAGCACCGGCAGCATGGCCATCACCAGGCCCGCGAACAGGCCCGACCAGTCACCCTTGTAGCCCTGGCTGACCGCCAGTTGGACGAGGCCCTGGGTGAGCACCTTCTTGTCCGGGTCGGTGTTGAGGACCGTGGGCAGCATGTACTGGTTCCACTGGCCCAGGAAGTTGAAGATGCCCACGCTGATCAGACCGGGCTTGGCCATGGGCAGCATGATCTGGAAGAACGTACGCGTGTGCGAAGCCCCGTCCACGAACGCCGCCTCCGCCACCGAGGTGGGCAGGGTGCGGAAGAACGCCGTGAGGAAGAAGACCGTGAACGGCAGCGAATACGCGATGTAGACCAGGATCAGCCCGTGGATGGTGTTCAGCAGGCCCATGTTGTTCACGACGTAGAACAGCGGGACCAGCGCCAGCATGATCGGGAAGCTCATGCCGCCGATGAACAGGTAGTAGATGAAGCGGTTGCCCGGGAAGTCGAAGCGGGCGAGGACGTAGGCCGCCATGGAACCGAGCACCAGGGTGCCGACGAGCGAACCGCCGACCACCAGAACGGTGTTGAGGAAGTAGCCGCTCATGTTGGCGTCGGTCCAGGCCCGCGCCCAGTTCTCGAAGTGCAGCCGGTCCGGCAGCGCCCAGGGCGAGCCGAAGATGGAGCTGTCGTTCTTGAAGGACGTCATCACCGCCCACAGCAGCGGCATGACCACCATGATCGCCCAGATGATCAGCACGCCGTGCGAGAAGACGTTGAGGACGCCGCCCTCGCGCTTGTGCGGGGCGGGTCCCGGGGCCGGTGCCCGGGTCTTGGAGACGCTCGCGCCGGGCTCGGCCGGCGGCGGGGCGGGGGTCTCGGTCGTCTTCATCGCTTCAGAACTCCAGCCGCTCGCGACGGCCCAGCCGCATCACGATCGCCGCGAACGCGAGCGTGACGACCAGCAGGGCGACGCCGATGGTGGTGGCGTAGGCGGCCTGACCGTCCCGGAACGCCTTCTGGTACACGTACAGGACCAGCACCGTGGTCGAGTAGTCGGGCCCGCCCGGCCCGGTCGTCATGATCTGTACGACCGCGAACGACTCGGCGCCCAGCGCGAGGATGCCCATGTAGACCCAGCCGGACTGCACGGTGTCCCACAGCAGTGGCAGGGTGATGCGGAAGAAGGTGGTGAAGCGGCTGGCGCCGTCGATCAGCGCCGCCTCGTACAGCTCGGCCGGGATCGAGGCCATGCCCGCGGAGAACAGGACCACGAAGAAGCCGACCGTGGACCAGACGAGCACCGCCATCACACACCACAGGGCGAGGCTCGGGTCGCCCAGCCACAGCGGCTGGACGTGGTCGAGCCCGATGCCCCGCAGGATCGAGTTGACCGCCCCGCTGTCCGGGTTGTACGCGAACTGGAACAGCAGCGCCACGATCGCGATGGACAGCACCTGCGGGAAGAAATAGACGATCTTGTAGAAGGAGGAGCCCCGGACCCCCCTGATCGCGGGGCCTCCCCTTCTGCGCCGCCCGCCCACATTGATCATGAAGGCGAAGAACAGCGCCAGGCTGATCGTGACGACCGGCAGCACCAGGGCGAACAGCAGGCTGTGCTGCAACGACTTCCAGAAGATGTCGTCGTGCAGCATCCGCTGGTAATTGTCGAGGCCGACCATCTTGAATTCGGGGCTCAGGCCGGTCCAGTCCGTGAACGAGTAATAGATGGACTGGATGAACGGCCACACCACGAAGAGCGCGTACAGTCCCAGGGGCACTGCCAGAAACCCCACGATGAACCGGTACTTGCCGTGCTGCATCGCCACTCCGGTGCGTTCGGGGGTGCTGGTTACTGGTGCTTGTAGTGCTTGATGGAGGTGTCCTTGGCCGCCTCGTCGGCGAAGCCCTGGATCTTCTTTATGGCCTCCGCCGGGGTGAGCCGGCCCGCCATCATCTCGCCGAGACCGGACACGCCGATCTTCTCCTTCTGGAGCTGCACGTACCAGTCCTGGAGGCGGGGGTTCACCACGTTGGAGCCGGCCAGCTGGAGCGCCGCCACGCCCGACTTCAGGCCCGGGGTGAGGTCGATGCCGCTGGTGCCGCCGTTGTAGGCGGTCAGCGACTTCACCTTGGCGGTGAAGTTCTTCGAGGAGGCCTCCGACAGCATGATGCGCAGCTGCTCCATGCCGCCTTCGGGGTTCGCCGCCTTGGAGGGCACGATGAACGGCTCACCACCGGAGGCCCAGATGGTGCCGAAGGGCATCTTGTCGCCGCTGTCGATGCCGGTGGGCGCCGAGACCGCGAGGTCGAAGTCCTTCGGGATGACGTTGGCCGACTCGTTCTCCACCCAGGAGCCGTTGGGGATGAACAGGGCCTCGCCCTTGGCCCAGGCGGTCTGCGACTGGATGTGGTCGAGACCCGGGGTGCCCCGGAGGATGTAACCCTTCTTGAACAGCTCGTAGTACGCCTCGAAGCACGCCTTGACCGCCGGGTGCTTCCAGGCGTTCGGCTCCAGGTTGTCGATGGCGTCCAGCACCTCGCGGCCGCCGACCTTGCCGATCATCGGGTACAGCGAGAAGGGGATGTAGTACGGGTACTTGCCCGCGTACGTCCAGCCCGCCATGCCCTTCTTCTTGGCCTTCTCGCACACCTGGAGCATCTCGTCCCAGGTCTTCGGGTACTCGGCGTCGAGCGAGTCCAGGGCCTTCTGCGAGTACCAGACGCCGTAGACCGTGTACGCGTAGTACAGGATCCACACCGGATTGCCGTCGAACTGGCCCATCTCCACGATGCCGGGGCGCAGCGTGTCGCGGACCTTCTTGGACGGGTCGTCGTACGACGGCGCGTCCAGCAGCGGGGTGAGGTCGGCCAGCTGGGTCTTGCCGACCAGGACGCCCATGTCCATCTGCTCGGCGCCGGAGTTGTCGATGAGGTCCGGCGGGTTGCCCTGGTTGAAGCGGGGCTGGAGGGTGGACTGGATCTTCTGGGTGGCGGCGAACTTCACCGTGGCCTTCGGGAAGTCCTTCTCGTAGATCTTGACCGCGTCCTGGGCGTACTCCTTGCCGAAGCCGCCGTCGAACAGGACGAACTCCATCTTGGCGGTGTCGTTCACGCCGAGCGGGTTCTTCGCGGTCTTCTTGCCTTCCTTCGCCTTGCTCTGGCCGCCGCCCCCGCTGCTCGCGCAGGCGGACATCAGGCCCATCCCCGGGACGGCCACCAGGCCGAGCGCCGCGGAGCGCTTGATCAGATCGCGGCGGCCGACACCCTCACGGTCGTGGTGCGCAGTGGATCCCATGCTCAAGTCCTCGCCTTCTCCAGGACTCAGGCGGTGAACCGGATCCTGCCCGGCACCGCGGTCGGGTCAAGCTGGGTGGTGCAGGAAGTTCTTCGTGCATGTACTGCCGGAAGTGCTCTTGTACCGGGCGCCGACAGGTATAGTCCAGTTCCCGCCAGCTGAGCAAGATCGAATGCATCGTTCCCCGCGGGTCTTTTCCGAGTTGAGACCTCCCGGACATATGGGCGGGCCGTGCGCGGTCCCCGGAAAGAAATCACGGCCCCGACCTCGGGAATGACACGCCCAACACCCTTGACATCACCGGCCACTTGACCACCTACTTGGTTCCTGCGCCTCGAACTGACAACGTTGTCCGATCGGCGCAGGGAGGGAATCCGTAGATGCAGCGGAGAACTCGGCACAGATGGGGCCGGGCGGTCGTACTCACGGCCGCCTTCGCCATGGCCGCGGGCGCACAGGGCGCCGCGGTCGCGGTGCCCGCCAAATCCCCGGCTGCCGACCGGGAGTTCGCGTCCTCGTTCGAGGCGGGCGATCCCGCACCGGACTGGCTGAGCACGGTCGACACCGGCCCGGACGGCACCCCGCGGGCCTCGGGCGTGGACGGCGGCTACAGCACCGGGATACCGGGCAATGTGAACGACCACGTCACCGACGTCCGCGCGAGCGGCGAGAACACGGGCGCGGGCGAGGTGAAGGAGAACCTGGTCGACGGCGAGCCGGGCACCAAGTGGCTGACCTTCCAGCCTACGGGCTGGGCGGAGTTCGACCTGGACAAGCCGGTCGAGGTGGCGGACTACGCGCTGACCTCGGCCAACGACGCCGCCGAACGCGACCCGCGGGACTGGACGCTGCTCGGCTCCACCGACGGCAAGGACTGGAAGAGCCTCGACACCCGCTCGGGGCAGGCCTTCTCCGAACGCTTCCAGACCAAGACGTACCACCTCGACCAGCCCGCCGAGTACCAGCACTTCCGGCTGGAGGTGACCCGGAACAACGGCGCGTCGGACATCCTCCAGCTCGCCGACGTGCAGCTGTCCACCGGTGACAGCGGCGGCCCGGTGCCGCAGGACATGCTGACGCTGACCGACAAGGGCCCGACCGCCTCGCCGACGGCCAAGGCACGGGTCGGGTTCACCGGCACGCGGGCGCTGCGCTACGCCGGCCGGCACACGGCGGACGGCCGGGCGTACTCGTACAACAAGGTGTTCGACGTCCATGTGAAGGTCGGCGGCGACACTCAGCTGTCGTACCGCATCTTCCCGTCGATGGCCGACGGCGACCGGGACTACGACGCCACCAACGTCTCCCTGGACCTCGCCTTCACCGACGGCACCTACCTCAGCGACCTGGGCGCGCTCGACCAGCACGGCTTCCCGCTGTCGCCGCGCGGCCAGGGCGCCTCGAAGTCGCTCTACGTCAACCAGTGGAACAACGTCGTCTCGCGGATCGGCTCGGTCGCCGCCGGGAAGACGGTCGACCGGATTCTGGTGGGGTACGACTCCCCCGGCGGGCCGGCGAAGTTCCGCGGCTGGATCGACGACGTGTCGCTGAAGCCGGCGGCACCCGAGAAGCCGAAGGCGCACCTGTCCGACTACGCGCTGACCACGCGCGGCACCAACTCCAGCGGCAGTTTCTCGCGCGGCAACGACTTCCCGGCGACGGCGCTCCCGCACGGTTTCAACTTCTGGACACCGGTCACCAACGCCTCGTCGCTGAGCTGGCTGTACGAGTACGCGCACGCGAACAACGACGCCAATCTGCCGACGATCCAGGCGTTCAGCGCGAGCCATGAGCCGAGTCCCTGGATGGGCGACCGGCAGACCTTCCAGGTGATGCCGTCGGCCGCGGCGGGCACCCCGGACACCGGCCGCGAGGCGCGCGCGCTGGCGTTCCGGCACGAGAACGAGACGGCGCGGCCGTACTACTACGGGGTGCGGTTCGAGAACGGGCTCAAGGCGGAGATGACGCCGACCGACCACGCGGCGGTGCTGCGCTTCACCTACCCCGGCTCCGACGCGAGCGTGCTGTTCGACAACGTCACCGAGCAGGCGGGGCTGACGCTGGACAAGGAACACGGCACCGTCACCGGGTACTCGGACGTCAAGTCGGGCCTGTCGACCGGCGCCACGCGGCTGTTCGTGTACGGCGAGTTCGACCGGAAGGTCACGGACGGGGCGTCGAGCGGGGTGAAGGGGTATCTGCGCTTCGCCGCGGGTGCCGACCGCACCGTGACGCTGCGCCTGGCCACCTCGCTGATCAGCGTCGACCAGGCGAAGGCCAATCTGCGCCAGGAGATCCCGCCGGGCACCTCCTTCGACACGGTGAAGGCGCGGGCGCAGCGCGTCTGGGACCGGCTGCTGGGCAAGGTGGAGGTGGAGGGCGCCACCCCGGACCAGCTGACCACGCTGTACTCCAGCATGTACCGGCTGTACCTGTACCCCAACTCGGGCTACGAGAAGGTGGACGGCGAGAACCGGTACGCCTCGCCCTTCTCCCCCATGCCCAGCCAGGACACCCCGACGCACACCGGCGCGAAGATCGTGGACGGCACGGTCTACGTCAACAACGGTTTCTGGGACACCTACCGGACCACATGGCCGGCGTACTCGCTGCTGACGCCCTCGCAGGCGGGCGCGATGGTCGACGGCTTCGTGCAGCAGTACAAGGACGGCGGCTGGACCTCGCGCTGGTCCTCGCCCGGCTACGCGGACCTGATGACCGGCACCTCCTCGGACGTGGCGTTCGCCGACGCCTATGTGAAGGGCGTGAAGTTCGACGCGAAGGCGGCGTACGAGGCGGCCCTGAAGAACGCGACGGTGGTGCCCCCGGCGTCCGGCGTGGGCCGCAAGGGCATGAGCACCTCGCCGTTCCTCGGCTACACCGACACCCGCACCGCCGAGGGCCTGTCCTGGGCGATGGAGGGCTACGTCAACGACTACGGCATCGCCCGGATGGGCAAGGCCCTGTACGAGAAGACCGGCGAGAAGCACTACAAGGAGGAGTCCGAGTACTTCCTCAACCGCGCCCGTGACTACGTGAACCTCTTCGACCCGGCGGCCGGCTTCTTCCAGGGCAAGGACGCCCACGGCGACTGGCGGGTGAAGTCCGGGAGTTACGACCCGCGGGTGTGGGGCTACGACTACACGGAGACCAACGGCTGGGGCTACGCCTTCACCGCCCCGCAGGACACCCGGGGCCTGGCGAACCTCTACGGCGGCCGAAAGGGGCTCGCCGACAAGCTGGACGAGTTCTTCGCCACCCCGGAGACGGCCTCCCCGCAGTTCGTCGGCTCCTACGGCGGGGTCATCCACGAGATGACCGAGGCGCGGGACGTGCGCATGGGCATGCTCGGCCAGTCCAACCAGGTCGCCCATCACGTCGCGTACATGTACGACGCGGCCGGGCAGCCCTGGAAGACGCAGGCGGCGGTCCGGGAGATCCTGTCCCGGCTCTACCTCGGCAGCGAGATCGGGCAGGGCTACCACGGCGACGAGGACAACGGCGAGCAGTCGGGCTGGTTCCTGTTCTCCGCGCTCGGCTTCTACCCGCTCGTCATGGGCGGCGGCGAGTACGCCATCGGCTCCCCGCTGTTCAAGAAGGCCACCGTGCACCTGGAGAACGGCCACGACCTGGTGGTGAACGCGCCGAAGAACAGCGCGAAGAACGTGTACGTCCAGAGCGTGACGTTCGACGGCCGTCCCTGGACCTCGACCTCGCTCCCGCACTCGCTGCTCTCCAAGGGCGGTGAGCTGACCTTCACCATGGGTCCCCGGCCCGCCGCGTGGGGCAGCGGCAAGGACGCGGGACCGGTCTCGATCACCCAGGGCGACACGGTGCCGGCGCCCCGCTCGGACATCCTCAAGGGTGACGGGCCGCTGTTCGACGACACCTCGGCGACGGAGGCGACGGTCACCTCGGTGACCCTGCCGGCGAGCCGGTCCGCGAGGCCGGTCCAGTACACGCTGACGTCCCCGGCGGACCGCACCGGGGCGCCGACCGGCTGGACCCTCCAGGGCTCCGACGACGGCACGACCTGGCGGACGCTGGACCACCGCTCCGGGGAGACCTTCCCCTGGAACCGGCAGACCCGGGCGTTCACGATCGCGGCGCCGGGTGCGTACAAGACGTACCGGCTGGTGCTGGACCGTCCCTCGACGCTGGCGGAGGTGGAACTGCTGGGCTGACGGGCACCGGGAGGCCGGGTTCCGGGCGCCGTACCGCGCCGGGGACCCGGCCTTCGCGTGTCCGGGGCGCCTCCCGCCCGGCCGAGGCCCGGAGAGAATACATGTAGGCTACAAATAAATGGGAGCGCTCGCCGCCCGTGGCAGCGCCCGGACGAGAGGTGCGGGTAACCGGACGTGGCGGACGACGGACAGCGGCACGGCGACCGGGCAACACCTGTGACCCGGCCGCCCTGGGCGCGGACCCTGACCGAGGCCGTCTGGTTCCCGGCCGTCCTCTTCCTGGGCTTCCTGTTCTGCTTCGCACCGGCGCTCCACTCGCCCCGACCCCACCACGCGCACGTGGTCGTGGCGGGCCGCGCGGCGGCACACGAGGTGGACGCCGTCCTGGAGCGGGCCCAGCCGGGCGGCTTCGACATCACGGCCGTAGGCGACGCGGCGGCCGCGCGCCGGGCCGTGCGCGACCGGACGGCGGTGGGCGGCTTCGCCCCCGGGGACCGTCCCGTGCTCTTCGTCGCCAAGGCGAACGGCGCCTCCCTCGAACAGGCGCTGACCACCGCGTTCACCCAGGTCACCGGGGGCCGGTCCGGGCAGCTCGCCGTCCGGGACGTCGCCCCCACGGTGAGCGAGGACCGGATGGGCACCACCCTGGTGTACTTCGGCATCGCGTGGAACGTGCCCGGCTACATCCTCGCCACCACCCTGCTGCGCGCCGCGTCCTTCGACCGGCGCAGGAAGCTGCTGGCCATCCTCGGTGTCTCCGCGCTGTTCAGCCTCGTCGGCTATGCGGTCGGCGCGGGCCTCGGATACCTGCCGCACAACCCGGTGACCCTGCTCCTCGCCTTCCTGCTCACGACGGCCGTGGCCACCTTCGGCACCGGCCTGGCCCCCTTCACCCGGCGGTTCTTCCCGGCCGTGGGCATGACGCTCTTCATCGTGCTCAGCATCCCCACGAGCGGTGGCGCGGCGCCCGCCGCGATGCTTCCGCCGTTCTTCCAGTACGTCCACGCCGTGATGCCGCTGGCCAACGGCGTGGAGGCGCTGCGCTCGGCGCTCTACTTCGGCGGGGCCGGGACACTCGGCCCGGTCCTGGTCCTCTGCGCCTGGACCGCGGCGGGTGCCCTGCTCATGGGCCTGGACGCCTGGCGGCACCGGCACGCGGCCCGGCCGGACCCCGCGGCGGAGGTCCAGGAGCCGCCGGTGGACGACCCGTCCGTGGAGGCACCGCTGCCCACGGCGCTGCCGGTGCACCGCCACCACTTCGGCGAACCGGAGCCCGACCTGGTCGGCACGGTCCGTGACCCGCACGAGCGGCCGGTCCCGGGGGCGCTGGTGACCGTGCTGGGCCCCGGCGGCCGCCAGCTGGTGTCCACACTGACGAACGCGCGGGGCGCGTACGCCGTCACCGGGCTGCCCGAGGGCCACCTCAGCGTCGTGGCCTCGGTGCAAGGCAGGGAACCGGCGGTCCGGCGGACGCTGCTGGGCTCCGGGGAGGTCGTACGCGCCGACTTCCTGCTGCGGGACCGGCACGGTGCCGCGCCCGCCGGTGGCTGCGCGCGGGACTGACACGGCGTCTGCGGACAGCGGCGCTCACGGCCCGTCGTGGTCTCGTCGAGCCCGGCCGCGCGCGTGACGCCGTCCCGGCCGGTCGCCGTCCGTTCAGGCGTCTGTGCGGATCACCACGTCCAGGGTGCGCGGGCCGTGCACGCCCTCGACGCGCTCCAGCTCGATGTCGGAGGTCGCCGACGGCCCGCTGATCAGCGTCGTGGGCCGCTCCGGGACCAGCCGGGCGACCGCCTCCGGCACGCCGACCACCACCGACGACAGGTCCACGACACACACGTGCAGGTCCGGCACCAGCGACAGCGCGCGCCGGCCCTGGTCCGGGGAGCCGTCCAGGAAGATGGTGCCGGTCTCCGCGCAGGTCACCGCGGACGCGGTGACCACGCCGTCGAGCGCGGCCAGCCGGGGCGCCGGTACGTCGGCGTCATCGCGCCGGACCTCGCCGTCGTAGCGGGCGAGCCAGGCCTCGTCGAGCCCCGCGGGGACGCCGATGCGGCGGGCGCCGTGCGCGTGGAGGGCCTCGGCGATCACCTCGGCGGTGCGGTCGGCGGTGCAGGTGCGCACCGTCGCCCTGTAGTCGACCAGGCGGTCCACCAGGAGGTCGAGCCGTTCCCGGTCGGGCAGGCTCCGGCCGGTGCGGTACGCACGCGGCACCGCCGGGGCCGGTTCCGGACCGGACAGGGCCAGCGCGTCCCGGATCCGGCCGAGCACCGTCTCGCGCGCGGTCGTGGTCATCGGTTCCCCTCCTCGTGGTCGTGCCGGACGGTGTCGGCGCCGGGCCGGGCGCCCTCCTCGGCCGCCGCGCGCAGGGCCGCCGCGCCCTCGGCGGAGGCCAGCCAGGAGCGGAAGGTCCGGCGGGGCGGAGCCGGGAGGTCCCGGGTGTCGGTCCAGCCGTCGAAGGGGGCCGGGAGGCGTGAGATCTTCCGGTCGCGTCCCGCCACCACCCGGCCGCCCGTCCCGGCCGCCTTCTGCGCCGCGGTGAACAGCCCGGGCCGGCTCATCACCGTCGCCGCGGCCTTCATCGCCAACTTCTCCGCGGTGGCTCGGGCCTGCTCGGTGTGCTGGTGGCGCAGCTCGACCAGGAGCGACGGGATGTCGATCTTCACCGGACAGGCGTCGAAGCAGGCCCCGCAGAGGCTGGAGGCGTACGGCAGCGAGCTGTTGGGGTCGTTCTTCGCGGCGTCCATGCCGGCCAGTTGCGGGGTGAGCACGGCACCGATGGGGCCGGGGTACGTGGAGCCGTAGGCGTGGCCGCCGGCCCGTTCGTACACCGGGCAGACGTTGAGGCAGGCCGAGCAGCGGATGCAGTGCAGGGCCTGGCGGCCGATCCGGTCGGCGAGCGCGGCGGTGCGGCCGTTGTCGAGCAGCACCAGGTGGAACTCCTGCGGTCCGTCGCCCGGGGTGACGCCGGTCCACATCGAGGTGTACGGGTTCATCCGCTCACCGGTGGAGGACCGCGGCAGCAGCTGGAGGAAGACCTCCAGGTCCTGGTAGCGGGGCAGGACCTTCTCGATGCCCATGACGGTGATCAGCGTCTTCGGCATGGTCAGGCACATCCGGCCGTTGCCCTCGGACTCGACGACCGACAGGGTGCCGGTCTCGGCGATGCCGAAGTTGGCCCCGGAGACCGCCACCGGGACGGTCATGAACTTCTCCCGCAGGTACGCCCGTGCCGCGGCGGCGAGGTGGGCGGGCACCGAGTCCAGTTCCGGATCGACGCCGGGGATGGCGGAGCGGAAGATGTCGCGGATCTCGTCGCGGTTGCGGTGGATCGCCGGTACGAGGATGTGCGACGGCTTGTCGTGCGCGAGCTGGACGATCAGTTCGGCCAGGTCGGTCTCGTACGCCGTGACGCCCTGGTTCTCCAGGTGCTCGTTGAGGCCGGTCTCCTGGGTGGCCATCGACTTGACCTTGATGACCTCGTCGCTGCCGGTCTCCTTGACCAGGCGGGTGACGATCTCGTTGGCCTCGACGCCGTCCCGCGCCCAGTGCACGGTGCCGCCCTGCTCGGTGACCTTGCGTTCCAGTTGTTCGAGGAGTTCGGGCAGCCGGTCCATGGTGGCCGCCTTGATCGCCGCGCCGGCGTCGCGCAGCGGCTCCCAGTCGGGCAGTTCGGAGGTGACGGCGAGCCGCTTGGCGCGGATGGAGTGGGTGGCCTTGCGGAGGTTGCGGCGCAGCTGCTCGTTGCGCAGCTCGTCGTGGGCGGCCTTGGGGAACTTCCGCTCGCCGCGCAGGTTGCCGGTCCCGTACGGGGAGCGCGGCGGGGCGGCGGGCATGCCGAGGAAAGTGCTGCTCATCGGGTGGCGGCCTCCGTCTTCGGGAACGCGTGGGGCGAGGTGCGGGTGGAGGCGAGGATCTGCGCCAGGTGCAGGGTGCGGGTGCCGGACCGGATGCGGGACAGCCCGCCGCCGATGTGCATCAGGCAGGACGAGTCGCCGGCCGTGCAGGCGTCCGCGCCGGTGGACAGGACGTTGCGCACCTTGTCCTGCAGCATGGCGCCCGAGGTGTCGGCGTTCTTGACCGCGAAGGTGCCGCCGAAGCCGCAGCAGGCGTCCGCCTCGGGCAGCTCCACCAGGTCGATGGAGTCCACCGCGCGCAGCAGCCGCAGCGGTTTGTCCCCCACCCGCAGCATGCGCAGCGAGTGGCAGGTGGGGTGGTAGGTGACCCGGTGGGGGAAGTAGGCGCCGACGTCGGTCACGCCGAGCACGTCCACGAGCAGTTCGGACAGCTCGTAGGTCTTGGCCCTGACGGTCTCGACGCCGTCCCGCAGCGCCGCGTCCCCGTACCGCTCGGCCACGAGCGGGTGCTGGTGGCGGACCGAACCCGCGCACGAGCCGGACGGCAGCACCACCGCGTCGATCGACGGATCGCCGAACTGCTCGGCGAACTTCCGCACGAGCGGGACGGGTTCGCGCTGGTAGCCGGTGTTGACGTGCATCTGACCGCAACAGGTCTGCCCGGGCGGGAACACCACCTCGTGGCCGAGCCGGGCGATCAGGATCGCGGTGGCTCTGACCGCGTCGGGGAACAGCGTGTCCCCGAGGCAGGTGGCGAAGAGTCCGATGCGCATGGCACCTCCTTGGCACAACGCTGGGACGCGATGAAGCAGAGTACGGTCCGACCATACTAGGTCCGACCGTAAAGCTCACAGTCCAGAATCCATTCAGGACACGTTTCGGTCAGACCTTATTGACATGGGACGTCATCGGTGCCCTACTGATTGCCGTTCAGCGACGTGCGCCGTGTCACGCGCCGGCCGGCGGGGCCCGGACCGGCGCGTTCCGGCGGTGCCCGAGGCACCCCGTACCGGCGCGCAGCAGTCGCAGGAGTCGCTCATGGAGGAGCACCTACGTGACCACCGCGCCACCGGCCGTCCTCGCGGCCTACACCCCCGACACCCATGCCGTCGGGGGCAGCCTCACCGGTACGGCCCTGCTGGGGCTGGTCCCGCTGGCCGTCTTCTTCCTGCTGCTCATGGCGGCCAGGCGCTCGGCCCTGCAATCGGCGCTCGGCTCCCTGGTCACCGCGCTGCTCGTCGCGGTGCTCGGCTACGGGATGCCGGTGCGCCTGGGCGTCCTGTCCGCCACCCAGGGCCTGCTCAACGGGCTCCTCCCGATCATGCTGATCGTCGTGGCCGCCATCTGGTTCTACGAACTCACCGTGGTCAGCGGGCGGTTCGAGGACCTGCGCCGCTCCTTCAGCGCCGTCGGCCGCGGCGACCTGCGGATCCAGGCGATGCTCATCGCCTTCTGCTTCGGCGGGCTGCTCGAAGCCCTCGCCGGCTTCGGCGCCCCCGTCGCCATCACGGCCGCCATGCTGATGTCGATAGGCCTGCCCAGGCTCAAGGCCGCCGTGACCGTCCTGGTCGCCGACACCGCGCCGGTGGCCTTCGGCGCCATGGCCATCCCGATCACCACCGGCGGCAGCCTCACCGGCATCCGGCCCGAGGACATCGCCGCGGTGGTCGGCCGCCAGACCCCGGTGCTCGCCCTCTTCGTCCCGATGCTGCTGCTCTTCCTGGTCGACGGCGTGCGCGGCTTCCGCCAGCTGTGGCCCCTCGCCCTGGTCACCGGGGGCGTCTTCGCCGTCGTCCAGTTCTGGTGCTCCCAGCACTTCGCGTACGAGCTCACCGATGTGGTCGCCTCGCTGATCGGCTTCGCCGCCGCGGTGGTGATGCTGCGCTTCTGGACCCCGCGGACCCCCGAGGACCAGCGCTCCCGCGTCGAGACCGAGCCGCTGACCCGGCGCCGCGTCACCCTGGCCGTGCTGCCGTACGCCCTGGTGATCGCGGTCTTCGCGCTCGCCAAGCTGACGGTGGGCGTCGACATGCCCGCGCTGCTCGGCAACGCCGCCGTCACGTTCCACTGGCCCGGCCTGTACGGCCGGCTGCTGACCGCCGACGGCACCCCCTCGTCCAGCGCCGTCTACAGCCTGGACGTGCTGGGCAACCCCGGCACCCTGCTGATCGTCTCCGGACTCCTGGTGATGCTCGTCTACGGCCTGGCCGGCGACCGGGACCGCTTCCCGATGTCGGGCCGCATGGGCCTGGCCGCCGCGGGCAGCACCCTGCGGACCATGCGGGGCGCCATCGCCACGGTCGCCACCGTGATGTCGCTCGCCTACGTCATGAACCAGTCCGGGCAGACCGTCGCCATCGGCACCTGGCTGGCCGCGGTCGGCTCGGTCTTCGCCCTGCTGTCCCCCGCCCTGGGCTGGCTGGGCACCGCCGTGACCGGGTCCGACACCTCCGCGAACGCCCTGTTCGCCACCCTCCAGCAGAGCGCGGGCAAGGCCGCGGGCATCGACCCGACCCTGCTGGTGGCCGCGAACTCCTCGGGCGGCGTGGTCGGCAAGCTGGTCAGCCCGCAGAACCTGACGATCGCCGCGACCGCCGTGGAACAGCCCGGCTCCGAAAGGATTCTGCTGGGCAAGGTGATCGGCTACAGCGTGGCGATGCTGGCCCTGCTCGGCGTGCTGGTCCACCTCCAGTCGACGCCGGTGCTCTCCTGGATGCTGCCCTGACGGACACGGTGTGACCGACGGCGGCCGGGGGCGCCCGCCGTCCGGCCGCGGGCCGGGTCAGTGCCCGGTGCCGACCAGCCCGCCGTGGAAGCCGCGGATGTGCCGCTCGGCCACGTCGGCCGCCTGGGCACCCTCGCCGGCGCGCACCAGGCGCAGCATCCGCGCGTGCTCGTCGTTCAGGGCGTCGGCCGCGGCCGGCCAGTCCTCGGCCCCCTCCAGCGCCTGGAGGATCATCGGGCGCACCGACTCGCGCACGGCCGCGGTGAGGGTGGAGATGAGGTGGTTGCCGGAGGCGCCGGCGATCAGGACGTGGAACCGCGTGTCCAGGTCGCTGAACTCCGCCGCGGTCACGCCCGGCGCGCGCATCCGATGCAGGATGCGCTCCGCCTCGTCGAGGTCCTCCGCCGGGGCGTTCTCGGCGGCGGCCTCGAAGCTGTGGCGTTCCAGCGTGACCCGCGCCTCCAGGACGTCCTGGAGGCTGTAGCTGCCCAGCGCCACATGGAGGCGGAGCAGCCGGCCGAGGGCGTCGTCCGGGTTGCGCACGATGCGTGCCCCGGCGTCCGGGCCGCGGCCCGACTGGGCGACCAGCACGCCGATCGTCTCCAGCACCCGCAGCGCCTCGCGCAGGGCGGACCGGCTGACGCCGAGGACCGGCGCCAGCTCGCGCTCGGGTGGCAGCCGGTCCCCGGCCTTGAGTTCGCCGGCCACCACCCGCTGCTCGATCCTCTCGAGCACGAGTTCGTGCGTACGGGCCTGCCGGACGGGCTCCCACTCGACGGACATGACCACTCCCCACCTGCTTGAAGCTCCTGATGCGACTATGTCATACCTCTGACGCGGTCGGACCGAAGCGGCCGCCCCCGGGGGCGCCCGGCCTCGTGCCCGTGGCCGTTCGCCCGCGCACCCTCCTCCGCGACACCTGTCCAGGAACCGGACGCCCCATGGCCAGGTACTGAACTGCGGTGCTACAAATGCCGCATGTCGGACACCGCGCGATCCGGACGCCGCGGCCGGCGCTCCGTGGTCGGCATGGGCCCCCGCAGCGTCGCCGGACAGGTCTTCCTGCTCCAGGTGGCCCTCGTGGTGCTGCTGGTGCTCAGCGGCGCGGTCGCGCTGTACCTCCAGTCCCAGCGGGACACCGACGCGGAGGCCCGCAGCCGTTCCATCGCCGTCGCCCAGACCTTCGCGCACTCCCCCGGAGTCCTCCGGGCGCTGCGGACCCCTGACCCGTCCAAGGTGCTCCAGCCGGTCACCGAGGCCGGGCGGAAGGCGGCGGGGGTCGACTTCATCGTGGTCATGGACACGCGCGGGATCCGGTACACCCACCCGATGCCGGGCAGGATCGGGCAGCGGTTCGTCGGGAACATCGGGCCGTCGCTGGCGGGCCGGACGTACACCGAGAGCGTCAACGGGCCGCTGGGCCACGAGATGCAGGCCACCGTGCCCGTCAAGGACGTTCGTGGCCGGGTGACCGCCCTCGTCTCCGCCGGGCTCAAGGTCACGAACGTCAACAGCCAGGTGGACCGGCAGCTGCCGATCATCCTGGGCGCCGGGGCCGGGGCGCTCGTGGTGTCGACCGGCGGGACCGCGCTGGTGGGGCGGCGGCTGCGGCGCCAGACCCACAGCCTGGCCCCGGACGAGATGACCCGGATGTACGAGCACCACGACGCGGTGCTGCACTCGGTGCGCGAGGGCGTGCTCATCGTCGGCGACGACGGGCGGCTGCTGCTCGTCAACGACGAGGGCCGGCGCCTGCTGCGGCTGCCGGCCGACGCCGAGGGACGGCACCTGTCCGAGCTGCCCGGCCTCGACCCGGAGACGGTGGAGCTGCTGGCCTCCGGGCGCGAGGCCACCGACGAGGTGCTGTTCGCCGGGGAACGGCTGCTGGCGGTCAACCAGCGGCCCACCGACCACGCGGGCGGCCCCCGCGGCACCGTGGTCACCCTGCGCGACACCACCGAGCTGCAGGCCCTCTCGGGCCGCGCGGAGGTCGCCCGGGAACGGCTGAAACTGCTCTACGACGCCGGTCTGGGCGTCGGCACCAGCCTGGACGTGCGCCGCACCGCGGAGGAACTGGCGCGGATCGCCGTACCGCGGTTCGCCGACTTCGTCACCGTGGACCTGGACGACGGCGTGCTGCACGGCGAGGAGCCGGCGCCCACCGCGGGCACCCTGCGGCGGCTGGCCGTGCACGGCGTCCGCGCGGACGCCCCGCTGTACGCGAAGGACCAGCTGATCCGCTACAAGCCGTCCACGCCCCAGGCCCGCGGCTACCACACCGGCCGCTCCGAGCTGGTCCCCGACCTGTCCGCCGCCATGGGCTGGCGGGCCCAGGACCCGCCGCGCACCCAGGCCGTCCTCGACTACGGCATCCAGTCCCTCGTCTCGGCCCCGATCCGGGCCCGCGGGGTCGTGCTGGGCATCGCCAACTTCTACCGGGCCAAGCGGGACCCCTTCGACGAGGAGGACCTGTCGCTGGCGGAGGAACTGGTGGCGCGGGCCGCGGTGAGCGTCGACAACGCCCGCCGCTACGCCCGCGAGCACACCCTGGCGGTCACCCTCCAGCGCAGTCTGCTGCCGCGTGCCCTGCCCGAGCAGGGCGCGCTGGACGTCGCCTACCGCTATCTGCCCGCCCGGTCCGGGGTGAGCGGGGACTGGTTCGACGTGATCCCGCTGCCGGGCGGCCGGGCGGCGCTGGCCGTGGGCGACGTGGTCGGACACGGGCTGCACGCCGCCGCCACGATGGGCCGGCTGCGGACCGCGGTGCACAACTTCTCCACCCTCGACCTGCCGCCCGACGACCTGCTGAGCCATCTGGACGACCTGGTGGGCCGCATCGACCAGGACGAGTTCGCCGCCGAGAACGCGGGCGAGATCGTGGGCGCCACCTGCCTGTACGCGATCTACGACCCGGTGACCCGCCGCTGCGCCATGGCCCGCGCGGGGCATCCGGCGCCCGCCCTGGTCCACCCCGACGGCTCCGTCACCTACCCCGAGCTGCCGGCCGGTCCGCCGCTCGGCCTCGGGGGCATGCCGTTCCGGACGGCCGAGATGGAGCTGGCCGAGGGCACGCAGCTGGTGCTGTACACCGACGGACTGATCGAGGACCGTACCCGCGACCTGGACGAGGGCATGGAGCTGCTGCGCCGGACGCTGGCCGGCCATCCCGACCGGTCCCCGGAGGCGGGCTGCCGGGCGGTGCTCGAGGAGCTGCTGCCCGACGGCCCCAGGGACGACGTGGCCCTGCTGATCGCGCGCACCCGGGCGCTCACCGCGGACCAGGTGGCCGAGTGGGACGTGCCCGCCGATCCGGCCGCCGTGTCGGGGCTGCGGCGCGCCGTGTCCGACCGTCTCGCGCAGTGGGGTCTGGAGGAGGCGGCCTTCGGCATGGAGCTGGTGCTCAGCGAGCTGGTCACCAACGCGATCCGGTACGGCTCCGAGCCGGTCCGGCTGCGGCTGATCCGGGACCGGACGCTGATCATCGAGGTGGCCGACGGCAGCAGCACCTCGCCGCATCTGCGGTACGCCGCGACGACGGACGAGGGCGGGCGGGGACTGTTCCTGGTCCAGCAGATGACCGAGCGGTGGGGGACGCGGTACTCGCCGCAGGGGAAGGTGATCTGGGCGGAGATGGCGGTGCGCCCGGGTCCGTCGGACTTCCCCGAGGTCTCGCTGGACTCGCTGGACTCCTTCGATCTGTGAGCGGGGAACGGCGAAGGGCCGCACCCCCTCACGGGGACGCGGCCCTCGACCGCCCTGCCTGGCCGCTTACTTGCGGATCAGGTTGCGCAGCACGTACTGCATGATGCCGCCGTTGCGGTAGTAGTCGGCCTCACCGGGGGTGTCGATGCGGACGACCGCGTCGAACTCGACACCGGTGTCGGTGGTGACCTTGACCGTGCGCGGCGTGGTGCCGTCGTTCAGCTCGGTGACGCCGGAGATGGAGAAGGTCTCCTCGCCGGTCAGACCGAGGGACCCGGCGGAGGCGCCCTCCGGGAACTGGAGCGGCAGGACGCCCATGCCGATGAGGTTCGAGCGGTGGATGCGCTCGTACGACTCGGCGATGACGGCCTTGACGCCGAGGAGCGCGGTGCCCTTGGCCGCCCAGTCGCGGGACGAGCCGGAGCCGTACTCCTTGCCGGCCAGGACGACCAGCGGGATGCCGGCGGCCTGGTAGTTCTGCGAGGCGTCGTAGATGAAGGAGACCGGGCCGCCGTCCTGCGTGAAGTCACGCGTGTAGCCGCCCTCGGTGCCCGGCGCGATCTGGTTGCGCAGGCGGATGTTGGCGAACGTACCGCGGATCATGACCTCGTGGTTGCCGCGGCGCGAGCCGTAGCTGTTGAAGTCGCGGCGCTCCACACCGTGCTCGGTGAGGTACTTGCCGGCCGGGGTGTCGGCCTTGATGGCACCGGCCGGGGAGATGTGGTCGGTGGTGACCGAGTCGCCCAGCTTGGCCAGGACGCGGGCGCCGGCGATGTCCTCGACCGGGGCCGGCTCCATGCCCATGCCCTCGAAGTACGGGGGCTTGCGGACGTAGGTGGACTCGGTGTCCCACTCGAAGGTGTCGCCGGTCGGGACCGGGAGGGCCTGCCACTGGGCGTCGCCCGCGAAGACGTCCGCGTACGACTTCTCGAACATGTCCTCGCCGATGGCGGCCGCGACGACCTCGTTGACCTCGGCCTCGGTCGGCCAGATGTCCTTCAGGTAGACCGGGTTGCCGTCCTGGTCGGTGCCCAGGGCGTCACGGGTGATGTCCACCTTCATGGAGCCCGCGATGGAGTACGCGACGACCAGCGGCGGGGACGCCAGGTAGTTCATCTTGACGTCGGGGTTGATGCGGCCCTCGAAGTTCCGGTTGCCGGAGAGGACCGAAGTGACCGCGAGGTCGTGGTCGTTGACGGCCTTGGAGACCTCCTCCGGCAGCGGGCCGGAATTGCCGATGCAGGTGGTGCAGCCGTAGCCGACCAGGTTGAAGCCCAGCTTGTCCAGGTACGGGGTGAGGCCGGCCTTCTCGAAGTAGTCGGTGACGACCTTCGAGCCCGGGGCGAGGGTGGACTTGACCCACGGCTTGCGGGTCAGGCCCTTCTCGACCGCCTTCTTGGCGACCAGGGCGGCGCCGATCATGACGTACGGGTTGGACGTGTTGGTGCAGGAGGTGATGGCCGCGACGGTGACCGCACCGTGGTCCAGCTCGTAGGTGGTGCCGTCGGGGGCGGTGACGGTGACCGGCTTGGACGGGGTGCCGTTCGGGATGGTCGACGGGGCGTCGGAGCCGGGGAAGGACTCCTTGCTGGCCTCGTACTCGTCGTTGACGTACGCGCGGACGTCCTGCTTGAACTGCTCGGCGGCGTCGGCGAGGACGATGCGGTCCTGCGGGCGCTTCGGGCCGGCGATGGAGGGGACGACCGTGGACAGGTCGAGCTCCAGCTTCTCGGAGAAGTCCGGCTCGGCCTTCGGGTCCAGCCAGAGGCCCTGCTCCTTGGCGTAGGCCTCGACGAGCGCGACCTGCTGCTCGCTGCGGCCGGTCAGGCGCAGGTAGTTGAGGGTCTCGCCGTCGATCGGGAAGATCGCGGCGGTGGAGCCGAACTCCGGCGACATGTTGCCGATGGTGGCGCGGTTGGCCAGGGAGGTGGCGGCCACGCCCTCGCCGTAGAACTCCACGAACTTGCCGACGACGCCGTGCTTGCGCAGCATCTCGGTGATGGTGAGCACGAGGTCGGTGGCGGTGGTGCCGGGCTGGAGCTCACCGGTGAGCTTGAAGCCGACGACGCGCGGGATCAGCATGGAGACCGGCTGGCCGAGCATGGCGGCCTCGGCCTCGATGCCGCCGACGCCCCAGCCGAGGACGCCGAGGCCGTTGACCATGGTGGTGTGCGAGTCGGTGCCGACCAGGGTGTCGGGGTAGGCCTTGCCGTCACGGACCATGACGACGCGGGCCAGGTGCTCGATGTTCACCTGGTGCACGATGCCGGTGCCCGGCGGGACGACCTTGAACTCGTCGAAGGCGGTCTGGCCCCAGCGCAGGAACTGGTAGCGCTCCTTGTTGCGGCCGTACTCCAGCTCGACGTTCTGCTTGAAGGCGTCGTTGGTGCCGAACTTGTCGGCGATGACGGAGTGGTCGATGACCAGCTCGGCCGGCGCCAGCGGGTTGATCTTGGCCGGGTCGCCGCCCAGCTCCTTCACGGCCTCACGCATGGTGGCGAGGTCCACGACGCAGGGCACGCCGGTGAAGTCCTGCATGATCACGCGGGCCGGCGTGAACTGGATCTCCTGGCTGGGCTGGGCCTGCGAGTCCCAGCCGCCGAGGGCGCGGATGTGGTCGGCGGTGATGTTCGCGCCGTCCTCGGTGCGGAGCAGGTTCTCCAGCAGGACCTTGAGGCTGTACGGCAGGCGGGCCGAGCCCTCCACCTTGTCCAGCCGGAAGATCTCGTACGACTCGTCGCCCACCTGCAACGTGCTGCGGGCGTCGAAGCTGTTCGCCGACACGACAGTCTCCTTCATTGATGTGCGCGTACCACCGTCAATCGTGCCGCCACGCCGGCTTGGCCGGTCCGGTGAGGTGAGGCTAAGTTAGGCTCGCCTTACCAGAGTGGCGACCGCGGTGCGCCTCGGCAGATATCTCGATGTCGAGATAACTCTAGTACATCGGTGCGGGATGGTCATGCCGGGCCGGGGTGCGGCGTCCCGTGCGCCCTGTCCCGGCCGCGGCCGGAACTGTGGCTTCCACCATGGCCCGGCGCTCACGGCCCTGGTGGAATGGGCCGATGCGCAGAGCCACGCCACTCCTTCCGGCCCTCGCCGTGCTCCTGCTGCTCACGGCGTGCGGAACCGAACACGCGGGCGTCCCCGGCGCGGCCGAACCGATGTCCTCCCTCCCCGTCACCGACCCGCCGGTGGACGGCGTCCGGATCACCTCCCTCACCCTCCCCTCCGCCACGCCCGGCCCCACCGCCGCCGACCGGTCCCGGGTGCACGCCGATCCCCTGCCCGCCGCCGGCGACTCCGGGATCTCGGCCGCCTACGAAGTCACCAACAACGGCACCGAGGCGCTGACGTACACGATCCTGTTCGACTTCACCACGGACGCCGGCGAGGTCATGGGCAACCGCCACGAGACGGTGCGCTCGGTCGGCCCCGGCACGACCCGGCGCGGCACGGTCCGGCTGGGGGCACCGGCCCCCGGCTCGTCCCGGGTGAGCCGTGTCGAGGTCGCCCAGGTGACCCGGGTGCCCGCCGCCGAGGCGCCGCCCGCGCCCGGCCAGTGCCCGCCCTCCGGCATCCGGCTCACCGCCGATGACGGCGACGCCGCGATGGGCCTGCGCGTGGTGGGACTGCGCCTGGAGAACTGCGGGAAACGGGATTACGCGCTCGACGGCTATCCGCTCCTCGAACCGCTGGACGAGGACCTGGCGCCCGTCCAGGGCGTCCGGATCGTGCACGGGAGCGGAAGCCTCAGCACCGACCCGCAGTTCGACCAGCCGGCCCGCGCGCTGGTCCTGAAGCCCGGCGAGAGCGCCGTCTCGGGCCTCATGCGCAACACCACCGGGTCCGGCACCCCTGTCGACGTGCCGTACGTCAGGGTGCGGGCGGAGCGGGGCGCCGCCCCGGTGACCGTGACGCCCGGTTCGGTGGGGCAGTACCGCGGGCTGGGGAGGTGCATGGGGCGCGCGGGCGGCGTGCAGTGCTGCCGCAGGATGAAGGGGGCGGGGCGGGGGGGCACGGGCGCTCGGGGTTAGACGGGGGGGGCCGGGCCCGTGGTCGTGGGCGTCGGCCCGGTGGGCGGGGACGCGTTCTGGACCCGCCTCGACGCGGCGGGCCCGAAGGTGGACCGCACGCTGGCCTCGACGGTCGACCCGGAGGACGTGTTCTCGCGC
>NZ_VOGW01000071.1:8367-25487 GCF_007896895.1 Streptomyces misionensis | reverse complement strand
CCCGTCTCTCCGTCGCCCGGACACTGGACCGCTGCACGGCCCTCGGGCCCGGCAGCCGCGCGGTGATCTGGGTCCAGGGGTGTCCGCTGCGCTGCCCGGGCTGCGTGGCCGCGGAGACCCTGCCGTTCGAGGGCGGGACCAGCCGGTCCGTCGCCGAACTCGCCGACTGGCTCTGCGGATTGGACGGCATCGAGGGCGTCACGTTCTCCGGCGGGGAGCCGTTCGGCCAGGCCCGGGCGCTCGTCGAACTGCTCGACGCGGTACGGGAGCGGCGCGCGGACTTCGGCGCGATGGCCTACTCCGGCTTCCGCCACGAGGCACTGCGGCGCGGCGGCCCGGACCGGCGCGCCCTGCTGGACCGGCTGGACCTGCTGGTCGACGGCCCCTATCTGGCGGCGCGGCACGGCAGCCTGCGCTGGCGCGGCTCGGACAACCAGCGGCTGATCCCGCTCACCGACCGCTACCGGCAGGTGCTGGCCGAGCCGGACACGACCGCCGGGATCGAACTGTCCGTGGAGGTGGACGGATCGTTCTCCTGGGCCGGGGTGCCGCCGGAGCCCGGCTTCCGGGAACGGCTCGAGGAACAGCTCGCGGCGCGGGGGTTCGTGCTGCACACCGAGGCACGGAGGGAACGATGAGCGGATCACCGAAGTACAGCAGCGTCCGCGTCGGCGCGCGGTACGCCGAACGGGAGGCGGCGGAGCGCCGGCGCCGGGCCGAGGAACGGCGGGCCAGGGAGCGCCGGCGGGCCGCCGAGCGCGCCCGGGCGGCCCAGGCGGCGGCCGCCCGCCGGGAGCGGGCCCGCGCCGAGGCGCAGCGGCGCCGCGACGAAGTCGCCCGTAGGGAAGCCGAGTTGGCGGCCCGGCGGCGCGCCGACCAGGAAGCGGGTGTGGCCCGGGCGCGGGCGGACCAGCTCGGGGTGGACGAGCGGGGCCTCGACGAGGTGCGGGAGCTGATCGCGTCGGCCCGGCGCTCCGGGCACCGGGCCGAGACCGACGCCCTGGAGCGGCGGTTGGCGGAGCTGCGGGAGCGGGCCGGCCGCGGGGAGCCGCTCGGGGACGCGGTGGAGGAACTGCGGGGCCGGGTCGTGAGCCTGCGCCCGGCGGCGACCGGAAGCCGTACGGACGACCCCGCCGTCGTCCTGGCCGAACTGGAGCACCGGCTGTCCGTCGTCGCCGGCCCGGACGGCGCCGCCCTCGACGCGGAGGGACACCGTCGCTGCACCGACCTGCTCGACCGGTTGCGCGCGGCCGCCGGCCAGGGCGGGCAGGTCCGCTTCGAGGCCCTGCTCGGCACCGTCGAACACGCCCTCGCCCGGCACGCGGCCACGGTGGGGGAGGCACGGGGGGCCGCCGAGCGGGAGAGCCGGGCGGCGCGGGAGCGGGAGGCGGCCGAGGCACGGGAGCGCGAGCGCGCGGAGGCGGCGCGGGCGGCCCTGGAATCGGCCCTCGCCGAGGCCGCCGAGCGGCTCGACGTCGTGCGCCCGGCGGCCGAGGGCGTGGCGGAGGCCGCCGCCGACCTCGGCGACCAGGACCTCGCCCACGAGATCGGGGACGCCGTGCGGGCCGTCGTCGAGGCGCTGACCGCGCGCTCGGCGGACGAGGCCCTCGACGCGGTCGCCGTCCTGGAGGGCAGGCTGCCCGACGCCGAGCGCCGGCTGGACGAGCTGGAGCTGGCCTACCAGCGGCGCCGGGACCTGGTGGCGGCGCTCCAGGACGCCATGACCGGCGAGGGCTTCGCCTTCGACGGCGGCGAGGACCAAGGGGGCAGCTTCCGGCTGCACTTCACCCGGCCGACCGGGGCGTCGTACGAGACGACCGTCGCCACCGACGACGACGGCGCGCCCGTCCTCGTCTACCACGTGGCCGGCGAGCCGGACGTGACCCTGTACGCGCCCCGGGACGAGGCGGTGTGCGACACCACCGAGGCGCTGCTGGAGCGGGTGCACGAGGCGCTGGGCGGCGACGACGGCTTCATCCCGGGCGAGCTCACCTGGGACGGCAAACCGCCGGGCCGGCGTGCCGAGCCGCTGCCCCGCGAGACCTACCGGACGTGGACGAACCCATGAGCACGGCCGACTTCACCAAGAGCGGGGACGGCACCGGACCCGTCACCGCCAACGGCATGATGCCCCTGTGGGCGGTCTCGCTCGGCTGGGAGCTGCGGCGCGGCCGGCAGGTGATCCTCAACGGGCAGATCCGGGACCGCTGGTGGTTCGAGGACCGGCCCGCCTCCTTCCAGCGGCTGGTCGCCGGGGTGCTGGAGGCGCGTGGCGCCGATGTGGTGGGCTGGTGGGACCCGGTGGCCGGGCTCACCTTCCCGCTGCCCGACCACGCCGAGCGCTTCGCCCGGCTGGCGGCGAACCCGCCCCGGGCGACCGCCGGGAACGGCGGCGAGGGCCTGCCCGCGGACGGTGACCGACGTGCCGGGCGGGGCGATGGGGACGAGCCCGCGCGTCAGCCGGCCGGCGGAGACGAACCGCGGCGACGGCCGGACGACGGGCAGCGTGCCGGGCGGGACGGCGCAGGCGCGGCCGGGGGCGACCGGTGGCGTGAGGGCGGGGACGCGTCCGCCGGTGACCGGCAACGCGCGTGGCGCGACGGCCGGGACGGGCCCGCGGGCGAACGGCGGCCCGCCGACGACCGTGCCCGGCGCGGTGCCGAACGCGGGCGGGACCGGTCGAGCCTGCTCTCCCCGCGCCCGGCCGGCCCCCCGCGCGCCTTCGAGGACGTGCTCGCCCTCGTGCACCGGATCGCCGCCTCGCCCGAGGCGGCCACGGCCTTCGTCTTCCAGGACGTCGACCACCATCTCCCGCCCGGGCAGCCCGAGTCGAGCCTCGGCTACCTCCGGCTGCGCGCCGCGATGACCGACGCCGTGACCCCGCACGCGAGCCCGGTGGGCCCCCGCCCGCACGCTCGCAACGCCGTCCTGTGCGCGGTGGGCGACGTGGGACGGCTGCCCGGCTGGTTCCACCAGGAGGACCCCCGGATCGCCACCCTGCACATCGGCCCCCCGGATCCCAGCGAGCGCCGGCTGTGGCTGTCCTGGCTGCGCGACGAGTTCAACGGCGCGCGGGACGCCACCCGCCAGGAGATCGAGGCCCTGGTCGGCGCGAGTGACGGCATGTCGGGCTGGGAGATCGAGGCCCTCGCCCGCACCTCGTGGCTGCGCGGCGCGCCCCTGCAACGCCCGGACAAGCTCCTCGAACTGCACCGGCTCAACGTGAGCGTCGACCCGTGGACCCAGCTGGACCGGGAGACCGTGGCCCGCGCGGCCGATGTGCTGGGGGCCCGCGTGGTCGGCCAGGCCAAGGCCGTCGACGCGGTGGCCGCCGCCCTCCAGGCCGCCTTCGTGGGCGTCGACTTCGGCGGTCTGGGCGGCGCCCGGCCCCGGGGCGCGTTCTTCTTCGTCGGCCCGACCGGCGTCGGCAAGACCGAACTGGCCAAGACCGTGGCGGAGTTGATGTTCGGCGACCAGAGCGCGTACGCCCGCTTCGACATGAGCGAGTACCAGCAGGAACACGCGGCCGAGCGGCTCGCCGGCGCGCCGCCCGGCTACATCGGCCACGAGCAGGGCGGCGAGCTGACCCGCCGGGTCCAGGAACGGCCGTTCAGCGTCCTGCTGTTCGACGAGATCGAGAAGGCGCACCCCCGGGTGCTGGACAAGTTCCTCCAGATCCTGGAGGACGGCCGGCTCACCGACGGCCGGGGGCAGACCGCCTACTTCTCCCAGTGCCTGATCATCTTCACCTCCAACACCGGTGCGGAGGCGGTCCAGGACCTGCTGGCCCGCAGCGGCGACGAAGTGCCGTACGCCGATCTGGAGGAGCACTTCACGTACGCCGTGGAGGAGAAGTTCCGCGCGATCGGCCGGCCGGAGATCTACGGCCGGCTCAAGCCGGGCGTGGTCGTCTTCGACATGCTGCGCCGCGAGCACGTCGTGAAGATCACCGACCGGCTGCTGGGCCAGCTCACCGAGTCCGTCCGCGAACGCCACCAGGTCGAACTGGTCGCCGACCAGGAGTCCCTGCACCCCTGGATCACCGGGCGGATGAGCGACCCGGAGCGCCAGGCGTACGGCGGCCGTCAGATCCGCAACGAACTGGAACCGCTGCGCACGGCCGTCGTCGCCCACTTCCTGGCCCGCCGCCCGGACCCGGGCAGCCGGCTCCGGCTCGGCGTCGGCGCCGACGGCACCCCATGGGTCAGGACCGAGGAAGGGAACGGCTGAACATGCTCGGCATCGCCAGCGGCCACCGCATCACCCGCGTGGGCCGCATCGGCCCGGACGGCCGGCCGACCATGACCGTGACGGACCACACCGAGGCGGACGCGGTCGCCGATCCCGCCACCGCGCTGGCCGCGGTCCTCGCCGACGCCGCCGGTGCGGAGGTGGTGCTCGGCCTGCCCGCGTCCGCCGGCCGCGAGGAAGAGGGCCGCCTGCGCGGCGCCGCCGAGGACGCGGGGCTCCGCGTCCGCGAGGTCCTCCCGGAACCCATCGCGGTGGCCCTGCACTACGGCGCGATCGACGAGGGCGTGAACCGCACGCTCCTGGTGGTGGACCAGGCCGCGGGCACGGTCGACCTGACGGTCCTCGCCATCGCCCCAAACCTGACGGCCCACATCGTCAGCACCCGCACGGAACGGGCCGACGACCACGCCCTCGCGGCGATCGCCCGGGAACTGGCCGAGTCGGAGCCGGACGCCGTGCTCCTGTCCGGCGCCCTGTACACGTCGCCCGCCCGCCGCGCGGACATCGAGGAACTGCCGGAGGCCCAGGGGCTGACCGTCCGCTGCACCGACCCCGAACTGGCCGTCGTGCACGGCCTGTTGCTCCGCAAGGACTTCGGTCTGCTCCGGGTGGCCGCCGGTCCGGCCCCGGCGCGGCCCGGGTTCCCGCCGCCCCTGGCGGACCCGGACCCGCAGCCCTGGCGGCCCCTCCCGGAAGACCCGGACCCCCGGGGCGAGCCGGTCCGGAAGAACCTCGGCGGGACCGGCTCCGCCGTGTCCGGGGCGTCGCGTCGGCAGGAGGACCCCGCGCGGGGCGAACGGACCGCCCCCGGCTTCCCCGACTCCCACGAGCCCGAACCCACACCGGAACCGGAACGGAAAACGGAACCAGAACCGGAACCGACGCCGGAACAGGACCTGGGACCGGACCAGGACCTGGGACCGGACCAGGGTTTGGGACCGGAAACCGAACCGGCCGCGCCCTTCGGCCCAGCGTCCGCCCCCGCCCTGCGCGCCGTCCCGGTGACCCAGCTCCAGTACCTCCGCCGGGACGACCACCTCCTCGTCCTGTGGGCCTGGCCCGACACCGCCCTCACCGCGCGCGTCCGCTGGCGCCGTGAGGACGCGACCGCGACGGGCGACGGCCCCCGCGAGGGCGACCTCACCTGCCGACGCCGTACCTACGAACACGACGGCGGCCTGGACCTCGCCCTCGGCCGGGGCGCGATCACGCTCACCGTCGAGGCCCTCGTCGCCGATCCCACCGTCGACACCGAGGGCGCCGCCTCGCTGCGGATTCCCGCCGAGCCCCCCGTCGTCGAGTACGAACCCGCCCTGCGCCGCCGGCTCACCGGCGCCCGCGTCGCGACCGTCACCCTCACCGCCCGGACCGGCTGCGACCTGCCCGCCCTCCGGATCGTCCACGGCCTCGGCCGCTACCGCCCCACCAGCACCGCCGAGGGCACGGTCGTGCACGAGATCCCCGCGCAGCGACTGCCCGCCGGGACCCCGCTCACCGTGGAATTCCCCTTCCCCGGTGCCAGAGGCCCCTCCTGGCTCGTCTGCTTCCCGGCGGGCGGCCCCGACACCGACCACGACCTTGACATCGACCTGCGCCCCACGGCGCTGCACCGGCTGCGAGTGACCTGAATGGCCAGACGACTCACCTGCCCCTACTGCTACGAGACCTTCGCCGCGCGCGAGATCCGCTTCCGCTGCAACAGCCGGCTCAGCCGCACCCGCAAGCAGTGCCAGCGCCGGCGCGACCCGGTCCTCGACGAACGCTTCGGCCGGCGCCCCAGCCACGACGTGGGCCCGGACTTCGCCGCCGACGGCCGCAGGTCCACGGCGGTGTGCCCGGACTGCGACAGCGAGACGACGTACCGGATCTGCCCCGTCTGCCACGTCGAACTGCCCCTGCAGTTCGGGATGGTGGACAACCGGCTGATCGCCATGGTGGGCGCGCGGTCCTCCGGCAAGACGATCTACATGACGGTGCTGCTGCACGAGATGCGCAACCAGGTCGGCGAGGCCTACGGCGCCTCCCTGATGGGCCTGGACGACACCACCATGCGCCGCTACAGCTCGGAGTACGAGGAACGGCTCTACCGCGACCGGCAGATGTTCCCGCCGACGCAGACCGCGACCACCAACGCCAACCGGGTGGAACCGCTGGTGTTCCGGTTCGGGCTGCGCCGCAAGAAGTGGTTCGCGGAGCGGCCGCAGCACAGCGTGCTGTCCTTCTTCGACACCGCGGGCGAGGACTTCAACAGCCGCGAGAGCGTGGAGCTGAACACCCGCTACCTGACCAACGCGGACGGCATCATCCTGCTGCTCGACCCGTTGCAGATGCCCGGCGCCCGGGACAACGCGGCACCCGGCACCGCCCTGCCCGGCATGGACGGCATCGATCCGCCGATCAATGTGCTGAGCCGGGTCAGCGGCATGCTGCTGGCCGCGCGGGGCGGCAAGGCGGCGAAGATAGACACCCCGATCGCGGTGGTCTTCTCCAAGATGGACGCCTTCTGGCACCTGATGGAGAACGGCAGCCCGCTGCGGTCGCACGCCCCCGCGCGCGGCCGCTTCGACGTCGGCGACAGCCTCGACGTCCACGAGGAGGTGCGCCAGCTGCTCAAGAAATGGGACGGTGTGCCCATCGACCAGGCCCTGGAGAACACCTTCGCCCGCTACCGCTACTTCGGGGTCTCCGCGCTGGGCCGCAGCGCCACGCCCGAGGCCCGCGTCGCCGACACCGGCATCCAGCCCTACCGGGTCGCCGACCCGCTGCTGTGGCTGCTCAGCGAGTTCGGCGCGGTGCCCAGGGCGGGCCGCGGATGACCGGTTTCCAGCAGCTGTACTACACCTCCTGCGAGCACGGCCTCAGCGGGTCCTCGGGGTTCCAGTTCAACGCGGTCAGCGAGCAGGTCTCGGCCGAGACCCGGCACCGGGTGGAGAGCCTGGCCGGATACGAACCACCCCGCTCCCTGGTCGAGTCGGACGCCCCCGAACAACTGGCCCGCTGCCCGGTGAACCTCTGCCACACCCCGGGCCGCGACGGCGGCGACACCACGCTCTGCGTGCGCTACGCCGGCCGGGACTCGGCGCGCCGCTTCGGCAACTACTTCGCCCACGCCCTGTACACCGAGGGCGAGTTCACCCCGGACAGCGGCGGACTGCTCCCGATCGAACTGTGGGACTCCCCGGTGTGGGCCGCGCGGGTGGCGGACACGACCGAGATCCCGGAGCTGACCGCGCCCCTGTCGCGCGGCCCGCTGACCCCCCGCTCGACGCAGGCATTCCTCCGCGCGCACCCGCACGCCGACCAGTTGCCCGCCCTGCTGTCGGCGGTGTTCACGGCACTCGCGGAGGACGGCTCGGTCGTGGTGATCGACGACACGACGGACCGGATCGCCCACTGGTTCGCCGCCGTCTCCTACCTCCTGCCGCCCCCGCTCGCCCGCACCCTCTCCTTCGCCACCTACCTGCTGCGCCCCGCCCGCAGCCGGCTGCACCTGATCGGCACGGTGCCCGAGGCACACCCCGTCTTCGGCCCCGACGACGAGGAGTCGTACACCGTCTTCGACTTCTCCGCGGGCCGCTTCCCCGAAGTGGTGCCCACCCACCATCTGATCCGGCTGCTGACCCGGATCGGGGTCGGCTCGGTCCGCTCGGTGTGGTCCTGGACCGCCGAGTACACCCACGGCCGGGAACGGACACCCGGCGACTGGCACCCCCCGGTCGCGGCGGCCACGGCCGCGGGCGGCATCGACCTGACCGACGCCGACGTCCGCGCGGTGCTCGACTGGCTGCCCGGCGCCGCCCACCTCGGGCCGCGCCGCGCCGCGGTGGCGGCGGACATCCACCACAAGCACCGCGACCTGGACGACGACCAGCTCGCGACGCTGAGCGCGGCGGCCGAGGCGGGCGGTGACACCGCGCTGCACCAGGAACTGGAGGGCAAGCTCCACCAGTCCCGCATCCGCGCCTACATGACCTGTGTGCCGGGCGCGCCGGGCCCGGTGCCGCTCACCCGTCCCGCCGAGCGGGAGCGCGCCACCGCCCTGTGGCAGCGGCTGCTGGGCGAGGCCGCGAACAGCCGTCAGCGGGTACGGCTGCTGCTGTGGGCGGTGGGCGCGGGGCTCACCCCGCCGCCGGAGCTGCTCGCCGCCCAGAGCCTGGAGCTGGCCCACGCCCTGCTCGGCACCTCCGGCGCGGGCACCGGCCTGCGCGAGGAGACCGGCCGACTCGCCCGCGTCCTCCCGGAGTTCCGGGCCGGGCTGGCCACGGCGGTGCACGAGGTACTGTCCGAACGGGGCGGCCAGGAGCAGCTGTTTTCCCAGTTCCCGGCCATGCTGCTCGGCGAAGGCGACCTCGGCGGGCGGCCCCGGCTCCTGGAGCACTACTGGCGGGCGCAGGCCGAGCGGGAGCCCGCCCGCACGGTCGACCTGCTGTTCCGCATCCTCGAGGTACGCGACCAGAGTTCACCGGACGCGGAGCTGCTGCGGGGACTGTGGCGGCAGCCGTCGCCGGCCTGGACGCACCGGGAGGCCACCGAGATCGCCCGCCGGCTGCCGGTGGACGGGCCGGTGGACGAGGCGGTGGGGGAGTGGTTCGACCGCGCGGTGAAACAGGAGGTCGACGGCGAACGGGCCCTGCGGGACTGCCTGGTGCTGTGCGACACCCTCGTCGCGCCCGGCCGCTACAGTCGGCTGCGGCCGGTCACCCGGGAGTGCGTGGACGTCACCCTCCGGCTGGACGCGGCCCTGCGCGAGGCCACCGAAGCCACCGAACTCGCCCGCGCCTTCCGCATCCCGCAGATCGACGCCTGGTCGGCACCCCGCGCCCTGAAACGCCACCGGCTGCTCCCCGTCCTGCTGCGGCTGCCCGCCGACCCGGCCCGGCTGCGCACGGAGATCGGACAGTTCGGCTTCTCCCTCGCGGACGGCTATCTGCGTGCCGTGCAGCGGGCCGCGACGACCTCCGGCCGCGTCGACGAGGTGCTGCTCAGCCATGTCACCGGGACGATCGCGGTCGACACCGAACGGGCCGCGCCGGCCCAGGCCCACCTGGAGATCGTCCAGACGCTGCGCGTGCACATCGCCCAGCACTGGCGGTCCGAGGACCTCGACCGCCTCGCCCGCGCGCTGCGCCCCTACGACACCCGCCTCGCCGACCGCTACCAGGAGTGCGCCGAGAACCGGCTGGGCCGGGTGAAGAAGTGGGGCCGCAAACTCACCCAGCGGCGGCCCCCGGACGACCCCCGACCGGAAGCGAGGTGAGCCCGAGGTGGCCGAAGTCCTGATCTTCGTCCTCGTCCCCCTGGCCTACCTGGCCCTGCTCCTGCTCTACCTGCCCCTCGTCCCGGTGATCGCGCTGCTGCGCGGGATCGCCCTGGTCAGCGAACTGCTCTGGCGCTACTGCCGGTTGCTCGACGGCGTGCTGCGCCGGCGCACCCCCGAGTTCGTGACCGTCCCGCCGTTCCGGGCCGCCGACGAACTGGCCCACCGCAACTACTTCTTCGGCCCCGCCACCCGCGACCTGCGCCAACTCCGCACCCTGGGCAGGCGGCTGTACGTCCGCACGGTCACCGACGCCTACCGCCAGGTGACCGCCCGCCAGTTCACCGCACCCACCGTGCACCGGGCCTTCTCGGTCCCGTACGGCCTGACCCTCTACCTGGGCCTCGGCCTCGGCGCCGGTGCCGCGGCGCCGCTGCTGGGCGCGCTGCTCGGTGCGCAGGCGCTCGGCGTGGCCCTGCTGACGGCCGGGGCCCGGCTGATCGCGCTCACCCTGCGGGCCGTCGACCGCGCCGGGATGCTGCTGCGCGGGCTGCCGAGGGGGATGCTGTGCCCGAGCTGCTTCGAACGCGTCCCCTATCCGGCGTACGACTGCCCGCGCCCGACCTGCCGTCGTCGCCATGCCGACATCCGCCCGGGCACCTTCGGCCTCTTCCGGCGCCGGTGCGCCTGCGGCGAGCGGATACCGACCCTGCTGATGCTGATGAGCAGGGACGCCCGGCTCGCCGGTCACTGCGTGCACGAACACTGCGGCAGGCCGATGAACCCGGACGCCGGGCACATGCCCGAGCTGATCCTGCCGCTGATCGGCGGCCGGGCCGCGGGCAAGACACAGCTGATGGCGGCGATGGTCAAGTCGCTGGAGAGCGCGGCGGAGAACGGCGGGCCGGCGATCCGGCTCGCGGACCCCGAGTCGAGCGCCAACCAGCGGGTGCTCAACGAGGTGCTGGAGATCCAGGGGCACACCCGCCCCACCCAGAAGACGCTGCCGCGCGCCCACTCGTTCGTGCGCGGCACCGGTCGCGCCGAGCGGC
Source organism: Streptomyces misionensis (assembly GCF_007896895.1). Taxonomy (GTDB): domain Bacteria; phylum Actinomycetota; class Actinomycetes; order Streptomycetales; family Streptomycetaceae; genus Streptomyces; species Streptomyces misionensis_A. The sequence continues at coordinate 14,927 of NZ_VOGW01000071.1, read as the reverse complement.
TGGTGCATGTCTTCGACACGGCCGGGGAACGGTTCGTCAGCCGGGAGGAGACCGACGCGCTGCGCTATATCCGCGAGGCCCGCACCTTCGTCTTCGTCCTGGACCCGATGGCCGTCGACGCGTTCTGGACCCGCCTCGACGCGGCGGGCCCGAAGGTGGACCGCACGCTGGCCTCGACGGTCGACCCGGAGGACGTGTTCTCGCGCTCGGTGCAGACGGTGCGCACCATGGGCACCCGTCTCGACAAGGCCCGGCTCGCCGTCGCCATCAGCAAGCGGGACCTGCTGGCCGGGCAGCCCACCCTGCTGCCCGCCCGCCCGGACGACAGCGACTCGGCCCGCACCTGGCTGTGCGAGGCGCTGGGGCTGCGGAACCTGGTGGAGACCATGGATCTGGAGTTCGGTGAGGTCCGGTACTTCTGCACGGCGGCGGTGGCGGACGGCGCGGGACGGGTGGACCCCAGCGTCGCGGCGTTCACCGAGTGGTGTCTGCGCGAGTGAGGAGCCCGGCTCCTGGCGCCGGGCCCGGTCAGCCGGACCAGGCCGCCTGGAGGTCGCGCAGCGCGGCCCGCCAGGCGGGGTCCGGCCACACCCCGGTGACGACGGCGAGCGGCACCGGCAGCGAGCGCGCCATCCACCGCTCGGCGTCGGCCAGGCACTGGCGTTCGTGCCGCTCCAGCCATGCGACGAGCTGCTTCAGGCCGACGACCGCCGGATCGTCCGCGAGCTTCGGCGGGACCGACTTCAGCAGCCGCCCGGCGGTGTTGCGGCACACCACCTTCCCGCCGTCCAGGGCGACCTCGTAGCCGCCCGCCGACACCCACCCCATTCGTGCCTCCCCGCACCGCACTGATCAACTGGCGGGAACTCTAGGGGTGACCACTGACAGCGCCCTCCGGCGGGCGGAGGGCGCTGGGGAAAAGCGGTGGGCGGGGCCGGAGGGGTCAGTCCCGCTCCGACTCCTTCTCCTGCTTGCGGGCCTTGAGACGCGCCGCTTCCTTGCGGACCTCGGCCTGGGTGGCCTGTTCCTTCTCCAGCCACTCGGGCCGCTCCTGCTTGAGCGCCTCGATCTGCTCCGTGGTGAGCGGCTCGGTCACCCCGCCGCGCGCGAGGCCGGCGATGGACACACCGAGCTTCGCGGCGACCACCGGACGCGGGTGGGGGCCGTTGCGCCGCAGCTCGCTCAGCCACTCCGGCGGGTCGGCCTGGAGCTGGTTCAGCTCGGCGCGCGAGACCACGCCCTCCTGGAAGGAGGCGGGGGTGGCGGGGAGGTACACACCCAGCTTCTTCGCCGCGGTCGCGGGCTTCATCGTCTGGGTGCTCTGCTGCGACTTCATGAGGACAAGGGTATCGGCCAGGGATAGGCGGGCCGACCACAGCCGGTGGCCACCGCGTCCGGGGCTCTCGCCGGTGACCGGGGCGTCCGCGGACGCGGCCGCTGATCATCGCGCCCGCGGCCCCGGCGGGTGGCCGTCGTGCCCGTCCCGGCCGGTGACCACCGCACCCGCGCCCGGCCCGTGACCGCCGCTCCCGCCGCGGCCGGTAACCTGGCCTGGTGACAGGCTCGGAGGAATCACCGTCGTTCCGGCTCGCGTACGTCCCCGGAGTGACCCCCGCCAAGTGGGTCAAGGTCTGGCACGAACGCCTGCCGGACGTCCCGCTCACCCTCGTCCAGGCCCCCGCCGCCGAGGCGCCGGAGCTGCTGCGCGCGGGCGAGGCCGACGCGGGACTCGTCCGGCTGCCCGTGGATCGGGACTTCTTCAGCGCGATCCCCCTCTACACCGAGACCAGCGTGGTCGTCGTCCCCAAGGACCACCTGATCACGGCCGCCGACGAGGTCACCCTGGCCGACCTCGCCGACGAGGTGCTCTTCCACCCCCTGGACGACGTCTTCGACTGGGCCGCCCCGCCCGGCGAGCCCGCGTTCGAACGCCCCGCGACGACCGCGGACGCGATCGAGCTGGTGGCCGCGAACGTCGGTCTCCTGGTCGTCCCGCAGTCCTTGGCCCGGCTCCACCACCGCCGCGACCTCACGTACCGCCCGGTCGTGGACGCGCCCCGGTCCAGCGTCGTCCTGTCCTGGCCGGAGGAGGCCACCACCGACCTGGTGGAGGACTTCATCGGCATCGTCCGGGGGCGCACGGTCAACAGCACGCGCGGGCGTACGACCGCGGCGCGCGCGGGGGAGGGGCGTGCGGCGGACGGTCGTACGGCCAAGCCGGCGGGCAGGTCCCAGCCCGACAAGAAGCCCCGGCGCGCCGAGCAGGCGGGCGGCCGGCAGCAGCCCGCCGCCAAGTCGTCGGGCCGCGGTCGCCAGGCCCGCACGGGTGGGGCCAAGCCCGCCGCCAAGCGCGGCAGGCCGCGCCGCCGCTCGTAAGACGCTCCGAGGCCGCTCGTAGCGGACCCCGGGTTCTTTCCGGGGTTCTCACGCCGCCGGGTCGGGTTCCTCCTCCGGCCGGGTCGCGCTCGGCACCGGGCTCAGCGGCTCCGCCTGCCGTTCCCGCAGGTCGGCCACCGCGAGCGCCAGGGCGACGACGACGATGCCGACGGCCGTCAGCAGCCCCAGCTGGAGGGCGGTCGCGGGGCTGCCGTGGTTGGCAAGGTGGGCGAAGTACACGGCGCCGACGGCGGCGATCCCGGCGGCGGAGCCGATGCGCTGGGCCGTCACCAGCACCCCGCCCGCCGCCCCCGCGCGCCGCACCGGCACGCTCGCCAAGGTGAGCGTGGTGTTCGGGGAGATGGTGACGCCCGAGCCGAGGCCCGCGACCAGCAGCGGCAGCGCCGCCGCCCAGGCCACGCCCCGCCCCGGCACCAGCTGCACCGCCGCGATCGCCGTGAGCAGGCCCAGCGCGACCACGCCGAGCCCGGCGACCACCAGCTTGCGCCCGTGGCGCACGACCAGCCGGCCGCTCACGGCGGCGCCGATCGCCGAACCGCAGGCGAACGGCAGCGAGGAGAAGCCGGCCGCGAGCGCGCTGTAGCCGACGCCGTTCTGGAGGAACAGGGTGTAGACGAAGAACAGCGTGGTGAAGCCCGCGAAGTAGACCAGGTTCAGCAGCACGCCGAGCGAGAAGGACCGCTGGGCGAACAGCCGCAGGTCCAGCAGCGGCGCCCGCCCCCACCAGCCCTGCCAGCGTTCCCACGCCCAGAAACCCGCGAGCAGCACCGCGGCCACCGGCAGCAGCGCCCACTTCAGCCGGCCCGTCCACTGCTGCTCCTGCACCAGGGGCAGCATCAGCGCGAGCACCCCCGTGCCGAGGAGCAGCACCCCGGGCAGGTCCATGCCCTCACGCCGGCCCGGGGCCGGCGGGGTGCGCGGCAGCAGCCGCAGCGCCGCGCAGAAGGCGGCGACCCCGATCGGCAGATTGACGTAGAACACCCAGCGCCAGCCGTCGTCGGTGCCGAAGAGATGGATCAGCAGTCCGCCGGCGGGCGGGCCGATGGCCGTGGACAGCCCGACGACGCTGCCCAGCATCCCGAACGCGCGGGCCCGCTCGGTGCCCCGGAACATCTGCTGGATCAGTCCGGTGGTCTGCGGCGCCAGGATGCCCGAGGCCACGCCCTGCGACAGCCGGAAGAACACCAGCCAGCCGGCTCCGGAAGCCAGTCCGCAGGCCGCCGAGGCCAGCGTGAACAGGGCCAGTCCGAACAGGAAGACCGTGCGCCGCCCGCGCAGGTCCCCGAGCCGTCCGGCGGGCACGAGGGCGAGCCCGAAGGTGAGCGCGTACCCGGAGACGACCCAGGACAGGTCGGCCGTGTCGGCGCCCAGGCCACGTTCCATCGAGGGGAGGGCGACATTCACGATCGAGCTGTCGAGCAGCGTCATGAAGCCCGTCGTCAGACAGACCCAGAGCGCCTGCCAGCGCCGCTTGTCGGCGGTCGGCCCGGCCTTGTCCATGGTCATGGGGGCCACGCTAAGCAGCCGCGGGGCGTTGAGCGCGCAAGCGAGGAACGCCCGGCGCGTCGGTGTACGTCCGGATACCGGATCGTCTGTACGACTATGTCATCTGCGCCGTCTTCTGCAGCCAGGCGTACGCCGACCGGGCCGTGAACTCCGGCTGGCCGCCGCGCAGCAGCAGGTCCGCCGTGGCGAAGCCGGGCGCGTCGGCCTGGGCGGCGACATAGGGGATCGCGATGCAGCGCATGCCGGCCACGTGCGCGGCGACGGCGCCCGGAGCCGCGTCCTCCAGGACCACACAGTCGGCCGGATCGGCGCCGAGCCGCCGGGCGGCCTCCAGGAACACATCGGGCGCGGGCTTGCCGCGCGGCACGTCGGCGACCGAGACCACCACACGGACGAGGGCCCCCAGGCCGGTGCCCGCCAGGACCGCCGCCATGGCCTGCGGCGTGGAGCCCGAGGCCACCGCGGTCGGCACGCCGTCGGCCGCCAGCAGCTCCAGGAAGCCGCGCATCTCCGGGTAGACGCGGGTGTGGGCGCGGGCCAGCTCCAGATAGTGCCGGTCGGTCGCGTCCAGCAGGTCCTCCGCCGGGGCGCGCAGCCCGTGGCGCTCCCGCCAGAGCAGCGCCGTATCCCAGGTGCCGATGCCGACGTAAGCCTGGTGCTCCGCCCAGCCGTAGTCCGTGACGCCCTGCTCGGCCAGGACCCGGCGGCTCGCCTCGTAGTAGTTCGGTTCGCTGTCCACCAGCGTGCCGTCGAGATCGAAGGTGACCGCGAGTGCGCCGAGACCGCTCATGCGCTCCAGCATGCCGGGGTCAGGCGCGGGCGGCGCGGCCCACCGACTCCACCAGGGGGCCCAGCCGGTAGGGGACGCGCTCGCGCAGCGCCACCTCGGTGCGGGTGCGCACCACGCCGGGCAGGCTGATCAGTTTCTGGATGACGTCCTCCAGATGGGCGTTGTCCCGGCCCACCACCCGGGCGAGCAGATCGCCGCCGCCCGTGATCGAGAAGGCCTCCACGATCTCCGGCACCGCCGCCAGCGCGTCCCCGACGTCGTCGAGGTGGCCCTGGGTGACCTCGATGTGCACGAACGCCAGCACCGGGTGGTCCAGGGCGGCGGGGGACAGGGAGGGGCCGGTGCCCGTGATCACGCCGTCCCGCTCCATGCGGTCGAGGCGGGCCTGGAGCGTGCCGCGGGCGATGCCGAGGATGCGCGCGTACTCGCGCACGCTGGTGCGCGGCTGCTCCAGGAGCAACCGCAGGATGCGGGTGTCGAGTTCGTCCACGGCCATGATGTACGACTGTACCAATGGCCCAGTGCGCCACGAGCCACGCGCACCGCCCGACCTGGGCCGTTGGTTTTCCCTGGTGCCGACGACAACGGCCTGTGTTGAACCATTGGACCAGTGAATCGGACTTCACTTGAGCCACTGCGGTCGAGGATGCTGTTATAGACATGTCGATGGCGCTGCGGATGATCCGCGGCGCCTTTTGTGTGCCGGATTTCCTTTGTGTTCCTCGGGGAGGGCAGCAGTGCTGAAGAAGGTGTTCGTGGCTCCGGACCCGGGACGGGCGCGTCTGCGCTGGGCGTCGCGGGCCGTCCTCGGCATCGGGCTCGCCGTGGTGGTCTGTCTGCTGGCCGGGCAGTCCGTCGTCGGCGCGATCACCGGCGGTCTCGCCGCGCTGCTGGCCCTGTTCACCGTCACCGACGCCACCGTGCGCGGCCAGGCGGTCACCACCGCGCTGCTGCCCGTCGTGGGCCTGCCGGTGCTCGCCGGGGCGGCCGCGCTGCACCCGTACCCCCTCGCGCGGGACCTCGCCTTCCTGGCCGTCGTCGGTGCCGGCGTGTACGCCCGCCGCTGGGGGCCACGCGGCCACAGCCTGGGCGTGTTCGCGTTCATGATGTTCTTCGCGGCCCAGTTCCTGCACGCGACCCCCGACCGGCTGCCCGAGCTGTCGGCCGCCGTGCTGCTGTCCGTGCTCGCCGCCGCCGTGGTCCGCTTCGGGCTGTGGTGCTACGAGCGCGGGCAGCCCCCGGGCGCCCCCCGGCTCGCGCTCCCCGAGGCCGGCCGCGCGTCGGCACCCGGACCGGCGGACCATGCTGGAGGGGCGGCCTCCCCGGGTGCGGCCGCGGGCCCCCGCGGGCCCGCCCCCCGGGGGCGGCGGCCCCCTTGGCGCCCGGGGGCGCCCGCGCGCGCCCCCCCGACCCCGAACAGCCCGTCCCGCTGCGCCCCGAGCGCCAGAAGGACCGGCCGCCCGACCCCGCCCCCGCGCACACCGCCGGGGCCCACGACGTCCCCCCCCGCCCAGGACCCCGCCCTGGACGCCGGCCCCCCCCCCCCCCCCCCCCCCCCCCCCCCCAACCCCCCCCCCCCCCCCCCCCCCCGCCCCCGCCCGCCCCCCCCCCCCCCCGCCCCCCCCCCGCCCCCCCCCCCTCCCCCCCCCCCCCCCCCCCCCCGCCCCCCCCCCTCCCCCCCCCCCCCCCCCCCCCCCCCCCCGCCCCCCCCCCCCCCCCCCCCCCCCGCCCCCCCCCCCCCCCCCCCCCCCCGCCCCCACCCCCCCCCCCCCCCCCCCCCCCGCCCCCCCCCGCCCCCCCCCCCCCCCCCCCCCCTCCCCCCCCCCCCCCCCCCCCCCCCCCCCCCCCGCCCCCCCCCCCCCCCCCC
>NZ_VOGW01000071.1:0-8087 GCF_007896895.1 Streptomyces misionensis | reverse complement strand
CGCTGCCGATCCCGGACGGGACGACGCCGCAACAGCTGCGCGCGCTGGCCCGGCCGGACGCGTCCGCCGTGGCCCGGCTGGCGGCGCCGGACCGCGAGGGCTGCGGGGGCTCACCCGGCCGCCAGCCGCCGCCGGCCCACCCGGGCGAGGCCCGCGCCCGCCGGGACCGGGCTCGCCCGGGTGACCACGCGCCAGGCGGTCCAGGCGACCGCGGGCGCGGGCCTCGCCCTGATCGTGGGCGAACTGGTGTCCGGGCAGCGCTGGTACTGGGCCGTCGGCGCGACCTGGTGGGTCTTCGTGGCCACCGCCTCGCGCGGCGAGACCCTGGTACGCGGCTTCCGCCGGGTCCTCGGCACGCTGCTCGGCATCTGCCTGGGCTTCCTCCTCGCCGTGCCCGTGCACGGGGCGCCCGTGCCGACGGCCGTCCTGCTCGCGGTTGCCGTCTTCGGCATCTTCTACTCCGCCCCCGTCTCCTACACCTGGATGATGCTCTGGGTGACCGTCCTCGCCGAACTGCTCTACGGCCTCCTCGGCGTCCTCACCCCCGGTCTGCTGGCGCTGCGCCTCGGCGAGACCGCGGTGGGGGCGGCCGGCGCGGCGCTCGCGGTGCTGTTCGTGCTGCCGGTCACCACGCACGCCACCACGGACGCGTGGATCCAGCGCGCCCTGCGCTGCGTCCACGCCTGCACGGCCGAGGCCGCGGCCCGGCTCGCCGGCTCCCCGACGGCCGACCCGGCGCCCCGCGTGGCCGAACTGGAGCAGTTGCTCGGCCGCGTCCGGCTGTCGGTGGCCCCGCTGGTCCACCCGCTGAACCCGCTGCCGGCCCGCAAGCGGCGCGCCCGCCAGGTGCTCGCGCTGCTCGACGACTGCGCCCGGGAGATCCGCGGCCTGGTCGCGGTCGCCGCCGACCCCGAGGCCTCCCACGACGCCCGCCTGGCGACGGCCTGCGGGCGCGTGGAGGCGGCGGTGGAGGCGCTGACCGGGGGCGCCGCGGCGACGACGGTCGCCCCGGCGGAATCCCCGGCGTCGCCCGCGCTCGCCCACGTGCACTCTCTCGAGCGGGCCCTGGCAGCGCTCGCGGAGCCGCTGCGCGCGCCGTCGTACGGGATGTGACGGGGCCTGCGGCGCATGCCCTCCGGACGGACGGCGGACAGGCGGCCGCCGCGTGAGGCGTGATCCGCAGGGCGAGCCCCGTGACAGGCCGGGCGGTTGGATGATCAGGCGGCGTCGGCCGGCTGCGTCCGGCCCTCCTCGGCCTGGGCGGTCTTCAGCAGCAGGGCGAGGGCCGTGCCGAGGAGGCTGAGGGCGGCGAGGGCGTAGAAGGCGGGAGGCGTTCGCCGAACCCGCCCCGGAGGTGTCGATGGCCGAGATCGCGCGCCGGGCCCAGGTGGGCATGGCCACCCTCTACCGCAACTTTCCCGGCCGGCGCGAACTGCTGGAGGCGCTCTACGCCGACGAGGTGGACCAGATCTGCGACGCGGCCACCATCGCGCCCGGACAGAGTCCCGACGCGGCACTCGTCGCGTGGCTGCGCCTGCAGATCGCCTTCCTCCCGGACAAGCGGCTGATCGTCTCCGAGCTGCTGGAACACACCGACGGCAACGGCATCACCAGCCACCGTGCCCGCGCCGTCGAAGCAGGCCGCCCCTTGCTGGCCGCGGCCCAGAAGGCCGGGCGGATCCGCGACGACCTCACGCTGGAGCAGATCTTCGACCTGATCGTCGCCATCGCCAAGCTGAACGAATCTCCCGAGTACCTGCAACCCCTGTTCGAAACCGCGCTGGCGGGCCTGCGCGTTCCCCGGTCCCCGTCCTGAGGGCCGTCCGCGAGGCTCGTCGGTGGTGGCCGAGCCCGGCGGTGCGGGTCTCCGGCAGCCCCTTTTTGGCGGCGGGACCGCGAGAACGGGGAAGAACTCCCGCCCCACGCCGCCCTCTTGGTCTAGACCGGCGGCCGGGGGCTGCTACCGTCGGCGCGGGACCGGCTCGATCGAGAGGGGACAGCGGTGGCACAGGGCGGCGACAGCGCGGGCGGACGGCGGGCCTTCATCGGCTCGTTCACGGCGGCAGGAGGGCCGGGGCTGGTGACGGCCGAGGTCGCGCCGGCAGGCGGCGCCCTCACCCTCGTCTCCGCCGTGAACGACGTGCCGGACCCCTCCTACCTGGCCCTCTCCCCGGACGGGAACATGCTCTACGCGGTCAGTGAGACGGCCGAGGGCGCCGTCGCCGCCTACCGGGTGACCGGCGGCCGACCGGAACTCGCCGGGCCGCCCGTGCCGGTGGACGGCAGCGGCCCCACCCACCTCGGCCTGTACGCCGGGCACGTGCTCACCGCCAACTACGGCTGCGGCAGCGTCACCGCCGTGCCCCTGCGCCCCGACGGCACCCTCGCCGCGAAACCGTCCGGCCGGCTCCAGCACACCGGCTCCGGCCCGCACGACCGGCGCCAGCGCGGCCCGCACGCCCATCAGGTGCAGCCCGACCCGAGCGGCCGCTGGGCCGTCAGCGTCGACCTCGGCACCGACTCGGTGCGGGTGTGCACCCTGGAGGCGGGCACCCCGGCCCTGCACCGCGAGTGCGCGCTGCGGCCCGGCTCCGGGCCCCGCCACCTGGCCTTCCACCCCGACGGCGAACACGCCTACGTCGTCAACGAACTCACCCCGACGGTGACGGTGTGCCGCTGGGACGCCGCGAACGGCTCGCTGAAGCCGCTCAGCGAGGTCCCGCTGCTGCCGGGCGCCCCGGCCGGCGACGCCTACCCCTCGGGGATCGTGGTCTCGCCCGACGGACGCCACGTGTGGGCCGCGACGCGCGGCGAGGACGTCCTGTCGGTGCTCGCCGTCGAACCGGACGGGCTCCGCCCGCTGGCCACCGTGCCCTGCGGCGGACACTGGCCCCGCGCCCTGGCCGAGCGCGACGGCTTCCTGTACGTGGCCAACGAGCGCTCCGGCGACGTCAGCTGGTTCACCGTGGACGAGGCGACCGGACTGCCCCGGTACGACGGCTCGGTGCAGGTGGCCGCCGCCTCCTGCGTCGTCTTCCGGTGACCGCCGCCGGGAGCACGCGAAAGGGCCCGCCCCCGCAGGAGCGGGCCCCGTTCGTCGGGCCGGGCGCGGTCAGCGCACCGGGGTGCCCTGGGGCTGCTGGGGGGCGATACCCAGGGCCGTCGTGTACTTGGCCAGGGCCAGCTTGCCGATCGCGGGGTACGCGCCCAGCGGCTCGGCCGCGGCGCAGCCCGCCTCCTCGGCGGCGGCCGTGAGCAGCGCCGCGTCGATCTCCGGGCCCACCAGGTACGGCGCGAGCGCCAGCTGCTGCGAACCGGCGGAGCGCAGCTGCTCGGCCACCGAGGAGATGGAACCCTCCTGGTCCAGGGCCGCCGCCATCACCGGCACGGCCAGGCGCGCGGCGAGCAGCATGCCGGTGATCCCGGCCGCCTGCACGGCCTCCTCGCCGCCCACGGAGGCCAGGATGATGCCGTCGGCGGCCGTGGCCACGGTGAACAGCCGGGCGCGGTCGGCGCGGGCCAGACCCGCCTCCGACAGCCGCACGTGCAGTGCCTCGGCGAGCAGCGGGTGGGGGCCGAGGGCATCGGTCAGCTCGGCGGCGACCCGGCTGTCCATCACCGACTGCCGGATCTGCCGCAGCAGCGCGCTGTCCGGACCGGCCAGCAGCGGGACGACCACGGCGACCGGGCCGTCGGGCTCGCTGACGCCCTCGACCCCGGCGGCGACGGCCTGCTCGTAGCGGGCCGTGCGCTCCTCGGCGGCGCGCGCCAGCACCGACCGCAGTGTGGGGAACTCGTTGTCGTCGTCCCCGTCCAGGTAGCCGATCCGGGCGTCCAGGCCCGGCAGCTCGGAACGGGCGATGCTCACGACCTCCTCGGCGAGGCCGCGAGTGGCGGCGCTGGGCACACCGGGCACCGCGAGGACGAGCGCGGGCGCACCCTCGGGAGCCACCAGCGGTTCCGGTCGGCGGTGCCGTCCGGGCTGGCGGGGTCGCGGCATTCGAACAGGCAGGCCGGACGCGGGTCCAGTGGAGGAGCTCATGGCGCCGCATGTTACTGGCTCACCGGGCCCTCCTGTTCGGGGAGGGGGCAGGTGAGCGGTATCCGTCCGGTTTTGTCCGATCGCGTACGGTGGCGGCGACGACGTGCAGCATCGCCGGTTCACCCGGCAGCGTGAGCCGCCCGGCGGCCAGCTCGGTCGCGATCCGTACCGCGCCGTGCAGCGGGTCGCCCTCGGGGAGCACCTGCCGGGCGTGCGGCAGCCGACGCGCCAACTCCTCGCGCAGCGGGACCATGAGCGCGTCGCCCATTCTGGACAGCCCGCCCGTGAGCGCCACTTCCGGCCGCCCGTCCGCCGGGCAGACGGCCGCGGCGGAATCGGCCATGTGCCGGGCCGCCGCGCGCAGGATGTCCGCCGCCACCGGGTCGTGCGCGGCACACTCGGCCACCAGGGGCGCGAACGAGGCCAGTACGGCGGGCCGGTCGGTGCGCGGATAGACCAGGCCCGGCAGCCCGCGCACCGGCCCGAACCGCTCCTCGGCGCACCTCAGCAGCGGGCCGGAGCCGCCGTCGCGGCCGTCGTGGGCGCGCAGCGCCGCCTCCAGGCCCGCCCGGCCGATCCAGGCGCCGCTGCCGCAGTCGCCCAGCAGATGTCCCCAGCCGTCGGCCCGCCGCCAGGCGGTGAGGTCGGTGCCGATGGCGATCAGCCCGGTGCCCCCGGCGAGCACCGCGCCCGGCCGGGTGCCGAGCGCGCCGGCATAGGCGGTGACGGCGTCGGCGGCCAGCGCCGCCCGCGCCACCCCCAGTTCGCGGGCGAGGGCGCCCGGCAGTTCGGCGCGCAGGGCGTCGCCCAGGGTGGCGAACCCGGCGGCGCCGATGACGGCCGTGCCCAGTTCGTCCACACCTGCCCGCGCCGCCAGCTCCCGGGCCAGCGGCACCAGTCGGGTCATCAGATCGGCGGGGTCGATGCCCCGCGCGCCGGTGCGGACCGGCTCCCGGGTCTCCCGCTGTGCCGAGGGCGCCCGGCCCGGAACGCCGACGGCGACCCGGAGGCCGGAACCGCCGGAGTCCACGGCGAGATACCCGGCGACCGTCATGGCAGACGCCAGTCCACGGGCTGTCCGCCCTGCTGGATCAGCAGGTCGTTGGCCCGGCTGAACGGCCGTGAGCCGAAGAACCCGCGGTCGGCCGACATGGGCGAGGGGTGCGCGGACTCCACTGCCGGCAGCTTCCCCAGCAGCGGGCGCAGATTGCGGGCGTCACGGCCCCACAGGATGGACACCAGCGGCTTGCCGCGGGCCGCCAGCGCCCGGATCGCCTGCTCGGTGACGTCCTCCCAGCCCTTGCCTCGATGGGCGCCCGGGCTGCGCGGCGCGGTGGTCAGCGCCCTGTTCAGCAGCAGAACGCCCTGCTGGGTCCAGGGGGTGAGGTCGCCGTTGGACGGCTGGGGCAGCCCCAGGTCGTCGTGCAGCTCGCGGTAGATGTTGATCAGGCTCGGCGGCAGCGGTCGTACCTCCGGGGCGACCGAGAACGACAGGCCCACCGCGTGCCCGGGGGTGGGGTAGGGGTCCTGACCGACGATCAGGACCCGTACCTCGTCGAACGGTTGCTGGAAGGCCCGCAGGACGTTGGTCCCGGCCGGGAGGTAGGTGCGTCCCGCGGCGATCTCCGCGCGCAGGAAGTCACCCATCTGGGCGATCCGTCCGGCCACGGGTTCCAGGGCCTTCGCCCAGCCCGGTTCGACGATTTCATGCAAGGGTCGTGGTGCCACGGGCGTCACCCTACTGCCGTGAACCGGTCGGTGATCAACCGATGACCGGAACACGGCCGGACCCCCGGCCCTCGCCACTTCCGTACGCGCGGCACGTTTCCCCCGTTCTCCGCCGGCCCCGCCGTCTTCTCTCCCGGTGCGCCGTCAGCCGACCAGCGCGGCACGCACGCACAGCACGTCCGGCAGGTGCGCGGCCACCTGCCGCCAGCTGTCGCCGTCGTCGGCCGAGGCGAACACCTCGCCGTTGCGATTGCCGAAGTACACGCCCGCCGGGTCGGCGTCGTCGGTGCACAGGGCGTCCCGCAGCACCGTGCCGTAGTGGTCCCCGGACGGCAGGCCCCGGGTCAGGGGCTCCCAGCTGTCGCCGCCGTCGGCCGTGCGGAAGACCCGGCAGCGGCGGCCGGCCGGGACGCGGTCGCTGTCCGCGTTGATCGGGAAGACGTACGCCGTGCCGCTGCGGCGCGGGTGCGCGGCCGCCGCGAAACCGAACGTGGACGGCAGGCCCGCGCCGATGTCGGTCCAGTGCGCGCCCGCGTCGTCGCTGCGGTAGACCCCCCAGTGGTTCTGGAGGTAGAGCCGGTCGGGGTCGGCCGCGTCCCGGGCGACCTTGTGCACGCACTGGCCGAACTCGGGGTCGGGGTCCGGCAGGAACACCGCGGACACGCCCGAGTTGGACGGTGCCCAGCTCGCCCCGCCGTCGGTGGTGCGGAACACCCCGGCGGCGGAGACGGCGACCGTCAGCGCGGCCTTGTCGCGCGCGTCCGTGAGCACCGTGTGCAGCCCCTCGCCGCCGCCGCCCGGCACCCAGCGGGAGCGGGTGGGGTGCTCCCACAGCGGCCGGACCAGTTCGAAGCTCTCGCCGCGGTCCGCCGAGCGGTACAGCGCGGCCGGTTCCGTGCCCGCGTACACCACGTCGGGTTCGGCGGCGGCCGGGTGCAGCTGCCAGACGCGCTCCAGGGAGGCGCCGGTGTCCTCGGGGAACCTGACGGCCGGCCGGGGCGGCTCGGTCCAGGTGCGGCCCAGGTCGTCGGAGTGGAACACCGACGGCCCCCAGTGGGCGCTGTCGCCGCCCGCGAGCAGCCGCGGGGTGCCGGCCCGGGTGTCGATCGCGACCGAATAGACGGCCTGCGCGGTGAAGTACGGGCTCTCGTCGAACTCCCAGGGGCCATGGCCCCGCCGCCGCCCGATGAACAGCCCTTTTCGGGTGCCGACCGCCAGCAGTACCTCGGTCATGCCGATCACCTCCGGGACGCCTTCGTCCAGGTAGTCGTCAGTTGTCGGCCAGTTTGCACCCCACCACTGACAGTCTCCCCTGGAACAGGCATCGCCCCAGCTCACAGGGGTGTCGGCGGCCCCGGAGGGGGAGCGGCCGGTTCCGTTCCCGCATGTGCCTGCGGTAAGCGGGCGCCTCGTGCGACCGTCGGGGTGACGGTTTGTCACGGGGGCCGGCGGTCCGGCCGGTCGACGGGTTCGTGGGGAGGACGGCGGTGCGCGGTCCGAGGGTGTGGCTCTGGCGCTGGCGGCGCAACCCGCTCAAACGCCGGGCGGACGTCGTGGAGGGCTGGGTGGTGCTGGGCGTCTGGCTGCTCACCGTCCTGGCCGGGTCGCTCGCCGGGATCACGGTGGCCCGCTCGATGGCGCACGGGCTGGCCCACCAGCGGGCGGACCGGCGCCCGGCCGCCGCCCGTCTGGTCGCGCGGGCCCCACAGGCGTCCCAGAGGCGCAAGGACCCGTCGCCCGGCGAACGGGTCTGGGCCGAGGCGCGCTGGACGGCGGCCGACGGCTCCGCCCGCACCGGCCGGGTCCGGGTGGTGCCCGGCAGCGCGGCCGGCACCCGGGTCACCGTCTGGACCGATCGCCGGGGCCGTCTCGTCGGCAGCCCCGTCACTCCCGATCAGGCCGCCCTGCGAGCCGCCCTCCTCGGTGGCCTGGCGGGCGCCGCCACCGGGCTCGTCCCCTTCACCGGCGGCCTGCTCCTCCGCGTCCGCCTCGAACGCCGCCGTCTGACCGCCTGGGACGCGGAATGGGCCCGGCTGGGCCCGCGGTGGGGGCGCATGGTGTGATCCGGGGGCCGCTCTCGGCGGTGGCCCCGCCGTCGGCAGGCGGGTGCGCGGGGCCTTCCCCCGCGCCGGCCGCGGCACCCGCCGAGACCGCCGCCCGCCGCACACGCTGCGCCGACGGACTCCCCGCCCTACGACACGCGCCCTGTCCTGCGACACGCGCCTTGGCCTACGACGCACTCCCCGTCCTACGACACGGGCCCTGCCGCCCGGTGCACGCCCTGCCGCCCGACGCGCGGCAGGGCGTGCACCGGCAG
>NZ_VOGW01000070.1:37987-41684 GCF_007896895.1 Streptomyces misionensis | reverse complement strand
GGCTCCGCTCCCGCCAGCCCCCGGGCTCCGCTCCCGTCAAGCCAGGCCCGGCAGCGCTCGGTGCAGGATCGTGTCGAGGTCGGTGCCGGCCGGGAGGGTGCCGAAGGTGTGGCCCCAGTCGCCGCCCAGGCGGGACGCGCAGAAGGCGTCCGCGACCGCGTGCGGGGCGTGCCGGACGAGCAAGGAGCCCTGGAGGGCGAGGGCCGTCCGTTCGACCAGCCGGCGGGCGCCCAGCTGGTCGGCACGGGTCAGCTCGGTGCGGAGGGAGGCCACGGCGGCGTCGAGGCGGGCGTCCGCGCCGTGCGCGAGCGCGAGTTCGGCGAACAACGCCTCCGCGCTGCCCGGTTCCCGGCCGAGGGCGCGCAGCACGTCCAGCGCGTTGACGTTGCCCGAGCCCTCCCAGATCGACAGCAGCGGGGCCTCCCGGTAGTGCCGGGGCATGCCGGAGTCCTCCACGTACCCGTTGCCGCCCAGGCACTCCAGGGCCTCCGCCGTGAAGGCCGGCCCCCGCTTGGTCACCCAGTACTTGCCGACGGCCGTGGCGATCCGCCGGAAGGCGTGCTCGCCGGCGTCCCCGCGCACCGCCCGGTCCGCGGCCCCGGCCAGCCGCAGGGTGAGCGTCGTCGCCGCCTCCGATTCCAGCGCGAGATCGGCCAGTACATGGCGCATCAGCGGCTGTTCGAGCAGCCGGGCGCCGAACGCGGTGCGGTGCCCGGCGTGGTGACCGGCCTCGACCAGCGTCTTGCGCATCAGCGTCGCCGTGGCCATCACACAGTCCAGACGGGTGCAGTTGACCATCTCGATGATGGTCTTCACGCCCCGCCCCTCGGGGCCCACCAGCCAGGCCACGGTCCGGTCGAACTCCGGCTCCGAGGAGGCGTTGGAGCGGTTGCCCAGCTTGTCCTTGAGGCGCTGGATGCGGAAGGTGTTGCGGCTGCCGTCCGGCAGCACCCGCGGCACCAGGAAGCAGGACAGCCCGCCGGGGGCCTGCGCCAGCACCAGGAAGACGTCGCACATCGGCGCCGACGTGAACCACTTGTGCCCGCGCAGCGTGTACACGCCGGGCTCGCCCGCGGGCGTGGCCGTCGTGGTGTTGGTACGGACGTCCGAGCCGCCCTGCTTCTCCGTCATCCCCATCCCGGCGAGCAGTCCGGGCTTCCCGGTCGGCACCCGCAGCCCGGGCTCGTACTCCCGGCTGGTGAGCAGCGGCTCGTAGACCTCGGCCAGCTCCGGCTGCGCGCGCAGCGTCGGGACGGCGGCGTAGGTCATCGACGTCGGGCAGCCGTGCCCCGCCTCCGTGTGCCCCCACACCAGCCCGCCCGCCGTACGGGCCACATGGGCGCCGGGCCGCTCGTCCGCCCAGGCCGAACCGGCCAGGCCCGCCGCCACCGCCGTGCGCATGAGGTGGTGCCAGGCGGGGTGGAACTCCACCTCGTCGACGCGATGGCCGTAGCGGTCGTGGGTGCGCAGGACCGGGTCGTAGCGGTTGGCCTGTTCGGCCCACTCCTGGGCCTCGGCGCTGCCGGCCCGGGTGCCGAGGCGGCGGACGTCCTCCTCGGCCCACCCGGCGCCCTCCCGGCGCCGCCCCTCCAGGAGGGCCGCGTCGTCGGAGGCGTCGTAGGGGGCGAGGGGCGGGGGCTGGTTGGTGACGTCATGGGTGGCGGCGGACCCCGCGGGCCCGTGTGTGTCTGCGGCGACCATACGGCCATGTTGCGCTTTTCCTGCGGCTGTAGCAATAGTGCAACATGGCGGCGGACGTAGAGTACGTGCCCATGCGCGTGAACGAGTCGGCCGGGCCGGTGACGGCCGGTCTGCGGCCCCTGTCCGCACGATCGGTCGTGCTGAGCATGCTGCTCGCCGTGCACCCGCCGGAGCTGCCGGTGCGGGACCTCCTGCGGCTGGTGGAGCCCTTCGGCGTCGGCGGCTCCACGCTGCGGGCCGCGCTGAGCCGGATGGTGGCCGCGGGCGACCTGTGGCGCGCCGACGCCGTCTACGGGCTCAGCGACCGGCTGCTCGCCCGCCAGCGCCGCCAGGACGACGCGGTCCACCCCCGCACCCGCGCCTGGCACGGCGACTGGGAGATGGTGGTGATCACGGCGACCGGGCGCGGCGCCGCCGAACGCGCCGAACTGCGCGCCCGGCTGACCGCCCTGCGCCTGGCCGAACTGCGCGAGGGCGTCTGGCTGCGCCCGGCCAACCTCGAACGCCCCCTGCCGGACGAGCTGCGCCGGGTGGCGGGGACGTACACCGCCCGGCCCGGCGAACCGGCGCCCGACCTCGTCGCCCGCCTGTGGCCGCTGGACGCCTGGGCGGCCACCGCCCGCGATCTGCTCGCCCACGCGGCCGGCGCGCCCGGCCCCGCCGACCACTTCACCGCCTTCGCGGCGATCGTGCGCCACCTCCTCGGGGACCCCGTCCTCCCACCCGCCCTCCTGCCGCCCGACTGGCCGGGCACCGCGCTGCGCACGGCCTACGCCCGGTACCAGCGGGAGGTGGCCGCCGCGGCGGGCTGGCGGGAGCCGGGGCGGGCGTGACGGCCCGTTGACCGCTCCGGGCGGCCGAGGGCGCCCGGAACCGCGCGGGCAGGTAGCGCGGGGAACCGCGCCGGGCGGGTGGCGCGGGCGGCGCGCGGGGCGTTTGCTGGAGTCAGCGGGAGTAGGCGGGAATCAGGAGGATGACCAGGCCGGTCGCGGGCACTCGGTGGGGCGGAGGAGGAGGATCTCACCCGAGGAGAGTCATGGCTGAGCAGAACGACTCGTCGGCCCTCACGGCGCCTCTGCGCGGTGCCGCCTCGGTGCTGCGCAAGGTGCCCGGCGCCACGGCGGTGGGCAGGGCCGCGGAGGAAACCCTGGACAAGGTGGGCGCGGTCTCGCCGCGCGGGCGGCGCCTCGCGGTGTACGCCGGCGCGGGGGTGCTCGGCGCCGCGGGCGTGGTGGAGTGGCCGGTGGCCCTGACCGGCGCCGCGGTGGCCTGGCTCACCCAGCCCCGGCCCGCCCAGCGGGAAGCGGCCGTACAGCAGGACGAGACGGCACAGCGCCCGCACGATCTCGGCACCGCCGCGCTGCGGTCCGGCGCCGAGCCCCACGAACACGGCCACGAACACGGCAAGAAGCACGGGCACGAACACGGCAAGAAGCACGGGCATGCGCCCGACGACGACCAGGCACCGGGCGCCGCGGACGCGCCCAGAAAGATGACCGGCCCCCTCGGCCCCACCGCACGCCCCGACCGCACCACCCGCTGAGGAGGGCACCTTGCCCGGTCTGTTCACCGTGCCGCGAGCCACCCTCCGGCTGCTGCCCGCGGCACCACGGCTGCTCGCCCGTGCCTCCGCGCCCGCCGTGGGGGTCGCCGCCGGAGCGGCCGCGGGGACGGCGCGCGCGGGCGTGCGCGGCATGGACACTGCCGTGCGGGTCGCCCGCGTGGCGCGCGGCGCCCTGCCCGGCGGCGGCGACCACTGGCGCTCCGGCACCCGCAGCCACCTCGCCCTGCGCCCCCTGCCGCCCGAACAGGCGAACGGCACCGAGACCCCGGCCGCGCGCCCGGCGGCGGGGGGCCCGGTGCCGTTGGCCGGTTCGGGCGGCGGGGGGCGCGGGGCGAGGGGGATGCGGGCGGCGGAGCCCCAGTGGTCGCCGCCCCCGCGCAGGGCCCCCCGCGCCCCGCCGGCGACCCCCACGCCCGGGTCCACGGCGCGCAC
>NZ_VOGW01000070.1:0-37707 GCF_007896895.1 Streptomyces misionensis | reverse complement strand
CCCGCCGCATCGCCGCCGCCCTCGCCGAGCGGCCCGACGTCCTCTTCGCCTACTGGGACGAGGGGCTGGGCCGGCTGGTCGTGACCGCGACCGAGCAGGAGGCCGGCGACGAGGTCCTCGCGCGCGCCGCGGAACTGGCCGCCCACCACGGGCTCGAACTGGCCGCGGCGGACGTGGAGGAGACCACCCACCCGGCCGACCCCGCCGGGGTGCGCACCGCCGTGGCCACCCTGTCGGCCGACGCGCTGGGCATCGCCGTCGCGGTCGCCGGGTACATGCTGCGGCTGCCGCCCTCGCCCCGGCTGGTGACGGCCGTGGTGACGCTGCTGCGGGAGAACCCGCGCTTTCGCGCCTGGCTGCGCGCCCGCCTCGGACCCGCCCGCATGGACCTCGTCCTGGCCGCCGCCAACGCCGCCGTGCACGGCGCGGGACAGACCCCCGCCTCGCTCCTGCTCGACGGCGCCCTGCGCACCTGCCAGGTCGCCGAGACCGTGGCCCGCGCGGCCGCCTTCGACGCCGTGCACGACGACCTGTGCGCCCCCGGCCGCGTCAGCCTCGCGCCCGGCGGCGAGCCGCGCCCGCCGCTGCGCGAGACGCCCGCCCAGGAGTACGCGACCCACGCCTCCGCGGGCAGTGTGCTGGGCGCCGCCGCGACGCTGCTGGTCAAGCACGACGCGGCGGAGGCCGCCGAGGCGGTCCTCGCCGGCTCGCCGAAGGCCGCCCGCTACGGCCCCGCCGCCTTCCACGCCGTGCTCAGCGCCGCGCTGTCCCGGGCCGGAGTGCTGGTGCGCGACCCGGACCGGCTGCGCCGGCTGGAGATGGTCCGCACCGTCGTCCTGCACGCCGGTGCGCTGCGCGGCCCGGACGGCGAGGCCGACCCGTGGGCCGAACCGGTGCTGGACGCGGCCCGCCGCGCCGGGCTCAGGGTGGTTCTCGTGGACGACCCCGCCCTGGAGGACTTCACCGGCCTCGCCGACCAGGTCGTGGACGCCCGCCGCCCGCTGGACGACGTGGTCTACGAGGCCCGCCGCGAGGCGGACGCCGTACTCACGGTGGCCCGGGTGCGCTCGGCCGACGAGAGCGACGTCCTGGCCGCGCTGCGCGGCAGCGACGTCGCCGTGGCCCTCACCGACCGGGACGGCGCCGTGGTGTGGGGCGCCGACGTGCTGGCCCTGCACGGACTGCCCGACGTGTGGCGGGTGCTGACCGCGATACCGGCGGCCCGCGCGGTCGGCCGCCGCGCCCAGACCATGGCCCGCTCCGGCGCCGCGCTGTCCGGGCTGCTGGTGGCCGTCGGCGAGGCCAAGGGCGGCCGGGGACGCCTCGCCATGCTGCCCGGGCTGCGGCACGCGCCCGTCGACGCCGGCGCCGCCACCGCCCTGTTCTCCGGCATCCGCTCCGCGCTGGGCGTGGCCGTGGCCCGCGCCCCGCACCCGAGGCCCCGGGTGCACTGGCACGAACTCGCCCCGGACCAGGCCCGGGACCGCCTCGAACACCAACCGGCCGACGAGAGCACCCCGTTGGGTGCGCTGGGCGCCCGGGTGCGCACCGCCGCCCAAGGGGTCTACCGGCATCCGCTGGTGGCCCCGGCCCGCTGGACCTACGAACTCGGCAGCGCCGTCCGCGGCGAGCTGCACGATCCGCTCACCCCGGTCCTCGCGGTCGGCTCGGCCGCCTCCGCGATCCTCGGCTCGGTCGTGGACGCCCTGCTCGTCGTCGGCGCCCTCGACCTGAACGCACTGGTCGGCGGCATCCAGCGGCTGCGCGCCGAACGGGCGTTGTCCGGACTGGTCGCCGATCAGAAGCGCAAGGCCCGGGTGGTGCCGGACGAGGAGGAGGCGCCGGCCGGCGGCACCCGCACCGTGGAGGCGGGCAAGCTCGCGCCCGGCGATGTGATCCAGCTGAAGGGCGACGACGTGGTGCCCGCCGACGCCCGGCTGCTGTGGCAGGAGGGCCTGGAGGTGGACGAGTCCGCGCTGACCGGCGAGTCCCTGCCGGTGGAGAAGGACACCGATCCCACCCCGCACGCCCCCGTCGCCGACCGCAGCTGCATGGTCTTCGAGGGCACGACCGTGGTGGCGGGCGAGGCCCGGGCCGTCGTGGTCGACACCGGCGAGCACACCGAGGCCGCCCGCGCCGTCCACCTCGCCGCGCGCACGCCCCCGGCGGCCGGTGTGCAGGCCCGCCTCCAGGAACTCACCCGCAAGGCACTGCCGTTGACCCTGGCGGGCGGTGCCGCCGTGACCGGCCTGGCGCTGCTGCGCGGCACCCCGATCCGCGAGGCGGTCAGCGGGGGAGTGGCGGTCGCCGTGGCCGCGGTCCCCGAGGGGCTGCCCCTGGTGGCCACGGTCGCCCAACTGGCGGCCGCCCGCCGGCTCAGCCGCGACGGCGTCCTGGTGCGCACCCCGCGCACACTGGAGGCGCTCGGCCGGATGGACACCATCTGCTTCGACAAGACCGGCACCCTCACCGAGAACCGGCTGCGCCTGGTGCGGGTCTCCGACGCGGAGGGCACCGTGCGCGCCGCCGCCGACACCGGCTCCGCGGACACCGTACGGGCCGCCGCCCGGGCCTGCCCCCGCTCCAACGGCGGCACCGACCGGCCGGTGCACGCCACCGACGAGGCCGTCCTCGACGCCGCCGGACCCGACCCCGACTGGACCCAGCTCGCGGGCCTGCCCTTCGAGGCCGCCCGCGGTTACGCCGCCGCCGTCGGACAGAGCGGCGACGGACCGCGCCTCCTCGTGGTCAAGGGCGCCCCGGAGACCGTGCTGCCCGCCTGCGCCGGACTTCCGACCGGGGCCGCCAACGCGGCCCAGGAACTGGCCGGTTCGGGACTGCGCGTCCTCGCGGTGGCCGAACGGCGCCTCGAACCCGGCGACGACCCGTCCGACGTACTCGAACAGCCGCTCCAGGAGCTGGAGTTCACCGGAGTGCTGGCGCTGTCCGACGTACCCCGCGAGACCTCGACGGCCTTGGTGAAGGGGCTGCACGAGGCGGGTGTGCGGCCGGTGGTGCTCACCGGCGACCATCCGCAGACCGCCCGCGCCATCGCCGCCGAACTGGGCTGGCCGGAGGAGACCGTGGTGGTCACCGGCGACGAACTGGCCGCCGCCGACCGGGCGTCCCGGGCCCGGATGCTGCGCGACGCGGGCGTGGTGGCCCGGGTGGCGCCCGAGCAGAAGCTCCAGGTCGTGGAGGCGTTGCGGGACGCGGGCCGGGTGGTCGGCATGGTCGGCGACGGCGCCAACGACGCCGCGGCCATCCGCGCCGCCGACATCGGCGTCGGCATCAGCGCCCGGGGCTCGGCCGCCGCCCGCAACGCCGCCGACATCGTGCTGACCGACGACGACCTCACCGTGCTGATCGACGCCATCGGCGAGGGCCGCGCCCTGTGGCACAGCGTCGCCGACGCCATCGCCATCCTCATCGGCGGCAACGCGGGCGAGGTCGGCTTCGGCCTCATCGGCACCCTGCTGTCCGGCCGGGCGCCGCTGTCCACCCGGCAGATGCTCATGGTCAACCTGTTCACCGACCTGTTCCCGTCGATGGCGGTGGCCGTCACGGAGAAGGAGGGCGAGGCGGACCTCGCCCATGTCGAGGAGGCGGCCGGGGTGCTGGGCGACCCGCTGCTGCGGCAGATCCGGCACCGGGCCATGACCACCTGTCTGGGCGCGCTCACGGCCTGGCTGATCGGCCGCTTCACCCCGGGCACCGCCCGCCGCTCCAGCACCATGGCGCTGTGTGGGGTGGTCGGCACCCAGCTGGTGCAGACCCTCCTCGACCGGCGCGACAGCCGGCTGGTGCAGCTCACCTCGCTGGGCTCCGCCGCGGCCCTCGTCGCCGTCGTCCAGACCCCCGTCCTCAGCCGTGCCTTCGGCTGCACCCCGCTCGGCCCCTTCGCCTGGGCCGGTGTGGTCGCCGCCATCGGCCTGGCCCTGGCGGGACAGCGGGCGCTGCCCCGGCTGGAGCAGACGGTGGTGCGGCTGCTGCCGGCCTGAGAGCCGCCACCGGACCGCACGCGGGGCTCACGAGGACCGGGCCACCGCCAGCAGCGTCTCCCAGTCGGCCAGCTTCACCACGCCACGGCCCAGCCGCGCGCCCAGCTCGGCCTCCGCCCGCTCGATCGCCAGCCAGCCGTCCCAGGACACCGGCTCGATCCCGGCCGCCCGCAGCGCCGGGACCGGGTCGGCCGGCACGTCGGCGCGCGCCAGCGCGGGCGCGTCCACCAGCAGGGAGGCCACCGTCTCCTTGGCGCACGGCCGGTTGGTGCCGATCACCCCCGACGGGCCCCGCTTGATCCAGCCCGCGACGTACTCCCCGGGCGACGCGGCACCGTCGCGCACCACCCGCCCCGCCATGTGCGGGACCGTGCCGCTCGACTCGTCGAACGGCAGCCCCTCCAGCGGCACCCCGCGGTACCCCACCGAGCGCAGCACCAACTGCGCCGGCAGTTCCTCGTACCGTCCCGTGCCCGTCACCCCGCCTCGCCCGTCCGGCGCCGTGCGCTCGAAGCGGACCGCACCCACCCGGCCGCCGTCCGCCAGCAGCTCCACGGGACGCAGGAAGAACCGCAGCCGGATCTGCCGCCCGGCCCCGGCCGGCGGGCGCTCCGCCCAGTCGCGCAACACGTCCAGATTGCGCCGCTGCACCGCGGGCAGCGCCTCGGGGCCGACCGGATCGAGCGCCAAGTCGTCCTTTTCCACGACGACTTCGGTGCCGGGCAGGGTGCCCAGCTCGCGCAGCTCCTTGGTGGTGAAACGGGCCTGCGCGGGGCCGCGCCGCGCCACCATGTGCACCTCGGCGACCCCGCTCGCCGTCAGCGCGTCCAGCGCCGCCTGCGGCATGTCCGTCGGCCGCAGCTCCGCCGCCTCGCGCACCAGCATCCGGGTGACGTCCACCGCCACGTTGCCGGCGCCGATGACCACCGCCGAGCGCACCCCGCGCAGACAGTCCGCGCCGGCCGCGTCCGGGTGCGCGCTGTACCAGGCCACGAAATCGGTCGCCGACCAGCTGCCGGGCAGATCCTCGCCGGGGATGCCGAGACGGCGGTCGGTGGCGGCGCCCACGCAGTACACCACCGCGTGGTACAGCCCGCGCAGCACCTTCACCGGCAGCCCGCCGGGACCGCCCACCCGCACCCCGCCGAGGAAGCGCACCCGCTCGTGCTCCAGCACCGTGCGCAGGCTCGACTGGAGGGACTTGATCTTCTCGTGGTCCGGGGCGACGCCGTACCGGACCAGGCCGTACGGGCACGGCAGCCGGTCCAGCACGTCCACGTACACCTCGGCGTCCTGCTGGACGAGGTGCTGGGCGGTGTAGCACCCGCTCGGTCCGGATCCGACGACGGCGACTCGCAGCACGGCGGTGCTCCTGACGCGAAAGGAGAGTGCGCGGACGGTTCCAGCATGGCACCCGGCGGGCCCCCGGCGGCAGGGCCCGCCGGGTGACGCGGACGCGTGTCCCACCGGATGGCGGGGGAGCGCGCGGTTACGTTGCGTGGGTGCTCGAGGCATCCTTTCTTGATCTTTCCGATCGGAACGCGGAGGACGGCGCGCTGTCCGTGTGGCCCGCGTGGGAGGTGCGCGAGCACGACGGCGCCCTGTCCTGGCTGCACGTACGGCTGGACTTCCCCGACGGCGCCGAAGTGGACGTGCTGGCCGTGGTGAGCGGCACCGGGTGCGTCCTGGTGGAGGAGGTCCGGGCCCGCCCCGCCCTCTCCCTGGACGACCTCGCGCTGCTCGCGGACTGGATCGAGGAACCGCTGCTGGAGGCGTTCCGGGCGGGGGACCGGGCCGGACACGGCGGCCCGCCGCCCGGCACCCCGCGCCGCGGTGCCCGCCGCGCCCGCCGCGCCTGGCCTCGCGGCACCGAGGGCCGGCTGCTCCTCGCCCGCGAGTACCGCGCCGCCCAGGAGGCGGGTGCCGACCCGGTGCTCGCCCTGATGCAGGCGACCGGCCACAGCCGCCGCCGTACCCTCGGCCTGATCGCCCGGGCCAGGGACGCGGGCCTGCTGCCGCCGAGGCACGTCAGACGGTAGGGGGCGGCGCCCGGAACGGGACCGGCGCGCGGGACGGCACGGGAACGCCCGTACCGTGCAGGCCCGGTCAGGAGTCCCCCGGTGTGCGCTCCCCCGTGGCGAAGAAGCGCGACAGGTCGCGTTCCGGGTTGTCGGCGCACTCGGTGCGCCCCGGTGGTACGCCCAGTTCCCAGTCCAGCCCGTACCGCTGGAACAGCTCGGCCCGCAGGGCCGGGACGGGCATCGGCACGCCCGGGACCAGGGCCGCGTAGACGGCGCCCATCAGCAGGGCCCGCAGCATCGGATAGTCGGCCGTCACGTCCGCGGAGCCGTACCGGGCCACGGTGTCGCCGAGCAGCTCCGACAGTCGCCGCTGCTCCGGGCACTCCACGAAGCCCTCGGCCTGGAGCAGTCCCGCCATGTGCTGGCGCATCAGCACGGGCCGGTCGCGGGCCAGCCCGAGGATCGCGTCGATGGCCCGGGCCAGCCGCTCCCGGCCGTCCTCGGTGTGCGGCCGCCGCTCCAGCGCCTCCTCCAGCGTGCGGTGCATCAGCCGGTGCACGGCGGACTGCACCAGCTGGCGCTTGCCCGGGAAGTAGTACGACACCAGCCCGCGGGCCGAACCGGCCCGGTCCGCGATCGCGCCCAGGGTGGTCGCCTCGAAGCCGCGCTCGTCCACCAGCTCCACGGCCGCCTGGAGCAGCCGCTCGCGGGAACGCCTTCGCAATTCTTCATTGACCGAGGCGCTGCGCGGGGACATGCTGGACTCCTGCGTTGACTGGCTGCCAGCCAACTATACTCAACGCGTCGGACCCAGGTCCGGCACCGAGCCGCCGATCGCTCGGGGTGACGCGGGGGATCACCTCGGGCGGTCGGTGCGCGTCCGCCGCGCGCCGAGGCGCGGATCAGACCAGGTCGAGGACCGGGAGCAGCGCGTCCGGACGGTGCGCGACGGGCAGGTGCTCCACGAAGCGCACCCGGCAGCCGAGCGCCACCGCTCCGCCGTCCGCCTCCCGGCTGTCGCCGACCATCAGCGTCCTGCCCGGATCGGCGCCCAGCGCCCGGCAGGCGGCCGAGAACAGCCGCGGGTCCGGCTTCTGCACCCCGTGCTCGTACGACAGCGCGTAGGCGTCCACGTACCCGTCCACGCCGTGCGCGCGGAAGACCGGCCGCAGGTCCCAGCCGATGTTGCTGACCACGCCCACGCCCACGCCGCGTTCGCGCAGGGCGCGCAGCACCCGGCGGGCGTCGGGGTAGGGGGACCAGGCGTCGGGGGACATGTGCCGTTCGTACAGCGCGTCGTACAGCCCCGGAGCGGGCAGCGGCACCCGGCGGGACAGACCCGTGAACGCGGCCCGGTGCAGGCGCGCGCTCTCGTCCCGGCGTGCCCACACCCCGGCCAGTTCCTCCGGCACCGACTCGGGCGGCGCACCGCCCGGCAGCGCCCCGGCGGCCTCCAGCGCCGCCGCCGTTTCCCTCAGTTCGGCGTCCGGCAGGGCCGTCCCGGTCTCGTCCAGCGCCGCACGCAGCCAGGACTCGGCGGACTCGATGCGGAACAGCGTCCCGGAGAAGTCGAACAGCACGGCATCCATGGGCCGGACCCTATAGGGAAGCTGACCGTGCGTCAGCCGAGCGCCCGCAGCCCCGGCACCAGAGTCAGCAGCACCGGGAGCGCCGGCACCAGCGCCGCGATCGCCGTCAGGCGCAGCCGGTGCAGGGCCGGGAGGCGGTCGGGCGGGGTCAGCAGGCGGTGCACCCGCTGCGGCACATGCGCCTCGGGGGTGGGGGACGGCCCGAACACACCGCGTTCCTCGTTGAGCTCGACCAGCGCCAGCGCCGTCGTCAGCCGGCCGAAGCGCCGGGAGGCCATGTCGTCGGCGGCCAGCTCCACCAGCCGGTGCATCTCGTCCCGGAACGCGGCGAACACCGGCACCTGGGGAAATCCGTCCGCGAGCGCGGACGAGCAGTGCAGCAGCCAGTCGTGCCGGGCCTGCGCGTGCCCCTTCTCGTGCGCCAGCAGGGCGTCCAGCTGCCGCCCCTTCAGGCGCCGCAACGCGGCGGTGGTGACGACCAGCCGGGGCGTCGCACCAGGCAGCCACCAGGCGTCCGGACGTTCGCCCTCCAGCACCACCAGCCGGCCGCCCTCCGGCTTCTCGCCCGGCAACAGCGGGGCCCGCACGAGGAGTTCGGCGCGCCGCGCGCGCCGCCGCGCCCGGGACCGTACGACCTCCCGCACCAGCATGGCCGCGCTCCACAGGCCCGCGCCGGCCAGCAGCACCGCGGTGGCCGCCGCCCAGGGGCTCGCCGTGCCGAGGGCGTAGGCGTCCACGACCGCGTGCGGGGCCCGCGCGAACACCTGCCCGCGCACCGGCCGCCAGGCCGCCGCGGCGCTCAGCGTCATCGACAGCGCACAGCACAGCAGTACGGCCGCCACCACGCACTGCCACGCCCAGAGGGCGACGACCGGTTCACGGTCCGGCCAGTCGGCGCGGGCGAGTAGACGCGGGGCCACGACGGCGGTCAGGGCGCCGAGCAGCAACAGGGCCACGGGGACCATCATGGGCAGCACCCTATGAGCGGCGGGCCGCCCGGCGGTACGGTCCTTCACGCCGAAGTGACGCAGTCAACGCCGCACGGGCGCCCGTCACATCGTCAGCAGCATCGCGATCATGCCGATCGCCATCGACAGCCGGCAGGCGCGGGCCAGTTCCGGGCGGTCGCCCCAGCGCCCGGGCGCCGGACCGCCCGCGGTGGCGGCGGCCGGCACCAGACGGGCGCCGGTCAGCAGCACATAGCCCGTGAAGTAGAGCAGCAGGGTGCCGGTCACCAGGGGCACCCCGGTGCCGGGCATGCCCGCCATCGCCATGCCGTCCATGTGGTGCTCGGCCGGCGGGGCGGCGGCCATCGCCACCGCCATGTAGACCATCGCCGCCGTGCCCACCAGATGGTGCAGATGGTGCCGCTCGCGGCGCATCGCCCACAGCGCGCGCAGCGCCGCCAGCCCGAAGACGGCCGCGTACACCGGCCAGGCCCACCGCGGCGGTGAGAACACCGCCGCCGGCACGGCCATCGCCGCCATGCCGAAGCCCATCAGCGCCTCGCCGCCCGCGGAGCGCCGCTGCTCGTCGACGCCGCTGCGCAGCCGCAGCAGGCAGGAGGCCCCGGTCGCCGCGCACAGCGCGACCAGCAGCCAGGCAGCCGACACCGGTCCGTGCACGTCCACCTCCACCGCTCGACGGTCGGTCGAGGATGCGATGCCCAGGCGGGGGCGGGGCGCATACGAGCGCAAGGGTGTACACGGGGAGCGCTGGCGGGGGCATGGCCGGTGAACGTGCGGGGCGCCGGACCGCGAGGCCCTGGTCACACCAGATGTTTTACAGATAAAACACATGCTAAATTCGATGCATGAGCAGTGCGACCCCCTTCCGTCTCCCCCTCGCCGGGGTGCTCCGCCTCGGGCGGCCCTCGGACATCTGGTTCAAGCCCGCGCTGAGCGTGGTCGTCGCGGTCGCCCCGCCCAACCTGATCCTGCTGGCGCTCGGGCGACTCGACCTCGCGATGTACACGATGGCCGGATCGCTGTGCGCCCTCTACGGCCACAACCGCCCTTACGCGGCCCGCGCCCGGACCCTGGTCTGGGTGGTGCTCGGCATGGTCGCCGGCGTCGCGACGGCCCTGGTCACGGCGTCCCTCACCCACGACGCCGTCATCCTCGTGACCGTCGGCGCGCTGCTGGCGGCCGTCCAGAAGACCCTGTGCGACGCCACCCGGGTCGGCCCGCCGGCCAACGTGGTCCTCACCTTCATCAGCTCCGCCTCCCTGTTCGCCCCGCAGACCCTCGGCCAGGTGCCCGGCCACGTCGGACTGGCCCTCGCCACCGGCGCCTGGTCCTGGCTGGTCGGCATGGCGCCCGGACTGCTGCGCCCGCACGGCCCCGAGCGCCGCGCCACCGCCCAGGCCCTGAACGCCACCGCCGCCTACGCCGACACCCGCGGCACCGGCGACGGCCACGCCCGGGCCCGAGCCGCGAGTGCCGCCGCCATTCACGCCGCCTGGCAGTCGCTGCTCGCCGCGGGCGCACGCCAGGACCCCACCCGGCGCGCCCTGGAACGCCTCCTCGTGCGCGCCGAGGTCGCGCTCGCCGCCCCCGCCGACGCCGACCCCGCACGGCTGCGCGCCTGGGCCGGCGAGCTGCGCGGCCGCCGCCGCACCCTGCGCCTCGACATCCCCGCCGAGGACGCCGGCGAACTCCTCGGCGTGGACACCGAGCGGGCCCAGCCCCGCCCCTCGCTGCGCCACCGCCTCGCGCCGCTCGCCCCCATCGCCGCGCGCACCGCGATCGGCTGCGCCCTCGCCGGGTACGCCTCCCTCGCCCTCGGTGTGGGCCGCCCCTACTGGGCCCTGGTCACCGCGGCCTCCCTCTACCAGGCCAACGTCACCCTCACCTGGCGCCGGGGCGTCCAGCGCGTCGTCGGCAACCTCCTCGGCGTCCTCGCCTTCGCCGCCCTCGCCCCGCTCGCCCACCTCAACGCCCTGGCGCTGGTGCTGTGCTGCGTGGCCCTCAACTTCGGCGCGGAGGCGCTGATCGGCCGCAACTACTGGCTGGGCACCGTCTGTGTCACCCCCATGGCGCTGCTCATCACCGAGTTCGCCCGCTTCCAGGACCCGGCCACGCTGGTCACCGACCGGGTCGTGGACACCCTCATCGGCGCGCTGGTCGGCCTCGTCGCGGCGATCGCCGTCACCAACCGCCGCGCGGGCGACCGCCTGGAAGACGCGCTGACCACGGCGGAACGCGCCCGCGAGAACGCCGCCCGGCTGCTCGCCGAGCCGCACCCGGCACCCCGCGCGCTGGACGACGCCCGCCGTGGCCTCGCCGCCGCCCTCGTCGACCTGCGCGCCACCGCGGACGCCGCGTCCGGCGAGTGGTGGCAGCGCGCCCTGCCCGAGGACCGGGTCGTGCTCGTCGAACAGTCCGGACACCGTACGCTCGCGGCGACGGTGCGGCGCCAGGGTCTCGCACCGCGGCAGCAGGACGCGGGCACGACGACGGAGGACATACGGCCATGACGGCGACGAACGGCACACCAGCGCGGCACGAGGCGTCCACGGCCGACACGGTCGCCGCCGTCGTCCGGCAGTGGCGGGCCGTCCACCCCGACCTGGACACCGGGCCGATGGAGGTCATCGGGCGGATCAACCGGTGCGCCGCGCTGCTCCAGCAGTCCGAGGACGCGCCGCTGCGCCGGGCCGGGCTCAGCCGGCCCGAGTTCGACCTGCTCGGGGCGCTGCGGCGCACCGGGCACGAGCTGACGCCGGGGGAGCTGGCCCGGGAGACGTTCTCCTCCGGGGCCGCCGTCACCAAGCGGATCAGGCAGCTGACCGAGCGGGGCCTCGTCGAGCGGCGCGGCGACACCCGCGACCGCCGCGTCGCCCATGTCCGCCTCACCGACGCGGGCCGCGACCTGGTCGACGGCATCCTCCCCGAACAGCTCGCCTACGAGACCGCGGTCCTCTCGGTCCTGGCCCCGACGGGCCGCGACGACCTCGCCGCGCTGCTGGGCGAATTGCTGACGCGCCTGGAGGGCCGGATGGGCGCGCTGCGCGCCGGAGGCTGAGCGCGAGACCGTGTCCCGGGGTGCGGTCGCCCGGCCCCTTCGTCCGGGGATGCGGCCGTGGCACGTCACCGGTCTCCCGGCCGGGCGCCACGGACCGGCCCTCCGGCCCACGGATCGGGTCTCCGGCAACACGGACCGGTCCTCTCCGGCCCACGGACCGGCCCTCCGGCCCGCGGACCGGTCCTCCGGTCCTCAGATCCCCGCCCGGTACCGCAGCGGATGGTCACCCGGCACCTCCACCAGGACGATCCGCGTGCCGTCCGGATCGGCGAGCCACATCTCGACCAGGCCCCACGGCTCCCGCACCGGCGGGCGCGTGATCCCGACGCCCTTCGCCACCAGCTCCTCGTGCGCCGCCCGGACGTCCTCGACCTGCAACCAGAGCACCACGTCCGGGGACGGCGGGGCCGACCCGCGGCCGGACACCTCCAGGAACCCCCCGCCGAGGAAGTACACGGTGCCGCGGTCCGGGCCCGTGCCGAACTCGCGGTAGACGGGCAGCCCCAGCAGCTCGCCGTAGAAGACGCGGGAGCGTTCGGGGTCGGTGGGTCGCAGGAGTGTCCGGCTGCTGAGCACATGCACCATGCCCGCGGAGCCTAGTGGCACAGTTACCCTCGTCCCTGGCTCAGCCACGCCCGAGATGGGAGAACCGCCCTCATGCACAGCGCCGCCGCCGGCCTGACCTTCCGAGACGCCACCGACGCCGACGTGGACGCGCTGGTCGCGCTGATCCAGTCGGCGTACCGCGGGGACGACAGCCGGGCCGGGTGGACCACGGAGGCGGACATCCTGGAGGGGCAGCGCACCGACCCCGAGGGCGTCATCGAGGTGATCAAGTCGCCCGGCAGCCGGCTGCTCACGGTCGAGCGGGACGGCCGCATCGTCGCCTGCTGCCAGCTCGAACACCGCGGCGAGCACGCGTACTTCGGCATGTTCGCGGTCAGCCCCACCCAGCAGGGCGCCGGGCTCGGCAAGGCCGTCATCGCCGAGGCCGAGCGGCAGGCACGCGAGACCTGGGGCGTCGCCGAGATGCACATGACCGTGATCTCCGTACGCGAGGACCTGATCGCCTGGTACGAGCGCCGCGGGTACCGCCGTACGGGACGGATGTCCCCGTTCCCGTACGGCGACGAGCGCTTCGGCATCCCGCAGCGCGACGACCTCCGGTTCGAGCTGCTGGTCAAGAAGCTCGGCTGAGCCCCGCCCCGGCCCCTACGCGGTGAACCTGCCCGTGCGCTTGATCTCCGGGAAGTCGGTGGTCGCCCCGTCCAGTTCGAGCGCGCGGACCAGCCGCAGGTGCTCCTGCGTGTTGACCACCCAGCCGATGATCCTCAGCCCGGCCGCGCGCGCGTGCTCGACGGTCTCCAGGGTGAGCCGCCGGATGTTGAGGCAGACCGTGGGCGCGCCCGCGGCGACGGCGCGCTCCACCACCTCCGGGCCGTAACGCCCGGCGATCAGCGCGGTGCGCACACCGGGCACCAGCCGCGCGATCTCGGCGACCGCCTCGTCGTGGAACGAGGACACCTCCACGCGTGCGACCAGGTCGCGCTCCAGCATCACCTCGGCCAGCGCCCGCGCCGCCGCCACGTCCTTGATCTCGGCCTGCAACGGCGTCGGCACCGCGTCCAGGACCTCCTCGAACACCGGCACCCGCTCCCCGCGCCCCGCGTCCAGCGCGCGCAGCTCGGCGAGGGTCTTCTCGGCGATCGGCCCGGAGCCGTCGGTCGTGCGGTCCACGTCGGCGTCGTGCATGACGACCAGGGCGCCGTCCTTGCTCAGATGCAGATCGAGTTCGATCAGGTCGAGGCCGGCTTGCTGCGCGGCGACGAAGGAACGGAGGGTGTTCTCGGGCTCCACACCCATGACCCCGCGGTGACCGATGGTAAGGAAGTTCAAGGTTCGACTCGCTTCCGTCGACGGCGGCTCGGCACGCGCGCGGCGACGGGCGGACGCCGTCGTCCGCGCGGGCAGGCTCGCAGCCTAACGGTCACGACCCGCGATGAACCCGCATGTGCGCGGGCGATCGGGGGCGCGCCCCGGGCGGCGACTGGCCGGTACCCGTCTACGACATCACCCGCCCGTGGGCGAGTCCCCGCCTCCTTGACCGTCCGGATCGCGTCCCTGGCGCTCCTCCCGTCCATGCGCTCGAAGTGAGCGCCGTCACGGTTTACGGCAGGAAAAATGTCGGCCATAGGGTCACTGGACAGAAAAATCTCCTGCGCCTCCTCTTGATGGGGGAATCGGGGTATGCATACGGTGTCCGTACGCGAGGTTCTCCCGTGGAGGATGGAAAATGACGGAAATTCTTGTGCAGTCGGGTGCGGAGGGTCGGATTCCTTCGCAGACCAGGGTGGTTGAGCACCCCGCATGGCCCGTGCTCAAGGATGCCGTGGAACAGATCCGGCCATGGCAGTCGAAGGACGGCTCGATCGACTTCGCCGCCGAGGGCGCGCCCGCCCGGGCGGATGCCGAGGCCGCCGTCCGCCGGGTCGTCGACGCGGTCGAGCGGTTGTCCCCGCTGGTGCCGCACGACGCCGCCTACCACGAGGCCCTCGTGAAGGACCTGCGCCGCTGGGCCGAGGGCGGCTTCCAGGTGCCGGACTTCCTGGACTCACTGCTGGCCTTCAACCCCGCCGCGACCCGCGCCGACGGCCTCCAGCACCTGGTCGTCTTCCCGATGTACACGCAGAACGGCAACCCGGACCGCAACTTCGAGGCGCTGGTGCTGCGCATGGTCTGGCCCGACTGGCTGGCCGAGCTGGAGCGCACCCGCTACGACAACCCGCTGTACTGCGGCATCGCCTTCGAGGACTTCACCGCGGGCTACGACACCAACTCCGCCGTCCTCTTCCCGGAGACCATCGCCGTCCGTGAGGCGCCGGAACGATTCTCCTGGGGTGGCATCTTCTGCGACCGC
The DNA here is from genome assembly GCF_007896895.1 of Streptomyces misionensis. GTDB lineage: Bacteria > Actinomycetota > Actinomycetes > Streptomycetales > Streptomycetaceae > Streptomyces > Streptomyces misionensis_A. The sequence goes on along the minus strand of NZ_VOGW01000070.1, from coordinate 23,153 downwards.
GAGGCCGCCCGCTTCCGCCGGGTCACCGAGGCCGCCGTCGACATCCTGGGCCTGGAGCTGCCCGAGGACATCGCCGCGATGGTGCACGACCAGAAGCGCTGCGAAGAGGCCTTCGTGCTGTGGGACATGGTGCACGACCGCACCCACAGCCACGGCGACCTGCCGTTCGACCCGTTCATGATCAAGCAGCGCCAGCCGTTCTGGATGTACGGGCTGGAGGAGCTGCGCTGCGACCTCACCGCCTTCAAGGAGGCCGTCAAGCTCCAGGCGGACGGCCTTCCGCAGGCCCGTGACGTGCAGTACGCGGTGCTCTTCGACCGCATGTTCCGCTTCCCCGTCACCGGCGACCGCGTGCGCAACTACGACGGCGTCGGCGGCCAGCTGCTCTTCGCCTACCTGCACAAGCACGACGTCCTGCGCTGGACCGACAACAAGCTCTCCATCGACTGGGAGCGCGCCCCGCAGGTCACCAACCAGCTGTGCGCCGAGATCGAGAAGCTCTACCGGGACGGCATCGACCGCCCCAAGCTCGTGCACTGGTTCGCCGGCTACGAACTGGTCTCCACCTACCTCGCCCCGCACCCCGGCTCCAAGTGGGCCAAGGGCCCCGAAGCCCTCGACCTCTCGCTCCCGCCGCGCAAGCTGGTGGACGACGTGCTTCCGGACGAGTTTCCGCTGAGCATGTTCTTTGAGGCCCTGTCCAAGAAGCTGAAGAATGTGATCGCCTCGACCAAGGGCATCACGGCGGACAGCGCCGAGCGGATCGCCGCGTGAGCGACGGCGTACCACCACACGACACGGCAGCAGAGGGGAAGATCATGGGGAACGGGTCGAACGGGGCGCTCAGCGGTGCGGTGATCGCGGTGGCCGGCGCGGGCGGACCCGCCGGCCGGGCGGCGCTGCTGCGCCTGGCCGAGGCCGGGGCCACCGTCGTGGGGGCGGACAACGACCCGCAGCGGCTCTCGGAGGCCGTGGACGCGGCGCGCTACGCCTCCGGGGGTGCCTCGGTCACGGGTGACACGGTCGATCTGCTCGACCTCCAGTCCACCCGCGACTGGGCCGACCACATCGAGAAGGACTTCGGCCGCGTCGACGGCCTGGTCCACCTGGTCGGCGGCTGGCGCGGCAGCGAGACCTTCACCAAGACCAGCCTGGACGACTGGGACTTCCTGGAGCTGCTGCTGGTGCGCACCGTGCAGCACACCTCGCTCGCCTTCCACGAGGCGCTGCAGCGCAGCGACCGCGGCCGCTACGTGCTGATCAGCGCGGCCGGCGCGTCCAAGCCCACCGCGGGCAACGCCGCCTACTCGGCCGCCAAGGCCGCCGCCGAGGCGTGGACGCTGGCCATGGCCGACTACTTCCGCAAGGCCGGCAAGGCCGAGGGCGCCGAGGGTCCGACGTCGGCGGCTACGATCCTGGTGGTCAAGGCGCTGGTGCACGACGCGATGCGCGCCGAACGCCCCAACGCGAAGTTCGCGGGCTTCACGGACGTCAAGGACCTGGCCGAGGCCATCGAGGGCGTCTGGAGCAAGTCCGCCGCCGAAGTGAACGGAAACCGTCTGTGGCTGACCGAGAAGCCGTGAACCCTCCCAGGACCGACGCGCGTCGCCATCACGACCCGGAGGTCCGCGGTTTCGCCAGTGACAACTACGCCGGAGCGCACCCCGAGGTGCTGGCCGCCCTGGCCCTGGCCAACGGCGGCCATCAGGTGGCGTACGGCGAGGACCAGTACACCGAGAACCTCCAGCGGATCATCCGCAGCCACTTCGGCGCCACCGCGGAGGCCTTCCCGGTCTTCAACGGCACCGGCGCGAACGTGGTCGCGCTCCAGGCGGTCACCGACCGCTGGGGCGCGGTGATCTGCGCCGAGAGCGCGCACATCAACGTCGACGAGGGCGGGGCGCCCGAGCGGATGGGCGGCCTGAAGCTGCTCACCGTGCCCACGCCGGACGGCAAGCTCACGCCCGAGCTGATCGACCGGCAGGCCTGGGGCTGGGAGGACGAGCACCGCGCGATGCCGCAGGTCGTCTCGATCACCCAGTCCACGGAGCTGGGCACGCTCTACACGCCCGGTGAGATCCGCGCGATCTGCGAGCACGCCCACGCCCACGGGATGCGCGTGCACCTGGACGGCTCCCGGATAGCCAACGCGGCCGCCTCCCTGGACATGCCGATGCGCACGTTCACCGACGCGGCCGGCGTCGACATCCTCTCGCTCGGCGGGACGAAGAACGGCGCCGTGTTCGGCGAGGCGGTGGTGGTCCTCAACCAGGACGCCGTGCGGCAGATGAAGCACCTGCGCAAGCTGTCCATGCAGCTCGCCTCCAAGATGCGCTTCGTCTCGGTGCAGCTGGAGGCCCTGCTGGCCAAGGACCTGTGGCTGCGCAACGCCCGGCACGCCAACGAGATGGCCCAGCGGCTCGCCGAGGGCGTGCGCGCGGTGCACGGGGTGGAGATCCTCTACCCGGTGCAGGCGAACGGCGTCTTCGCCCGGCTCCCGCACGACGTCAGCGAGCGGCTGCAGAAGCGCTTCCGCTTCTACTTCTGGGACGAGGCCGCCGGGACCGTGCGCTGGATGTGCTCCTTCGACACCACGGAGGAGGACGTCGACACCTTCGTGGCGGCCGTCAAGGAGGAGATGGCGCGCTAGCCCCCGGAGATGCATAGGTATGCGGTCGCCTGAAAAGCCATTGACTGTCGGGCGATCGCGTTCCTATGCTCTGCGGGCATGCAGCCGATCCAGGAAACCGCCGACCTCTCCGCGTACCTGGCCGCCGACGAGGCCATCGACCACCAGCACCCGGTGGTGCGGGAAACGGCCGGCCGGCTGGCCGCCGGTGCCGCCGACTCGTATGCCTATGCACGTCTCGCCTATGAGTTCGTGCGCGACACCGTGCCGCACTCGGCCGACACCGGCGACCCGCGCGTCACCTGGCGCGCCTCCGACGTCCTGGCCCGGCGCACCGGCATCTGCCACGCCAAGGCGCACGCCCTCGCGGCCCTGCTGCGTGCGGAGGACATCCCCACCGCCCTGTGCTACCAGCGCCTGTGCGACGACGACGGCGACGGGCACGTCGTGCACGGCCTGGTCGCCGTCCGCTTCCGCGGGTCCTGGCACCGCCAGGACCCGCGGGGCAACAAACCCGGCGTGGACGCGCGCTTCTCCCTGACCGGCGAGCGGCTGGCCTGGATCCCCGACGCGGCCCGCGGCGAGCTGGACCACCCGGTCCTGTACGCCGCTCCCCACCCGGCCGTCCTCGACGCCCTGCGCACCGCCCCCGACCGCGAGGCCCTCGGCAGGGCGCTGCCGAGCACCCTGTGACTTCCCCGCATGACGGACGGGGGAGCGGCGAGGGGAAAGGACGACGGCGTTCCGCCGACCACCGGGGCGGCGCGGACGACGGGGCGGTTCTCCTGGCCGCGCGAACCCCCGCGGCTCGCCTGCGCCGTGGCGCTCGCGGTCGTCGCGGTACCGCTCACGCTGGGCTCCTGGAGCCCAGCGCGCAAGGAACTACCGCGGACCACACGGGCGTTGGCCGGCTGACCCGGCGGCGACCCGCGCCCTCGACCCCCGGGACGACATGTCCCGCTTCCCCGCCGTACGCGCGCTCCTGCCGACCGGCGGACTGCGCGGGGACGGCGGCGGGGTGCTCGGCCGGGTGGCGACGGCCGCCACGGGGACGGCGGCGGCCGGCGAGGGCCACACCACGGGGCAGGCACGTGCGGTGTACGCGGTCGTGGCCGTCCACGGCGGTGCGGAGGTGCCGCCCGGCGCCGAGCCCGGACCGGCCCGGATGTTCGCCGGGCACGTCGCCGACACCACGCGGTCCGCCTTCGCCGGCATCGACGCGAACACGCCCGCGGTCTCGGCCTGGTCGACCGCACCGGACGAGGCGGGCCGGTCCCGCTACGGCGGTTTCCTGTCGCCCCGTGACGCGCACCCGGAGCCACCAGTCCTTCCCGTACGGCGCGCACAGCCGCCCGGTCGGCATCGGCACGGCCACCGCCGCGCACCACGCCTTCCACCAACGCCGCATCGTCCGGCCCCCGTACCGCGGTCGCCGACCGGGAGCCGGACGGCTCTCCGGTCATGGCCGCGCACCTTGTCGGGCGGGGCGGTACGGCCCGGTACGGGTGTCAGTGGACCTCGGCGGCCCGCAGCGCCTCCGCCGTCGGCGCCGTGCCGCCGAGGTGCGCGGGGAGCCACCAGGAGTCCTCGGCGCCCTTCGGGCGGCCCGGGTAGGCGCGCTGGGCGGCGTCCAGCAGTTCCTGGACGCGCTCGCGCAGCCGGCGGGTGATCGCCCCGGCGTACTGGTCGCGGGGCGCCTCGACGGCCTCGCCCACCCGGATGGTGACGGGCAGGTGGCTGCGCTTGAAGTTGCGCGCCTGGCCCTTGGTCCACAGCCGCTGCGTGCCCCACAGCGCCATCGGGACCAGCGGCACCCCGGCCTCCTGGGCGAGCCGGGCCGCGCCCGACTTGAAGCTCTTCAGGGTGAAGGACTGCGAGATGGTGGCCTCCGGGAACACCCCGATGACCTCACCGGAGCGCAGCGAGTCCAGCGCGTGCGCGTAGGCGGCCTCGCCCTGCCCCCGGTCCACCGGGATGTGCTTCATGCCGCGCATCAGCGGTCCGGAGATGCGGTGCCGGAAGACGGACTCCTTCGCCATGAAGCGCACCAGGCGCTTCTGCGGCAGGGCGGCGAGACCGCTGAAGATGAAGTCCAGGTAGCTGATGTGATTGCTCACCAGCACGGCGCCGCCGGAGCGCGGGATGTTCGAGGACCCCTGGCAGTCGATCTTCAGGTCCCAGACCTTGAACAGCGTCTTGGCGAATCCGATGACGGGACGGTAGACCAGCTCTGCCATGGGTGGAACGAACCCTTTCTGCTCTGCTCGGGAAAGGGGGGCTCCCGGCGGGAAAGCTACGCAGCCGTAGGTTTACGGCGTCTCGCAGATCGTGCCCCAAGAACGTGCGGGTAGCCAGTTCTGGTGCCCTGCCACGGAGAGATCCTCGTCACGTCGGCCCGCGGCCCGCCGCGGAAGAACCGCCGGCGATCCGGGAATCCCCGTGGCCCGCGGATTGTTGACGGGCAGTGGCGTCGGCGCATGCGGGCGCCCGTCGGATGCCGCACGGGCGGCGGAGCGGGAGGGCAAGGGTGAGCGGGCGCGACGACGCCGGGCGGCTGGGCGCCGCCGAACTGGGCACGGGCCTCGGTGAACGGGCCACGCTCGTGCAGTTCTCCACCGCCTTCTGCGCGCCCTGCCGGGCCACCCGGCGCGTCCTCGGCGAGGTCGCGGCCATGGTGCCCGGCGTCGCCCACGTCGAGATCGACGCCGAGGCCCGGCTGGACCTCGTACGCGCCCTGGGCATCCTGAAGACACCCACCGTGCTGGTCCTCGACGCACGGGGAACGGTGGTGCGCCGCGCCGCGGGCCTGCCCCGCAAGGCCGATGTCATCGCCGCGCTCGGGGAGGCGGTGTGAGGGGAGTTCGGCACCTGGTGAGAGACGTCCCAGTTCCCGGACCGTACTTGACTGCGCGCGCCACCTATCGTCAGCCTGCCCCTATGCCGATCGAACTCCTTCTGCACGGGCGGGCCCACGTCGACCTGGCACGTACCGCGAGCGCCTGCTGTCCGGGCCGCTGAGCAGCCACGGACCCGCTCGCCACCCCGAACAGAAGGACAACTCCATGACGGCCCTGCCCGGACTCGGCACCCACCAGCTCGCCTCTCCCGATCTGCTGCGCTCCACCTTCCGCCGGCACGCCGCCGGTGTCGCGGTGATCACCGCGCGCGGCGCCGCCGGACCGGTCGGCTTCACCGCCACCTCCCTCACCTCGGTGTCCGCCGAGCCGCCGATGATCTCCTTCGGCGTCGGCACCGGTGCCTCCAGCTGGCCCGCGATAGCCGAGGCCGAGCACATCGGCGTCCACATACTCGGCGAGCACCAGCACGAGCTGGCCGCCACCTTCGCCCGCAGCGGCGCCGACCGGTTCGGTGCGGCCACCGCCTGGCGGGAGGGCCACGAGGGGGTCCCGGTGCTGGACGACGTGCTCGCCTGGCTGGTGTGCCGGATCGTCGCCCGGGTCCCCGCGGGCGACCACCGGATCGTGCTCGCCGAGGTGGTCCTCGGCGATCCCACCGGCGCCGGCCGCCCCCTCCTCTATCACCAGGGCCGCTTCACGGCGCTGCGCGACTGATGCGGCATTGATCACGCCCTGTTCCCCTGCGAAGCGGTCGAGTTCCGGTTACGCTGCGTTGCGAACGTCACAGTTCAAAGCGCTTGCTTAGCGGGGACGAACTGGGTGTACTGACGAGTAATATTCCGGTCGGAGCGCCTCGGGGCCCCGACCGGGATCGGCCGCTTCAGGCGCCTATGCTGCCTGCAAGAGGCAGCCAGGAAATCACGATGCAGTAGGAGAGCCGGCGTGAGCTTGAGGATCGTTGTCACTGTGAAGTACGTGCCCGACGCCACTGGCGACCGGCACTTCGCCGATGACCTGACCGTCGACCGTGACGACGTGGACGGTCTGCTCTCCGAGCTGGACGAGTACGCGGTCGAGCAGGCGCTGCAGATCGCGGAGGACGCGGACGACGCCGAGGTCACCGTGCTGACGGTCGGCCCCGAGGACGCCAAGGACGCGCTCCGCAAAGCCCTGTCCATGGGCGCCGACAAGGCCATCCACGTCGAGGACGACGACCTGCACGGCACCGACGCCATCGGCACCTCGCTGGTGCTGGCCAAGGCCATCGAGAAGGCCGGCTTCGACCTGGTCGTCTCCGGCATGGCCTCCACCGACGGCACCATGGGCGTCGTGCCCGCGCTGGTCGCCGAGCGCCTGGGCGTTCCGCAGGTCACCCTGCTGTCCGAGGTCTCGGTCGAGGACGGCACGGTCAAGGGCCGCCGCGACGGCGACGCCGCCTCCGAGCAGCTGGAGGCGCAGCTGCCGGCCCTGGTCTCCGTGACCGACCAGTCCGGCGAGGCCCGCTACCCGTCCTTCAAGGGCATCATGGCGGCCAAGAAGAAGCCGGTGGAGTCCTGGGACCTGTCCGACCTCGACATCGAGGCCGAAGAGGTCGGCCTGGACGGCGCGTTCACCAAGGTCGAGGCCGTGACCGAGCGTCCGGCCCGCACGGCCGGCACCATCGTCAAGGACGAGGGCGAGGGCGGCAAGCAGCTCGCTGAGTTCCTCGCGAGCCAGAAGTTCATCTAAGGGCTCGCCCCCGCTGACCGCCCCCTCAACTTCGTTACGCAGGAGTGCAATCCCATGGCTGAAGTCCTCGTCTACGTCGACCACGTGGACGGTGCCGTCCGCAAGCCCACGCTGGAGCTGCTGACCCTGGCCCGCCGCATCGGTGAGCCCGTCGCCGTGGCGCTCGGCAACGGCGCCGCCGACACCGCCGCCACCCTCGCCGAGCACGGCGCGGTGAAGGTCCTCACCCACGACGCGTCCGAGTACGCCGAGTACCTGGTCGTGCCGAAGGTGGACGCCCTCCAGGCCGCCCACGAGGCCGTCTCCCCGGCCGCCGTGCTGGTCCCGTCCTCCGCCGAGGGCAAGGAGATCGCCGCCCGCCTGGCGCTGCGCATCGGTTCCGGCATCATCACCGACGCCGTCGACCTGGAGGCCGGCGACGAGGGCCCGGTGGCCACCCAGTCGGTGTTCGCCGCGTCCTTCACCACCAAGTCCCGTGTCGTCAAGGGCACTCCGGTCATCACGGTCAAGCCGAACTCGGCCGCCGTGGAGGCCGCCCCGGCCGCGGGCGCCGTCGAGGCCCTGTCCGTGACCTTCTCCGACAAGGCCACCGGCACCAAGGTCACCGCCCGCACCCCGCGCGAGTCCACGGGCCGCCCGGAGCTGACCGAGGCCGCGATCGTGGTCTCCGGCGGCCGCGGTGTCAACGGTGCCGAGAACTTCGCGATCATCGAGGCCCTCGCCGACCAGCTCGGCGCGGCCGTCGGTGCCTCGCGTGCCGCCGTCGACGCCGGCTGGTACCCGCACACCAACCAGGTCGGCCAGACCGGCAAGTCGGTCTCGCCGCAGCTGTACATCGCCAACGGTATCTCCGGCGCCATCCAGCACCGCGCCGGCATGCAGACCTCGAAGACCATCGTGGCCGTCAACAAGGACGCCGAGGCCCCGATCTTCGAGCTGGTCGACTACGGCGTCGTCGGCGACCTGTTCGACGTCGTCCCGCAGCTGACCGAGGAGATCAAGACCCGCAAGGGCTGATCCCCGCAGGGCTCTGCGAGGCCCCCGTGACCCGCGCGGTCACGGGGGCCTCGGTGCATCCTGGAGACGCCACGGAGGTGTTGACCAGCGGGAACCACGCCGGATAACTTCATTCTACGGATTGTTGATTCCGTAGAGCGGAAATTGGAGGGTGTGGGATGGGTCAGCAGGAGAAGGTGGCGACAAGCCTCACCGGCGCCGTCGGCGAGGAGATCGGCGCCTTGCTCGCACCGGTCGACGCGGAACTCGCGCGCCGCTACCCCGGGGACCCCGGCACCCGGCAGCCCGTTCACACCGTCTATGTGCCCGGCGACGTCTTCGCCGCCGACACCGTCCGCTCCTGGGGCGACCGGGCACTGGCCGCGCTGGACGAACACGCCCCGGACGCCGCCTCCTTCGCGGCCGTCCTCGGCCTCGCCGACGACCTCGCCGAGCCGGTCCACTCCCGCGTCCGCGCCAAGCTGGAGCGCGAGCCGATCGAGGACCTGCGGGTCGACTTCGAGGACGGCTACGGACCCCGCCCCGACGCCGAGGAGGACGCGGACGCGGCCCGTGCCGCCCGGCTGATCGCCGAGGCCGCCGGCGACGGCACGGCGGCGCCGTACATGGGCATCCGCATGAAGTGCATGGAGGCCGCCGTGCGCGAACGGGGCATCCGCACCCTCGACGTCTTCCTCACCGGACTGATGGCGGCGGGCGGCCTGCCCGACGGCCTGGCGCTCACCCTGCCGAAGGTCACCTATCCCGAGCAGGTGAGCGCCTTCGTACGGCTCCTGGAGGCCTTCGAGGAGACCCATGGGCTCGACGCCGGACGGCTCGGCTTCGAGATCCAGATCGAGACCAGCCAGGCCATCCTCGCCACCGACGGCACCGCCACCGTCGCCCGTATGATCCAGGCCGCCGAGGGCCGCGCCACCGGGCTGCACTACGGCACCTTCGACTACAGCGCCTGCCTCGGGGTGTCCGCCGCCCACCAGGCCGGCGACCACCCGGCCGCCGACCACGCCAAGGCGGTCATGCAGGTCGCCGCCGCGGGCACCGGCGTACGCCTCTCGGACGGCTCCACCAACGTCCTGCCGGTCGGCCCCACGGCCCAGGTGCACGACGCCTGGCGACTGCACTACGGCCTCACCCGCCGCGCCCTGGCCCGCGCCTACTACCAGGGCTGGGACATGCACCCCGGCCACCTCCCGACCCGCTACGCCGCCGTCTTCGCCTTCTACCGCGAGGGCTTCGAGCAGGCGGCGGACCGCCTCGCCCGCTACGCGAGCCGGGCCGGCGGCGACGTCATGGACGAGCCCGCCACCGCCAAGGCCCTCGGCGGCTATCTGCTGCGCGGCCTGGACTGCGGAGCCCTCGACCCCGCCGAGGTCGAGGAGCGCACCGGCCTGACCCGGGCCGTCCTGGAGAGCTTCGCGGCGCCCCGGCGCGGCGACCTCACCGCCTCCGCGCAGTAGCCGGACCGGGGCCCGTCACAGATGGCGTTCGAGCCCGGACGCCATCACCCAGTTCCGCTCGGCGAACAGCCGGGTGCCCCGCGCGCACAGCCCGGCGTCGCCGCGCGCCCGCGCGCTGAACTCCTCCGGGGTGGTCCCGAACAGCTCCCGCAACTCGGCGCAGGCGCCGAGGAGTTCGGTGAGCAGCGGGCGCTGCCCCGGATGGGCGCGGGGGCGTTCGGCGCCGTCGCGCAGCACGCCGTGCCGATTGACGTACGCGTGGACGCCCGGCAGCGCCACCCCGTCGGCCAGTTCGATCCGCACGTCCGGCGCGGGCAGCCAGGCCCGCCGGAAGTTGCCGTCCGGCAGCGGCACGCCCTCGCTGGCGTCGATCACGTCCAGCTGCCGCCGGTCCAGCCAGAGGACGAACAAGCTCACCGTCTCGCCGGGCGCCTCGACCGGGGAGGCGGAGACATAGCCCATGCGGCTGACGTGCGCGGAGACCCCCACGCCCACACCGGTCACGGTGGCCAGAACCATCGGCACGGGTGCGGAGCCCAGCCCGAACTCGGCCAGCTTGTGCCGCAGTTGGCCGGGGCAGGCGTTGGAGCCGACCGCGAGCAACGGCGACCGGTCCGCGTACACCAGCCGCTCCGGCGGCAGCCACCGGTCGCCGTGCAGCACCCCGGAGGCGGCGGGCCAGGCACCCGGGTACGTCAGCGGATCCTCGCGCGGCGCCCCGGCGAGCCCCAGCTCCTCCAGCGTGGCCATGGGCGCCTCAGCGGGCCGGGGGCAGCTCGCCCGAGCCGCGCTCGACCAGCCGGGTGGGCAGCTCGATCCGCTCCGGCGCGACGAACCCGCCGTCCAGCTGCCGGAAGAGCCGCTCCGCCGCCGTACGGCCGAGGGCCGCCGCGTCCTGCGCGACGACCGTGACGCCCGGCCGCAGCAGATCGGCCAGCTCGAAGTCGTCGAACCCGACCAGTGCCACCTGCCGGGACTGCTCGGCGAGGACCCGGACCACGGTGACCGTCACCCGGTTGTTGCCCGTGAAGACGGCGGTGACCGGATCGGGCCCGGACAGCATCTCCTGCGTCGCCCGGCGCACCCGCTCCGGGACCGTCACCCCGAGCGACATCCAGCGGTCCTCGACCGGTATCCCGGCGTCCTCCATGGCCGCCCGGTAGCCGCGCAGCCGCTCCGCCGCGGTGTGGATGCGGGGCATGTCCCCGATGAACCCGATCCTGCGGTGGCCGTGCGCGATCAGATGCGCCACGCCGTCGCGGGCCCCGCCGAAGTTGTCCGACAGCACCACGTCGGCGTCGATCCGCCCGGCCGGACGGTCCACGAACACCGTCGCCACGCCCGCCCGGATCTCCGGCTCCAGATAGCGGTGGTCGCTCCCGGCCGGGATCACCACCAGGCCGTCCACCCGCCGCGCGCACAGCGCCAGCGCCAACTCCCGCTCCCGCTCCGGGTCCTCGGCACTGGAGCCGTTGATCAGCAGCGCGCCGTGCGAGCGGGCGACCTCCTCCACCGCGCGGCTCAGCGGGCCGTAGAAGGGGTCCGCGAGGTCCTCCAGGACGAGTCCTATGCTCGCCGTGCGGCCCTTGCGCAGCACCCGCGCGCTGTCGTTGCGGCGAAAGCCCAGGGCGTCGATGGCCTCCTGCACCCGGCGCTCGGTGTCCGGGGTGACCCCGGGCTCGCCGTTGACCACCCGCGACACCGTCTTCAGCCCCACCCCCGCGCGCGCCGCCACGTCCTTCATCGTCGGGCGGTTGCCGTACCGGTTCCCGGGGGAGCGTTCTGCGCGGCGGGTGGTCTCGGGCACGATGCGCTGTCCTGTCCTGTCGTCCGTGTTCCCCATGGGGGTGATGCGACGGCCCATGGGCTGGTATGAGGATGTGGCGTCGAGCATAGAGCCTGGACAACGTTGTCAGGTGCGCGAGAGACTGTCCACCGCTTTTCGCGGGCCCGCACCCCCACCGCCGCGGCCGGCCCGCCTGTCCTTTGCTCTTTCGAACGTTCAACGGGGAGATCCGACTCTGATGCGCACCGACCTCGTGGCAGCCCTGGACATCGGCGGTACCAAGATCGCCGGCGGACTGGTGGACGGCCGCGGACTGATCCTGGAGCGGGCCCAGCGCGCCACGCCCGCCCGGCACGACGGCGAAACGGTGATGCGGGCCGTCGAGGAGGTGCTCGCCGACCTCGCCGCATCGTCCGTGTGGGGGAACGTCCGCTCGGTCGGCATCGGCAGCGCGGGCCCCGTGGACGCCGTCGCGGGCACCGTCAGCCCCGTGAACGTGCCGGGGTGGCGGGACTTCCCGCTGGTCGAGCGCGTGCGGGCGGCCACGGGCGGGCTGCCGGTGGAGCTGATCGGCGACGGGGTGGCGATCACCGCGGCCGAGCACTGGCAGGGCGCCGCCCGCGGCCACGACAACGCGCTGTGCATGGTGGTCTCCACCGGGGTGGGCGGCGGTCTGGTGCTCGACGGACGGCTGCACCCCGGGCCCACCGGCAACGCCGGGCACATCGGCCACATCAGCGTCGACCTCGACGGCGATCCCTGCCCGTGCGGCTCGCGCGGCTGCGTGGAGCGCATCGCCAGCGGTCCCAACATCGCCCGCCGCGCCCTGGACGAAGGCTGGGTCCCGGGCCCGGACGGCGACACCTCGGCCGCCGCGGTGGCCGCCGCCGCCCGGTCGGGCGACCCGGTCGCGACGGCGTCCTTCGAACGGGCCGCGCGGGCCCTCGCCGCCGGTATCGCCGCCACCGCCACCCTGGTCGAGATCGACATCGCGGTGATCGGCGGCGGCGTCGGCAACGCGGGCGACGTCCTCTTCACGCCGCTGCGCAAGGCGCTCACCGACTACGCCACCCTCTCCTTCGTACGGCGGCTGACGGTCGTACCCGCCCAGATGGGCACCGACGCGGGCCTGGTCGGCGCCGCGGCGGCCACGCTGCTGCGGGGGGCGGCGCGGCTCTAGGTGTGCTGTCCGGACAGGTTGGTGACGCGGCTGCCGATGCTCTTGTAGCTGTCGAGGAAGGTCAGGATGCGGTTGCCGGATCTTCGCGGGCAGGTGGGTGCGCTCAGGTTCGCGGGACGAGTAGGCCGTAGACCTCGCGGGCGATGTGTCGTTTCAAGCAGCGGATGATCTCGGACTTCGAAAGGGGTGCGGGTGGCACACCCTTCGCCGTTCGGACGTGTGCGCTTTGGCCGGCCCTCTGATTCGGGTCGGCTCGCTCGCTTCGGTGGCTCGTCGGCGTCGGCCGGGTCACCCTTCGTCGCCGACCCGGCCCCAACCGGGCAGCGGAGGCTGCGGCCAGGCGGGCAGGTCGGGTGAGGGGAGGGAGGGCCCGTCGGTCCGCAGCCCGCCGGCGGGGAGCCGTCCGGTGAGCCAGCCCAGGAGGCGGTGGCCCTCGCCGGTGACCGCCGGGCCCTCGGCCGACACCGTCCAGCGGCGGCCCAGATCGACCGCCGTCACGGAAGCGAGCGGAAAACGCCGCGCCCGGAGGGTGCCGAGGGTGTCGTCCAGGGCCCAGGAGACGTACCGGTCCGGCCACCGCGCGGTGCCGTACCCGGTGCCGAGGTCGAGGTGGTGGGTCTCCAGCTCGCGCAGACAGCGCAGCAGCAGGTACCAGGCCGGATGGCGCCAGCCGGCCAGCGCCGGGACCAGCCGGTCCCAGGCGGGCGCGGGCAGCTCCCGGGCGTCGGCCGTGAACCGGTCGAGGCTCGCCCGCAGCCGGGCGGTGAGCAGCTCGGCGGGCAGCACGGCCTCCCGCGCGACCCGCGCCGCCCCCGCGGCCGCGTCCGCGCGCGGACCGGGCGCGCGGCCGGTGCGGGCGAGCCCCAGCAGCCACACATAGGCGTCGGCGCCATGAGCGACGTGGGCGAGCACATGTCCGCGCGTCCAGCCGGGCAGCCCCGAGGGCGCCCGCAGCGCGGGGCCGGACAGTCCGGCCGCCGCCGAGGCCAGCCGGTCGGCCGACCGTGCGACGTCCTCGATCACCTCGCCGAGGCCGGCGCCGGCCGTGCCGGACGGGAACGCGGGGCTCACGCGTGCTCCTTGTGCGACGAGGTTCCGGCCGCGCCCGCCCGGATGCCTCGCCGGAACTCGTGCACGACTTCGATCGGCCCCACGATATGCCGGTTGAACTCCGTCAACTCCTCGGCGGGTACCCACAGTTCGAGAATGGTCTCACCGCCGGCCCGGCGCACCGGATAGCGGCGGAGGAAGGCGGAATCGACCTCGAAGCGCGTCACGAACCCGGCGCCGTCGTGCCGTACGTTCCAGTCCCGGGCGATCCGGATCGCGTAGTCCTCGTTGAGCACCGGGTAGAAGATCGGCTGTTCCGGCAGCCGGGGCGGCCAGGCCCGCCACTCCAGCTCGCGTACCAGCTCCAGTTCCCTGGGGCCGGTGGGGCGCCAGAGGGTGGTGGTGGGGCGGGCGTGGGTCATGGTCTCGCTCTTCCGGTGCGGTGGCCCGTGGCCGCTGCGGGCGGGCCGGGGCCCCCGACGCTACCGGCGCGGCCGGCGCCGCGGCCAGGGGATTTCGGCGTCACGGCGGTATCCGCGTGACCCCCGGGCCGTTCGCGGAGTTGATCGGAGTATGAAGAAGCGCAGCATCCTCGCCCTCGCCTCCCTCGCCACCGGTTTCGTGGTGGCCGCCGTCACCCCGTCGCACGCGGCGGACCGGGGCCCCCTCGACGACCTCAACGTCTCCGGCACCCTGCACTCGGCCGGCGACCTGGTCAGCCACGAGAGTTTCGCGCCCGCCGACGCCCCGGCCGCCGAGCAGGAGTAGCGGGGCCGCCGCACCCCGGTGAGAGCGCGTGCCGGTGTCCTGCCGCGGGACCCCGGCACGCGCTTTACCGTGCCCTCACCGGGACGGGGTTTCCGTGGCAGGGTGGAACGGGCAAGCCTCAGGGGGCCAACAGAAGAGGGGGAGTCCGTGACCGTCGTCTGGATCAACGGCGCGTTCGGTGCGGGAAAGACCACGACCGCACGGGAACTGATCGAACTGATCCCGCACAGCACGCTCTTCGACCCCGAGATCATCGGCGGGTCGCTCGCACACCTGCTGCCGCCCAAACACCTCGCCGAGGTCGGCGACTTCCAGGACCTGCCGATCTGGCGCCGGCTCGTGGTCGACACGGCGGCCGCGATGCTCGCCGAGCTGGGCGGCACCCTCGTGGTGCCGATGACCCTGCTGCGCCAGGAGTACCGCGACGAGATCTTCGGCGGCCTCGCCGCCCGCCGCATCCCCGTACGGCATCTGCTCCTCGCCCCGGCCGAAACGATCCTGCGTGAACGCATAGCCGGGCGGGAGGCACCGCCCGACCCGCCCGACGGCGAGATACGGGTCCGCCAGTGGTCCTACCAGCACATCGAGCCGTACCACGCCGCCCTCGCCTCCTGGCTCACCGCCGACGCCCATCTCGTGGACACCAGCGCGCTGACCCCCTACGAGACCGCCGTACGGATCGCGGACGCCCTCGGCGGCGGCGACTTCGCCCCCTGCGACATCGTGCAGACCCCCGAGCCCACCTCCGAGACCCTCGCCGCCGGGGTGCTGCTCTTCGACGAGCGGGACCGGGTGCTGCTCGTGGACCCCACCTACAAGCCCGGCTGGGAGTTCCCCGGCGGGGTGGTGGAACGGGGCGAGGCCCCGGCCCGCGCGGGCATGCGGGAGGTCGCCGAGGAGACCGGGATACGGATGGAGGAAGTGCCCCGGCTGCTCGTGGTGGACTGGGAACGGCCCGTGCCGCCCGGCTACGGCGGGCTCCGGCTGCTGTTCGACGGCGGTCGGCTGACCTCCGACGAGGCATCCCGGGTGCTGCTGCCGGGCCCGGAGCTACGGGCCTGGCGCTTCGCCACCGAGCAGGAGGCCGCGGGCATGCTGCCGCCGGTCCGCTACGAGCGGCTGCGCTGGGCCCTGCGCGCCCGCGAGCGCGGCACCGCGCTGTACCTGGAGGCCGGGGTGCCGGTCGGCTGACGTCACGGGGCGGCCGTCGCACCGCGCAGCGCCGCGGCGGCGCCCCGCAGCACCGGGTCGCCATGGCCGAAGCACGCGACCTCGGCACCGAGGTCGGCCAGCCTCCGTACGGAATCGAGGAGCTGTGCCCGGTCGAGGTTGAACACGCCAGGGATCACCGTGGGGTTCACCGAGTCCGCCGTCACCGGCTCACCGGCGGACAGCACGCCCTCGGCGGGCAGCGAGGCCACCGTGTCCCCGGTGAACAGCACGCCCTCGGCGGGCAGGTGGAGCGCGATGCTGCCGTCCGTGTGCCCGGGGGCGTGCACCACCCGGGCGCCGCCGCCGAATTCGAGCACCTCGCCCTCCGTCACCTCTAGGACCGAGGGCGGCGGCATCGGTGTGCCCTCGGGCAGGCGCCCGGCGACGTCGGCCCGGATCGGCCGCTCCCACTCCTCCAGGCGCGGGGCGGGGCCGGGGAGTTCACCCCGTACGAACGGCGCGTCGAGCCGGTGGGCCAGCACCTGCGCACCGCTCAGCGCGGCGAACTCGCCCGCGCCGCCCACGTGGTCCTCGTGGAAGTGGGTCAGCACGATGCGCCGTACGTCCTCGGGCGCGCGCCCGAGCGCCCTGACGGCCTCGGCGATCACCGCCCCCGAGCCGACCGGGCCCGCGTCGACGAGCGTCAACTCCTCGCCGTCCCGCCAGAGATAGGCCTGACCGACCGGGAAGCGCAGCAGATGCAGCCGGGGAAGAAGCTCGATCACGTCCATGCCCCGACCGTAGGTGGGGGCACGTGCGAGAGCGAGCCCTCTCCGCCGTCAGCGGAAGCTGTCCGCCCAGAGCGGAAGCCGCGCGGCGGGAGCGGTCGCCGGCGCCCTGCGCCCGCTCCGCGACCCCGACGGGCCCGAGCTGGACGAGGACGACGACAGCGAGGAACGACCGCCCGAGGCCCCGCGGTGGTGGAGCGGACCCCCGCACGAGGCCTCACGGGCGGACCGTGAGGCCGTCCAGGGTGAGGTCGAGCAGGCGCTCCGCTTGCTGTCGGTGTTCAGCGCCCGCCGAGGTGAGGGCGATGCCTTCCAGGGCAGCGCCGATGTCGGTGGGCCGGATGTCCGTGCGGATCGCCCCGGCGGCCGTGCAGGCGTCCATGAGCGAGGTAATGGCGGCCTGGATCATTTCCCGGCTGTGGCCATAAGGATTGCTTCCCGTCGCGGCAATGGCGCGCAGGGCGTCGATCATGCCGTACTTGGCCGTGACGTAGTCCAGGAACAGGCGTGTCCACGCGCGCAGGGCCTCTGTCGGCGGCTTCTGCGCAAGGAGAGCGGGGGCGGCATCGCACAGTTGGGCCACCTCGTTGCGGTAGACCGCCTCGATCAGGGCCTCCCGGGTGGGGAAGTTGCGGTACAGGGTCGCACTGCCCACGCCTGCCTCCTTGGCGATGCGTTCCAGGTGCGCATCCAGCCCCTCCGTCGTGAAGACGCGTACAGCGGCCGTAAGGATCTTCTCCCTGTTCCGCCGTGCGTCAGCCCGCAGCGGCCGAGGCGTTCCGTCGGTCATCAGTGCTCGCCATTCCCTTCTTCGAAGCCCTTCGAACTTGCTAACCGGATGCGCCCCCACTTAGGGTGAGCCAACTGGGGACACCTCCGGTTTCACTGTAGGTCACTGCACTGACCTGCGCGCACCCCCAAGAAAGGAAGCCGATCATGTCGGGCATCCAGGGCAAAGTCATTGCGATCACAGGGGCCAGCAGCGGCATCGGTGAGGCAACTGCGGCCTACCTCGCCGAAAAGGGCGCCCAGCTCGTGCTCGGAGCCCGGCGCGAGGACCGACTGAATGCCGTCGTGGACGGCATCACGGCGAAGGGCGGCACCGCCACCGGCGTCGTCGTCGACGTCACGCGCCGCGAAGACCTCCAGCGCCTGACGGACACGGCCCTCCACCAGTACGGTCGACTCGACGTCCTCGTCTCCAACGCAGGCACGATGGCCGTCTCACCGTTCGACGACCTGCGCCAGGATGACTGGGACGCCATGGTCGCCACCCACATCACCGGCCTGCTCAACGGCATCGGGGCGGCTCTGCCCGTCTTCCGCCGGCAGCGCTTCGGCCAGTTCGTCAACGTCGGCTCCACTGCGGCCTACGTCGTCAAATCCCCCCAGGGGGTCTACGCGGCCACCAAAACGGCGGTGAAGGTGCTTACCGAGGGCCTACGCCAGGAGTCGGGACCCGACTTGCGCGTCACACTCGTCTCACCCGGCTTCACCAATACCGAAGGCGTCGGCAAGGGAGCCAGCCCTGAAGCCGCGGCGGCGATGACCCGGCAGCGGGACGAGATCGCCATGCCGCCCTCGGCGATTGCCTCCGCCATCGGCTACGCCATCGAACAACCCGACGGCGTCGATGTCAGCGAGATCGTCGTCCGCCCCACCGCGCAAGCCTGACAGCGACGAGTCGGGCTACTCGAAACCGCCCCCTGTCGGCAAAAGGACGGCACCCTCAAGCGATCAACTCACCACCCACGGACGATTCTCGCGGGAGACGGTCGAAGGGGACCGGACCGGCGGTTCCGCCGGCCAGGACTGGGACCGCATCCTCGGAGGGCGCTTCACGTGTGGCCCGACACCACGGGCCTTCCGCCTTCGCCGTCCACAAGGAGGGTGGTGTCAGACCGCGCCGCTACGGTCACGCCATGAGAGCCACAGGGCCGGGATCTCCGGCGCCGGAGGAAGGAAGTGGGCCGATGACAGGCGAAGAGCGTGAAGCAAGGGCGGTCGGTCTGCGCATGTACGAGGCGTTCAACGGCCGGGACCTGGCTGCTCTGGAGACGATCCTCGCACCGGACTTCGTGAGCCACCCGCTGGGAACCGCCGGTGTCGGGGCCGTCGCGGACGCCTGGTCCAGGATGTTCGCAGCCCATCCCGGCATCCGGGTCACCGTCGAGGACATGCTCGTGGACCGCGACCGGGTCGCCGTCCGTTCCGTGCTGCGCGGGCTTTCGAACTCCGTGCCGGGCGGCGCGGAGCCCGCACCCACCATGATGGAGATCTTCCGAGTCCAGCACGGTCTGATCGCCGAGCTGTGGGGACTGTCCGGTCTCGGCCGACCGGCCGGCTAGGCGGCCCTTCGTGGCGCAGGCCCTCCACGGGACCCGTCCGCACGGCAGGGCCTGAGCCGGTGGGTCCCCTCGGATGACGCGTGCGCGATGGGCCGACGGGGAGCGGGAGTTCGTCGGGCCGTGCCCGCCCATGGGCAGTACGGCCCGTACCCCGAGGGCTCTGTGGACGGCTGTCTCGCCCGTCCGGGACCGACGGGACCGGGCGTCGCCCGTCAGGCCGGTCGCCGGGCCGGCGGGCGCCGGGTGCGGAGCTTTCCGCCCGCCCGGCGGCCCCGCCGGGCCGGTGTTCAGCGGTCGGTTCAGCTCGCGTAGTTGCGCAGGAACAGGGCCTCGGCCACCGACAGCCGCTCCAGCTCCTCGGGCGAGACGCTCTCGTTCACCGCGTGGATCTGGGCCTCCGGCTCGCTCAGGCCGATCAGCAGGATCTCCGCCTGCGGGTAGAGGCCGGCGAGGGTGTTGCACAGCGGGATGGAGCCGCCCTGGCCCGCGTACTGCATGGTCTCGCCCGGGTAGGCGACGGCCATCGCCTCGGCCATCGCCCGGTAGGCCGGGCTGGTCGGGTCGGCGCGGAACGGCTGGCCCTGGCCGATCTGCTCCACCTGGACGCGGGCGCCCCACGGGGTGTGCGCCTCGATGTGCGCCGACAGCAGCTTCGTCGCCTCCGTCGCGTCCACGCCCGGCGGCACCCGCAGGCTGATCAGCGCGCGGGCGGCGGCCTGCACCGAGGGGGTGGCGCCGACGACCGGCGGGCAGTCGATGCCCATGACGGTCACCGCCGGACGGGCCCACAGCCGGTCGGCGACCGAACCGGAGCCGGTGAGCTCAACGCCATCCAGCACCTTGGCGTCCGCGCGGAACTGCTCCTCGGTGTACTCCAGACCGTCCCAGGTGGCCGACGAGTCGAGACCGTCGACGGTGGTGGAACCGTCCTCGGCGCGCAGCGAGTCCAGCACCCGGATCAGCGCGGCCAGCGCGTCCGGGGCGGCACCGCCGAACTGCCCCGAGTGCAGGTTGCCCGCGAGGGTGTCGACGCTCACCCGCACCAGGGTCATGCCGCGCAGGATCGTGGTGACCGTCGGCAGGCCCACCCGGAAGTTGCCCGCGTCACCGATCACGATGGTGTCGGCCGTCAGCAGGTCCGGGTGCTGCTCGGCGTAGCGCTCCAGGCCGCCCGTGCCCTGCTCCTCCGAGCCCTCCACGATCACCTTGACGTTCACCGGGACGCCGCCGTTCGCCTTGAGCGCGCGCAGCGCGAGCAGGTGCATGATCACACCGCCCTTGCAGTCCGCGGTCCCCCGGCCGTACCAACGGCCGTCGCGCTCGGTCAGCTCGAACGGCGGAGTGGCCCAGCCCGTCTCGTCCAGCGGCGGCTGGACGTCGTAGTGCGCGTAGAGAAGAACCGTTTTGGCGCCCTCGGGGCCCGGCAGGTAGCCGTACACCGACTGGGTCCCGTCGGGGGTGTCGAGCAGGGCGACGTCGACGAAACCCTCGGCACGCAACGCGTCGGCGACCCAGTTGGCGGCGGCCTCGCTCTCACTCTTCGGGAACTGCTCGAAGTCCGCCACGGACCGGAAGGCGACCAGTTCGGTCAGCTCCGCCTTGGCCCGGGGCAGCAGAGAGGCGACGGTCTCGGCGACCGGATTCGACGACATGGGCACGCTCCTCGTAGGTGCGACGTTGTCCTGCTGAGTGCTCCGATCCTCCCACAGCGGCGCTCGCCGCCGGCGGCCGTAGGATGCGGGATACATCGGGTTACCCCCCGCTCGCGGGATGTCGTGGGCGTGGGGGAGCGGCAGCGGCTTGATCGGAGCAGTAGACCATCGTGAGCGGCGAGAACTCTTCGGCGGACGACGTGCAGCGTGTGTGGGACGTCGTCGTGGTGGGCGCGGGACCCGCGGGGGCCTCGGCCGCCTACGCGGCGGCGGTCGCGGGGCGGCGCGTCCTGTTGCTGGAGAAAGCCGAGTTGCCCCGTTACAAAACCTGCGGCGGCGGCATCATCGGGCCCTCGCGGGACGCCCTGCCGCCGGGCTTCGAGCTGCCCCTGCGGGACCGGGTGCACGCGGTCACCTTCTCCCACAACGGGCGCTTCACCCGCACCCGCCGCTCCAAGCAGATGCTGTTCGGGCTGATCAACCGGCCCGAGTTCGACCAGCAGCTGGTCGAGCACGCCCAGAAGGCGGGCGCCGAACTGCGTACGGGCGTCACGGTGCAGCGCGTCGAGCAGCACGGCTCGGCGGTGCCCGACCGGCGCACGGTCGCCGTCGTGCTCCAGGGCGGGGAGACCGTCCTGGCCCACGCGGTCGTCGGCGCGGACGGCAGCGCCAGCCGGATAGGCGCCCACGTCGGGGTGAAGCTGGACCAGGTGGACCTCGGCCTGGAGGCGGAGATCCCGGTCCCCGAGCCGGTCGCCGAGGACTGGAAGGGCCGGGTGCTCATCGACTGGGGCCCCATGCCCGGCAGTTACGGCTGGGTGTTCCCCAAGGGCGACACCCTGACGGTCGGGGTGATCTCCGCCCGCGGCCAGGGCGCGGCGACCAAGCGCTACCTGGAGGACTTCATCGCCCGGCTGGGCCTGGCCGGCTTCGAACCGGCCGTCTCCTCCGGGCACTTGACCCGCTGCCGCGCCGACGACTCGCCGCTCTCCCGCGGCCGGGTCCTGGTCTGCGGCGACGCGGCCGGTCTGCTCGAACCGTGGACCCGCGAGGGCATCTCCTTCGCGCTGCGCTCGGGCCGGCTGGCCGGCGAGTGGGCGGTGCGCATCGCCGAGGCGCACGACGCGGTCGACACCCGCCGCCAGGCCCTGAACTACGCCTTCGCCATCAAGGCGGGGCTCGGTGTCGAGATGAGCATCGGCAAGCGCCTGCTCGCGGCGTTCGAGCGCCGGCCCGGCCTCTTCCACGCGGCCCTCACCGGCTTCCGCCCGGCGTGGAACGCGTTCCGGAACATCACCCGGGGCGCCACCACCCTCGGCGAGCTGGTCCGCTCCCATCCGCTCGCCCAGCGGGCCCTGACCGCCCTGGACCCGGGCCCGGCCCGCTCCGCGCAGGCCGCGGAGCCGGCGAAGGCCGAGGAGGAGCCCGTCACTTCGTGACGGTGATGCGGAAGACGGGGTGGTCGGGGGCGCAGGCGACGAGCTCCTCGTCCGAGGACTTGGCGGTCACCCCGTCGAAGTACTGGTTGACCTCCCAGCCCCACTTCTCCAGGTAGGTCCGCAGGATCGGGAGCTTCTCGTCGTCGGGAAGCTCCACCGCGGTGAACGCGCGCACCTTGCGGCCGACGCGCAGTTCACCGCCGCCGGCGGCGCGCATGTTGCGCACCCACTGCGAGTGGCCGCGCGCCGAGACCAGGTACTGCCCGCCGTCGTAGGTGTGCGGGTTGACCGGGGTGCGCTGCATCTTGCCGCTCTTGCGGCCCCGCACGGACATCTCGGCGCTGCCCGCGAGACTGAGCCCGTGCCGGGCGAGCCAGCCGATCACGCCGTTCAGGCGCACGTTCATCGGGCTGCCCTTGAGGTAGTACGGCGAAGACGAAGACATGGTGACCCCCACGGCCGGTTTCTGGAGCAGTGCTCTCGGTTCGTTGTCAGTGTGGGCCAGATCGGTGATCCATTGCAAGAGCACTGCTCTTTTTTTGGTGCAGCGCTCCTTTTTGTGTGCACCGATCTCGGGCGTGGCAGAATACGGGTATGACCACTGCACAGGGCGCCCGTGCACGGGCCAGGAACGAGGTAACCGCGGCCATCAAGGAGGAGGCCCGCAGACAGGTGGCGGCCGAGGGCGCGGCCAAGCTCTCCCTGCGGGCCGTCGCCCGCGAGCTGGGCATGGTCTCCTCCGCCCTCTACCGGTACTTCCCCAGCCGGGACGAACTGCTGACCGCCCTGATCATCGATGCGTACGACGCCCTCGGCGCCGCCGCGGAGAAGGCGCGCGACATCGCCGCGGACGCCGCTCCCGCGGCCCGCTTCACGGCCGTCTGCGAGGCGGTGCGGGACTGGGCGCTCGGCCATCCCCACGAGTACGCGCTGATCTACGGCTCGCCCGTGCCGGGTTACGCCGCCCCCGAGACCACGATCCCGTCCGCCGCCCGGACCGGCCTGGTCCTCGTCGGGATCGTCCGCGACGCCCACCAGGGCCCGGGCCTCGCCGACCTCCCGCTGCCCGACGCGCTGCGCCCCGAGGCCGAGCGCATGGCCGCCGAGCTCGCCCCCGATCTGCCCCCGGAGGCGGCCGCCGCCCTGATCGCCGCCTGGGCCCAGCTGTTCGGCCTGGTGAGCTTCGAACTGTTCGGCCAGTTCCACAAGGTGGTCGAGGACCGGGAGCGGTTCTTCCGGCACGCGGTGACGGGGCTGGCGCGGGGGGTGGGGCTGCGCTAGACGAGTAGTTCCGAATGCGG
>NZ_VOGW01000006.1:89870-91394 GCF_007896895.1 Streptomyces misionensis | reverse complement strand
CCTCACTGGCCTCGGGGCCGTCCTCCGGGGTGGCGTCGGGGCCGCTCCGCGGGCCGGGCGACGCCTCGCCCCTCCCCCCGGTGCGCGGGCCGGCCTTCGGTCCGGCGCCACCGGTCATCGCCGCCAGCATGTCCGCCATCCTCTGCCGCATGAACCCGGCACCCGGAGCATCGTCCGGTATCAGGTCCGCGTACAGGTCGAACAGCCCCTCGGCGCTGGGACTGGCCTGGAGCTCCAGGGCCATGCGCAGGTGTCGCAGGAACTCCGGGTGCAGCGGCAGCTCGACCGCCTCGGTCAGCAGCTCCCGCATCTCGGCCACCTCGGCGGCCATCCCGCCGAGGCCCTTCTCCCTGATCATGTCGAAGACGGCGGTGGCGTCCGGCTCCGGTGCCAGCCCGCCCGCCATCTCCTGCAACGGCAACTTGTGCGTCAGCAGGAACAGCGCGGCCCACCTTCGGTCCTCGGCGGAGGCCGTGGCCCCGGTCCGCGTCGCGGGGTCCCGTGCCTCCCGCAGCAGACCGTACGCCCGCTCCCGGTCCGCGGGCGTGCCGCCCCCGACGGCATGGCGCAGGGTGAGGGCGCCACCGAGCCAGACGGTCACCGAGCTGCGCAGCTCCGGGTCGTGGTCCAACAGGCGGGAGAGTTCCTCGAGTTCGGCGACCGAGTCGTCGTGGGCGCGGGTGTGCCGCGCGACGGTGTCCGACGTCGGCTGCAACGCCTTCGCCCGCTCGACGGCCGCACGGGCCCAGGCCCGCAGCGCCTGGACACCACCGGTCTCCTCTTCTTCCCCCACGAACACTCCTTGAGCGTCAACTGCCCTGGTGTCAGCTCATGGTGACGGCCCGTCGGCCACCGTGACAGCCGATCGCCGTGATTCACCGGCTCTCGCCCGGTCAACGACCAGGGCTCGCCCGGTATGTGCCCGGATCGGGCCGGGAGGCGGACGGGCCGGGGGCGAGCGGGTCCGGCCGGGCCGCTTCCGACGCCCCCAGATCCGCCCGCATCCCGCGCCGCAGCTCGCGCAGCCGTTCCCACAGCGCGTCGATCTCCGCCTGTGCCGCGTCGAGCGAGTCGCCCGGGCGGGGCACGCCGTCGTCCAGGCGCCGGAGTCTGCCGTAGAGGGCGCCGAGCGCGTGGGTGACCTCGCCGGCCAGGACGAGCACCGGGTCGGGCAGCCGCATCTGGGCCTCCGCGTACACGTCCCGGTGCACGTCCCGGGCCTCGGTGAGCCGCCGGCGCACCGCCCCGGGGTCCTCCGTGCGGCTCAGGGCGTGCAACTGGTCGGTGAGGGCGGCCAGATACTGCCGGGCGGCGGTGTTCAGCGCGACGTAACAGGCCAGCCGCTCCGAGGCCTGCCGCTCCCGGGCCCGCGCCCGCTCGGCCCGCTCCTGCTCGTGCCGTCTGCTGCGCTCCGCGGCGCGCTGGGTGAGCAGCGCCGACAGCAGGGTGCCGACCACCCCGACGACCGCCACGACCGGCGCACCCGCACCGCTGACGTCCATCACGCTCACCCCCGGTTCACCG
>NZ_VOGW01000006.1:50863-89597 GCF_007896895.1 Streptomyces misionensis | reverse complement strand
CGGCAGGCTCGGCGCCTGCCGCGGCCGGCCCGGCGACTTGGTGCGAGTGCTCCCCCGGTCTCCCGTATCGTTCCTCGGCATCGTGCGCACAAGGGGAGGGATCATGAGCATGGCCATCGGGCGAAGACACCTGGCAGTCATGGCCTTGGTGACCATCGGCGTGACGGCTTGCGGCGGTCGGCACGACGGAGGCGCCCCCACGGGGAAGGCGACGGCCGGCCGAGGGCCGGCACGGAGTGCGCGTGTGTCGTCCCAGCGGCAGCTTGAAGATGCCGTCGTGGACGCGCGGGAGCTTCCCGGAGTCCGGGTGGAAGGGATCGGGGCGGGCACGAACGGCATCGGCAATGGTGTCGTCCATGCCGCACGCCGTGCCGGCACGAGCCCCGCCCGGTGCGCGCCGGTCAGCGCCGCAGTCGGCGGGACCAGCGGTTACCCCCCGGTCGCGAGCGTACGGCGCATCGCGGGCCGGAAGGGCCACTCCGCGATCCTCACCCTGGTGTCATACCGCTCGGCGGACGCCGCTCAGGCGATCGACGACCTTCGCGCGGCCTTGAAGTCCTGCAAGGGCTACACGTCGGGCTCCATGAAGGCGACCTACGAGGACATCAGGGCCACCGACGGCCCGCCGCAGGGCGACGACAGGATCGGTTTCCGACTCGAGCTGGCCATGGAACCCGGCGACAACGGGCTGAAGCTCCCCACGAGCGTGCTTGTCGTACGCCAGGGTTCCACTCTGGCGATCCACAGTGCCGCTTCCGACGCTCCCGGAACCGCGGCGAGCGTCCCGAGCGATCTCGTCGATGCCCAGTCGAAGGCGCTGGACAACGCCGTCCGTGCCGCTCCGTAGCCCGGTGTCCTCGCTGCCCGGCACGGGACTCTAGCCCCTCTGCCCCGCGAGCGTGTCCAGGACGTCCGCGACCGGGGTGGGATCCAGAGGGCCGACGTGTGACGCCTCGGGGAAATCGTGCACGCGGAAGCTGTTGCCGGGTGTGGACGCGTCGGCTTCCGCGATCATTCTGTCCTGGAGCGCGGTGGCGATCGTACGGTCCCTGCCGAAACGCAGGTACGTGCGGGGAATGCGTCCCCAGTCGCCGGGCCGGCCGACCGCTCGGCCCGCATAGGCGGCGACGGGCTCGTCGGTCTGCATGCCGGCCAGTATCCGGCGGAAGTCGGCGTCGGGATAGTCCGCGCAGATCATCTCCTTCAGGAGGGCCAACTCACCGCGGACACCCGTACGGAAGTTCAGCCGCAACACCCCGAGCCGGTCCGGGTCACCCACCGTCAGCTCCACCGGGCTGACGGCGTTCTCGTTCTCGGGAGCCGCCGTGCAGGCGTCCGCCGAGGGCAGGACGCGGCTGGGACAGAAGGCCGCCATGTAGCAGATGTGGTGGAGCAGGTGCGGGACGGCGTCGCCGACCCGGCTGACCGACACGCCACCCAGGCTGTGCCCGACCAGCACCACCGGGCCGTTCCGTGCGGCCTGCCGCACGATGCCCGTGACGCGCGCCTCGTAGTCGTCCAGCCCGAGGCCCTTCAGCGGGGAGGGCTCGACCGCCATCGCGGTGAGGTCCTGCCGCTGGTACGACTCCGCCACGAAAGCCTCCGCGCCGTGCCGCGGCTGGTCCACCATGACGACGCGGTGGCCGCGCAGCCCCAGTTCCCGCGCGATCGGCATCCAGAACGCGCCGGCGCTGTGGGTACCGTGCACCAGCACGTATGTCGTGAGCCCGCGACGCGGGGCCGCCGCGGCCGGTGGGGTTCCCAGCCCGGTGGCCAGTCCCATACCCCCCACCGCGAGTCCCAGCCCACGCAGCGCCGCCCGCCGGGTGGCACCTTTTCGTGCTTCGTTCGTGTCATCCATCATGAACACAACGCTATGAACGGCCCGTTCGGCCCACCAGCGGCCCAGCACCCCGACAGGGGTGTACCCAGAACCACCCTGCCGTGCGGCTCGCAGGGTCCGACCCGCGCGCCGTGAGCGACCGGACCGCCCCCGTGCGTTCCCGCCGCAACCGCGGTCACCTGCGAAGACGCCGGATCAAGAACACGATCCCGGAGCCGAGGGACCGGCGGGCCGGCCGCCGGCACTCAGGCAACGCGGGCGGCAGGCCCCGGGTTCGACCAGGAGCACCACCGGCGCCGAAACGAAGCCGACCGGACCGTCAACCGGACCGAGAATCCCCGGGCGGCCGCCACCCGTTACGACGGGAGAGCCCATGTCTTCCACGGCACCGTCACCGCGGCCGCGTCACCAACCTGTCCGAACAGCACACCTAGCGGCCGGACCGCGCGTACCACCGGCCGTCGTGGCGGCCCACATGGATGGGGCGTCCGAAGCAGACCGTCAGGTTGTCCGGCGTGAGCACCCCGTCGACCGGGCCGGAAGCCAGCTCGCGGCCTTCCTTGAGGAGGAAGGCATGAGTGGTGCTGGGCGGGAGCTCCTCCACGTGGTGGGTGACCGTGATGGTGGCGAGGTCGGCCCGCTCGGCCGCCAGCCGGTGCAGTGCGTCCACGAGGTCCTCGCGGGAGGGGAGGTCGAGGGCGTTGAACGGCTCGTCGAGCAGGAGCAGCGACGGATCCGCCATCAGGGCGCGGCAGATGAGGATCCGGGCGCGCTGACCGCCCGAGCAGTCGCCGAACCGGCGGTCGGCGAGCTCCTTGCACCCGAGCTCGGCGAGCAGGACGTGGGCACGCTCGCGGGTCGCGGCGCCGTACTCCCGCCACAGTGGCTGCACGGTGCCGGTCGCCCCCGTGAGGACGACGGTATGGGCGGTGGCGTCCGACGGGACTTTCTGGGCGGCGGACACCAGGCCGACGCGCGCCCGCAGCTCGCGCATGTCGACGTGGCCGAGTCGGTCACCGAGGACCTCGACCGTGCCGACGGTGGGGTGCACGACCGCCCCGACGAGCCGGAGCAGGGTGGTCTTTCCGGCTCCGTTGGCCCCCAGCAGCGCCCAGTGCTCACCAGGCCGAACGGTCCAGTCGATCCCGTCGAGGACGATCTCCTGCCCGGTGGTACGGCGGTGGACGGCGACATCCGTCAGAGCGACGACGGCGCGGGGTTCCTGGATTTCGGTCACATCCGCAGGGTAGTGCCGCGAACGGCGACTCCACCCGGCTTTCCTGCCGCCGTCGGCGATCGGGGAGCCGGTGAACCGTCCGGAAGGCGGGACGGGAGGCCGGTCATCACCCGCTGATCGCCGATGACTTCCACGCCGGGCCGACGCCGCGGCCCCGGCACCCGCGTCAGGCCAGGAAGCTCAGCCGCACCTTCCGCTCGGGGTTGTCCCGGTTGGTGTCCACCAGGCACACCGACTGCCACGTGCCGAGTTCCAGGCGGCCGCCGATCACCGGCAGGGTGGCGTGCGGCGGGACGATGGCCGGGAGGACGTGGTCGCGGCCGTGGCCGGGGCTGCCGTGGCGGTGCTGCCAGCGGTCGTCGGCGGGGAGCAGGGTGTGCAGGGTGGCGAGCAGGTCGTCGTCGCTGCCGGCGCCGGTCTCGATGACGGCGATCCCGGCGGTGGCGTGCGGGACGAAGATGTTCAGCAGGCCGTCGCGGTCGCCCGCCGCCTCCCGCAGGAAGTCCTCGCAGTCCCCGGTGAGGTCGACCACGCGTTCCCGGGAGCCGGTGGAGACGTTCAGGATTCGGGTGGTGAAGGCATCTGACATGTCACCCATCCTGACGCATACGTCCCGCCGCGGGCGGGAAGAGGGGCGCACGGCACGCTGTTGGTGGAAGCGTGAACGAAATTCGTGAGGTCGAGGTGGTCGTCACGGGCGCCGGTCAGGCCGGCTTGTCCAGCGCCTACCACTTGCGCCGCTCCGGCTTCGAGCCGGAGCGCGACTTCGTGGTCCTCGACCGCTCCCCCGCGCCGGGCGGCGCCTGGCAGTTCCGCTGGCCCTCGCTGACGTACGGCAAGGTGCACGGGATGCACGCGCTGCCCGGCATGGAGCTGACCGGCGCCGATCCGGCACGGCCGTCGGCCGAGGTGATCGGGGAGTACTTCGACCGGTACGAGCGCGCCTTCGACCTGCGGGTACGGCGACCGGTGGCGGTGCGCGCGGTGCGTGAGGGGGACAGCGGACGACTGCTCGTGGAGACGTCCGCGGGCACCTGGTCGACCCGGGCGCTGATCAACGCGACCGGCACCTGGGACCAGCCGTTCCGGCCGCACTACCCGGGCCAGGAGAGCTTCCTCGGGCGTCAGCTGCACACCGCGCAGTACGCCGGGCCCGAGGAGTTCGCCGGACAGCGGGTGGTGGTCGTGGGCGGTGGCGCCTCGGGCACCCAGCATCTGCTGGAGCTGGCCCCGTACGCGGCCGCGACCACCTGGGTCACCCGGCGGCCGCCCGTCTTCCGCGAGGGCCCGTTCGACGCCGACGCGGGCCGGGCCGCCGTCGCGCTGGTGGAGGAGCGGGTGCGTCAGGGTCTGCCGCCGCGCAGCGTGGTCTCGGTCACCGGGCTGCCCCTCAACGACGCGATCCGCAAGGGGCTCGCGGACGGGGTGCTGGACCGGTTGCCGATGTTCGACCGGATCACCCCGGACGGCGTGGAGTGGCGGGACGGCAGGCATGTGGAGGCCGATGTGATCCTCTGGGCGACCGGGTTCCGTGCCGCGCTCGGCCATCTCGCGCCGTTGCGGCTGCGGGAACCGGGCGGCGGTATCCGGGTGGAGGGGACCCGCGCGGTGGCCGACCCCAGGGTCCACCTCGTCGGTTACGGCCCCTCGGCCAGCACCGTCGGCGCCAACCGGGCCGGTCGCGCGGCGGTACGGGACATCAGGCGGCTGCTCGCGCAGGACCGCCCGATAGCCGCGTGACGGACCACCGGCCGCCTACGGGCCCGCGGCCGGCCGGGCCGCACCGGTTCAGGCGGACCCGCCGGACGGCGCGGCGGACGGGGACCGCTGTCCCGCGTTCTGGTGCAGGGCGGTGTACTCGTCCACATTGCGCATGTGGGTCGCGTAGTCGGCGGTGAAGCGGGTGTCCCCGGGCTTGACCGTCACGAAGTACAGCCATTCCCCGGGCGTCGGGTTGATAGCCGCGCGCATCGCGTCCTCGCCGGGGTTGCCGATGGGCGTCGGGGGCAGGCCCGTGCGCTGGTAGGTGTTGTAGGGGCTCTGGACCCGGGTGTCGTCCTCGGTGGTGCGCGGAGTGGCGCGGCCCAGGGCGTAGGTGAGGGTGGCGTCCAGTTGCAGGGGCATGCCGCGCTCCAGCCGGTTGAGGATGACCCGGGCGGCCTTGCCCATGTCCTTCTTCTCGACGCCCTCGGCCTGGACGATGCTGGCGATGGTGACCGCCTGGTAGACGTTGACCGAGTTGCGCTGCGCCCCGGCCGCGACCGGTGCCCCGTCGAACTTCTGGTGGGCGGTGTCCACCATGGTCCGCAGCACGGACTCGGGGGTCGCCCCCTCGCGCAGCGGATAGGACGCCGGGAACAGATAGCCCTCCGGGTTGCCCGCCGCGTCCTTGGGCAGCTTCAGTCCGGCCTTGCCGAGCGACTTGCGCGTGCTGCCCAGGGGCAGTTCGAGCGCCTTGTCGATCGCGTCGTAGACCTGACTCGCGCGCCAGCCCTCCGGGACGACCAGTGTGGCCGGCCGGAACCCCGCAGGGCCGTCGGCCGTCGTCAGCAGCGGCACCGCCACGGCGGTGCCGGCCATGACGGCGCCGGCCACGACGAGGACGACCCTGCCCCGGCCTGTCAGTCGGATCCTGCTCCGTGGCGGAATGTGCGTCTGCATGCGGGAACCGTAATACGTATATCACCGTAAACACGACATATAGTCAGCTTGTCGGCCCTCATCGCACATCTCAGCCCGCCGGCTCCAACTGCGCGTCCCGGCGCACCAGGGCCGCGTACCGCCCGTCGTGCTCCAGCAGTTCCTCGTGCGTGCCGCGTTCGGCGACGCGCCCGGAGTCCAGCACCACGATCTGGTCGGCGCCGCGGACGGTGGACAGCCGGTGCGCGATGGTGATCGTCGTACGGTTCGCGGAGAGGGCGTCGATGGCCTGCTGCACGGCGGCCTCGGTCCGGGTGTCCAGCGCACTGGTCGCCTCGTCGAGTATGAGGACCGGCGGGTCGCGCAGGATGGTGCGGGCTATCGCGAGGCGCTGCTTCTCTCCGCCGGAGAAGCGGTGGCCGCGCTCGCCGACGACCGTGTCGTAGCCGTCGGGCAGCGCCGCTATGTGGTCGTGGATCTGCGCCGCGCGGGCGGCCGCGTGCAACTCCTCGTCGGTGGCGTCCGGCTTGGCGAAGCGCAGGTTGTCCGCGACGGAGGCGTGGAAGAGGTACGTCTCCTGGGAGACGACGCCGACCGCGCGGGCCAGGGTGTCGAAGTCGAGGTCGCGGACGTCGGTCCCGTCGAGGGTGACCCGGCCGCCGGTGACGTCGTAGAGCCGGGGCACCAGATAGCCCAGCGTGGACTTGCCCGCGCCGGTGGGGCCGACGACCGCCAGGCTGTGGCCGGCGGGGACCGTGACGTCGATGCCGTCGAGGACGGGGCCGCCCTTGTCGTCGTAGCGGAACTCGACGTCCTCGAAGCGGACTTCGCCCTTGATCCGGTCGAGGTGGACCGGGTCCGGGCGCTCGGTGATGTCGATCGGCAGGTCCAGGTACTCGAAGATGCGCTGGAAGAGCGCGAGGGAGGTCTGGATCTGAACGCCGGTGGCGAGCAGGCTCACCGCCGGGCGGAACAGGCCCTGCTGGAGCGAGACGAAGGCGACGATGGTGCCGAGCGAGACCTCCGGGCCGCCGAACCGGAGGGCCAGTCCGGCCGTCCAGTAGATGACGGCGGGCATGGCGGCCATGACGATGGTGATCACGGCCATGCGCCAGCGCCCGGCCATGTTCGACCGCACCTCCAGGTCGACCAGCCGCTCGGACTCCGCGGCGAAGGAGCCGGTCAGCGAGTCGGTGCGGCCCATGGTGCGGCCGAGCAGGATGCCGCTGACCGAGAGGGACTCGGTGACCGTGGCGGCCATCGCGGCCATCTGCTTCTGCCGCTCGGTGGTGATCTTCTTGCGTTCGTTGCCCACGCGGCGGCTGATCCAGACGAAGGCCGGCAGCAGGAGCAGCGAGACGATGGTGAGCCGCCAGTCGAGGGCGACCATGGCGACGATGGTGGCGACCACGCTGGTGACGTTGGAGACCAGGGAGGTGGCGGTGGACGTGACGGTCGCCTGCATGCCGCCGATGTCATTGGCTATGCGGGACTGCACCTCGCCGGTGCGGGTGCGGGTGAAGAAGGCGAGCGACATGCGTTGCAGCCGGCCGTAGACGGCGGTGCGCAGGTCGTGCATGACGCGCTGGCCGACGGTGGTCGAGATCAGCGTCTGCAGCACGCCGAAGACGCTGGAGAGGACCGCGCTGAGGATCATGCCGAGCGCGAGCATGCTCAGCAGACCGGTGCGGCCCCGCGGGATCGCGACGTCCAGGGTCTCCTTGAGCAGGAACGGCGTGGCCACCGAGACCAGCGAGGCGGCGCCGACCAGCAGGCCGACGATCGCGAGCCGCCCGCGGTAGGGGCGGAACAGTTTCAGGATCCGCCGCCACTGCCGGGGCCGGTCCTCGGCACCGGCGGGCGGGGTCCAGGAGGAGAGTTCACGGTCGGGATGCATGGGCTCCTACGGAGGTGAACGGGCGCCGGCCGGGGATCGGCCGACGATGCCGGAACGGATCGTAGCTCATTGTTACCTATACTCACAATGAACCGCATCCTGATATTGTTCCGGCATGACCACCCCCGATCCCGACGGACTCCTCGCCGAGCAGCTGCTACGGCTCACCCGCCGGGTGCACCGCATCCAGAAACGCCATCTGGAACGGCGCGACCTGGGCGTCACCCCCGCCCAGTCCCGGCTGCTGCGCACCCTCGCGCACTACGGCTCGCCGCCGCGCATGGCCGACCTCGCCGAGCGCCTGGAGGTGGTGCCGCGCGCGGTGACCACGCTGGTCGACGGACTGGAGGCGAGCGGCAAGGTGCGCCGGGCACCGGATCCGGCCAACCGGCGTGTGACCCGGATCGAGCTGACCGACGAGGGGCGCGCGACCCTGCGCGAACTGCACGGCGCGCGCCGCTCGGCGGCCGAGGAGATACTCGCCCCGCTGACGGAGAAGGAGCGCCAGGTGTTCGGCGTCCTGCTGGACGCCCTGATCGACGGGGACGCGACGAAACCCTGCTGATCCGAGGCCCGGCGAACGCACCTCACCGGGAAGCGGCACAAGCCCGCGCCGGCCCGTGCGACTCGGGCCCCCATCCCCGCCGGCCCGTGCGACGCAGGCGCCCGGCCCCGCCGGTCCGAGCGGCGCAGGCCCTCGCCCCGCCGCCCGGACCGCGCCCATGAGCTAGCAGCCGCTGTGGTCCTGCGTCAGCACTCCCTGTGCGGTGGCCAGCGAGTGGTCGTAGCAGCCGGCCGAGCCGTACGACCGGTAGCGCTCCGACGAGGTGCCGACCGCGTGCCGCTGGTCGCGCGGGGCGTCGAGGAGGTACGACGCGTCGCCGCGGTAGGTGTCGTCCAGCCGTGACCACGCGGTGCGCCGGCCGTCCCGCCGTTCGCTCACCGAGGCGCGGTCGCCGATGGTCAGCTCGGTGCGCAGCCGGCTGTCCGAGCCGATGGTCGTGGCGCCGTTCATGGTGTACGTCCGCAGCGTGTGCGTCGAGCGCGCGGGCCCGGACCCGGTGATGCCGACGGTCTCGTCGTCGGTCCAGGTGGCGTCCAGGCCGTCGGTGTTCTCGCCGTCGGTCCAGCGGTGGACGGAGGTGTTGGCGAGGGTGCGGGTGACGGTTGTGGTCACCCGGCCGTGGGAGGTGTCGAGGTATCCGCTGACGGTGAGCCGGTGCCCCGCCCGGGTGTCCACCCGGTTCTGCGAACCGGGCGTGTAGACCGAGGAATTGGCGAGGTCGGTCGCCGTGTCCTCGGTGAGCCCGCCGGTGAGGTGGTCGCGGTGCGCGTCCTGCCAGACCAGCACGTTCACCGGGGCGCTCCAGCCGGCCTGCCCCGAGGGCACCCCGACGACGGAGACCTCCACCCGGTGCGGCCGGCCGTCGTCGAGCAGCCCGGCGAAGGGCGTGAGGTCGTATTGGATCGGGCGGACGTCGAGGGCGCCCGGCGCCGGGATCACGTACCAGAGGAAGGGGTCGGACCAGCCGCCGGTCCACACGTTCGGGTACGGCGCGGCGATGCCCGCCGGCCGCCCGTCCACCTTGATCTGCACCTCGCGGTAGGGGCCGTGGTCGGCCTTGCAGGAGTACGACGCCGGGTCGGCCACCGTCAGGTACCAGAACTCCTCGCAGCCGCCACCCGATCCGGTGGCGTAGACCTCGGCGACGATCCGCTCGCTGTTGCGCGGGGTGGTGAGCGTCGTGCCGTCGGGCGTGTCGGCGAGGGTGAGCACGCGGTCCGGGGCCTGCTCGGCGGGACGGCCCGCGTAGAACGTCAAGGTGACATGGACGTCGATGACGCCGGTGTAGGTGTCGTCGACCACGTTGCCGATCAGCAACTCCACGTCCCGCCGGCCACGGAAGGTGTCGCTGTAGCGGGTGACGTCCTTCTCGACGTGCCAGGCGATGCCGTCGGGCGAGGGCTCCGGGGTGGAGGTGCGCAGGATCTCGACCCCGCCGACGTGCAGATAGCCGAGCCGGTCGTACTGACGGCCCTTCACCGTGCCGTCCAGGCGCAGCACGACCTTGCTCCAGTGGTCGCCGCAGCCCGTGGGCGGGGTGTACGTGCCCCGGAACGGGGTGAAGTCGCGGAACTGCGCGTCGGCGAGGGTGACCTGGCAGGACCTGCCGTGCGGCCGGGCGACGGGCGGGGCGGCGGTCACCGGGTCGTGCCAGTCGGTGCCGAACTCGGCGGGGACGTCGGCGGCCCGGGCGGTCCCGGTCCCGGCGCCGAGGAGCGCGCCCACCAGGAGGACCAGACTCGCCAGCATGGACATGACTATCCGTTGTCTCATGGCGGAGTTCTACGGTGAGTTGGGCGTGGCCGCAATGAGCCGGTGACGGCGACCGCCCCGGGTGGCGCAACTGGCACACCGTCACCCTGACGAACATTTAGTGCTATAACCGGATCACACTGACATAGTGCGCTCATGGAGATCACGCCCGCAGGCAGCCCGTCGAAGACCCCGCGCGAGGGGTCGGGGAAGGGACACGAAGAGAGGACCGGACGGAACCCGGCGGAAGGGCCCGAGAGGGGGCCGGCGAGAGGACCGGGGCCTGCCAGAGGTCCGGTAGGCGGGCCCGGTACGGGGCGTCGCCCCCGCCGCGCGGCTCTCGTTCTCGTCGGCGCCCTCGCCCTCACCGGCGCCGCCGTCTGCACCGGCCTGTTCCCCCGCGAAGGACGCGGCTCGCCCGCGCCCGGCCCGGCCCCCGCACCCGGGCGCGCCGCCGCTGCCGGCCCCGCGGGCGGCTCGGGGCCGCCGCCGTCCCCCGGCGCGGCCGGCATCGGCGACCCGCTGATGCCGGACGCCGGGAACGGCGGCTACACGGTCCGGCGTTACACGCTCGACTTCGACTGGCAGGCGCCCGGCACGCCCTTCGAGGCGGGCGCCACGATCAGCGCCGCCGCCACGCAGGCCCTGTCCCGTTTCGACCTGGACTTCACGGGCAACACGCTGCACCGGGTCACGGTCGACGGCGCGCCCGCGCGGGCCGTGCGCGACGGCGACGAACTCGTCGTCACCCCCGCCCGCCCGATCCCCCGCGGCCGCGCGTTCACCGTCCACGTCGCCTACACCGCCGACCCCACCCAGCAGCGTCACCGCGACGACGCGATCCGGGACTACGGCTGGGTGCCCACGCCCGACGGCACCGTGGTCTGCGCCCAGCCCGACGGCGCCCGCATGATCTTCCCGGCGGACGACCACCCGAGCCTGCGCGCTCCGGTCACCTTCCGCGTCACCACCCCCGCGGGCATCAGCGCGGTCGCCAACGGACGCCTCGTCGGCACCGTCCGGCGGCCCGGCGGACGCGTCCAGTGGACCTACGACTCCGAACAGCCGATCGCGGCACAACTGGTCCAGCTGGCGATCGGGAAGTTCCGCATCGTCAGCAGCAGCGGACCCGGCGGGCTGCCGGTCCGCGACGTGGTACCGGAGGGCCTGGTCGGCGACACCGAGGAGTACCGCTCGCTCACCCCGGAGCACATCGCCTGGCTCGAACAACGGCTCGGTCCGTATCCGTTCCGCCGCTACGGCGTGCTGGTCGGGGACACAGAGCTGCCGGTGGCGCTGGAGACGCAGTCGCTGTCCGTGCTGCCCAAGGACGATCTGCTCGGCGACCGGGTCGACGCCGAGCGCAACCTCGTGCACGAGCTGACACACCATTGGACCGGGGACAGCGTCGCCATCCGGCGCTGGTCCGACCTGTGGCTGAGCGAGGGTCACGCCCGCTTCTACGAACGGCTGTACTCCGCCTCGCACGGCGGCGTCACCCTGGAGGACGCGATGCGCGACGCCTACGCGCAGCACGACCAGTGGCGGCACGACGACGGCGCGCCCGCCGAGCCCACCGCCGACACGCTCTTCAAGGTGATGCGCTACGACGGGTCGGCCCTGGTGCTGTACGCCCTGCGGGAGAAGGTAGGCGCCGAGACCTTCGAGCGGATCGAACGGTCCTGGGTGAGCACCTACCGGGGCCGGACGGCAGGCACCCGGGACTTCATCGACCTCGCCTCCCGGGTCGCCCGGCAGGACCTGAAGCCCTTTCTGACCGACTGGCTGTACGGGCCGCACACCCCGCCCATGCCCGGCCACCCCGACTGGCGGGTCGACCCGGTCGAGGAGTGACCCGGATGGCCCGCCGTCACGGTCTCGCGTGGGCGCCCGTACTGACGGGGCGTCGAAACGCAGCCGCTGCCGCCGACCGGGTGGCCTCTGCCGGGCCGCTGGTCCACCCCGGTGACGGTTGGCGCGACGGGACACGCCGGGCACGGAAACGTACGAGGGGTGGTTGTCAGGGGCAACTCCTTTGTCCTGGCTGCGTAAGCGCGATGAACATGTTTGGAGACCCGTGCCATGAAAAGACCCACCGCCCCACGTGTCCCCAACGGCATCCGCGTGTGCCGCAGGACGGTATGTGCCATCGGAGCGGCCGCCCTGCTGGCCCCGCTGCTGCTCACCCCGATGACCGACGACGACGCACCGGAGCAGCGCCTCCAGTACGCCTTTTCCGACGCCGCCCACGACTTCCACGTACCGCGCAGCGTGCTCATGGGCGTGTCCTACGTGCAGACCCGCTGGGACGCGCACCCCGGCTCGCCCAGCGTCGCCGGCGGCTACGGGCCGATGCACCTGGTGGACACCAGTCAGTTCCCGGCCGCGCCGCCCTCCCCCAGCGCCCAGGGCGGCGGCGCGCTGCGGCCGAGTGCGGGGGCGGCGGGGGCGCCCGCCGAGGCGCCTGACGGCGTCCTGGCCGGCCGTTCCGTGCGGCCCGCCGACCTGCAACGTGCCGCGAAACTGACCGGTGCCCCGGCCGGGCGCCTGCGCACCGATGCCGAGGCCAATGTGCGCGGTGGCGCGGCCCTGCTGGCCGCCACCCAGCGGCAGCTGGGCAAGCCGCTCAGCGGCAATCCGGCCGACTGGTGGGAGGCGGTGGAACGTTTCCCCGGTACGCCGGACATCACCTCGGCGGCCACCTACGCCAACGACGTCTTCGCGGTGATCCGCAAGGGCGCCCACCGCACCACCGCCGAGGGCCAGGACGTCTCCCTCCCCGCGAGCCCCGGCGTGCGCGCCCACACCGTGCGCACCGAGAAGCCCCGGCACGCCAAGGGGACGGAGTGCCCGGCCGAGGTGTCCTGCGACTGGCTCGCGGCGCCGTACGAGGAGATCGACGACGAGGGCAATTACGGCAACCACGACCTCGCCGACCGGCCGCGGGACCAGAAGATCCAGTACATCGTCATCCACGACACCGAGGCGAAGCTGTCGAGCATGTTCCAGACGGTGCAGGACCCGACCGAGGCGTCCTGGCACTACTCGATCCGTTCCAGCGACGGCCACATCACCCAGCACGTCCAGACCAAGGACGAGGCCTGGCACTCCGGCAACCAGTATGTGAACGCCCGCTCCATCGGCATCGAGCACGAGGGATTCCTCAGGCAGCCGGGCACGTGGTTCACGGAACAGATGTACCGCTCCTCGGCCCGGCTGGTGCGCTACCTCGCCAAGAAGTACGAGATTCCGCTCGACCGGCAGCACGTCTTCGGCCATGACAACGTGCCTTCACCGACCGGCGACTCCATCCCCGACATGCACGACGACCCGGGCCCCTTCTGGGACTGGCGGCACTACTTCGACCTCCTCGGGGCGCCGCTGAAGCCCACGGCCGGGCCGGACAGCGACATCGTGACCATCCTGCCGGACTACGGCACCCACACGCCCAAGTTCACGGGGTGCCGCAGCGCCGGGGCGCCGTGCGCCAAGCACGGCTCCAGCGCCGTCCGCCTGTACACCCGTCCGGACGAGAAGGCTCCGCTGATCCAGGACCCGGGCCGCCACCCCGACGGCGGAGCCTCCACGATGGACGTCGACGACCTGGGCTCGCGTGCCTCGGCCGGCCAGACCTTCGCGGTCGCCGAACGCCGCGGCGACTGGACGGCGATCTGGTACCAGGGGCGCAAGGCCTGGCTGGAGAACCCGAAGAAGGACCCGACGGCGGTCGGCGCGGTCGGCAAGATGGTGACGCCCAAGGAAGGCGTGGACGAGATCCCGGTGTTCGGCCGGGCGCTGCCGGAGGAGGAGGCCTACCCCGAGGGCGTGGAGGAGGAGCCCGAGGCGCCGCTGCCCTACCACTTCCGCGCCGGTCAGCGTTATGTCGCCCAGGGCACCATCGACAGCTCGTTCGTCCCGCGGTCGTCCTTCGTCGACTCGCCCGAGCCGGTGGTCAGGGGCAACGAGACGTACTACCAGATCCAGTTCGACAACCGGATCGCCTACGTCCGGTCGAGCGACGTGGACGTGGTCGGATCGGCCGTGACGGCCGGCTCGACGGCGGACACCCAGGACCGCTCACCGGACCAGTGACACCACCCGGCCACCCTTGACCGCGCCCCGCCCCGCCCCCTCCCGGGCAGGGGCGCGGTCCACCCATGACGGACCGGAGGAGCACACCAAGCGCTATGTGAAAGGCCGCCATGAGCTGGGACGTACTTCTCGTCCGCCTGCCCGATGACCTCACCTCCATGCAGGAGATCCCCGCCGATCACACCCCGGCCCCTCTCGGTGATGCCTCCCACGAAGCACGGGGATCCGGCGTCTGACGGGAGCCACTGACAACGGCCTCGCCCCGGCCGGGACGCGGTTGCGCGCCGCTCACCGCTCACCGCTCACCGCTCACCGCCGATCCGCACCCGCGCTTGCCTCCATGGCGCCCGTTCGGCGGGAAAACCGTTTGAAATTCACCACTCTGCGACGCGAACCTTTCACGGCTTGTCCCGGGCAGCCCTGTCGGCTGCCGTCCCTCCCCGACACGCTGTCACGAGCCGTCTGGACGTCATGCAGATTCAAGACCTTCCCTATCCCGACCCGGGCGTGCCCGACGCGCGCTCGGGTCCCCGACTTCTGTGGTGGCTCTGGCGCAACCAGCTGGGCGGCCAGCTGAAGGCGCTGGCCTGGGGGCTGCTCCACTTCGTCGCCGTCTCCGCGCTGCCCTTCTGCGTGGGCCTCGCCGTGCAGGCGGTCGTCGACCGGTCCGGCGAGCGGCTGGCGCTGACGGGCGCGCTGATGCTGCTGTGCGGGACGGCCGTTGCGGTGGGCGACACCTTTCTGCACCGGGCCGCCGTCACCAACTGGATCACCGCGGCCGCCCGCGTCCAGCAACTGCTCGCGCGCAAGGCGGCCGAGCTGGGCTCGACGCTGACCCGACGGGTGGCGGCCGGCGAAGTGGTCGCCGTGTCCACCGGCGATGTGGAGAAGATCGGCTGGTTCGTGGAGGCGGTGTCCCGTTTCACCGCCGCCGCGCTCACCGTCGTCCTCGTCTGCGTCGGCCTCCTCGTCTACCAGCCCTCGCTCGGCGCGGTCGTCGCCGCCGGACTGCCCGTCGTGGCACTCGCGGTACTGCCGCTGCTGCCGCGCGCGACACGCCGCGCCGACGTGCAGCGCGAGAAGGCGGGCCGGGCCACCGAACTCGCCTCGGACACCGTCGCCGGACTGCGGGTGCTGCGCGGCATCGGCGGTGAGGAACTGTTCCTCGACCGCTACCGCCGCGCCTCCCAGGAGGTGCGGCACGCGGCGGTGCGCAGCGCCCGGATGTGGTCCCTGATCTCCGCCGTCCAGGTGCTGCTGCCGGGCCTGCTGCTGATCGCGGTCGTCTGGTACGGCGTCCAGCTGGCCCGCCAGGGCCGCATCACCGTCGGCGAACTGGTCACCGTCTACAGCGCGGTGATGGTGCTCAGCTACCCGTTGCAGCATTTCGAAGAGATCGCCATGTCCTATTCCTTCTCCCGTCCCTCGGCCACGCGCACCGCGCGCGTGCTGTCGCTGCGCCGGCCGGCCGCGGCCGACGCCGGCGGCACCGACGCCACAGCGGGCGGCGGTCTCGCCGAAGTGCCCCGCGGGGAGCTGCACGACCCCGCCACCGGGCTGGTCGCCCCGGCCGGCCGGCTCACCGCCGTGGTGTGCGGCGACCCGGACGCGGCCGGGCGGCTCGCGGAGCGGCTCGGCGGCCACCCCACGGAACTGGGCCGCTCGGTCCTGCTCGGCGGCACGCCCCTGGACGAGCTCCCGCTGGAGGTCGCCCGGACCGCCGTCCTCGTCCAGGACAAGGACCCGGTGCTGCTCTCCGGCACCCTGCGGGAACTGCTCGACGTGCCGGCGTCCGGTGCCGTCCCGGCCGACGAGGCGCTCGCGGCCGCGCAGTGCGAGGACGTCCTGGACGCGCTGGTGCAGGGGTCCCTGGACGCCGCCGAACCGATGGACGCCCGCATCACCGAGCGCGGCCGTTCCCTCTCCGGCGGCCAGCGCCAGCGGCTCGCGCTGGCCCGGTCCCTGATCACCGACCCGGAGGTGCTGGTGCTGGACGAGCCGACGTCGGCGGTCGACTCGCACACCGAGGCGCGGATCGCGGACGGTCTGCGCCGGCTGCGCTCGGGGCGCACCACGGTGGTGTTCACCTCATCGCCGCTGCTGCTCGACCGCGCGGACCAGGTGGTCCTGGTCCACGAGGGCGAGGCCGTGGCGAGCGGCACGCACCGCGAACTGTTCGACGCCGAGCCCCGGTACCGGGCCGTGGTGACCCGGGAGACGGACGACGAGGGTGTGCTGCGGGACGCCTTCAGGGAACTGGAAGAGATCGAGGAGAGCGCATGATCGGCGTTGCGCCACCGGCGTACGACCCGGCGGCCCCGACCACCGCCACCACCCTGCCCGTCGGCGCGGCCTCGACCGTACGCGCCTATGTCGCCGAGCTGTTCCGCCGGCACCGCCGGGCCTTCCTGCTGCTCATCACCGTCAACACGGTGGCCGTGATCGCGTCCATGGTGGGCCCCTACCTGCTCGGCGGCCTGGTCCAGCGGGTGTCGGACGGTACAGGGGAACTGCGTCTGGGCCTGACCGTCGCGCTGTTCGTGCTGGCGCTCGTCGTGCAGGCGGGGTTCGTCCGGCAGGTGCGGCTGCGGGGCGCCATGCTCGGCGAACGGATGCTCGCCGATCTGCGCGAGGACTTCCTCGTCCGCTCGGTCGGACTGCCGCCCGGCGTACTGGAACGGGCGGGCACGGGGGACCTGCTCTCCCGGATCACCACGGACATCGACCGGTTGGCCAACGCCATGCGCGAGGCCGTGCCGCAACTGGCGATCGGAGTCGTCTGGGCGCTGCTGCTGCTCGGCGGACTCGTGGTCACGGCCCCGCCGCTCGCGGCGGCGGTGCTGATCGCCGCGCCGGTGCTGGTGGTCGGCTGCCGCTGGTACTTCAAGCGGGCACCCTCCGCCTACCGCTCGGAGGCCGCCGGATACGCCGCCGTCGCCGCCGCGCTCGCCGAGACCGTGGACGCGGGACACACCATCGAGGCACACCGCCTGGGCGCCCGCCGTATCGCCCTGTCGGAGCAGCGGATCAAGGCGTGGACCGGATGGGAGCGCTACACACTGTGGCTGCGGTCCGTGCTTTTCCCGGTGATCAACACCGTCCACGTCCTCGTCCTCGGCTCGGTCCTGATGGTCGGCGGTGTGCTGGTCCTGCACGGCTGGCTCGGGGTGGGCCAGCTGACCACGGGCGCGTTGATCGCGCAGATGCTCGTCGACCCGGTGAACCTGATCC
Organism: Streptomyces misionensis; assembly: GCF_007896895.1. Classification (GTDB taxonomy): domain Bacteria; phylum Actinomycetota; class Actinomycetes; order Streptomycetales; family Streptomycetaceae; genus Streptomyces; species Streptomyces misionensis_A. The sequence goes on along the minus strand of NZ_VOGW01000006.1, from coordinate 72,340 downwards.
TGCGCTGGTACGACGAGGTGCAGGTGGCCCAGGTCTCGCTCGCCCGCCTGGTCGGTGTCCGGGAGATCGAGCCGGACGCGGGGGACGCGTCGGTGGCCCCCGACGGGCGGGAGGTGCACGCCGAGCGGGTGCGCTTCGGCTACCGCGAGGGCGTCGACGTGCTGCGCGAGGTCTCCCTCCGGGTCCCGCCGGGCACCCGGCTCGCCCTGGTCGGCCCTTCGGGCGCGGGCAAGTCCACCCTGGGCCGGCTGCTCGCCGGGATCTACGCGCCCCGGGACGGCCGGGTCACCCTCGGCGGTGCCGAACTGTCCCGGATGCCCGCCGAACACGTGCGCTCGCACGTCGCCCTGGTCAACCAGGAGCACCATGTCTTCGTCGGTTCCCTGCGCGACAACCTCCTGCTGGCCCGCACCGGCGCCACCGACGCCGAGCTGTGGGCGGCCCTCGGTGCCGTGGACGCCGACGGCTGGGCACGGGCGCTGGACGAGGGCCTGGACACCGAGGTCGGGTCCGGCGGGTCGGCGCTGACTCCGGCGCAGGCCCAGCAGGTCGCGCTGGCCCGACTGGTGCTGGCCGATCCGCACACGCTGGTCCTGGACGAGGCGACCTCGCTCCTCGACCCACGCGCGGCCCGTCACCTGGAGCGCTCCCTGGCCCGCGTCCTCGACGGGCGCACGGTCGTCGCCATCGCCCACCGCCTGCACACCGCCCACGACGCCGACGCGATCGCCGTCGTGGAGAGCGGCCGCATCACCGAGCTGGGCAGCCACGACGACCTGGTCGCCGCGGACGGCGCGTACGCGGCCCTGTGGCGCTCCTGGCACGGCTGAGCACCCGGTGCGGACGGGCCCCGAGGCAGCCGCTCGGGGCCCGTGCCGTTGCGCGGTGGTGAGCAGCAGTGGAAGTCTGGAGAAGGGCACAGCGTCGGGTTTCGCCCGAAAACCACCTGGTGGGCGCCGGGTGACATCCGTGCCGTGCGTGCCGACGGCCCGCCGCCCGTTTCGGCGGCACCCGGCCGTCCTCACCACCTGGAGGTAGTCGTGGACAGCGCCGACAGCTGGGGGGACGACGTCTACCAGCCCGATCCCTCGGAGATCCGGGAGGACTCGGGAGTGCTCGACGTCGAGGACACTCTGGACTTCGACGGCGTCGACGACCCCCTCGACCGCGGCTGGTCGCCCCCGGAGCGGCCGTGGGCGGTGGAGCACAACGGTGTGACCGCGGCGGAGCGTCATGCGGGCGAGACCCTCGACCAGCGGCTCGCCGAGGAGACACCCGACCGCGGCATCCCCGACGACGACGGCATCGGTGACTGCACGGGAACCGACGGGGAACTCCTCGACAACGAGGTCGGCGACCTTCGCTCCGGCCGGCTGGTGGCCCCCGACGAGGGGGTGCACGAGGACGAGGAGGCCGCCCTCGTGGCCAGCGATGTCGGTATCGACGGCGCCGCCGCCTCCGCCGAGGAGGCCGCGATGCACATCGTGGACGAGGACTCCGTCTCCGGGTGACCCGCGGTCCCCGGCCGACCCGCCCGCACCCCGCCCGACCGCCCCGCACGAGGAGCCGCCATGCAGCAGGACAAGCACCCCGACTACCACCCCGTGGTCTTCCGCGACCGCGCCGCCGGATACGCGTTCCTGACCCGGTCCACCGCGCAGAGCGAGCAGACCATCGACTGGGACGACGGCCAGAGCTATCCGGTGATCGACGTGGAGATCTCCTCGGAGAGCCACCCCTTCTACACCGGCAAGGCCCGCGCGGTCGACACCGAGGGCCGCATCGCCCGGTTCGAGCGCCGCTACGGCGGGACGGACCCGGGCGCCGCCACCTGAGGCGGAGGACGGGCTCAGATCACATTGAGGGCCGCCGCACAGCCCACTCCGCCGAGCAGCATGAACACGGGCATCAGCACCTTCAGCTCGACCCAGCTGCCGGCCCGGAACCGGATGGCCTTCGGCGGCCCCACCGGGTACCAGCGCTTGCGGCCCAGCGGAATGGGCCACAGGATCGGGCAGCCCGACACCGTCAGCGCGTCCCCGATGTCGTGCACCAGCGCGCCCAGCACGATCGGCAGGCCCAGCCACAGGTACTGCTGACCGGGCTCGCTGAACAGCCAGTCCGAGCCGTTTCCGGGCTGGTCGAGAATTCCCGCGAGTATCCATGCGGTGGCAGCCGCCAGCAGCCACACCAGGACGTCGCTGCTGGAGCCCCGGGCCGCCCGCCACAGCAGGCCCTCGATCGCCAGCACCATGTGCACGAACAGGATCGCCAGCACGCCCCAGCGGCCCCCGGTGTACGCCACGGCGGAGCAGCCGGCGCCGATGAGGACCGCCCACACCCAGGTGTGGGTCAGCGTGCGATGGCCACCGGAGCGGCGCGGGTCGCCCTTCTTCCTGGTCGCCTTGTACACGGCGTAGGAGAGCTTGTCGACGATCTCGCAGAGCCGGTGCGAGATCGGCCCGAAGGCCCGCGAGATGGTGGCCGCCTTGTGGTCGAGGTCCGGGGCGAGCGCGGCGCCCGCGCAGATCAGGGCGCCGACCAGGAGGACCGGCCAGGGCATCGGGTGATCGGCCGCGGCGGCGGCCGCTCCGATCCCGAGCCAGGCCGCGGCTCCCGACAGTGAGTGTGCTGGTCCCATCATGGCCGCTTCCCGCCCCATTCCTCTTTTGCCACTGTCCAGTTGATCTGGTGCCGTGACGCGTCGTCGGCGACACAGCGTAGCTGTCGTGATCTTGCCGGCCACAGCCGATTCCCCGATCGGGGAGGAGGCCAGGCAAGATGGGAGCGTGACCCTCATCGATCAGCTGCCGCCGACCGCCGACCCCGACGCCCTGTACGAAGCCTTCGAGTCGTGGGCCCAGGAGCGCGGCCTCACCCTCTACCCCCACCAGGAAGAGGCGCTGATCGAAGCCGTGTCCGGGGCGAACGTGATCGTCTCCACGCCCACGGGCTCCGGCAAGAGCATGATCGCCGCTGGTGCGCACTTCGCGGCGCTGGCCCGGGACGAGGTCACCTTCTACACGGCGCCGATCAAGGCACTGGTGTCGGAGAAGTTCTTCGAGCTGTGCAAGCTGTTCGGCACCGAGAACGTCGGCATGCTCACCGGCGACGCCTCCGTGAACGCCGACGCTCCCGTGATCTGCTGCACCGCCGAGGTGCTGGCCTCGATCGCGCTGCGCGACGGCAAGCACGCGGATGTGGGCCAGGTCGTCATGGACGAGTTCCACTTCTACGCGGAGGGCGACCGCGGCTGGGCCTGGCAGATCCCGCTGCTGGAGCTGCCCCAGGCGCAGTTCATCCTGATGTCGGCCACTTTGGGCGATGTTTCCTTCTTCGAGAAGGACCTCACCCGTCGCACCGGGCGACCCACCTCGGTGGTCCGCTCGGCGACCCGCCCGGTGCCGCTCTCCTACGAGTACAAGCTGACCCCGCTCACCGAGACGCTCACCGAGCTGCTGGAGAGCAAGCAGGCTCCGGTGTACATCGTCCACTTCACCCAGGCGCAGGCCGTGGAGCGGGCCCAGGCGCTCATGAGCATCAACATGTGCTCGCGCGAGGAGAAGGACCAGATCGCCGAGCTGATCGGCAACTTCCGCTTCACCACGAAGTTCGGCCGCAACCTCTCCCGCTACGTCCGGCACGGCATCGGTGTGCACCACGCCGGGATGCTGCCCAAGTACCGGCGCCTGGTGGAGAAGCTCGCCCAGGCCGGTCTGCTGAAGGTCATCTGCGGCACGGACACGCTCGGTGTCGGCGTCAACGTGCCCATCCGCACCGTGCTGTTCACCGCGCTGACCAAGTACGACGGCAGCCGCGTGCGCACCCTGCGGGCGCGTGAGTTCCACCAGATCGCGGGCCGTGCGGGCCGGGCGGGCTTCGACACGGCCGGCCTTGTCGTCGCACAGGCGCCGGAGCACGTCATCGAGAACGAGAAGGCGCTGGCGAAGGCGGGCGACGACCCGAAGAAGCGGCGCAAGGTGGTGCGCAAGAAGGCGCCGGAGGGCTTTGTCGCCTGGACGGAGAACACCTTCCAGAAGCTGATCGACTCGGAACCGGAGCCGCTGACGTCCCGTTTCCGGGTGACGCACACCATGCTGCTGTCGGTGATCGCCCGCCCGGGCAATGCGTTCGAGGCGATGCGCCATCTCCTTGAGGACAACCACGAACCGCGCAAGCAGCAGCTGCGGCACATCCGACGGGCGATCGCGATCTACCGTTCGCTGCTCGACGGCGGCATCGTGGAGAAGCTCAACAAGCCGGACGCCGAGGGCCGCATCGTCCGGCTCACGGTCGACCTCCAGCAGGACTTCGCGCTCAACCAGCCGCTGTCGACCTTCGCTCTGGCCGCGTTCGAACTCCTCGACCCCGAGTCGCCGCCCTACGCTCTCGACATGGTCTCCGTGGTCGAGTCCACCCTGGACGACCCGCGGCAGATCCTCGTCGCCCAGCAGAACAAGGCGCGCGGCGAGGCCGTGGCCGCGATGAAGGCCGACGGCGTCGAGTACGAGGAGCGCATGGAGCGCCTCCAGGACGTCACCTACCCGAAGCCCCTGGAAGAGCTGCTGTTCCACGCCTACAACACCTACCGCAAGAGCCACCCCTGGGTCGGCGACCACCCGCTGTCGCCGAAGTCGGTCGTCCGCGACATGTACGAACGGGCGCTTTCCTTCACCGAGTTGGTGTCCTTCTACGAGCTGGCCCGCACCGAGGGCATCGTGCTGCGTTACCTCGCCAGCGCCTACAAGACCCTCGACCACACCATCCCGGACGACCTGAAGTCCGAGGATCTGCAGGACCTGATCGAGTGGCTCGGCGAGATGGTGCGCCAGGTGGACTCCAGCCTGCTGGACGAGTGGGAGCAGTTGGCGAACCCCGAGGAGATGACCGCCGAGCAGGCGCAGGAGAAGGCCGACGAGGTCAAGCCCGTCACCACCAACGCGCGTGCCTTCCGGGTGCTGGTCCGCAACGCGCTCTTCCGCCGCGTGGAACTGGCCGCGCTGGACCAGGTGGAGGAACTGGGCGAGATGGACGCCGAGTCCGGCTGGGACGCCGACGCGTGGGGCGAGGCGATGGACAAGTACTGGGACGAGTACGACGACCTCGGCACCGGACCCGACGCCCGCGGCCCCAAACTGCTGGTCATCAAGGAGGAGCCGGAGAACGGCCTCTGGCGGGTCCGCCAGATCTTCGACGACCCCAACGGCGACCACGACTGGGGCATCAGCGCGGAGGTCGACCTCGCGGCCTCGGACGCCGAGGGCCGTGCGGTCGTACGCGTCACCGATGTCGGCCAGCTGTGACCACAGGAGAATCCCACCCATGACGACGAATCCGGCCGAAAGACTGGTCGATCTGCTCGACCTGGAGCAGATCGAGGTCAACATCTTCCGTGGCCGAAGCCCGCAGGAGTCCCTGCAGCGGGTCTTCGGCGGCCAGGTGGCGGGCCAGGCCCTGGTCGCCGCCGGCCGTACCACGGACGGGGACCGCCCTGTGCACTCGCTGCACGCGTATTTCCTGCGCCCGGGCCGTCCGGGCGTGCCGATCGTGTACCAGGTGGAGCGGGTCCGCGACGGGCGTTCGTTCACCACACGCCGGGTCACCGCCGTGCAGCAGGGCCGCACGATCTTCAATCTGACCGCCTCCTTTCACAAGCCTGAGGAAGGACCGTTCGAACACCAGCTCCCGCCGGCGCGGGAGCTGCCTCGTCCCGAGTCGCTGCCGACGGTGGCCGAGGAGATACGCAAGCACCTTGGCTCGCTGCCGGAGCAGTTGGAGCGGATGGTGCGCCGCCAGCCCTTCGACATCCGCTATGCCGACCCGCTGCGCTGGACCGCCGAGGAGGTCAAGGACGCCGAACCGCGCAGTGCCGTCTGGATGCGCGCGGTGGGCCCGCTGGGCGACGACCCGCTGGTCCACACCTGCGCGCTGACCTACGCCAGTGACATGACGCTTCTGGACGCGGTGCGCATCCCCATCGAGCCGCTGTGGGGCCGCCGGAGCTTCGACATGGCCTCGCTGGACCACGCCATGTGGTTCCACCGGCCGTTCCGCGCCGACGAGTGGTTCCTGTACGACCAGGAGTCGCCGATCGCCACCGGCGGGCGTGGCCTGGCCCGCGGACGCATCTACGACCTGGAGGGGCGCTTGCTCGTCTCGGTCGTCCAGGAAGGCCTGTTCAGGCCCCTGTAGCGGGTCGGCGGCCTGGTCGGCGCGGGCTCACGCCTCGGCGGGCCGGGGGCTTCTGCGTCGCAGCCAGGCACGCAGCCGCCGAGTGGAGCGTGGCGGGGTGGGTCCCGCCCCGTGGTTCCGGGGAGTCGTGGGCGGGGCGGTCAGCGCCAGCGACGCCCGGGGCCGCTCCGACAGGCGTTCTCCGGCCACCCGGCGCAGTTCGGCGGCCCAGTCCGGCGGTTCGGCCGCTCCGCCCGGCGGTAGCACGGGTGCCGTGACCGTGCGTGCCATGGGCGGGATGGGACGGGCCGTCGGTCGCCTCGACGGCCTGGCGCGGCGCAGGGTCGGCCGGGTGGCGGGTGAGAGGGCGCGGGCCTCCTCGACGCACCTGGCGAGCTCGCTGCGCAGCCACTCGATCTCGTCCGCGTCCTGCGCGGTCGTGATCCGCTCGGCGAGATGACCGGCCGAGGTGCCGGAAAGTGTCTGCCCGGGCAGCGCGGGCCGGCACCGGTTCACCCGGGCCCGCTCGTACGGATCCTGCACGATGTCGGCGACCTCGACCGGCGGGAGCAAAGCGGCCACCGCCCCGGCTCGGGCCCACGGGCCGTCGGCCTGCCGCAGCCGGCATCCGAGCTGCCGCATGCGCCAGTTGCGGGCTCGCAGGTCCACTCCGTCCGTGAGCTGGCTGCGCAGCGTCTCGGGTGTACGTCCCTTGAGCAGGTGCGCGTTGTCGGCGACAGCCGCGAACTGCTTCAGTTCCTCCGCGAGATACAGCCAGACCACGGTCCTGTACCGGTTGATGTAGAAGCTGACGGGCACGAGCAGGCCCAGACGCGCGAGCCGGGTGAAGCGGCCCGCCGGGATGCCCATGAGGGCGGCACCGTCCACGGTGCCCACGGTCCGCACCCGATCGCTGAACGTGTCCGGGAACCCGTCCTGCGCCCGAAGCCGGTCGAGCTCCGCGCGCTCCACCAGCCGGCCTCCTCCCCCGCCCTCGTCGGGCACGGTCCGCACATGGCCGAGCTGGACCGCCAGGTCGAACTCGCCGCGCTGGAGCCCCAGTTCCCGCGCTGCCCGGCCCTGGGTGCAGGTGTCGGAGCGGGTGGGGTCGAAGGTGTTCACCGACATGGTCGTACTCCCCCGGTGGAGTGAGTGGCTCACGCCCCGTGCGTTCGCCGTGCACACACCGTAGCCGGCTTCGCTCTTCTCGCGGTGGCCCTGTGGATAACTCCATGGATCTTTGAGAACTAGCTGGTCAGAGGTCTGTGCTGGGTGCTTGTCCGGGCTTTCTGGCATCGACGCCGAGATGTTCGCCGACCCGGTTGACGAGCAGGGTCATCTCGTAGGCGATCTGTCCGATGTCGGCCGCCGCCCCGCTGAGCACACACAGACAGCTGCCGGAGCCGGCCGCGGTCACGAACAGCACGGCGTCGTCGTACTCGATCATCGTCTGGCGTACCGCGCCCGCGCCGAAGTGGCGTCCCGAGCCCTTGGCGAGGCTGTGCAGTCCGGATGCCACCGCCGCCAGGTGCTCCGCGTCCTCACGGCGTAAGCCCGTGCTCGCTCCGGTGACCAGCCCGTCGTTCGACAGGACGAGTGCGTGCCGGACGTCGTCCACACGCTCCGTCAGATCGTCCAGGAGCCAGCCGAGTCCCTGGTTCTGCGCCATTTCCGTCTCCCCGTGTGATGTCTCCCCCTGGCTGGAGGAACCCTCCGCCAGCCTTCCCCACGTGCGGCGTCCGGGCAAGCAGGATGGGCGCATGGCACAGAAGATGACCGACGAGGAATGGCGGGCGTTCGTCTCGGAGGGCACCCGCACCGGCAAACTGTCCACCGTTCGCGCCGATGGGAGCCCCCATGTGGCCCCGGTATGGTTCCTGCTGGACGGGGACGAAGTGGTCTTCCAGACCGGCCGGGACACGGTGAAAGGGCGCAATCTCGCCCGTGACGGGCGGATCGCCCTGTGCGTGGACGACGACCGGCCGCCGTTCCACTTCGTCACGCTGAACGGCCGCGCCCGGCTGTCGGAGGACCCGGCGGAGCTGCGCCGTTGGGCCGCGAAAGTCGCCGCCCGGTACATGGGCGAGGACCGCGCCGAGGAATTCGGCGCCCGCAACGGTGTGCCGGGCGAGTTGCTGGTCCGCGTCACCGTCGACCACGCGGTGGCGGTGCGCGACCTGGCGGCCTGAGCGGCGACCCCGGCCGACCGGAATCCACGGCCCCGGCCGAGCCGATGCCCCGCCCGAGCCCGTGCCCCGCCCGGCGCACCCGCCGGATACCTGCCCCAGCCCGCACACCGGCGCCGGAGCGGGGCATCATGCGGGACATGACCGACGATCACACGCACGTCCAGGAGTTCTTCTCCGCCCGCGCCGCCGGCTGGGACCGCAAATTCCCCGACGACGGCCCCGCGTACGCGGCCGCCGTGACCGAGCTGGGGCTGCGGGCGGGCGACCGCGTGCTCGACGCGGGTTGCGGAACCGGGCGCGCGCTGCCGCCGCTGCGGGCCGCCGTGGGCCCCACCGGTGTGGTGCTCGGCGCCGATCTGACCCCGGAGATGCTCGCGGAGGCCGTGACCGCGGGCCGGGACCGGGCGGGAGTGCTGCTGCTCGCGGATGTGACAGCTCTGCCGTTGCGCTCGCGATCTCTGGACGCGGTGTTCGCCGCGGGGCTGATCGCGCATCTGCCTCGCCCGGAGGAGAACCTGCGGGAACTCGCCCGGGTGGTGCGACCCGGCGGGAGGCTCGCCCTGTTCCACCCCATCGGCCGGGCCGCCCTGGCGGCGCGCCAGGGTCGGCGGATCACATCCGACGACCTGCGGGCGGAGCCCAATCTCCGCCCGCTGCTCGCCCGTTCGGGCTGGCGCATGACGTCGTACACCGACGAGAACGCCCGCTTCCTCGTTCTCTCCGTGCGCGAGGACTGACGCGTCAGGCTGTTCCGGCGACGGCGGCGGCGAAGGCGTCGGGGTTGTCGAACATGACGTTGTGCCCGGCGCCCGGCACCGTCAGCACCCGCACCCCGGCGGCCTCCAGCCGCTCGCGGTCACCGAGTTCACCGCTCTTCTCCCCTTGCAGATAGACCCGGTCGATGTCCAGGCCCGCCAGGATCGTGCGCATAACGGGGTCGGAGCCACGCCGCAGTCCGACCGCGCTGCGGTGCAGGGCGCGCGGGTCCGCCAGTCGCATGGTGGCCGCCCACACCGGACCTACGGCGTCCAGCACGCGCGCGAACGCCTCCTCGACGAATTCCTCCTCTTCGTAGGTGGCGATCGCGCTGCTGCCCGCGGTCAGGGGCGGGAAGGCGTCCAGATTGGCCTCGGTGAGCACCAGCCGGGAGGCGAGTCCGGGCCGGCGGTGCGCGAGCACGATCGCGACGGCACCGCCCATGCTGTGCGCGATCAGCTCGGCGCCGGTGACTCCCGCCGTGTCCAGCGCGGCCGCGACCGCGTCGGCGTGCTCCTCCAGCGTGTAACCGAAGTACCGGGGCCGGTCGCTGAGGCCGTGACCGGGGAGGTCCATGAAGAGGCTGCGTCTGCCCGCGAGTTCCGGGCGGGCGGAGATATGCGCGTGATAGGCCGTGGACATCGATCCCAGCCCGTGGAGATAGACCCGGGCCGGTTCCTCTCCGGACACCTCCGTCCAGCGGATCTGGCTTCCCTCACCGTCGAACACCGCCTGCCGCATCGCGCCCGCGCCCTCCCTGTCCGTCTTGGATCATCGCTGAAGGATTATACATCGTGGCCGATGTATAGCGTCCATAGAGTATCCCCGCATCGCTGTACAGCGTCGTCATACGGTTGAATGCGTACATGCTCGAACTCGCCATCCTGGGTTTCCTGTACGAGGCCCCGCTGCACGGATACGTCCTGCGCCGGCACATCGCGGCGCTCACCGGCCATGTGAAGCCTGTCGCGGAGAGCACGCTGTATCCGGCGATCAAGCGACTGGAGAAGGCGGGCCTGCTGGTACGAGCCACCGAGCCGGGGGCCGTGGCCGCGCCGCGCCATGTGCTGCGACTCACCGAGGAGGGGAGGCGGGAGCTGCGGCGCCGGCTCGCCGAACCCGCGCAGCGCGAGATCACCGACGAGAACCAGTGGTTCGTTCTGCTCGCCTTCCTGCGGCACCTGGAGGACCCGGGCGCCCAGGCCGCCGTGCTGCGGCGCCGGCTCGCCTTCCTGGAGGAGCCGACGAGCTTCTTCTACGACGGCGACCGGCCGATCGGCGCCGAAGAAGCGGACGACCCCTTCCGGCAGGGCATCCTCACCATCGCGCGTGCCACGAGCCGGGCCGAACTCGCCTGGCTGCGCGACACCCTCGCGTCACTCGGCGACGTCGGCCGCTGAGCTGTCCAGGTGCCGCACCGGGCAGCCGCGCAGTCCCGGGACCGGGCGAGTGCCGAGGTCGGCCACGCGGTAGCCGTTCGGGTATCCCTTGATCTCCCAGTTCTGGCGCGCGAAGTGCGGGGCGCGGCGCGGCGGCAGCAGTCGCACCACCCGGCCACGCGCCCTGACGGCACGCCGCACGAGCGCGACGGTGCCGGCAGCGGGCTTCGGGTAGCGGAACGCGCGCAGCAGCGGGTCGTCGAGCAGGGCGAGCACCCCGGTGCGCAGCAGGGGCGCAAGCGGGCGCGGATACCAGGACGCCATCAGGCGGAGGGTGGCGTCCGAGACCCGACGGGCTCCCTCGTCCCAGCCGAAGTTGGCCTCCTCGTAGGTGTCGAGAAGGGTCTCGAACTCCTCGTAGGTCCTGGGGATGTCCGGGATGCCCATGTGCCGGCCGAGGGTCCGGTAGTACTCGGCGGTGGCGACGATCTCGTGCCGCGACAGCCGGCGCCAGCCGTAGGCGTCGATCCAGCGCCGGGGCATCACGACGAAGGTGCTGAGCACGTACCGCATGTCATCGTCGCTGATGTCGTAGCTGCGGTGCATCTGGTTGATGCGCCGGATCGCGGTACGCCCCTGCTCGGCGGCGAAGCCGTGCTCCATGACGGTGTCGAGGAGCAGCGCGGTGTCGTCGTAGCGCTTCTGGGTGCGCTCGGTCAGTTCGGCCGTCCGCGCGAGGAGCCGGCCGATGCTCGGCACGGCATAGGTGCGGTAGAGGGCCAGCTCCAGGGCGCGGGTGTAGTCCCAGGGGAATTCGTAGGCGGCGCTGAGCCGGTAGATCTCCGGCGCGTCCGCCACCGGGTCCAGCCGGCGGATCCGTTCCAGCCGCTCGAAGCGCTTCACCGCGTCGTCCCCCTTCTGCCGCCGGGTGACAACTCTACGGCCCCGCAAGGAGATGAAACCATCGCTGAGTCCCCCTTTCGAAGGGTGGGCGGGGCGTGTGTTCGACACGATGCACGCTCAAGGCCTCCCCCAGGGTGGGCATGGCAATGCCGTTGCTTTTGAGGCTGTCGGCCGGTTGAGCCGGTGTGCTGATATCCCGTCTGGAGCGGCTGGGGCTGGGAGTGCTGACCCGGTCGTGCCCGCCGGAGTTGGTGGACCGGGTGGTCGATGAGGCCGGCCGCTCGGAGAAGCGCCGACGTCTGCTGTCCGCCCGGTTCACGGTGTACTTCGTGCTGGCGATGTGCCTGTTCCCGCAGGCCGACTACCTGGAGGTCCTGCGTCTGGTGAAGACCGGCGATCCGGGCCTGCGGCTTTGGACCGGAGTGAACAAGTCCTCGCTGACCAGGGCCCGGCACCGGCTGGGGTGGACCGTGATGCGGGAACTGTTCCGGGCCGTGGCCCGGCCACTGGGCAGGGAAGACGATCTCTTCCGCGGGCTGCGGGTGCTGGCCCTGGACGGGACGCTGCTGGCCGTGCCGGACACGGCGGCGAACAACGACACCTTCGGCAAGTCGGGATCGCAGCGCAGTCCGATGGGGTATCCGCAGGCCCGCGTGGTCGCGGTGGCCGAGTGTTCCTCCCACGCCGTGCTCGACGCCGTGGTCGGAGGGTTCAAGGAGTCCGAGCGGATCGTCTCCGACGCCCTGGACGCCCACGTTGGAAGCGGGACGCTGCTGCTGGCCGACCGCGGGCTATGGGGCCTGGCCCGCTGGCACCGGCTGCGCGACCAGGGCACTCACCTTCTCTGGCGGATCGAGCGGCGCAAGGCCCGCCGGGTCCAGGACGTGCTGCCCGACGGCAGTTACCTCGCCCGGATCGAGGCGAACAAGCACAGCAAAGCGGCCGGAACGCTCAAGGCCCCACCGGCCGTGGTCCGGGTCATCGAATACCGCGTCGACGGCCAGCCGGACATCGTCCGGCTGATCACCAGCCTCACCGATCACGAGGAGTACCCGGCCGCCGAGCTTGCCGCGCTCTACGCCCGGCGCTGGGAGATCGAGCTGGTCTTCGACGAGATCAAGACCCACCAGCGCGGCCGGCCGGTCCTCAGGTCGCAGACTCCGGACGGGGTGCGGCAGGAGATCTACGCGCACTTGATCGTGCACCATGCCACCCGGGATCTACTGGACGAAGCCGCTCGGCTGCACAGCAGCACTGCAGAGCGGACCTCGTTCACCCGAGCCCTACACGTCGTCCGCCGCACGGTGATCTCACCGAGCGGCTTTTCCCCCCTCCGCCCGCAGACGAGACCGGCACCTCGGGCTCGCCGAGATCGGCCGCAGCCTGTTACCCCGCCGCCGGCCCCGTGACTGCCCCCGCAAGATCCGCTCCTGCATCACCGGCTACGGCAGCAAGGCCCCCGAAGAACCCGCCAGCCAGCGTCGTTCCCCGGTCGTCCTCACCCTGAACCACCGATGGCACGATCACTAAAGCAACGGCATTGGTGGGCATGGTCTGGGGAAGTCCCGTGGAGACCGTGGCCGTTTCGCCCCCGTCCAGGCGGAAAGCTGCAGGTCCGGGTGGTGTGGGGAGTCGTGACAAGGTCCTTCCGTCCGGTTTAGGGTGCGCGCGGTTGGACGAGCCACTGGGGAGGCATGCATGGCCGGGACGGACGATGGGGCCGTCGCCGCCGCGGACGATGCGCTGTATGTGCTGACGGCGGTGCTGCTGACGCCGGCGCAGTTTCCGAGCGTGCTGGGCGACGACTATCCGGAGGCATGCGCGACGCTGGGGCTCGCACCCCGCGGCGACGGGTACGGCCTCGTTCTGGGGCAGGACGGGGACGGCGCCCGCTGGACGGTCGTCATCGACGATGTCTCGCTGGTCGCCGTGGCGATCGCCTCCTGGGACTGCGGCCTGGAGTACGAACTGTCGCCGGACGAGCACGCCATCGTGACCGCCCTGCCCGGCTGGCCGCTGGCGGTCGCCGTCGCGGCCCCCGGCGTACCCGCGCCGCACGACCCCGGTCCCGAGACGGCCGACCGCCCTCCACTGAGTCCGCCGGACACCAGTGTCTGGGGCCCGGCACAGCGGCGTCTGGGCGCCGATGAGATCGCGTCGCAGTGGGCAGCGTGGCGGCAGCAGATCAACGACGACGAGTTCGCCGCACCGGCCGGCCGGGCTCCCGTCACCGAGCCCCCGGCGCGGGCCGAGGAGAACGGCGAGGGGGCGGCAGGCCCGTCGAAGGGTGGACACCAAGGGGTCAGGCGGGTGCTCGCGGAGGCGCGTGCCTATGTCGACTCGCCACCGCCGCTGGGGCGGGTGCGTTCCTCGTTCGCCTCCGGCGACGCCCGCACCCTGCGTGCCGACGGCCCGGGCTGGTCGATGGTGGCCCGCACCGACGACATCGCCTTCGTCCTTCTCGACGACGAGCCGGGCGAGGTGCTGCCGGTCGGCCGGGGCCCCGAGCTGCCGGGACTGCTGGACGCGCTCGACAAACTCGCCGTACGGCCCTTGTGAGCCGGGATGGCGGACAGGTACCTGTCCGCCTGGCTCAGCGGCCGAGTTCCTTGCGCGTGACCCTGCGGAGCCTGCGCCGCTGGGAGGGGTCCAGCGCCAGATAGGCGGCCGCCGGGACGCCCACGATGATCAGGAACGCCACCCACCAGGGCAGCCATATCAGCAGGACCAGACCGACCGCCACACCTCCTGCGGCGATCTTCGCGTTCTTGGACATGAACGTCGCCTCCTTCCCGGCCGCTGCCGTTCTCTGCTGTGAGAACGGCCGCCCGCTCCCCGCGGTTCCGGGCCTCACCCCTGAGACGTCCCTGAGATGTGCCCCTTAGTGGGCCGATCGAGCTCGCCGACCGGGTTGACCGGCCAGGTTGACCGGCCGGGTCCGCCGACCGGGCGGCACCCGCGGAGTGCGCCGTGATCCAGGTCATGGCGCCGACACAGAGCGAGGAGGGCCGGAGAGAGCGCGGGCACCTGTGCGCGCCCGTGCCTCCCCGGCCCCTGCCCGTCAGCCGCGCGCACCCAGCAGGTGGTCCATCGCCAGCTGGTCGAGCCGCTCGAACGCCATGCCCCGGGCGGCGGCCGCCTCGACGTCGAAGTCCTCGAACGCGGCGCGGTCGGCGAGCAGGCCCTTCAGGCCGTCGGCCGCGGTCGGCTCGGCGAGCTGGTCCAGGCGGGCGGCACGCAGCGCCTCCTGCACCTCCGGGTCGGCGCGGAAGGCGGCCGCGCGCTCCTTCAGGATCAGGTAGTTGCGCATGCAGCCCGCGGCCGACGCCCACACGCCGTCGAGGTCCTCGGTCCGCGGCGGCTTGAAGTCGAAGTGCCGCGGACCCTCGTAGCCGGCGCTCTCCAGGAGGTCGACCAGCCAGAACGCCGCCCGCAGGTCGCCGGCGCCGAACCGCAGGTCCTGGTCGTACTTGATGCCGGACTGGCCGTTGAGGTCGATGTGGAAGAGCTTGCCCGCCCACAGGGCCTGCGCGATGCCGTGCGGGAAGTTGAGACCCGCCATCTGCTCGTGGCCGACCTCCGGGTTGACGCCGTACAGCTCGGGCCGCTCCAGGCGCTCGATGAAGGCCAGGGCGTGGCCGACGGTGGGCAGCAGGATGTCGCCGCGCGGCTCGTTGGGCTTCGGCTCGATGGCGAAGCGGAGGTCGTAGCCCTGGGCGGTGACGTACTCGCCCAGGATGTCGAACGCCTCCTTCATGCGGTCCAGGGCGGCGCGCACGTCCTTGGCGGCGCCGGACTCGGCGCCCTCGCGACCGCCCCAGGCGACATAGACCTCGGCGCCCAGTTCGGCGGCCAGGTCGATGTTGCGGATCGTCTTCCGCAGCGCGTACCGGCGCACGTCGCGGTCGTTGGCGGTGAACGCGCCGTCCTTGAAGACGGGGTGGGTGAAGAGGTTCGTGGTGGCCATCGGCACCTTCATGCCGGTGGCGTCCAGGGCCTCGCGGAAGCGCTTGATGTGCGACTCGCGCTCGGCGTCCGAGGACCCGAAGGGGATCAGGTCGTCGTCGTGGAAGGTCACTCCGTGGGCGCCGAGCTCGGCAAGGCGCTGCACCGTCTCGACCGGGTCGAGGGCCCGTCGGGTGGCGTCGCCGAACGGGTCCCTCCCCTGCCAGCCGACGGTCCACAGGCCGAAGGTGAACCTGTCCTCAGGGGTGGGCTGGTAGCTCATGGCGCTGCTCCTTGGTCGTGCGGCTATTTCGTCAGGGCCGTTTACAAATTAGTATGCGGACGCAGCCCTGGGAAGAGACAACGTGTCTTCGACCACAAGGGGTCTTCGACCGGCGTCTCCCGCGCGCCCCTCCAAGAGGTGCCCCGGGAAGCACGTCACAGCACATCCCGCCGAGCCGCGGAAGTAGGGAGAGCGCCATGTCAGCAGCCGAGGGTCCGCTCGTCGTCGGTGTGGACACGTCCACCCAGTCCACGAAGGCCCTGGTCGTCGACGTGTCCACCGGACGGGTGGTGGCGAGCGGCCAGGCATCGCACACCGTCTCCTCCGGCGCGGGCCGGGAGAGCGACCCGCGCCAGTGGTGGGACGCCCTGTGCGAGGCGTTGCGCCAGTGCGGTGAAGCGGCGCACGAGGCCGCCGCGGTGTCGGTCGGCGGCCAGCAGCACGGCCTGGTCACGCTGGACGAGCACGGCGAGCCGGTGCGCCCGGCCCTGCTCTGGAACGATGTCCGCTCGGCGCCGCAGGCCCGCCGGCTGGTGGCGGAACTGGGCGGCCCGAAGGCCTGGGCGGAGCGCACCGGCAGCGTGCCCGGCGCGTCGTTCACGGCGACGAAGTGGGCGTGGCTGGCCGAGAACGAGCCGGAGGCGGTCCGCGCGACCAAGGCCGTACGACTCCCGCACGACTACCTCACCGAGCGTCTGACCGGGCAGGCCGTCACCGACCGGGGCGACGCCTCCGGCACCGGCTGGTGGGCGTCCGGCACGGAGCAGTACGACGAGGAGACCCTGGCGCACATCGGGCTCGACCCGGCGCTGCTGCCCCGGGTGGTGCGACCGGGCGAGGTGGCCGGGACCGTGCGCGACGGTCACGACCTGCCGTTCTCCAGGGGCACCCTGGTGGCGGCCGGGACCGGTGACAACGCGGCGGCGGCACTGGGGCTCGGGCTGCGGCCGGGAACTCCGGTGCTGAGCCTGGGGACGTCCGGCACGGTGTACGCCGTCTCCCGGCACCGCCCGGCCGATCCGACCGGCACGGTGGCGGGTTTCGCCGACGCGCACGGGGACTGGCTGCCGCTGGCCTGCACCTTGAACTGCACGCTCGCCGTGGACCGCATCGCGACCCTGCTCGGTCTGGACCGCGAGGCCGTGGCGCCCGGCGGCTCCGTGACGCTCCTGCCGTACCTGGACGGCGAGCGCACCCCGAACCTGCCGAACGCCTCCGGGCTGCTGCACGGGCTGCGCCACGACACGTCCCCGGGCCAACTGCTCCAGGCGGCGTACGACGGCGCGGTGCACGCGCTGCTCGGCGCCCTCGACCTGGTCCTCGACGAGGACGCGGACCGCGACAGCCCGCTGCTGCTCATCGGCGGCGGAGCACGCGGCCGGGCCTGGCAGCAGACCGTGCGCCGTCTTTCGGGGCGGCCCGTGCGGATCCCGGAGGCCAAGGAGCTGGTCGCCCTGGGCGCGGCGGCCCAGGCGGCCGGGCTGCTGACCGGCGAGGACCCGGCGGCGGTGGCGCGCCGCTGGAACACGACGGCGGGCCCGGTCCTGGAGGCCGTGCCCCAGGACGAGGAGACACTGGCCCGGATCAGCGGGGTACTCTCCGACGCGGCCCCGCTGCTGGAACGGGAGGCGCGGGACCGCTGAGCCCCGCCACCCCCATGGACCGAGGAATGACGCCGGCATGACCGCACCGCTGAACCAGGCCCTCCCCCAGGGGGCCGGCCCGGCCCTGCCGGACACCCAGCAGGGCATGCGCCGGCGCAACCTCGCACGGGTGATGCACGCGGTCAGCGCCGAGGGCTCGCTGTCCCGGGCCGCGGTGGCCTCGCGCATCGGTCTGACGCGGGCCGCCGTGTCGACCCTGGTGGACGAGCTGATCCGCACGGGACTGCTGGAGGAACTGGGCCCCGAGCGGCCGGGCCGGGTGGGCAGGCCCGGGTCGGCGCTGGCGGTGAGCGGCCGAGGTCCGGCCGGGATCGGCGCGGAGATCGGTGTCGACCATCTCGCGGTGTGCGCGGTCGATCTGCGCGGTGCGGTCCGCGCCCGGGCCGTGCGCCGGGGCGCCAATCGGGGCCGGGCGCCCGAAACCGTGACCGCGGAGCTGATGTCACTGGTCCACCAGGTCGTCGCCGAAGCCGGGCGGGAGGAGCTGTGGCCCGCGGGGCTCGCGGTCGCCGTGCCCGGACTGGTGGCACGCGACGGACGTACGATCGTCCGCGCCCCCAATCTCGACTGGCGCGACACGGACCTCGGCGCCCTGCTCATCGACGACTGGCCGCTCACCGTGGACAACGAGGCGAACTTCGGTGCGCTGGCCGAGCTGTGGCTCGGTGCCGGCACCCCCCGGGAGTTCCTGCATGTGTCGGCGGAGATCGGCATCGGTGCCGCGATCGTCGTGGACGGACAACTGCTGCGCGGCACACGGGGCTTCGCGGGCGAGCTGGGCCATGTGCCCGTACGGCCGGACGGACCCCCGTGCGCGTGCGGCGGGCGCGGCTGTCTGGAGCAGTACGCGGGCCAGGAGGCGGTGCTGCGCGCGGCGGGGCTCGAGCCGCGTCAGGACCTCGTCGGTCTGCTCGCGGAGCGCGCGGAGCAGGGCGAGGAGGGGGTGCGGGCGGCTCTGCGGGACGCGGGCACGGCGCTCGGCATCGCCCTGACCGGGGCGGTGAACCTGCTCGACCCCGAGACGGTGGTCCTGGGCGGTGCCCTGGCGGGCCTGTCGCCCTGGCTGCTGCCCCCACTGGAAGCGGAACTGACGGGCCGTAGTGCGGGCCCGGCCTGTCCGGTGGCGGTGTCACCACTCGGCCCCGAGGGCCCCTTGCTGGGCGCGGCGCACTCCGTCGTCCGGGCCGTGCTGGACGATCCGGCCGCCGTGGCGAAGCGTTCCTGACACCCGCTTGTCCCCAGCCCGGACACGCTTTGTCGGGCGGCTCCAGTGCATCCACGCGCCCGTCGGCGCACGGCTCTCACCCGAACGAGTGGCCGAGTTGTCCACACGCCCCGGCTTGTGCACAGAACCGTGGCGCACCCTTCTGCCGGACCCGGCCGCGCCGTACCGTGAATCACGCGAGGTACGCACTGCCGGCCCGTCAGGTCCCGCTCAGCCCTCGCGACTTCGGAGCACGCGCACGGACCGGGCACAGCGGACGGACGGATATCGGGGGACCTCATGAGCGGGGAGACCGGCGGGACATTGCAGCGCGACGCCATCGGCTTGCGCGAGGTCCTGTTCCAGAGCATCACGGCGATGGCGCCGGCCGCAGCGGTGGCCGCGTCGATCCCGGCCGGCGCCGCCTTCGCGGGTGGCAGCCTGCCACTGGCGGTGCTCATCGCCTTGGTCGCATGTCTGTTCACCGCCTCCTGCGTCGCGGAGCTGGCACGGGAACTGCCCGCGGCCGGCTCGGTCGCCACCTACGCGGCGCGAGGACTGCATCCGGCCGTCGGCTTCCTCGTCGGCTGGGGCTACGTCTTCGTGGAGATGCTGGTCCCGCCGCTGCTGCTCCTGCAACTGGGCTTCACGGTGGCGGGCACACTGCATGACGAGTGGTCCTCGTACCCGGCGGACCTTTGGTGGCCGTACCCCCTGGTGGGCGCCGCCGTGATCGCCGTCGCCGGATACTTCGGTGTCCGTGCCTCGGCCCGCTTCGGCACCGTCCTCGGCGCCTTCGAGGTCCTTGTCTTCCTGGTGTTCGCCGTGCTGCTGATCGGCAGGGCGGGCAGCGCCAACTCCCTGTCCGTCTTCGGCACTTCCCACATCGCCAAGGGGTACGGCGGGGTCGGCGGCGTCTTCGCGGGGTCCGTGTACACCGTGCTCGCGTTCGCCGGATTCGAGGCGGCGGCGCCGCTCGCCGAGGAGACGCGCGAGCCCCGGCGGACGATGCACCGCGCGGTGCTGGGCGCCGCCCTGGGCATCGGACTGTTCTACGTCGTCACGACGTATGCGATGACCGTCTACTTCGGGCCGGACCGGTTCGCCGGATTCGGCGCGTCCGGCAGGGCCTCCTGGGAAGGGGTCGCCCGGGCCTCGTTCGGCCTCTTCTGGGTGCTGCTGTTCCTCGCGGTGGTCAACTCCACGATCGCCAACGCCAACGCGTGCGCCAACGTGTCGACACGTACGGCCTTCGCCCTGGCCCGCATCCGCGTCCTGCCCCATCTGCTCGCCACGCTCCATCCCCGGCACCGCTCCCCCGTGGCGGGCATCGCGGTGCAGACCGTCGTGGCCGTCGCCGCCGTCCTGGGGCTGGGCCTCGGCTACGGCCCCGAGACGGCGTTCCTGCTCCTCGCCACGGTGATCGTGACAGTCGTCATCGGCGTCTACATCGTGGTGAACCTCGCCTGCGCCGGCCACTTCGTACGGGTCGGCGGCGGCGCCCTCAAGCCGGTGCGGCACCTGCTGTTCCCGGTGCTGGGCATCGCCGCCTTCGTCCCCGCGCTGCTGACGGCCGCCGGTCTCCCGGTGTTCACCTTCGTGAGCAAACTGAGGGCTCCGGTGTCCTACGCGGGTCCGGTGGTCGGCGTCTGGCTGGCGGCCGGTGTGGTGGTGCTGCTGGTCCTGCTGCGGCGTCACCCCGAGCGCATAGCCGAGACCGCGCGGGTCCACCTGGAGGAGCACGACCCGGCCGTCACCCGCCAGGACGGGACCGTGCCCGGCTGACCGGCGGCCTCATCGAGGCGATCAGGCACGGCCGACCGGGTGCCCCGGACCCGACGACCGTCCACGCCTGGGCCATCCGCCTCGCGACCCCGTCGCGTCACCCTCCTTACTCCACGCACGCCACACCGCCAGAAGGGACCCACGTCACGATGACCGACCCCCGGATCCTCACCGTGCGCCCGCAACCGGACGAGTACGCCTGGACGTTTGGCGGGGCGGCACCCGTGGCACGCATCGCGCCCGGTACGGTGCTCGATCTGTTCACGGAGGACTGCTTCGCCGGCCGGGTCCGCTCGGAGAAGGACCTCGTGTCCGAGGTCTGCGAGTTCCCCTTCCTCAATCCCCAGACGGGGCCCTTCCACATCGAGGGCGCCGAGCCCGGCGACACGGTGGCCGTGCACTTCGTATCGGTGGAACCGGCCCGCGACTGGGCGGCGTCGGCGACCGTCCCCCTCTTCGGGGCGCTCACCTCCACCCACACCACCGCCTCGCTCCAGCCACCGCTGCCGGAGCGGGTCTGGATCTGGCAACTGGACCGCACCCGGCGCACCGCCCTGTTCCGGGCCCGGGACAGTGACTTCGAGGTGGAACTGCCGCTGGAGCCCATGCACGGCACGGTGGGTGTGGCCCCCGCCAACCTGGAGGTCCGCTCGGCGCTGGTCCCGGACGCGCACGGCGGCAACATGGACACCCCCGAGATGCGCGCCGGGGTCACCTGCTACCTCGGCGTCAACGTGGAGGGCGCCCTGCTCAGTCTTGGCGACGGGCACGCTCGGCAGGGAGAGGGCGAGACCTGCGGTGTGGCGGTGGAGTGCGCGATGAACACCGTGGTGATCGTGGACCTCCTCAAGGACGTCGCGACCCCGTGGCCCCGGCTGGAGTCCGACACGCACATCGTCTCGACCGGTTCGGCGCGCCCGCTGGAGGACGCTTTCCGGATATCGCAGCTGGACCTGGTGCAGTGGCTGGTGCGCGACTACGGGTTCAGCGAGCTGGACGCGTACCAGTTCGCCACGCAGACGGTCGAGTCTCCGCTGGCGAACGTGTGCGACACCAACTACACGTGCGTCGCCAAGCTCCGCAAGGACTGGCTGCCCGCACGGGACACCTACCGCGGTGTGCACGCACGGCTGCGGGAGACCGCACGGGCCCTGCGCGGCTGACGCCCGGCCCTGGCCGCCGGCAGGCGCCGGACACC
>NZ_VOGW01000006.1:0-50595 GCF_007896895.1 Streptomyces misionensis | reverse complement strand
GGGCTTCCGTCACCTCCGACTCCCTCCTCCAGAAAGGCACCCCACGATGGACATGGACCGGGAAAGGCCGCGTCTGAGCAGACGGTGGCTCCTGAAGGGCGCGGCGCTCGCCGCCGTCCCGTACGCGCTGCTCCCCGAGCCGAGCGCCGGAGCGCAGACCGGTTCCGTCGACTACCCGGCCGCCGAGTGGCAGCCCGCCAGCACCTCCAACTACACGGCCTCCAGCCGGCCCGGCAGCTACGGCATCGATCACGTCGTCATCCATGTGACCCAGGAGACGTACGCCAACACCCTGTCCATCTTCCAGAACCCGCAGAAGCAGGTTTCCGCCCACTACCTGGTCCGGTCGGCGGACGGGCACATCGCCCAGTGCGTCCACGAGAGCGACATCGCCTGGCACGCGGGCAACTGGGACTACAACACCCGCAGCATCGGCATCGAGCACGAGGGATGGGTGGACCAGCCCTCCTACTTCACCAACGCCCTGTACGAGCAGTCCGCCAAGCTCACGGCGGCGATCTGCGACAAGTACGGCATCCCCAAGGACAGGGACCACATCATCGGCCACTACCAGGTACCCGGCACCGACCACACCGACCCCGGCGCCAACTGGGACTGGGTGCGCTATATGAGACTGGTCCACTTCGCCTGACGACGTTCCGGGACCGACGTCACACCTGTTGTCTGCACGGACACGGCACGTGACGATGGTCTCGACCGGATCATCGCCGTAACACCGTCCGGGGAGGCCGAGTTGACCGATCCGTGGGTGGCCCTGGAGCCGGGGGCCGATCCCGCCGAGCGCGTCCGGATACTGCGCCGGGCGCACGAGACATTCACCACGGTCGGGGCGGTGCCGCGCCCGGTGCGGTCGGTGGTCGCCGAGTCGTGGCGGCGCAGCGCGCGGGCCGGCGTCGTGCCGGACGGCACCGCGAGCGTGGAGCTGTCCGACGGCGACCTCGGCGCCTACCGGGCGGAGCATCCGCTGGCCCGGGTGATGCCGCTGTTCCGGGAGCTGATGGGCACGTTCGCGGCGGACGACGAGCAGTTGCTCGCGGTGTGCGACGCGCAGGGCAGGCTGCTGTGGGTCGAGGGGCACCCGGCGGCCCGGCGGCGGGCGGACGGGATGAACTTCGTGCCGGGGGCGCGCTGGTCGGAGGCCGCGGTGGGGACCAACGCGCCGGGGACCGCCGTCACCCTGGACCGGCCGGTGCAGGTGTTCGCGGCGGAGCACTTCACACGGCGGGTGCAGCCCTGGACGTGCGTGGCTGCTCCGGTGCACGATCCACGTACCGGGCGGGTCCTGGGCGCGGTGGACGTCACCGGCGGTGACGGGCTGGCGCATCCGCACAGCCTGGGCTTCGTGCAGGCGGTGGCGCGGGCCGCGGAGGCCCAGTTGGCGCTTCTCGCCCCGGCGCGGCCCGCCGCGGACACGCCGTCGCTGGTGGCGCTGGGCCGGGACGAGGCCGAACTCGCCCACGGCGGGCGGCGGATCAGGCTGAGCCGCCGGCACAGCGAGATCGTGCTGCTGCTGTCCCGGCACCCCGAGGGACTGACGGGGGACGAGCTGCTGTGCGCGCTGTACGCGGACGAGTCGGTGACGCCGGTGACCCTGCGGGCGGAACTGGCCCGGTTGCGGCGCCTGTTGGGACCGGAGCTGCTGTCGTCGCGGCCCTACCGGCTGACGACCGTGGTGGACGCGGACGCGACCGTGGTGGAACGGCGGCTGGGTTCGGGGGCGCTCACCGCGGCGGCGGAGGTGTATGCCGGACCGCTGCTGCCCGGTTCGCAGGCCCCGGCGATCGTACGGCTGCGGGAGCGTCTGGCCCGGGAGCTGCGGGCGGCGCTGATCGCGCACCGCGATCCCGACCTGCTGGCGGACTGGGCGCACGCACCGTGGGGCGAGGACGACATCGAGGTGTGGCGGGCGCTCGCCGCGGTGCGTCCGTCGGCTTCGGTGCGGGCCCGGCTGGCGGCGCTGGAGGCGGAACTGGCGGCGCCCTCCGCGCGCGCGGGAGCGCGGATCGGCGGCGCAACGTACTTGCAACGTCCGCCCGTCTAGCCTCGCGCCGAGAGCTGCCCAAAGGCGGGCAGCGCTGCACCGGGAGGCACATCAGGATGACTCGTTACGCGGCGCCGGGCACCGAGGGCGCGATCGTCTCCTACCAGGCGCGTTACGACCACTTCATCGGGGGCGAGTACGTGCCGCCGGTGCGCGGGCAGTACTTCGAGAACCCGTCGCCGGTCAACGGGCTGCCGTTCACCGAGATCGCGCGCGGCACCGCGGAGGACGTGGAGCGGGCGCTGGACGCGGCGCACGAGGCCGCCCCCGGGTGGGGTCGTACGTCGGTGACGGAGCGCTCCGACATCCTGCGCAGGATCGCCGACCGGATGGAGGCCAACCTCGAGGCCCTGGCGGTGGCGGAGAGCTGGGAGAACGGCAAGCCGGTGCGGGAGACGCTCGCGGCCGACATCCCGCTGGCGATCGACCACTTCCGGTACTTCGCCGGGGCGATCCGGGCGCAGGAGGGCTCGCTGGGCGAGATCGACGACGACACGGTGGCGTACCACTTCCACGAGCCGCTCGGGGTCGTCGCGCAGATCATCCCGTGGAACTTCCCGATCCTGATGGCCGCGTGGAAGCTGGCGCCGGCGCTGGCCGCGGGCAACGCCGTGGTGCTCAAGCCCGCCGAGCAGACCCCGGCCTCCATCCACTACTGGGTGAGCCTGATCGCCGATCTGCTGCCGCCGGGCGTGCTGAACATCGTCAACGGCTTCGGCGTCGAGGCGGGCAAGCCGCTGGCGTCGAGCCCGCGGGTGGCGAAGGTGGCGTTCACCGGGGAGACCACTACCGGGCGGCTGATCATGCAGTACGCCTCCGAGAACATCAAGCCGGTCACGCTCGAACTCGGCGGCAAGTCGCCGAACATCTTCTTCGACGACGTCTGGGCGCACGACGACGACTTCCGCGACAAGGCGCTGGAAGGCTTCACCATGTTCGCGCTCAACCAGGGCGAGGTGTGCACCTGCCCGTCGCGGGCGCTCGTCCAGCGCGGCAACTACGCGGAGTTCCTGGAGGCCGCGGTCGAGCGCACCCGGCAGATCAAGCCCGGGCACCCGCTGGACACGGACACGATGATCGGCGCGCAGGCCTCCAACGACCAGCTGGAGAAGATCCTCTCCTATCTGGACATCGGCCGGCAGGAGGGCGCGAAGGTCCTCACGGGTGGCGAACGCGTCGAGTACGACGGCGAGTTGAAGGGCGGCTACTACGTCCAGCCGACCATCTTCGAGGGCGACAACCGGATGCGGATCTTCCAGGAGGAGATCTTCGGCCCGGTCGTCTCGGTGGCCTCCTTCGACGACTTCGACGACGCCATCAAGATCGCCAACGACACGCTGTACGGCCTCGGCGCCGGCGTGTGGACCCGCGACATCAACACCGCCTACCGCGCGGGCCGCGCGATCCAGGCGGGCCGCGTGTGGACCAACTGCTACCACGCGTACCCGGCGCACGCCGCGTTCGGCGGGTACAAGCAGTCCGGCATCGGCCGCGAGACCCACAAGATGATGCTGGAGCACTACCAGCAGACGAAGAATCTTCTGGTGTCGTATTCGCCGAAGAAGCTGGGCTTCTTCTAGACACATGCGAAAGGGCGCCTGACCTGGGTTTTCACCCGTAAGGCGCCCTTCGTGCAACCCGCTCTCGACCGGGCCCGGCTTGCGCGCTAACTCCCCATTCCGCCCACGACTGCTCCCCTCCTGGCCAGTGCTTCCGGACCCGTCACGGACCAAACCCCCGGTTCACTCGGCGACCTCGTCGGCGGGCGCCTCCGAGAGCCCCTCCAGGGCGAACTTCGCCGCGCCGTACCCGCCGAAGCCCGCGAAGGACGTCTGTCCGCCCATGCTGCTCATCCGCATGATCGCGCCCGAGCGCCGCTCGCGCATGAGCGGCAGGACCGCGCGGACGAGCGCGGCGGGCCCGAGGACGTGCACGTCGAACAGGCGGCGCAGCTCCTGGTCGGTCGTCTCCTCGACGGCGCCGACGTGCGTCCAGCCGGCGTTGTTGACCAGGACGTCGATCCGTCTGTGCCGGGCCATCACATCCCGTACCGCCCTCTCGCCGGGCTCGTGTCGGTGACGTCCAGACGCAGCGCCTCCATCCGGCCGGGCCGGGCGGCCACCAGGCCCTGCGGCGCCTCGGTCGGCCGGGCCGCGCCCACCACGACGTCGCCGGCGGCCAGTGCCGCCTCGCTGCTCGCCCGGCCGAAGCCGCTGCTCGCGCCGGTCACCAGCCACACCCTGCCCATGACCACTCCTCGCCTCGCCGCGGGCCACGCCTCCAGACTCGCGATGTCGAACCGGATCGACTCGACGTACCCGGCCGGCGTGGTGCCCACTTCCTCCCGGAACAGCCTCGTGAGGTGACGCGTGCTGAGGTTCAGACGCGCGGCCAGTTCGGCGAGGGAGTAGTTGCCAGCGGGCCGCATCGTGACCAGGTCAACGACCCTGCGCAGGGCGGGCGACCGGGGCGACGGGCCTTGCAGGGGAGCGGAGAACTGCGACTGGCCGCCCGCTGCAGGTAGACGACAAGGGAACGGGCCACCTCCCGGGCGAGGTCGGGACCGTGGTCCTCCTCGACGAGGGCCAGCGCGAGGTCGATGCCCGCGGTGACACCCGCCGATGTGCAGACCGTGCCGTCGCGCACGTAGATGGCGTCGGGTTCGACGCGGGCCCTGGGATGCAGGGCGGCGAGTCTGTCCGCGATCTTCCAGTGGGTGGTCGCCCGGGTGCCGTCCAGGAGGCCGGTCGCTCCGAGGACGAAGGCACCGGAGCGCACGGAGGCGACCCGGCCGGAACGGGCTGCCAGGTCCCTGGCGGCTTCGGCAAGGTCGCGCGTGACCGGGGTCCTGGGGTAGACGTCTCCGCCCGGCATCAGGAACGTGTAGGGGTCCGGCTGCGTGGGGGCGCTGCCGTCGAAGGCGATCCGCTCACGATCGACGAGGCGACGTCGGCCCCGTCCCAGCCGAGGTTGAAGGCGTCGCGGAGCCCCGAGTTCCAGCCCTGGCCCCTGACGACCGGCATGGCATGGGCGGCGTCGCCGGTGAGGAAGATCCGCCCGTGCCGGAACCGGCCGGCGATACGGGCGTGGTGGCGGTAGACGCGCCGCCGACCGGGCCGTGAACATCGGTGACACCCTGCGGGCACCAGCCAGGTCCTGTTCACCTATCCGTTCTGCTCGGCGCCTTCTTGCGGCTCGCCCTTACAGCGGCAAGGATCAGGACCGCGTCCGACTCGTCCCTTGGGCCGCCCCTCTCCGGCGCCGTGTACTGCTCGCCTGGCGGCACGTCGAGGCCCGAGCGTGCCACGCGTGCGCCGACTCGACGCACAACTCCCACGGAGATGCCGACTTTGTCGGACCGCCTGCCGCCTTCGGCAGCGACATCCCCCACGGTCCACTCGATCGCGCCCGCGGATCGGCGCGGGTCACCCGCGGTGGCGCAGGGCCTGCACCGGTGGTGCCGAGTGCACCGAGCAGCGCAAACCCGGGTGCAGTTTGTCGTACCCAAGGTCGATCCGGCTCGCGACAGTGGAGCACCCCCGATCGACCGACAAGGACAACGAGATGCCGGAGTCGACGACCGCTCGGCGACGAGCGCGCGGAGCTGCTGCCATAGGTGCAGGCGCAGTCGCCACAGTCATGATCCGACGTAGCGCCCGGAGGCGCGGCGAGTCGCTTGGTCGTCACGTGCCACTCACCAGCGCGAACGCGAACGCACGCGTAGCCGCGACGACGGCTGCGCCGCACGTCGAGCAGCACACGAAGAGCCGGTGGTCGGTCTTCCTCGCCTACGGGCTCCTGGCGGCCGCGACCCAGGCGCTCTTCGTCAACTACGCGCCCGTGACGCAGGACGCCGCGCGGCACTTCGGCGTCTCCATCGGTGCGATCGGCTTGCTGTCCCAGGTCTTCCCGCTGATCTACGTCCTCCTTGCCATCCCTGCCGGCATCGCGCTCGACCGGTTCCTCCGTCCAGCCCTCGTCGTCGGCGCGGCGCTTACTGCGTCAGGGGCGTTCCTGAGACTGGTTGCCGACGACTTCACCTGGGCGTTCATCGGGCAGGTCGTCGCCGCCGTGGGACAGCCCTTCATCCTGAACGCCATACCGGGCCTTGCCGTGGGCTATCTCGCCGAAAAGCACCGCGCCACCGGAATCGCCGCCGCTTCCTCCGCCACGTTCGCCGGGATGGTCCTCGGCTACCTGCTCGGCGCGCTTCTGCCCGGCGAGAGCCACATCCATACCCTCACCCTTGTCACCGCCCTGATCGCCATGGACGCCGGGCTGTGTCTCGTCGGGGCACTTCGCGTCCCGCCACGGACCAGCCGCGAGACCGCATCCGTGACCAGCGGACTTCGGGCCTTTCGCGCGGCATTCGGCAATCGCCACGTACGCCGTTTGTGTGCGGTCGTCGCCATCCCGATGGGCGCGTTCATCGCTCTCGCGACGTTCGTGCAACCGCTGTTGGCGCCGGCGGGAGTTTCGGAATCCACCGCCGGTCTCATCCTCGCTCTGACCATGATCGCCGGTGTGGTCGGCTGCGCAGTCATGCCCATCTGGGCAGATCGGCGCGGCCGCGAGGTTCAGGTCATGGGCGTCGCGATCGTCTTCACGGTCGGGGCCTGCCTTCATCTCGCCCTGGTGCCGAGCACGGCCATGGCCTTTCTCACGCTCCTCGGCACAGGTTTCGTACTGCTCCCGGCTCTTCCCATCGTGCTCTCCCTGAGCGAGCGGCACGCACCGAAAGCCGAGAGCACGGCGGCCGGACTCGTCTGGATGGCAGGCAATCTGGGAGGTGTACTGCTGACGACGGCGGTCGGACTCTTCGTCGTCCGCCCCGAGATCGCGTTCGGGGTCCTGTCCGCCGCCACCCTGCTCGCTCTCCCGGCACTTCAGTGGTTCCGGAAGCTCGAGCACCAGGACCCCATGCCGTGAGCTCGGCTCAGGGCTCGTTGCCACGCCCCGTGACGTGGGCTCAGCTTGATCCGGTCGCCACGATGTCAGGCGCGATGTCCAGCACAAGGAGCGCCGCCGCCACATGGGTCGGGTTGTCCTCCACCTTGACGGCTGAAAGCTCGTTGGCGCGCGAGACCCGCCGCTCGACGGTGTTTCGGTGCGCGTAGAGGTTGGCGGCCGCCCGGGTGGTGTTGAAACCACACTGCACATAGGTGAGCAGTGCCTGCCGTAGTGTTGTGTCGGCTTCGGCCAACGGACCGAGGGTGTTCATGACGAACCGACGTGCGCCGGTACGGTCCTTCGTGAGCGCGTCGATCAGCTCTACGTCGGCGTAGGCGGTGAATTGCCGGTCGGACCCGAGGCGGATGATCAGCGCTTGCGCCGCGAGGGCGTCCTGGTGGCTGGACCTGAACCCGTCAAGTCCGCGTCCAGGCCTTCCCACCGCCGCGCGGACCTCTTCAGCCGTCGCCAGTGCCTTCTCCACATGGTGGAGGTCCGGGATGCCCGGTCCCGAGAGCCAGATCCACCGCGACGTCGCACTGGCACGCGCCACCAGGGCGCTTCGGCCTGCGGCGGTGGAACGCGCGGCCGGGATCGCTTCGTCCAGAGCGTCGACCTGGTCAGGATCATCGACCCACAACACGAGGCCCACGTGCCACCGTGCCAGCCGGTACCGCAGGCGCCCCTCGGCGAGGTCCTCCGCCATCGGCGCCCCGCCGGCGATCAGTTGGATCAGTGCGATCGCGTCGGCGCCCGCATTGCCCATCGCAGCGGCGAGGCCGGCCTCGCGCAGGGCAGCGACCGAATCGAGGGCGTACTGCGCCAGCGACTTCCCCGACACGTCCAGGACCCCCACGAGCAGGTCGGGGTCGGCGCAGTGCGCCACGCATTCCTCCAGCCACCGCCGCCAGCCGATCCCGAGTGCCACACGCCAGGCACCGGCGAAGTCGGGCGCGATGCCACGGGAGACGAGATCGTTGATGTACGCGGTGGTCCTCGGGCCGACGTAGGGCTCCACCCGCCGCCCCGGTTGCTGGATGTTCGCGGTCAGCCATTGGACGAGATCGGAGCGGTTGAGCTCCCGATCCTCCTCGACCAGCGAAGCGTCGGCGAGGAGGGCGGGATCGTTCTGGGCCACGAGAGAGGGCCTTGCGAAGGCGTCGACCAGGGCGTCCGTTTCCGTCAGCAGGCGCTGGCAGAGTGACCTCATCGCGTCAGCGACCTCGCGGGAGGGCGGGGGCCACAGATCTTCCATTTCTCAAGTCTCCCTCTGGTCCTTTGGAGCCGGCGCGCCCGACGTGCCGCGTCACAGACAGAGGAAGGGCCGGCCGGGGGCATGGCTGTCAGCGAGGTCGGGGCCATACCGCCGGCCGACGACAGCGAGAGGCGTCTGACCGCTGCCGCCATGCGGCAGCGACGGCTTCCGGCCGCGTATGTGGTCTCCAGCAGCGTGGTGTTTAGTATGAGTAAACGGCGGAAGATTTATCACGCCGTCAGAGGTGCTGCAAGGGGTTCGGCGACGTCGCCCCTTCTCCCGAAGGCCACATGATGTCGACCTCAGGACGGGCGGTGAGCACACCATGCCTATCGATGACAGCGGGAGAGCGGGCGGAGCTGCCAAGGGCTCCTCTGCCCCGAAGCGTCCACGGGCGCGCAACTGAGGGAGATCAGGCTCAGCCGCGGGTTGTCGTTGACGGAGGTTGCGCGTCAGGCGGACGTCACCAAGGGCTTCCTGAGTCAGTTGGAACGTGGTCTCACCAACGTGTCCGTCGCGACGTTGCTGCGCGTCTGCGATGTGCTGAAGATCGGGGTCGGCGAGCTGTTCGCCTACCCGGATGAGCAGGTCGTGGAGGGCGGTAGCCGGATCGACATGGGCGGTGAAGGAGTCACCGAGTACCTGCTCACGCCCGCCGACACCACGGCGTTCCAAGTCTTCCGTTCAGTGATCGAACCAGGCGGGGGAACGGGTGGCCCCTATCGGCTCGACACCATCACGATCTTCGCGCTGGGTCTGAGCGGCTCGACCCGTCTGATCGTCGGGGGCGAGGCCCGGATGCTGTCAGCCGGTGTCTCCACCTCGTTCTCCGGTCGGACGCTGCATCAGTTCGACAATCCGGGCACGACGGTCAGCGAGGTCCTGTGGGTCCTGTCGCCTCCGCTCCTTCGTGTCGCCCGCGAGCCCTCCTAGAGCCGCCCGCGTCGAGTCGCTCGTAGACAGCTGGACGGCGCGTCCTCAGGACGAGCGCCCGCACCACGCCGGCTACGGCCGAGAGGGCGACGAACCCCCCGATCACCCAGGCGCCCTCGGTGGTGCCGACGAGGAGCGGGAAGTTGGCAACCACCAGGTGGACCACACAGGTCAGGCCGAGGAAGGCCAGGGCCGGGGCCACGACCGTGCGCCACACCGATCGCTGCCCGTCCCGCTCATCGACTTGCCGGAGAAAGCCGATCACCGCGAGGCTGGTGGCCGCCATGGACGATGCCGAGGGTGGCGGCGCCGGAGAACCAGGCGTAGACGTTCGCGATCGGGTCCAGGTCGAGCGCGACGACGACGAGCGTGGTGACGCACGCGACCGCCGAGACGACGCCCGAGGACGCTGACGGCGTCCGGTGCCGGGGATGAACGACGCCCAGCCGCGCCGGAAGGGCACCGGCCCGGGACAGCGCGAACTGGTAGCGCGTCACGACGTTGTGGAAGGCCAGCGTGCAAGCGAACTGACTGGTGATCAGCAGCAGTTGCATCACGTCGAACCAGACGGGTCCGACGTAGCTCCGCGCCAGCGCCAGGACCAGGCCCTCGGGGTCGGCCTTCGCGGCGCCGGTCACCGAGCCGAGCCCCTGTTCTTCGCGCTGACCACCGTGCTGGTGCTGATCTTCGCGGTCGGCTTCACGCTGATGGCGGGACGGGTGTGCAACGCGGGCGCCTTCTACGCCTACGTCCAGGCCGGATTGGGCCGGATACCCGGTCTCTCGGCAGCGACCCTCACTCTCTTCTCCTACACACTGATTCTCGTCGGGGTGAACGCCTACGTCGGCGTGGCGACGAGCAATGTCGTCGAGCGGTACGCCGGCATCGGCTCCCCGTGGTGTTTGTGGGCGTTCGCATTCCCGGGCCGCCGCTCACGGCGAAGGCGATCGGCACCCACCGGCCACCAGCCCGAGCGGCGCCGCCGCGGCGACGACCATGAACACGATCTGCGATACGCCGAGCCCGCGGTGCAGAGGATTGCCCGGGCCTGCTTCCCTGCCGGGTGCTTCGAAGTGCCCTGTCTTGGAGAGGTCGGCCATGTCGACCACCTTTCAGCTCACGGGCCGGTCCGGCTCGTCACGGTTGGGGGGCCAAGGCCGTGCTCGGCTGTCGACAACCGCCTGAGGACGGTGCCGCTGGACCGACTTGTGCATCGTGCACCGGGCCCCGGGCCCAGCCGGTGCACGCTGTCGTTCCGCCCATGGACGTGGCTGGCGACAGTGAGATCACCACCCCGGGAACAGCGAGGAAACACCATGACAACTGAGGTGCTTGACGCCGTCGAGGAGTTCGACGTGGTCATCATCGGAGCGGGGATCTCCGGAATCGGTGCGGCCAGCTATTTCAGCCGGGAGCTCCCCGGCAAGTCCCTGCTCGTGCTCGAGGGCCGCGACAACATCGGAGGCACGTGGGATCTCTTCCGCTACCCGGGCATCCGCTCGGACTCGGACCTCCACACGTTCGGCTACGAGTTCAAGCCGTGGCGTCACGAAGCCGCGATCGCCGACGCGCCGCTGATCAGGGACTACCTCCGGGAGACGGTCGAGGAGAACCACCTGGAGCCCCTCATCAGGCTGCGCCACCGGGTCGTCAGGGCCGAATGGTCCTCGTACGAGGCGCGGTGGACCCTCACCGTCGAGGCAGCCGACCCCGCCGGCGGAGGCACCGTGACCAAGACGATCCGTGCCGGATGGGTGTTCGCCGCCACCGGCTACTACCGGTACGACGAGGGATTCTCCCCCCAGTTCCCGGGGCGCGACGACTTCGAGGGCACGATCGTCCATCCGCAGCACTGGCCCGAGACGCTCGACTACAGCGGCAAGAAGGTCGTCGTCATCGGCAGTGGCGCGACGGCGATCACGCTGGTGCCGGCCATGGCCACCGGGCCGGGCGCCGCCCGGCACGTGACGATGCTGCAGCGGACCCCGACGTACGTCCTGGCGCTGCCGCGCGTCGACAAGGTCGCCCTGTCGCTCACGAAGGTGCTCGGGGAGGAGCGCGGGTACGCCGTGACGCGGTTCAAGAACATCTGGCTCGACCGCGCCGTCGTCAAGGGGCTGCGGACGTTCCCGAAGGCCGGGCGTCGGCTGATCCGGCGCGAGAACATCAAGCGGCTGCCCAAGGGGTTCGACGTCGACAAGCACTTCAATCCGCCGTACGACCCGTGGGACCAGCGGCTGTGTCTGGCGCCGGACGGCGACTTCTTCGACGCGATCAAGCAGGGTTCCGCGACCGTCGTCACCGACACGATCGCGCGGTTCAGCAAACGCGGAATCGTGCTGAGCTCGGGTGAGGAGCTGGAAGCGGACGTCATCGTCACCGCGACGGGGTTGAACCTGCAGCTCTTCGGCGGCATGCCCATCGTGGTCGACGGGCGTCAGGCCGACATCGCGGACGCGCTCTGTTACCGCGGAATGCTGCTGAGCGGGATTCCGAACTGGGCGATGGCGATCGGTTACACCACCTCGTCCTGGACGCTCAAGGTGAGCCTGATGTGCCGCTACTTCATCGACCTGGTCAGGCACATGGACGCCCGCGGATACGACACGGTGGTTCCGGTCGCACCGGCGGGGACGGAGCGCAGGCCCGTCATGGACCTTCAGGCCGGGTACGCCAAGCGAGCCGAGAAGCGCATGCCCAAGCAGGGCCCCGAAAAGCCCTGGCGGATGGCGATGTCCTACCCCGAGGACGCCAAGGCGCTTCGCGGCCCGGTGGCCGACGAGCACCTCGCGTTCGGCTCCCGTCGGGCGGCCGCGCAGTCGCCTGGTGGGAGGCGAGCCACCCATGCCTGAGACGAGCGGCGCGGAGAGCACCGACCGGTACGCGGCCCTGCCTTCCGGCATGAGGATCTGCTTCCGGGACTTCGGCGACAAGGCCGACCCCACCATCCTCCTCATCGCCGGTCTGGGCGAGGACCTCACCTTCTGGACCGACGCGTTCTTCGGCTCGCTCGTCGCCCGCGGTTTCCGGGTCGTCGCGATCGACAACCGTGACGTCGGCCAGTCGACGTTCGTCGCCGCGCCCCCTCCGGCGCTGTGGCGTCAGCTCGCCGGGCGTCCGCGCAGCGACGCGTACGCGCTCGCCGACATGGCCCAGGACGCCGTCGGCGTACTCGACTGCCTCGGGATCTCGCGGGTGCACCTGGTGGGGCGGTCGATGGGCGGGATGATCGCGCAGACGATCGCGGCCACGGCCGCCGAGCGCGTTCTGTCGCTGACCTCCATCTACTCGACCACCGGGGCGAAGAAAGTGGGCCAGCCGGCGCTGTCGACGATCCGGCTCCTCGCCGCCCCGCCGGCGAGGACCAGAACCGCGGCGGTCCGGGCCCACCTGCGGATCACGAGACACGTCGCGGGAACGGGATATCCCATCGACGACGCGGCCGAGGCGGCCATCGCAGCGGGCGGCTGGGACCGCAGCGCCGGTGGCCCGGCGGCCGGCGTGGCGCGCCAGGTCCAGGCGATCCAGCGCTCCGGAGACCGGACGGCCCAGTTGAGCACCATCACGGCACCGACGCTGGTCATCAACGGCGACCGGGACCTGCTGATCCACCCGAGCGGCGGCGAGGCGACGGTGAAGGCGATCCGCTCGGCCCAGTACGTGGTCATTCCCGGCATGGGCCACCACATTCCCCAGGCCCTCGTCGGACCCGTCACCCAGTACATCTCGCAGCACGCGGACCGCGTGGGCGAAGGAGGAAACCATGTCCGGATCTCGTGAGCCCGGCTCCGGGGGCGCCTCGGTCGACGTCGTGGTCGTCGGTGCGGGCTTCGCCGGCCTGAGCGCTGCCGAGCGGCTGGCGAGCATGGGGCGGTCCGTCCTGGTCGTGGAAGGCCGCGACCGGGTCGGAGGCCGCTCCCTGTCCGGCGAGGTGGCAGGCGTGAAGGTCGACCTCGGAGCGACGTGGGTGGCACGGCGCCACACTGCCGTCCGGGACCTTGCGAGCCGGGTGGGGTGCACCACGACCGGCCAGTTCGACCAGGGTCGCAACGTGCTGTGGATGGCAGGCCGGCGCCGCACCTACAGCGGCACCATCCCCAAGGTCTCCCCCGCGGCCCTGGTGGACATGGCCCGCATGCAGATGGCCGTGAACAAGCTGGTCTCGGCCGTCGACGTGGACGCCGCGTGGGAGTCGCCCAAGGCGAGCCGGCTCGACGCCATCTCGTTCGGCGAGTGGCTCGACCGGAAGAACGCCCTGCCCAGCACCCGTGCGCTGATGACCGTCATCAGCAAGGTGCAGTGGGGCTGCACCCCGTCAGACGTCTCCCTGCTGCACGCAGTGCGCTACATCCGTGCAGCGGGCGGCATCGATCACATGCTGGACGTCGAGGGTGGCCAGCAGCAGGACCGGCTCGTCGAGACCACCCAGGAGATCGCCAAGCGGGTGGCGGAGAAGCTCGGCGACCGCGTGCGCCTGGGGGCGCCGGTGCGCCGTATCGCGCAGGACGACAACGGCGTCGCGGTCCACACCGACTCCGGCGAGATCCACGCCAGGTACGGGATCGTCACGGCCGCGCCGGCGCACCGCGCCGCCATCGCGTTCGATCCCGCTCTGCCCGCGCAGGCCGAAGGGCTCACGCGGACCTGGCGCATGGGCGTGCTGAGCAAGGCCTTCGCGGCCTACGAAGTGCCGTTCTGGCGGGCCGGCGGACTCTCCGGCGAGGCAGTGACCGACACCGGAACCGTGTTCATCACCTTCGACGTGTCACCCGCCCACAGCGGACCGGGCGTGCTGATGGCCTTCTGCGACCCGCGCGTCTTCGACGGTTTCAGCCCCGAGACCCGACGCGACCGGGTCATCCAGCAGCTCGCCGACCTCTACGGTCCGCAGGCCCGCAACCCCATCGACTACGTGGACCACTGCTGGGGATCGGAACCGTTCGCCCCGGGTGGCCCCAATCCTGCCGTCGCCCCCTACGCGACCACGAGCTACGGCAGGGCCCTGACCGAGCCCCACGGGCGCATCCACTGGGCCGGCACCGAAACCGCCGGCGAATGGGCCGGCACGATGAACGGCGCGGTCCTGACGGGCCAGCGCGCCGCCGAACGCGTGGCCGCCCTCCTGTCCCGCGACGTCCGGGAGGGGGCGCTGCGATGAAGGAAGCGCTGTTCCTGTCGGCCGATCTGTGGATGATCTTCGCCGGCTACTTCTACGGATGGAGGTTCATCCGCCGGTACGGCAACTACCTCCTCGGTCTCGAGTGGATGGTCGTCGCGACGTCGGGCAGCAACTTCCTGCTCTGGTCGCTGCTCGGAGCCAACAGCGGCAGCGTCCTGTACGACGTGGCGTACTTCTTCGACGCGTTCTCCAGGTCGGTCGGCATCACGCTCATCCTGGTCATGGGCTTGATGAAGGTCACCCATCGCTACAAGCCGAGCCTCGGCGTCGATGTGGCCGTGTTCGCAGTCGCAGTGGTGGCCGGCCTGTTCCTCCGGCACTTCCACGGCGCGGACCTCCACACCGACCGCGCCGCGTTCTCGGTCGCCGTGTTCTACCTCGTCGTCAATCTCCTCACGGCAGTGTTCGTCGGGTACTTCGTCACGCGGCTCTGGGATGCGGGCGCGAGGTGGCCGGCGATCTGGACGGGACTGGTCACGGCCGCCGGGACCGCCATCGCGGTCACCTACGACTTGTTCCCCCTGTCGTTCGACGACGCGAACCGCACGATCTTCTACACCGCCGCGCTGGCGACCTGGGGCACCCAGGGATTCGTCTACTTCCGCGCCTACCGCGCGCTGCACCACCACAACGCGGCCTTGGACGCGAAGGCCGCTCACGCCATGGGGGCCATCGCATGAACGCCGAACACGAAGACGGAGGCAGTATGGCGACCAGGCCCGTGTACGCGGTGGTGGACCCGGCCGACGGCGAGTTGGTCAAGGGATACCCCACCGCGACGGACGAGGCTGTCGACGGGGCGCTCGACGCGGCGGCGCAGGCCTACGCGCAATGGTCGAGGCACACCTCCGTGGATCGGCGTGCCCAGCTGTTGAGCGGCGTCGCCACCCTGCACAGCGAACGCAGCGGACAACTTGCCGAGATCATCCACCGGGAGATGGGCAAGCCGCTGGACCAGGCCGTCGCGGAGGTCGAGTTCAGCGCTTCCATCTACAGGTACTACGCCGAGAACGCGCACAGGTTCCTCGCCGACGAACCGATCGAGCTTCTCGAGGCGGAGGGCACCGCCTTCATCCGTCGCCAGCCGATCGGCGTGTTGTTGGGGATCATGCCCTGGAACTACCCGTACTACCAGGTCGCCCGTTTCGCCGCACCCAATCTCGCGCTGGGCAACACCATCGTGCTCAAGCACGCGCCGCAGTGTCCGGAGTCGTCCGCGGCTCTGCAGCAGTTGTTCACGGACGCGGGCTGTCCCGAGGGCAGCTACGTCAACATCTACGCCACCAACGAGCAGATCGCTCGCGCCGTCGCGGACCCCAGGGTGCGAGGCGTCTCCTTCACCGGTTCGGAGCGGGCCGGCGCGGAGATCGCCGAAAAGGCCGGGCGCAACCTCAAGAAGGTGGTGCTCGAACTGGGCGGCTCGGACCCCTTCATCGTGCTGTCGACGCACGACCTCGACGCCACGGTCCAGGCGGCGGTCGACGCTCGGTTCGAGAACACCGGGCAGGCGTGCAACGCCGGCAAGCGGATCATCGTCGCCGACGACATCCATGACGCGTTCCTCGACAAGTTCACGCAGAAAGTCCTCGCCATGGCCGACGGCCTGGCGCCCCTGTCCTCGGTCGCCGCCGCCGAGCGCCTCGAAGAACAAGTGGAGCGAGCCACCGCTGACGGGGCGACCTTCGTCTCCGCAGGACGGCGTGAAGGGGCGTACTTCCCGCCCGGCGTTCTGACGGGCCTATCACCGACGTCGCCGTCGGCCGCCGAGGAGCTCTTCGGCCCCGTCGCGACCGTCTATCGAGCCGGATCCGAGGACGAGGCCGTCGACCTGGCCAACGGGACACCGTACGGGCTGGGCTCCTACGTGTTCACGACGGACCCCGAGCAGGCGATGCGTGTCGCCGACCGGATCGACGCAGGCATGGTCTTCGTCAACGGCGTCGGACTCGAGGGCGCGGAACTGCCTTTCGGTGGGGTCAAGCGGTCCGGTTTCGGCCGCGAACTGGGCCGGGCCGGAATCGACGAGTTCGCCAACAAGAAACTCATCCGCACCGCTCGGACGTGATCGCCACAGCGCGGACAGAAGGAAACCTGTCATGACCATCGAATTCGACGCCGCTGTCTTCAGGGCACCGGACGAAGCACTGACCATCGAGAAAGTGACTCTCCCTTCGACGCCTCCGCCCGGCGAGGTGCTCGTGCGGCTCAAAGCAAGCGGGGTGTGCCACAGCGACCTTCACGTCGTCGTAGGCGAATGGGAGGTGCCATCGCCGATGGTCCTCGGCCATGAAGGCTCCGGTGTCGTCGAGAGTGTCGGCGAAGGGGTCACGACGCTGAGGAAGGGCGATCACGTCGTGCTGTCCTGGACGCCGTCCTGTCGCCGCTGCCGCTACTGCGTCGGTGGCAGACCCGTCCTCTGTGACATGGTCAGCCAACACTCGGCGAATCACCTGTCGTTCGACGGCCGGTCCCGGATCACGTCCCTGAGCGGGGACGACGTCTACAGCTTCGCGGGCCTCGGAACGTTCGGCCAGTACGCTCTCGTGCCCGAATCGGGCGCGATCGCCATCCGGAACGACGCCCCGTTCGAACAGTCGGCTCTGGTCGGATGCGCCGTCACCACCGGCGTCGGCGCGGCCGTCAACACGGCCAAGGTCCGTCCGAGCGACACCGTGCTGGTCCTCGGCTGCGGCGGCGTCGGCCTGAACGCGATTCAGGGTGCCCGGCTCGCCGGCGCGCGGAGGATCATCGCCGCGGACATCTCCGAGGAGAAGCTCGAGCAGGCACGCGTCTTCGGTGCGACAGACCTGATCAACAACGGCCGCGAGAATCTCGCCGGCCGGGTGCGCGAGCTCACCGACGGACGCGGTGTGGAGATCGCCATCGAGGCCATCGGGCTGCCACGCACCATCGAGTCGGCCTACGAGCTCCTGGCCCGAGGTGGCACGGCGGTGGTCGCCGGGCAGGTGGCGGACGGCGTGAGGATCTCCATCGACCCGTTCGTCATGTCCGATCAGGAGCTGTCGCTCATCGGCTCGAACTACGGCTCGAGCAAGCCGGATTCCGACTTTCCCATGCTGATCGACCACTACATGAACAACCGCATCGATCTCGACTCCCTTGTGACGCGTGTGATCGATCTGAAGGACATCAACGAGGCGTTCGACCAGATGCAGCGCGGCATCGGCATCCGCTCGGTGATCCGGTACTGAAAGGCAGGGGCAATCGCATGGCCCTGGAATCATCACGCTTGGCGTTCGAGCGAGCTCGACGCAGCGTCGGCGGGGGCGTGGGGTCAGGCCTGCGCGCCGCGATGCCTCCCCATCCGCTCTTCGTTCACGAGGCACAGGGCCCGTACGTCTGGGACCTGGACGGCGACCGGTACACCGACTACGTGATGGCCTGGGGCCCGCTCGTCCTCGGTCACGGTGACCCGCGCGTGCTGTCCGCGGTGTCCGAGGTCGCGAAGAAGATGCAGGTCGTCGGCACCGGCCATCCGCTCGAGTATCGCGCGGCGGAAGCGGTCCTGGAAGCCGTGCCGCACGGCGAGCGCCTGCTGTGGAGCAACACGGGGACCGAAGCGGTGCAGGTCGCGCTGCGCCTCGCGCGAGCCGCCACCGGGCGGCGCCGCGTCCTCAAGTTCGCCAAGAGCTACCACGGCTGGCACGACACCGTGTATGCCGGGATGTCCGAGGACGACTGCGACCGTCCCGCGTCCCCCGGCGGACCAGGGCAGTCGACCAGCGTGCTGGACGACCTGGTCGTGGCGCGCTTCAACGACGTACAACTGGCCGAACGCCTGCTGAGCGAGTCCGTCGAGCGCGACATCGCGGCCGTGCTCGTCGACCCGGTGATGAGCAATGCCGGCGTCGAAGCACCCGCACCGCGATTCCTGTCGACGCTGCGAACGCTCTGCGACCGGCACGGCGTCGTCCTCGTCTTCGACGAGGTGATCGCCGGGTTCCGGATCGCCCGGGGCGGGGCCGCCGAGAAGTACGGCGTGCGGCCCGACCTGTCCGTCTTCGGGAAGGCGATGGCCGGCGGTTTCACGCAGAGCGCCGTCGTCGGCCGAGCGGAGCTGATCGATCAGGTGACGTCCGGCGTCGTTCATGCCGGGACCTTCAACGCCAATCCGATCGCACTGGCGGCCGTCGAGGCGACGATGCGCGTCCTGGCCGATCCTGCGGTCTACGAGCTGCTCGAACAGACCTCGTCCCGGTTCGAGGCCCTCGTCGGTGGCGCCCTCGGTTCGTCTCCCGACTTCGGCCGCTTCAACCGGGTCGGCTCGCTCCTGCAGTACGTCCCCGCCGGCGGGGCCACGGGGCTCCACGGAACCGGCGGGCTCTGGACCGCGATCCTCGAAGGGATGCTGCGTCGGGGCTTCCTCTTCATGCCGTCCGGCAAGGTCTTCATCAGCACGGCACACACCACCGCCGACATCGAGGCGACGGCCGAGGCCCTCGACCAGCTGCTGCGGAAGTCGTGACATCCGCATCAAGCCACGTGTGACCCCCACCCGCTCAGGGCCGGGCCATGTGCCCCGTTCCCCGCGGCCCGGCCCGGCCCACATTCCCGGAAGACACCATGCTGAACCTCTCGGTCCTGCTCGAGGACTCCGCCCGCGCGTACCCGAACCGGGACGCAGTCGTCCTCGGCCCCACGCGTCTCACCTACGCCCAGGTCGACGCCGCCGCGAACCGGGTCGCCAACCTCCTCGTCGACCGCGGCGTCCGGCCGGGTGACAAGGTCGCGCTCAGCTGTCCGAACGTGCCCTACTTCCCGATCGTCTACTACGGGATCCTCAAGGCCGGCGCCGTCGTCGTACCGCTCAACATCCTGCTCAAGGGCCGCGAGATCGCCTACCACCTGGCCGACTCGGAGGCGAAGGCGTACTTCTGCTTCGAGGGAGATGCGGGCCTGCCGATGGGTGCGGAGGGACACGCCGGGTTCACCGGCACCGCGGGCTGCGAGCACTTCTTCCTCATCACCGCCGATCCCGAGGCGGAGAGCCCGATCGAGGGCGTCGAGACCATGGGCGCCGCGCTGCGGGGCACGCCGACGACGTTCGACAGCATCGGGACCACCGGGGACGACCCGGCGGTGCTGCTCTACACGAGTGGGACGACAGGACAGGCGAAGGGCGCCGAACTCAGCCACGCCAACCTCGTTCTCAACGCCCTCGCCTGCAACCGGCTGTTGGACAACCAGCCGGCCTCGGACACCCACCTGCTCGTGCTGCCGCTGTTCCACTCCTTCGGCGCGACCGTGCAGATGAACGCCGGCTTCTCGACGGCGAGCACACTGGTGCTGCTGCCACGATTCGACGCCCGGCAGGCGGTGTCCCTGATGCGGCAGGAGGACATCACCTTCTTCGCAGGCGTCCCCACCATGTGGTGGGGCCTGCTGCAGGCGCTCACCGACGATGCCGACGTCGAGAGGATCGCACGGAACCTGCGCGTCGGCGTCTCCGGCGGCGCCTCGCTCCCTGCCGAGATCATCAAGCGGGTCGGGGAGCGACTGGGCGTCCAGGTCCTGGAGGGCTACGGCCTCTCCGAGACCTCGCCGGTGGTGACCTTCAGCGATCCGGCGCGCGAGCCGCGGCCCGGCTCCATCGGCGTGCCGGTGTGGGGCGTGCAGCTCAAGCTCGTCAACTCCGACTGGTCCGAGGTCGAGGACGACGGAACGGGCAGCGCCATCGGGGAGATCGCGGTCAAGGGCCACAACGTGATGAAGGGCTACCACGGCCGCCCCGAGGCCACCGCCGAAGCAGTCAGGGACGGCTGGTTCCGCACCGGTGACCTGGCCCGCAGGGACGAGGACGGCTTCTACTACATCGTCGACCGGGCGAAGGACCTGATCATCCGCGGGGGCTTCAACGTGTACCCGCGCGAGATCGAGGAGGTCCTGATGACGCACCCGGCGATCAGCCTGGCCGCGGTCGTCGGCGTGCCACACGAGAGCCACGGCGAGGAGATCAAGGCGTTCGTCATCCTCGACCGCGGCGCCGAGGTCGGTCCCGATGAGCTGATCGCGTGGGGCAAGGAGCAGATGGCCGGCTACAAGTACCCGCGCATCGTGGAGATCGTCGAGACGCTGCCGATGACGTCCACCGGAAAGATCCTCAAGCGCGAACTCACATGACCGGCACGACAAGCGCAGGGACATGGGTGGAAGGACGGCAGATGACAGTGGATGAGGGCCGGCACAGGGACGCGTTCCCCGACGGGTTCGGCTCGGGGACGGATGCGGTTTTCGACTCGCTCGTGGCCGCCTGGAAGGCACGCGTGGCCAAGAACCCGGAGGGGACAGCGCTCCGCTTCTTCGACGGCCGGCTGTCCGCGCGGGAGGTGGACGCGGCGTCGGACGCCCTGGCTGCCGCGTTCGAGGCCCGCGGAACCGGCCGGGGTGATCGCGTCGGCGTGTACCTGCAGAACATCCCGCAGTACCCGCTGGTGCTGCTGGCCCTGTGGAAGCTGGGGGCCACGGCACTGGGGCTCAATCCGATGTACCGGCGCCGGGAGCTCCGCCGGATCATCGACGACTCCGGGGCGATCGGGGTCGTCTGTGCGGACGCGGACGTCCACGAGACGCTCGGCACGCTGGCGGGGAGCACGGTCCGATGGCTGGTCAGCACGTCGGCACTGGACTACCAGTCCCGCGATGATCCGCGGGTCTTCGCGACGACGCGACGCCACGCCCCGGCACCGGACGGCGACCTGGTGGCGCTGATCGGTGAGTTCACGGGCCGCCGCCCTTCGCCCGTGCAGCCGACCTGCGACGACGTCGCGTTCCTGACCTACACCTCCGGCACGACGGGGCCGCCGAAGGGTGCCATGAACACCCACGGCAACGTTCTGAGCGTGGTATCGACCTACGCCTCCTGGACCGGTCTGAGCGACGGGGACGTCGTGCTCGCCATCGCTCCGCTGTTCCACATCACCGGCGCGGTGGTCAACGCGACGATCTCCCTGCTCACCGACACCACGCTCGTCCTCACGGGCCGGTTCCACCCCGAGGTCGTACTGGAGGCCTTCGCCGAGCACGGGGTGACCTGCACGATCGGCTCCATCACGGCGTACAACGCGATCTACGAGCTGCCGCAGGCCGGTCCCCAGCACTTCGCGTCGGTGAAGGCCCTGTACTCCGGGGGCGCGCCGATCCCGCCGGCGACCGTCGAGCGGTTCCAGGAGCGGTTCGGCGTCTACCTCCACAACGGCTACGGGATGACCGAGACGACGTCCGCCGTCATCGCCGTGCCTCCGGGGGACAGGGCCCCCGTGCATCCGCCGAGCGGGACGCTGTCCGTCGGCAGGCCGCTGCCGCACCTCACCGCGCGCGTCGTGGACCCGCACGGCGACCCGCTGCCGAGCGGGAAACAGGGCGAACTCGAGTTGAGCGGGCCGCAGGTGGTGCCCGGGTACTGGGGCAAGCCCGAGGCCACCCGCCAGGCGATGCCGCAGGGCCGGCTTCGCACCGGTGACGTCGCCGTCATCGACGAGCAGGGCTGGGTCTACCTGGTGGACCGGCTCAAGGACCAGATCAACGTGTCCGGTTACAAGGTCTGGCCGCGCGAGGTCGAGGACGCGCTGTACGAGCACCCGTCCGTGCTGGAGGCAGCGGTCGTCGGGCAGCCGGACGCGTACCGCGGCGAGACCGTGGTCGCCTACGTCTCGCTCAAGGCGGGTCTGACCGCCACGGCGGAGGAGCTGATCGCCTTCTCCCGTGAGCGGCTGGCCGCCTACAAGTGTCCCCGCCTGATCCGTTTCCTCGCCGACCTGCCCAAGACGCAGAGCGGCAAGATCCGGCGTGCCGAGCTCCGCGGCGGCGTCGGCACCGGGCCGATCTCACCCTCGAAGGACTGATCGTTGAGCGAGAACCACACCGACCAGGGCCGTTTCCGGGGCCGCACCGCCATCGTGACCGGAGCGAGCCGGGGCATCGGCCTCGCCGTCGCCGAGCGGCTCGTCGCCGAAGGGGCGCGCGTGTGCATCACCGCGCGCAAGGCCGGACCGCTCGAAAAGGCCGCCGCTGCGCTTCCTGCGGGCAGCGTCATCACCGTCGCCGGCAAGGCGGACGACCCCGAGCACCGCCGCGAGGTCTTCGACACTGTCGCACGCGAGTTCGGCGGACTGGACGTCCTCGTGAACAACGCGGGCATCAACCCGGCCTACGGTCCCGCCGTCGGCCTGGACCTCGCTGTCGCCCGCAAGGTGCTGGAGGTCAACGTCCTCGCCACCCTCGCCTGGGTGCAGGACGCGGTGACCCACCCGAAGCTCCGTTTCACCGAACGCCGCGGCACTGTCGTCAACCTCTCCTCGGTGACCGCGGACACCCCCTCCCCCGGCATCGGCCTCTACAGCGTGAGCAAGGCGGCGGTGTCCCACCTGACCAGGACCCTGGCCGTCGAGCTCGGCCCGCAGATCCGGGTCAACGCCGTGGCACCCGCGGTGGTGAAGACCCGGTTCGCCGAAGCCCTGTACGAGGGAAAGGGAGCCGAGGTGGCCGCCGACTATCCGCTGCGGCGGCTGGGCGTGCCCTCGGACATCGCCTCCTCCGTGGCCTATCCGGCCTCTGAGGACTCCTCCTGGGTCACCGGTCACGTCCTCACCGTCGACGGCGGCCTCACGGTCGCCGGCGGCACCGCGTGACGACCGCGCCCATCAGACGAAGGACAGCCATGACTTTCCCTCAGCTTCCGCCGCACGTCGCGGGGTTGCGCGAGCGAACTCGCCGGTTCATCCGCGAGGTCGTCATCGACTCGGAGCCCGCACCGGGCGGACGTCTCGACCAGGCCACCCGTGACCGGCTGCAGTCCGCGGCGAAGGACGCCGGTGTCTTCGCGCCGCTGGTGCCGACGGAGTACGGCGGCCAAGGCCTGCCCATCGAACACTGGTCACCGATTCTGCAGGAGGCCGGCTACTCGCCGATCGGTCCCGTCGCGCTCAATTGCATGGCACCCGACGAGGGGAACATGCACATGCTCAACCTCATAGCCACGGAGGAGCAGAAGAAGCGCTACCTCGCGCCTCTGGCGGCGGGGGAGGTCAGGTCCTGCTTC
Organism: Streptomyces misionensis; assembly: GCF_007896895.1. Classification (GTDB taxonomy): domain Bacteria; phylum Actinomycetota; class Actinomycetes; order Streptomycetales; family Streptomycetaceae; genus Streptomyces; species Streptomyces misionensis_A. The sequence goes on along the minus strand of NZ_VOGW01000006.1, from coordinate 27,158 downwards.
GGCATGACCGAGCCCCACCCGGGAGCGGGATCCGACCCGGCGGCGCTGCGGACCACGGCCGTGCGGGCCGACGGCGGCTGGATCATCGACGGCCACAAGCGGTTCACCAGCGGCGCTGTCGGTGCGGGATTCTGCATCGTGATGGCGCGGACCTCGGCCGTCGACGGCTTCCCCGAGGGGGCCACCATGTTCCTCGTCGACATGACGAACCCCGGGATCCGGGTCGGTGAGGCGATCCGCACCGTCGACCGCTCCATCGACGGCGGTCACCCGCACGTGTACCTCGAGGATTGCTTCGTCGCCGACGACGCCGTGCTCGGCGAGGTGGGGCTCGGATTCCGGTACGCGCAGGGCCGGCTCGGACCGGCACGTCTCACGCACTGCATGCGGTGGCTGGGGCCGGCGCGTCGGGCGCACGACATCGCACTGGACCGGGCCGGAAGGCGTGAGCTGTTCGGTGGTCCGATCGACTCGCTGGGCCTGGCACAGCACCTGATCGCCGAGTCGGTGATCGACATCGAGACCTCCGACGCGATCATCACCAAGACCGCGGCTCTGCTGCACAGTGACCCGAAGGCGGGTTCGGCCATGTCGTCGATCGCCAAGGTGCACTGCTCGGAGGCGATCTACCGGGTGATCGACCGCGCCATCCAGATCTGTGGCGGGGACGGGGTCTCCGACGGGCTCCCGCTGGCGCAGTACCTGAGCGAGGTCCGTCCGTTCCGTATCTACGACGGCTCCAACGAAACCCACAGGTGGGCCATCGCCCGCCGCGCCTCGGCCGGCCGCCACGCCTCGGTCCGGGCCGGTGAGCGGTACAGGGGCGATGCCGTCGTCTCCCAGGACGGAGGCGCGTGATGCATACCGCCCCTGACGGCGTGGAAGTCGTCGCCGGCGGGGAGACGGCCCGTCATCTCGACAGCCCTCCGCTCCTGGTCCTCGACGCGGTCACCGGCTTCCTCGACGCACACGGCATCGGCAGCGGCCCGCTCGCGTGGCAGCGCATCGGCGACGGCCACTCCAACATCACCTATCTGATCCAGCGCGGTGGCGACTGCGTCGTACTACGCCGTGGACCGCGGCCGCCCCTGCCCAAGTCGACGCACGACATGGTGCGCGAGGCCCGCATCCAGAAGATCCTCGGCGAGCACGGGGTACCGGTACCGGAGATCGTCGCCGTCTGCGAGGACGAGTCGCTTCTGGGCGTGCCGTTCTACCTCATGTCCCGGCTCGACGGGATCGTCATCACCGACACGATCCCACCCCATCTCTCCTCCGCCGAGCAGCGCCGGGCCACCAGCGAGGCGGTCGTCGACACCCTCGTCGCCCTGCACGGCATCGACGTCACCGGAGGCCATCCACACCCGCTGGCTGCGTGGGGAGCGTCCCCACGACAAGACCTTCGGGCCGTCGCTGGAAACGGGTGTCCCCCGACTGCTGGAGCGGGCCGGGCAATACGCCGGTCTGACGGCGAGCACTCGCCGCTGACACCCGACGCGTCCCGGTACGGGGCTCTTCACCGACCTCGCCGCGGCCAGGCCGTGGAGGCCGCGCCGGCGTCGAGCCCCGCGATCGCAGGCACGGACTTCCGACCGGTACGGAGCGCCTCGTGCACCGGCCCCGAGCAAGGCAGGTGCTCGCTGTCGTTCTCGCCGGCGGCCGTGGCCGGCGAGAACAACGCCACCAACCACAGGAACAGCGAGGAAACAACGGGCAACCGGCCAGGAAGGCCAGGATTGCCGACGCGCGATCGGGTGTCCGATCAAGCGGGGACACATTCAGGGAGAGAAGTCACATGACAACACAGAAGCAGCCCCAGACCCTGCCGTCGGTGGCGGCTGACACGCCGACGGACGAGATTCTCGAGCTCCTGACCCGCGACGGAGGCGTCATCGTCAGGAACTTCCTGACGAAGGAGCAGATGGACCGTTTCAACGCCGAGATCGAGCCGCCGCTGCAGGCGCTTCGCCCGGGCTCGACCCACGAGAACGAAATGGTGGCCGCGTTCCACGGCAGCAACACCAAGCGACTCACGAACCTGGTCACGCACAGCGCCACCTTCCGCAACGAGATCCTCGAACACTCCCTGGTCCACGAGATCTGCGACCAGATCTTCCTTCCGGAGTCGGGCACGTACTGGATGACCACCGCGCAGGTGATCGAGATCGGTCCCCACAGTCAGGCGCAGATGTTGCACCGGGACCTGGAGAACTGGTTCCCGTTCATCGGGATGGGGCCCAACGGTCCGGAAGTCACCCTCAACTTCCTCATCGCCCTGACGGACTTCACGGAGGAGAACGGCGCCACCCGAGTCATCCCGGGGAGCAACCACTGGAGCGACTTCGAGGACCGCGGGACTCCTGAGCAGACGGTTCCCGCGATCATGGGCGCGGGAGACGCCCTTCTGTTCAGCGGCAAGACCGCCCACGGTGGTGGCGCGAACGAGACCGGCGACGAGTACCGGCGGGCTGTGGCTTTCGCCCTCAATCCGGGCTTCCTCACCGGCGAGGAGGCGTACCCCTTCCTGGTCGACATGGAGGTCGCCAGGACGCTCTCGCCGCGTGTCCAGCGCCTGCTCGGGTTCCGCTCCCAGTACCCGACGGGTTCCCCTGGCCTGTGGCAGGTCGACTACGCCGACCTGGGCGACTATCTCGACCTCTGATCAGCTCACGCGCCCTGGCCGGCGCCATATGCCGGTCGTGGGGCCAGGCCGAGGGGCTCGCGCGGCATCGCGGCGAGGTGCGGGCCTCACCGAGGACTGCAGGGACGGTTCTGTGGTCGGGCACGGTCCTCGCGGGATGCCGTGCGCTCGGCGGAACCGCCCGCGAGGGCGAGTAGTCTCCGCCAGTCGACGGGCGGCGCAGGTGGCGGTACGCCCGGGCGGTCGCGCGGCAGCAGCACCCGCAGCGCGCCGGGCCGTACCGAGCAAGCGACCGGTGTGCGCAGCCACAGCGCCTCCCCGTCCACCGCGACCGGGATCCGCGCCTCCCCGGCCACCGATCTCTGCGGTCCCCCGGCCGTCACCTCGGCCCACCGCGCGGTCGTCACGGTGAGCCCCGACGCCTGCGAGCCCCGTACGGCCAGTTCCGCCGCCTGCGCCGCGTTCTCCACCCTGATCCCGATCACGCCCAGCTCACCGCCGTCGAGCACGGGCCGGCGCCCGCCGCCGCCCAGCTCGTCGGGGGAGGCGTACGGGTTGTTGCTGATCAACAGCGCCTGCTGGTCCGCGAGCCGGATGCCGTCCACCCGCGCGTCGAGCCGTCGCGCGCCCTCCCGGGCCAACAGGTCCGGCATCAGCTTCAGGGCGGTGCCCGTCTTGTCGTCGCGATACTCGGGGCTCTGCACGATGTCCGCGTACACACCGAAGGACACCGTGTTGACGAAGGGACGGCCGGAGACGTCGCCGAGGTCGACCCGGATCTCCTCGCCGTCGGTCAGGGCGTCGAGGCAGCGGGCCGGGTCGGCGCGGTCGAGGCCGAGGTCCATGGCGAAGTGGTTGCGGGTGCCCGCGGAGATCACCAGGAACGGCAGTCCGTGCTCGGCGGCGACGGCCGCGACCAGCGCCTGAGTGCCGTCGCCGCCGGCGACACCGAGCAGGTCGGCACCGTCTGCCACGGCCTCGCGGGCCAGTTCGCCCACGTCGACCGGGGCCGACGGGTCCAGCAGGATCACCCGTGCGCCCAGTCGCTCCGCCCGCTCCACGAGGCCGAAGCGGCCGACCTTGCCGCCCCCCGACTTCGGATTCATGATCAGCACCGCCCGCTTCGGGCGACGGGCGCGCGTGGGCCGCTGCGACCGGGGCGGCCGCGCTCGGTGCAGCGCCGCGCGACCGCAGGTCACCGCGGCCGCCCAGCACAGGCTGGAGAGCAACGCGATGAGCCACAGGCCGCTTCGCGCGAAGAACACCAGCACGCCGACCGGCGCCGCGACGGCCAGGAAGGCGCCGAACAGCCGCACCGGACCGCGCCGGGCCACGAACCACCAGAGGCCGGCGGCGCAGACCACCAGCCCGAGGACCCCGGCCGCGGCCACGAGCAGTCCGCCCCCGCCCAGCGCGAGCAGCAGCACCGCCACGGCGGCGATCGCTGCCACCACGGCGCACCGCGCGAGCCACCGGGCGGCCGGCCCGGACCGCGACCGCGCTCTTCGTGTCGTGTCGATGGCGTTCTCCCGAAGGGGTGCTGATCCGTCCCCGTCTCACCAGCCTGGCGCAGCACCGGTGGACGCGTGCGTCCCGGACGCCTGTACGGGTGAGCCGGTCAGTGGAGCGCGTCGATTCCCGGCGCGAAGGTGATGAGCAGCGGCAGCAGCGGGGCCAGTGCCGCCGCGCCGGCGATGAGCGTGCGTTGTCGCCGCCTGAGCGTCGGCGGGGGCGTGAGGAGACGGTTCACCCGGTCGTCGAGCAGGCGGCGGCCGGATGTGTGGGAGAGGACCCCGCGGTGCTGGTTCAGCTCGATGAGGGCCAGCGCGGTGGTGACATGCCCGCAGTGCCGGGCGGCGGTGTCGTCGGCGGCCCACTCCACCAGCCGATGCGTCTGTTCGCAGAAGTGGGTGAACAGCAAAACCCTCGGAAGCGCACCGGCCAGAGCGGCGGACACCTGCAGCAGCCAGTCATGGCGGGCGCGGGCGTGACCGCGCTCGTGCGTGAGGACGGCGTCCAGCTGGCGATCGGTCAGCCGGTGCAGCGCGCCCGTGGTGACGACCAGCCGGAACGGGCTGCCGGGCACCCACCAGACGTCCGGATGCTCCTCCTCCAGGACCAGCAGGGGGCCGCGGCCCGCGGGCAGGCCCGCGGGCAGTTCGGGCGCCCGCTCCCGCAGCCGGGCACGCGCCGCGCCCCGGGCCCGGCGGACCGCCCCGAGCTGCCCGACCAGCACGGCCACCGTCCAAGCGGCCCCCGCCGCCAGCAGCAAGGTGAGGGCCATGGCCCAGGCGGGGGCGGAGGACAGCCGGTAGGCGGCCACGACGCCGGGCGGCGCCGAGCCGAAGAGATGGTCGCGGACCGTACGGAAACCCGCGGCCAAACCCAGCACCAGCGCGGTCAGGCAGCTCAGCAGGGCGGTGGCGACCAGGCACTGCCACACCCACAGACCGAGCACGGGCCCCCGCTCCGGCCACACCGCACGGTTCAACGCCCGAGCGACCGGCACGGCAACCGCCACGCCGAGCACACAGAGCAAAAGCAGGCAACCGGTCATACCGGAACTCCGGTGGATCGTGACGACAGGCGGCCCGCGGCGGCCACCACTTCCGGGTGGTGCAAGTGTCTTGCGTCCATCTTTCCTCGCATGCGCCGAGCCCCGCGGGAGCGGACCCCGCGCCCTTTCCTTGCGTGGCGGAGGCTGTGCCCCAGCGTCAGGTGCGCCGTGCCGAGGTGGAGGTCCCCCCAGCACCATCCAGCGGGGTGCCCCCAGGAACGACTTGGTCCAGTGACTAAGTCGGTATAGTCGAACGAGTGGCTCATGTTTCCGCGGCCGAGCGCCGACCCCAGCTGATCAAAGCGGCCATCGCTCTCATGACGAGGGAAGGCGTGACCGCGGGCAGTACGCGTGCCATCGCCGCAGAGCTTGGTGTCGCCCAGGCGACGGTCCACTACACCTTCGGCACGAAGGAGGACCTCTACCGGGCGGTCATGGAGCAGCTGACCGGGGACTTGATCGCGCAGGTCGAGCGGGCGGCTCCGCAGGACGCGGGCTTCGAGGAGACGATCGCTGCGATGGCCGGCGCCCTGTGGCGCACGGTCGAGGTGGAGGCGAGCGGTTACCAGCTGCTGACGGAGCTGGCCATGCTGGCCCTGCGCACTCCTGGTCTCTCCGAAGCGCGTACGGCCCACTATCAGCAGGTCACCGAGGTCACGGAGCGCATCTTCGCCGAGACCGCGTCCCGCACCGGGTATGTCCTCGCTCAGCCCCCGGGCCTTGTCGCCCGGTTCTTCCTCTCCGGCATCGACGGCCTGACGATGCAACGTCTCTACGCCCCGGGGGAGCCTGCTGACAACACGGGGCTGCGAGCCCTGATCGCTGCGACGGTCGCGCTGGCCGGTGGCAAGCTCGAACTCCCGGACGTCCCGATCAGCTGACGGCCACGGGCGCCCGCACATCCGTGGCCGTAGCTCTCCGCGGAGCCGGTCAGCCGGCCCAGACGTCCTCGACATAGCGACCGGACTCGACGAGGCTGGTCAGCCAGCCTGCCGCCTCCCCCTCGTCCGCGCCCGTTCGCTCGCGGCAGATCGCCATGAACGCCTCGCGCACCGCGGGCGCCATCCTCCGCCCGTCGCCGCAGACGTAGACCTTGCCCCCGGCCTCCAGCACGGCCCAGACCTCGTCGGCTTCCCGGGCGATGCGCTCTTGGACGAAGCGGACACCGTCGACGGGCGCGTGCATGAAGGTGGGACGCATGCTGACGGCGCCGGCGGCCTCGGCCAGCTCGAACTCCTCGCGGTGGAGGTAGTCGACGGCGGGGTGGTCGCAGCCGAAGTAGCAGAGCAGGGTACCGGTGGCCCCCCTGTGGTGCCGGTCGAGGGCCGCACCGCGGAAGGGCGCGAGGCCGGTGCCCGCGCTGACCAGGATCACCGGGACGGACGGGTCCTCGGGGAGGCGGAAGGAGTCGCTGCACGGCAGCACCCTGGCCTGGACGAAGTCACCGGCCTTCACAGTCCGGACATAGTGTGAGGCGATGCCGCGGAAGGTTCCCTCGCCGCAGCGGTGGGGCGCGGCAAGGAGCGACACCATCAGGTCCACCTCGCCGGGCGACGCCTCGGCGGAGGAGGAGATGGAGTAATGACGGGGCCGCAGGACCGGCACCAGCTCCAGGAAGTGTTCGAAGGGCAGCTCGCAGGCGCGGTACTGCTCCAGGAGGTCCAAGAGGCTGCGCCCCTGTGAGGTCACCTGCTCACGGAAGTCCTCGGGCTCGGCGGTGGCGAGGGCGACCAGGGGCTGCTTCTCGGGCGGGCAGGCGGTGTACTCGGCGAGCACGGCCACCTGCTCCGGGGTGGCGGCGTCCTGGAGCTCGACGAAGTCGGTGAGGAGGCGGCGCAGGGTCAGCGGCCGGTCGACGGGCAGGGCACCCCGGCTGCGGCGCCGGGCGCGCAGGCGGACCGTGCGGTCCAGGTCGAGTCCGAAGCGGGCGGCGACCCGCTGGACGAGTGCCTCCGGGTTGCTCGGCAGGATCGCCAGGTGGTCGGCCGTGCGGTAGGTGACGCCCTCGGGCAGGCGAAGGCGAAGGAAGCGCTTGGAGCGGCCGAGTTCGTGATCGGTGTCGACGAGTTCGTAGGCATCGAGGACCTCCATGGGCTGCACGCCGTGCCGGGCGGCGAGGCCGCCGATGACCGAGTCGGTGGCGTCCTCCAGTTCGTAGAGGCCCTGGTCCTCCTCAGGCTCGGCGGCCGCAGCGGCGTCGACCGTGGCGTCGCCGTACCGCTCGAGGAGAGAGTTCCACAGGTCTGTGGTCCAGCGGTCGACCGTTCCGGCGAAGTCTCCGGAGGCGTCGGCCGCGCCACGGGCGAGGATGGGTACGGCGCCGGCCGCCGTGAGGCGTTCGTCGATGAGGGTGGGGATCCGCTGGTAGGTGGCGGCCCAGTTGCGGTCGCCGACGCCGAGCACAGCGTACGGGAGGCCGGCGAGCGAGCCGGGCTCCAGATCTTCCAGCCAGGCGACGAATGCGGCGGCGTCGTCGGTGGGTCGGCCGTTGTAGGAGGCGGCCACGATCACCAGTGGACCGGCGGCGGGATCCAGCTTCCCGGTGGCGTCGTCGAGGGACGCCACGGAGGAAGTGAAGCCGCGCTCCTCGCCTTCGTCCGACAGGTCGCGGGCGATGCCGGCGCAGGTGCCGAGGTTGGAGCCGTGCAGCAGGGTGAGTGCGGTGCCGGAGGCCCGCCGGGCCGTACCCGCGCTCTGTCCCGCCGTCGTCTCGCTCACCGTCACGGCGGCCCGGCGGCGCTCCTGGGTGGTGCGCCGGGCGAGCTTGAGCGTGAAGTCGTCGGGCTTGAGGGTGAGTGTCTGCTTGATCTCCAGCTGGTAGTCGGTGTGGTCGATCAGTCGGTAGCGGTGGACGAGCAGGCCCAGCAGAAGCGTGGCCTCGTGGAGGGCGAACTGGCGTCCGATGCAGGCTCGTTCACCGTTACCGAACGGCTTGAACAGGTGGACGGAACGCTTCTCCTCCTGCTCCTGGGTGAAGCGCTCGGGATCGAACAGCTCGACGTTCTCACCCCAGGCGGGGTCGCGGTGCAGAGCCGGGGTGAGGACCATCAGCGTCTCGCCCTTGCGGACGGCGTACTTGCCGCCGATGACCGTGTCCTGAAGGGGCTCCACCGCGAAGGCGGGGGCGGTCGGCCACAGCCGGAGGCTCTCGTTGAGCACCTGGCGGATGTAGGTGAGCTTGCCGATGTCACCGTAGTCGGGGTCGGGCGCCTCCGCGTCGCCCCACAGGCCGTCGACCTCGGCCTGCGCCCGCGCGAGCACTTCCGGGTGCTTGGTCAGGTAGTACAGGGCGAAGGACAGGGCACCACTGGTCGTCTCGTGCCCGGCGATGAGGAACGTGATGACCTGGTTGCGGATGTTCACATCGTCCAGTGGCCGGCCCGTGCGGGCGTCCGGGGTGTGCAGCATCCTGCCGAGCAGATCGCCGGTGCTGGTGTCGCCGGACCGCCTGCGCTGCCGGATGACCTCGTCGACGAGGTTCGTCATGAGCTTGACGTCCTGGCGGAACTGCTCGGAGCGCTTCCGCCGGAAGCGCTCCGAGCCGGGAATGGACTCTCCCTTGGCCTGGGTGAACGCCAGGGCCCGCGTCATGGCCTCCACGAAGGGGTGCGGGTCGTCCTGGCGGAACGATTCGAAGTCGTAGTCGAAGCCGCACAAACCGATGGTGTCGAAGGTCAGGCGGGTCATGTCCCCGGGGACGTCCACGGCACGCCCGCCTGCGGCCTGGTCCCACTTGCCGATCAGGGAGCGGGCGACCCGCAGCATCGTCGCGTGGTAGTCGCGCATCGCGCCCAGTGAGAACGCCGGCATGAGGATGTCATGCGCCTTCTGCCAGTTCGGCTCGTGGTTGAAGGCGGTGAACAGGCCGTCCCCGGCGAACTGGCGGATGTCGACCAGTTCAGGGTGCACGTTCTTGCGGAAGCGGGACTCGTCGGCCAGTTCCGTCACCAGATCCAGGCCGCCCACGATCACCAGCTCGGTCCCGAAGGCGCGGATCCGGTAGACCGGCCCGAGTTCCTTGACCTCTTTCATCATGTGGACGGTCGCGGCGAAGCCCTTCGGAAGCATGAGGGCGTGGCCGACCAAGGGCAGGGCCGGGCGCTCGGGCACCGGCTGGGCCGTGAGGACGGACGGCTGGGTCATGAGCGTGCCTTTCATTTCCGCATCAATCGGTCTCCCACAAACGTACAAGCGACTTTGTCACTCGACAAAATCGATTGATTGTGTCGAATGACACGACCATTCGACAGAACTAAAGGGAGCCCGCGAACGTCCCGTTCGGACTCGCTTGACGGCGACCTCGTCCATCGACAAGGTAGGGCGACATGGTCGATCGACAAACTCGACCGCAGCGAATCGCCACCGCCCCCACCGAACGAATCGAGGTTTCCGCCATGCGCACGAGCACGATGCTCGCCGGACGGCTCCACCTGGACACCCTCACCTTCGCGGTCGAAGAGGTTCCCGTGCCCGTACCCGGCCCCGGAGAGGTACTGGTCGAGGTACGCGCCGCCGGCGTCTGCCTGTCCGACGTGCACCTGATCGACGGCAGCATCAGCCCGTTCTTCCCCGTCGACGCCGTACGCGAGAGCGCCGCCGTCACCCTCGGCCATGAGGTCGCCGGCGTGGTCCACACCCTCGGCCCGGACGTCCGGGGCGCCTGGGCGCCCGGTCAGCCGGTCGTCCTCCAGGCCGGGCAGGCATGCGGGGAGTGCGAGGACTGCGTACGCCGCCGCACCTGCCAGCGGCCGCTGACCCGCGGCGTCGACTACGACGGCGGCTGGGCCCAGTACGCCCTCGCCCGCGAGGACACCCTCGTCCCGCTCCCCGACCACCTGCCCTTCGACCAGGCCGCGATCATCCCCGACGCCGTGTCCACCCCCTACGCAGCCATCGTCGAGGCGGGCACCGTACGGCCCGCCCAGGCGGTCGGCATCTGGGGCGCGGGCGGCCTCGGCGCCCATGCCGTTCGACTCGCGCGCCTGGTCGGCGCGGCGCCGATCATCGCGGTCGACCCACTGCCCACCGCACGTGAGCGCGCCCTCGCCTTCGGCGCCGATTTCGCGCTCGACCCGGCGGCACCCGACTTCACCCAGGCCATCGCGGGGGCCACCGCCGGACAGGGCGTGCACGCCGCGTTCGACTTCGCCGGCGTCGCCACCGCCCGCGCCCAGGCCACTGCCTCACTCAGCCCCGGCGGTGTCCTCGTCCTCGTCGGTCTCACCCCCGACCCCCTCACCGTCGCCGACAGCCTCGACTTCTGCTTCCAGACCCAGCAGATCCGCGGCCACTACGGCTCCGGCGACGACCACGTGGAGCAGCTCATCCGCCTGGCATCCGCCGGTCGCCTCGACCTGACCCCCTCCATCACCGCCCACGTTCCCTTGTCCGAGGCGGCCGACGCCGTCGCCCGCCTGGAGAAGAAGATCGGCGACCCGATCCGGCTGGTCCTCACCCCCTGAGGCCCCGCCTCGCGCGTCACCGCACCCTGAGGCGACTCGGCGTGCGGTGACGGTCACCGCGCACGACTCCGCGTTCACTGTCGGTCGATGACCCGGTACCGGCTGCTCGCGAGTGCGGCTGCGCCCTCCGCGCGACGATGCGGTCAGGCCGCTCCGACGGTCATCCGCATCATCGTGCGGAACCGGGTCCCGTGGGAGCAGGTCGCCTCCTTGTCGCGATGCTCGCCCAGGCCAAGGGCGCCACACCCGGCCAGGTCGCCCTCGCCTGGCTCCTCGCCCAGCACCCGTCGATCGTCCCGACCCCCGGCACACGACGCCTCTCCCGCGTCGAGGAGAACACCGGCGACCCGGACCGGCGGCCATGTCGCAGGCCGTCGGCCGCACACGCCTCACGCGTCGGGGCCATGGTCGAGAACTCGCGTTCGTCATCCGCCGTACAACTGCCGAGATTGAGCGGAGCGCTCCGCTCCGATAGATTGGCTGAAGGACATATCGTTCTGCCGAAGCGGAGGACACATGAAGACGACGAGCAAGCCGACCGCCCTCGTCACCGGTGGCAGCCGCGGTATCGGCGCGGCCACCTCGCGTGAGCTGGCGGCCCGCGGGTACCGCGTGGCTGTCAACTACTTCTCGAACCGTGAGGCCGCCGACCAGGTCGTCAAGCAGATCGAGGCCACTGGCGGCGACGCCTTCGCCGTGCAGGCCGATGTGCACGACCCCCGGCAGGCGGCAGGCCTGCTGGAGCGCTCCGCGGTCGACGGCCGGTTGGAGGTCCTCGTCTGCAACGCCGGCGCCCGCTTCACTCCGACCCCGCTTTCCCGCCTGTCCTGGGAGGACTTCCATGCGAAGGTGACGAACGAGCTCGCGTCCGTGTACACGCTCACCCAGCAGGCGCTGGCCGTCATGGGCGCCCAGGGCGGGGGCCGGATCGTGTACGTCTCCAGCGCTGTGGCCGACGGCCCGCCGACCGTGGGCATGGCCGCGCACGGCACCGCCAAGGCAGCGCTGAACACCTTCGCCCGCTTCGTCGCCTATGAGGCAGGCCCGCTCGGCATCAATGTCAATGTCGTGGCCCCCGGCTTCGTGCGCACCGAGGCCAGCGCCGGGCAGCCGGCCGAGTTCCAGCAGCGCCTGGCCGAGCACACCCCCTTCGGGCGGGTCGCGGAACCGGAGGACGTGGCCCGGGCGATCGCCATGCTCGCCGGTGATGACGCCGGATTCGTCACCGGGACTGTCGTCACCGTCGACGGCGGGCACGGCGTGGGACGCCGCTGAGGGAGAATGCCGCGCCATGGGTGACACGTACACAGGCAGACCCCGAGGCCGACAGCGGGAGGCGGACCGCAACGACGCCCGCCTCTTCCAGGCCGCGCGGGAGGTATTCGCCGAGCGCGGCTGGGACGCCCCCGTCTCCGAGATCGCCCGCCGCGCCGGGATCGGCATGGGCAGTCTCTACCGCCGCTATCCCAGCAAGGAACTGCTGGCCCAGCGCATGCGCATCGCCGGGATGGAGCAACTCGTCGCGCAGGCGCGCACGGCGCTCGGCGAGGAGCCCGACCCCTGGGCCGCCCTCGTTCGCTTCTTCCGCGAGGCGTTGACCGTCCAGGGGACAGGCGGTCCGCTCCTTCCTCTGGTCGGTGGCCGGCTGCCGGCCACCGACGAGGTGCTGGCCGTGGCGGAGCGGCTGCGTGCCGCCCTGGACGACCTGGTGGACGGCGCCCACCGAGCGGGGATGCTGCGCGCCGACTTCACGTCCGCCGACATCCCGTTGCTACTCGAACACCTCACCCCTCGCATCCCCGTCACCGGCGAGCGTGCCACCGCGCTGCACCTGCGCTACCTCGACGTGGTCCTCGCCGGGCTGCGCACCCCGGCCCCCGGCCCGCCCGCGGCCCTGCACGGCCCGGGACCGCATTGGGGAGAGCTCCAGGAACTGTGGAACGCGCCGGAAAGCTGACCCCGGCAGTGGCCCCGAACAGGTGCGACCGCCATGGTGAATTCCGGGTGTGGCCCCTTCTGCACGACAGCAAGGGGCCGTTCTCTCCGCGCGGCCTCCTGACACGCGCTGCGCTCGTCAGCGCAACAGGTCCTCCGCCCCCTGCGGAACCGCGACCGGCACTCGCGTGATCGCCACGGTCGTGTCCGGTCACGGTTCACGTGCCGGCTCTGTCACCCGTTCAGCGCCACGCACTCGCGGAGCGCCGGTTCCAGGCGCAACCGGGTGTCCTCGCGGTCGAAGACTTGGAGGGTGTCGAGGCAGTTGACGATCCACCGTGCCCCGTCCTCGTCATCGATCTTGAGCGCGACGGCGGTCACCGCGCCCTCCGGGTCGAGGAGGCCGCCCTTGAACTCGTCGTCGAGGGCCCTGTACCCGGCGGCCGGCAGCGGATCCGAGTACACGCCGGTCGCCTCGGCAAATCCGCGGGCCTCGGCCCGGTCCGTGCGGAGGCCGGCCAGGCGGCGCAACACCTCGTCGGGGTCGCCCAGTTCCTCATGCAGGCGGTGGGCTCGGTCCACCAGGAGCGGCCGGCCGCCGGTCAGGTCGTGGAGACGCGCCTGCGGACCGGTCGCGGCCAAGCCCCGGACCTCGGCGGGGGCGTATCCCCGCTGCGTCCGCAAGGGCAGCGCACCGTGACCCCGGGTCTGCCCTCTTCGGCCTTTCTCTTCGAAAGCCCCTGGGAGATGGTCGCTTCTCGAGACCGATGCGACAGCGCTCGTTCGAACGGATTCCTCATGCGGCGTGCCACAGAGTCCCGACGCGACCCCGACCGCGAACAGACCGGGTCACGCGGTCCCGTTCGTGTCACCGGTCCCCTTCCGGCGGGATCGCCGGGCGCCCTGCAAGGCTCGATCGGGAACGCCGCCGTCTCCCGCATGATCGCGCGCCAGCGGAACGAGGGCGCCGTCGCCCAGGCCTCCGGGGGCGGTGGGTCGAGCGGGCCGGACGCCGTACGGGAGGCCGCGAGCACGGCCGGACGCGGCGGCAGGCGGCTGCCGACCGGGATGCGTACGTCCATGGAGAACGCGTTCGGCATCGGTCTCGGCCACATCAGGGTGTCGGTCGACGAGCAGGCCGCCGCGGGCATCGACGCCAAGGCGTACACCGTGGGCGACAACATCGTCGTCCAGAACGCAAGCGTCCTGCGTGACGTCGAGACGATGGCCCACGAGATCCACCACACCACCCAGCGCGACGCGCCGAGCGGCCTCAGCGATCCGAACGGCAGGTGGGAGCGCGAGGCGTCCGACGTCGGGGCTCGGGTCGCGCGCGGCCAAAGCGTCCACCGGTGTGCCGCGGAGGGCGAGGAGCACGGGAGCGCGGACGCGGGCGCGATCCAGCGCCGGGTCGGCTTCGAGTTCGAGTCGCAGTGGCAGGTGCGGGATCACAACGGCCTCACCGACCAGGACGAGCGGGACTACCAGGCCGAGGTCTCGGAACGTGACGCCGTCATCGACGCGAAGATCCTTTGGAAGATTTCCGACCGGAAGCAGTACAGCGACCTCCGGGACGCGGCCGAACAGGACTCCGGGGAGGATCTGCGCGGCAAATGGCTCACGCCGCTGCCCGGGGGCGATCCCGACCAGTTCCGGCTCACCCCCGAGGGCAGCGCGCGGATCGCGCGGGCGAAGCGGGAGAACCTCGAAAGCTACAAGCGGCACGCGGCCGACGCCGTTCCGGCGCTGCTCCACAACAACCGGATCCGGGAGACCCCCCTCCGGGGCCGCGACGTCCCCAAGATGGGCACCCTCGGCAGTGGCACCGACTACCGGCTCACCTCGGACGTCAGCCCGACGGGCGGCTCGGCCCTGGAATGGGTGACCGATCCGCTCTCGACGAAGGATCAGCTCCTCCGGGTGATGAAGGAGATCACCGCCCTGTCGACCGCCCTGGACAGCCGGAAGGACGAGGAGTCCTTCGCGCTCGAAGAGGTCGACTCGGGCAGCTTCACGGCACTGCCCGGGATGGTGGTGTTCCCGTTGCGGGGCGCTCTCCTCTACGAGCCGCAGATGACCGGCGGCTTCAAGCTGGCCGAGCTGCCCCGGCTGGTGAAGTACCTCAATGTGCCGGCCAAGGCTCCCAGCATCATCGGTCGCTCCAAGCACGAACAGCGCAAGGAGGCCAAGCAAGATCTGCACCGGGACTCCGTCGCCTCGATCGACGGGATCCGCCGGCGGGCCGAGGAGCAGGCCGAGAAACTTCCCCGAGAGATCACCGGCAAGAAGCCGACGGCCGGGCTGGTCGGTCTGATCACCCTGATCGGCAGCTACCTTTCGTACGGCTCCAACCTGGAGGTCAATCCGAACTCGAAGTCGATCGCGGGCGGTCTGATGTCCCGCACCTCCTTCGCCCACAACTTCACGCTGCTGCCCGACCCGCTGCGAAGTCACTTCCGCGAGCATCCGGACATGTTTGCCGCGTTCGCCCTCAGAGCGGCCGGTCTCCCGGAGGACGGAAGCGAGCCCCTGTACAACAAGCCGGTCGCGCACGGGGACGCCGGCAGCCGCGAGACGAGGCAGATCCCGCTGACCCGCGCCGAATGGCTGAAGGGCATACCGGTCGGCAAGGACCTTCTGCGCAACTACAAGCACCTGACCGACGAGGAGAAGGAACAGGTCTCCGGCCACCGCGCGGACTGGGAGCACATCCATGGCTCCCTCGGCGCGCTGGGCACGGTGGAGGACAAAGTGGGCAAGCCCGGCAAGGAGGAGGTCGCCCTGGTGGCCGAGCTTCGCCGGATGAAGGAGCGGGTGCCCACCGCGGACCTCCTTCCCATCGCCCTCGCCGCCTTCGACCTGGTCCAGCGTCTCAACGAGGGGAAGTCCCCGAAGTACAAGAAGGAGTGAGGGCACTCGGCGGGGAGCGCAGTCGACCGCGTGCGGGGGCCCGCGGACGCGGAGCCGCCCGCAGGCCCGGCCACCCGTCAGAGGTGGGCGCGCAGTTGATCGAGCATGAAGCGGACGCTGGCTGCCGCCGAGTTGGGCGACACGGAGGCGCTGCGCCGGGCCGGTGTCCGGCCGGCCGCGGAGGGGCGTCTGGAGGAGGCCCTGGCCTGGTACGGGCGCGCGGCCGAAGCAGGCGGGCGCGCGGGTGAGCGCGTTTCCTCGAAGCGCAGCTCTGGTGCGAACGCGCGGCGGCCGACGGGAGCCATGCGGTGCTTCGGTGGGCTGCCGACCGGCTGACGACGGCGGACCGCTTGGACGACGCGCTCCCCCGGCACGAACGTGCGGCCGCCCGGGGCGACACCGACGCGCTGCAGGCAGCAGCCGGTCTTTGGCCGCCGCGGGCCGGAAAGAGGAGGCACGTGCCTGGTTCTGGCGCGCCGCCGATGCCGGCGTGAGCCTGCGCGGCGGCTGGTTCCCCGCCCTGGGGCGCGAACTCCTCGGCGACGAGGCCGACGTACTGCTGCGCCATGGGCGGGGCCCGGCCGGGCGCTTGGCACACACATGGCGGATGGAGTGCGAGCCGGAGGAGTAGTGCCGGTGTCCCAACTGTTCAGTCGGTCGCGCCGAGGGTCCGCGCGAGGGCGTCGAGGGTCACGTCGACGACGGCGCGGAGCTGCTCGGGGCTCGTTCCGGCTCTGCTCATGACGGCGAGGGACTGGTTCACGGCCGCGAGGTGGGCCGCGAAGGACTCGGCCGCCTCGTCGGGCAGCCGGCCGGCCTTCAGCGCGGCGCGCAGCCGGGTGTGCTGGAAGCCGATCGCCTCCCGTGCGCGCGCCGCGACGCTCGCGCTCAGCACCGGCGTCGCCATGACGGTCTGGGCCACCAGGCATCCGTCGGGCAGGCCGGGGTCCGCGATGCGTTCCAGCGTGACGTCGAAGAACGCCCGCGCGGCCGCCAGGGGCCGGTCGGCGGCGCGGGACAGCGCGGCGTCGTACTTGTCTCCGTAGCGCGTGGCGTAGCGCTCCAGGCAGCGGACGAAGAGCGTGTCCTTGTCGCCGAGGGAGGAGTAGATGGAGCTGCGGTTGAGCCCGGTCGCCCGGGACAGGTCGTCCACGGAGGTGTCCGCGTAGCCGGCCCGCCAGAACTGGATCATCGCGGCATCGAGCGCCGTGTCGACGTCGAACTGCTTCTTGCCTGCCATGCCGGCACTTCCCTCGTGCTCTGCGTTCTCGGTGAGACCATCATCCCATCTTGAACCGATCAGTTCAGGATGGGGTAGGGTGAAGGCGTGATCGTGGCCCGATACTCCGCGGACCACACAGCGCGGCAACACGCCCACCGCGTGCTCGCGGCCGGCGTCTGAGCGTCACCGACGCACGTGAAGGAGAACCATGAACGACCCCGCAAGCTCCCCCCGTGTCTCCGGCAACCCGGTCCGCGACCTGCCGCTGCCCGACCTGGCCGGTTTCATCCACCGTTGGGTGGACGCGGGCGGCGTCCGGCTGCACGCGGTGGAGGGCGGCCGGATGGACGCTCCGGCCGTCGTGCTGCTCGCCGGGTTCCCGCAGACCTGGTGGGCATGGCGCAAGGTGATGCCGAACCTGGCCGACCGGTTCCGCGTCATCGCGATCGACCTGCCGGGCCAGGGCCACTCCGAACGCCCGGACATCCGCTACGACACGCACACGGTCGCCGCGCACGTCCACGCCGCGGTCAAGGCGCTCGGAGTCCCGACGTACTGGCTGGCCGCCCACGACATCGGCGCGTGGGTCGCCTTCTCCCTCGCCTTGACACACCAGAACGAGTTGCGTGGTCTGGCGCTGCTCGACGCCGGCATCCCGGGCATCACGCTTCCCGACGCCATTCCGACCGACCCCGAGCGGGCGTGGAAGACCTGGCACTTCGCCTTCCACCTCGTGCCCGACCTGCCCGAGACGCTGCTCGCCGGCCGTGAACGGGAGTACGTCGGCTGGTTCCTGAAGGTCAAGGCCCTCTCCCCCGACACCTTCGACGACGCCGAGATCGAGCACTACGCCGCGTCCGTGGCCGCCGACGGCGGACTCCGCGCATCCCTGGCCTACTACCGGGACGCCGCCGAGTCCGCGCGGAAGAACCACGAAGCGCTGGACCAGCAGCGCCTGACGGTCCCGGTCCTGGGGATCTCCAGCAGCCACGGCTCCATCCCCGACATGGCGGCTTCCATCAGGCCGTGGGCCGACCACGCCACCAGCATCGTCGTGCCGGACGCGGGACACTTCATCCCCGACGAACAGCCCGATGCCGTCGCCGCCGCGCTGGCCGACTTCATCACCGAGGACGACTGAGACCCGGCGGAAGCGATGGAGGGGCCGTCTCTCGCCGGGGCCTCAGCCGCCGGGGGTGATCGGATCGGGGGCGGCGTCGAGCGCGTCGAGTACTGCGTCGCCGTTCGCCCTCGCCCACTCGGTCAGCATGTGGATCGGATCGATCAGCGTCGCCCCGAGCGGGGTGAGTTCGTACTCGACGCGGGGCGGCGCCTCGGCGTAGGCGTGGCGGCGGATGAGTCCGTGCGCCTCGAGCCGTCGAAGCGTCTGGGTGAGCATCTTGCGGGAGATGCCGCCGATCAGCTCGATCAGCTCGCCATGGCGCACCGGGCCCTCGCTGAGGCCGTAGAGCACGACCACCGTCCACTTGTCGGCGATCAGCTCGACCGCCAGCCGCGCCGGGCAGTCGGCGAGAAAGAAATCACCGGGACGGAAACCGTTCATGTGTCAAAGGTACGTGCGCCGTAGGTACCCGCTGGTTCCTGTCGGATCCATAGCCTGGGTTCTCTCCCCCCTCCCGAGCCAGGAGAGTCATGCGAGTCATCACCCAGCAGACGTTCGGCGGTCCCGAGGTGCTCACCGTCGTGGACGCGCCCGAGCCCCAGCCCCTTCCGAGCGAGGTCCTCGTCCGCGTCAAGGCGATCGGGCTGAACCCGCTGGAGGCGCGCCTGCGCGCCGGCGAGTTCCCGCTGCTCGGCCGGCCGCCGTTCGTCCTGGGCTGGGACATCAGCGGCGTGGTCGAGGAGGCGCCGGGGACATGGCGGTTGCGACCCGGTGACGAGGTGTTCGGGATGCCGCTGTTCCCGCGGGCGGCGAGGGCGTACGCCGAGGTCGTGTCGGCGCCGGCGTTGCACCTGGCGCGCAAGCCCGCGTCGCTCTCCCACGTCGAGGCGTCGGCGCTGCCGATCGTCGGGCTGACGGCCTGGCAGGGCCTCGTCGACCTCGCCGGCGTGACCGCGGGTGACCGCGTCCTGGTTCATGGCGGTGGCGGCGGGGTCGGCCACGTGGCGATCCAGATCGCGAAGGCGCTCGGCGCGTACGTGATCGCGACCGCCAGCGGGAGCAAGCGGGAGTTCGTCGAGGGGTTCGGCGCCGACGAGGTGATCGACTACACGGCGGTCGACTTCACCGAGGCGGTCCGCGACATCGACGTCGTGCTCGACACGATCGGCGGCGACACCGTCGAGCGGTCGCTCGGCGTGCTCCGCCCGGGCGGTCACCTGGTGACGGCGGTCGCCGAGGAGGACGCTGCGCTCGCCGCCGCGTACGCGGCGGCCGGCCTGCGCTTCAGC
This sequence comes from Streptomyces misionensis, assembly GCF_007896895.1. GTDB lineage: Bacteria > Actinomycetota > Actinomycetes > Streptomycetales > Streptomycetaceae > Streptomyces > Streptomyces misionensis_A. Next base: position 8,019 of record NZ_VOGW01000006.1, on the reverse strand, counting down.
GGCATCGCGGTCGACCCCGATCCGGTCGCGCTGCGAGGTCTGGTCGATCTCGTGGAGCAAGGCAGGCTCCGGGTCCACGTGCAGGAGACGTTCCCGTTCGAGCGCGTCGCCGACGCGCACCGGCTGCTCGAAGGCGGTCACCTCCGGGGCAAGCTCGTCCTCACGGTCTGATCCCCTCGTGGGGAAGGCGCCACGCGGGGCGGATGCCGCCGGATGATCCTCGCCCCGCGAACGGCTCGCTCATGGCGGCGCTGCGGCGCGCCGGCCCACGGCACGACCGAGGTCAGGGGCCGGCGGGCCGAGCACCGTATGCCGGCGGCAGTGCGGCGCCGGCGTGGTTCAGAGCCGGGGTGCCGTCGGGACGGGTCTGCGCCGCCCTCACGGCGCGGCCCGGGCAGCGTCCCTGGCCGTCCTCACGCGGGCGTCCTGATGGGGTACGCCATGCGGGCGGGCCCGCTGACCGCTTCCCAGCCGGCCCTCACGCTCGGGGACGCCGCGGTCAGCTTCCTCCTCGGGGTGACGCTCTACGGGGAATCGCCGCGCCACGGACCGTGGGCGGCTCCCGCGCCCCTCGGCGTCGCGCTCGTCTCCTATGGCGTTCTCACCCTGTCCCGCACGCGCCGCCCGGAACGGCCGGGCACCCCGGCGGACGCCGATGGCCCGTCGTCGGGCTCCCGGCCGTGCCGCGCGGGGAAGGCCGGCGTCCTCGCGGGCACCGGCTGGGCGGAAGAGGCCCGCTCACGGCCTTCTCGCACGGCTTCCGTGGCTCCGCAGGGAAGCCTTCGCCAGGCCGCCGAGACCTCCTGGCACAGGGGTCCGAGCACGCCGTTCACCCGCTCCTGCGGTGCCGTACGCGCCCGCGTGATCGCCCCGGGCCGGCGCACGGCCCGCGACAGTGCACCGCGGGTGAAGCGACCTGGCCGACCTCGTTTGGGTCCGGCGACGGCGCGCCGTGTCCGGCGCGCACCCGGACCGCCGTCGTCGCGTCCACGACGCGTTCGACGGCGACGACCAGCGGCCACCATCTCGTCTCGCCGGATCGGGAGCCGACCGAACTCGGCGGTGCTGAGGGTGGGGCGAACGGCGGGGACGCCATGGCCGCCGCACCACGGACAGATGCGCGCAGCAACAGATACTTGCAGTCGCCTTATATTGACCCTAGCGCATATTTCAAATCATGGCTTATCCTGTATCTCAGCCCTCCCCGGAAGGAGACCCGGACCCCATGACCGCCACGGACCCCGCACTCACCGCTCTCGCCAGCGGCTGGGGCGCCCTCTCCCTCCTGCACGGCAAGATCGAGGCGCACATCGAGCGCGCCCTGCAGTCCCGGCACGACCTGAGCGTGCGGGAGTACTCGCTGCTCGACGTGCTCAGCCGCCAGCACGACGGCGAAGGCGGGCATCTGCAGATGAAGCAGGTCGCCGACGCGGTCGTGCTCAGCCAGAGCGCCACGACCCGCCTGGTCAGCCGCCTGGAGGACCGCCATCTGCTCTCCCGGTACCTGTGCCCGACCGACCGCCGTGGCATCTACACCGACGTCACCGAAGCCGGCCTGAAGCTCCTGGAGGAAGCACGGCCGACCAACGACGCCGCCCTCCGGGAGGCGCTCGACGAGGCCGCGAAGAACCCCGACCTGACCCCGCTGGTCGAGGCCGTGGAGGCGCTGGACGTTCCGGTGCGTCGGCAGTAGTCCGGGCGTGAGCACACACAAAAGCACCCGAATGGGCTAGTTCCCCGCGCGGTCCCCTGGTCCGGCGGGGATTCTTCATGGAGCCGTCCGAGTCGGTTCCGGCCGCCCAGGTCGGCTCCGACGGCCACCCGAGTCGGTTCCGGCCGCCCATGGCGCCCACCGGCGGGGTGGAGCGCGCCGGCGGACGTGGAGCGCGTCGGCGCGGACGACCGCCCGGCCCTGCGAGCCGTGGCGCGGCCCGCGACCCCTCCGAAGTGGCGCGAGAAAGGGAGCCGGAGCAGCCTCCCCGGACCGGTCCCCTCGGCCACCCTCGCCCCCGGCGGCACCCGTCCGCCGCCCCGCACCAGGGCAGGCGCGTCGCCGCCGGCGCCCTGACCCACCACCGCATCGACCGCACGGGCCGCCGCACGCCATGGGCCGAGTCCAACCGCACCGAGGTCCGAACGGACACCGGGGCGGCGTAGGCACGAACAGACGCGACCCGCCGCCGATGGGCCGCGACCACTCCCGAAGAGGTGTTCGCCCGACGCAGATCGATCTCAGTGGACGTACCGCGCTGGTCACCGGGTCGACGGCCGGAATCGGAGAGGCGACCACGAAGGCGCTCGCCTCGGCCGGGGCCGACGTCGTGGTCATCGGCCGCAACGCCGACCGTGTCGCCGAGACGGCGAAGCGGATCGGCGGCCGCGGCATCACGGCCGACGTGGGGACGGCCGAAGGGACGGCCGAGCTGATCCGGAAACCGCCCGAGGCCGACATCCGCCTCATCCGGCCCCACGAGGTGGCCGCCATGATCACCTACGTGGCGTCGGAGCAGGCCTCGGCGACCACGCGCAGGGCGCTCGGCGTCGACGGCGGTCTGGTGCCCACGATCTTCCCCTGAGACGGGTGCGACAGGGGGTGGGGGCACCACTTGCATTACAAGGCGTCTGCAATTATTGTCTTTACTCGTAAAACGCTCCTGCATCTATTGCAGGCGCCAAGCGCTGGGGCGTCCGTTCCGCTCCGGCCTCCCCCCACGCCGGGGTGCCAGTACCCCCGGCACCACTGATCGAAAAGGCACCATCATGTCGCTCAAGGAAATCCTCCCCGGCAAGCTCGGCTTCGGCACCGCGCCGCTCGGCAACATGTTCCGCGCGATCCCCGACGACGAGGCCCGTGCCACCGTCGAAGCCGCCTGGGACCAGGGCATCCGCTACTACGACACCGCCCCCTTCTACGGCGCCGGCCTCTCCGAGCAGCGCCTGGGCCAGGTGATCTCCACCAAGCCGCGCGACTCCTACGTCCTGTCGACCAAGGTCGGCCGCGTCATCCTCGACGAACTGGAGGAGGGCGCCCGCGACCTCGGCGAGAAGGGCGGGATCTTCGAGCACGGCAACCCCAACAAGATCGTCCACGAGTGGACCGCCGACGCCACCGAGCGCTCCATCGAGGGCAGCCTCAAGCGCCTGGGCGTCGACCGTCTCGACATCGTCTGGGTCCACGACATCGCCCAGGACTTCCACGGCGACCTGTGGGTGCAGAAGTTCGAGGAGGCCCGCACCGGCGCCTTCCGCGTCCTGTCCCGCCTGCGCGACGAGGGCGTCATCAAGGCCTGGGGCCTGGGTGTGAACAAGACCGAGCCGATCGAGATGACCCTGGCCCTCGACGAGCCGCGGCCCGACGGGTTCCTGCTGGCCGGCCGCTACACCCTCCTCGACCACGAGCACGCCCTCCAGCGCCTGCTCCCGATGGCCCAGGAGCAGAACGTCGACATGGTCGTCGGCGGCCCCTACAGCTCCGGCATCCTCGCCGGCGGCGCCCACTTCGAGTACCAGCAGGCCCCGCGGGAGATCGTCGAGCGCGTCGAGCGCCTGAAGGCCTTGGCCGCCAAGCACGGCGTCGGCATCAAGGCCGCCGCGCTGCAGTTCTCGCTGGCCCACCCGGTGGCCGCCGCCGTCGTCCCCGGCGCGACCCGCCCGAGCCGGATCGCCGAGGACGTCGCCGCACTGAACGAGACGGTCCCCGCCGCGTTCTGGCACGACCTGCGCGCCGCCGGTCTGGTCAGCCCGGCCGCCCCGCTGCCCAACGGCGCCTGATCCCCGAAGTCCTCACGCCAGTACCAGAATCCCGGAGAAAGACCATGGCCTCCACCTCCGTCAGCCGCACCGTGCCCGCCTCCCCCGAGAAGGTGTGGAGCCTCATCGGCGGCTTCGACGCCCTGCCCGACTGGCTCCCCTACATCCCCGAGAGCACCCCGCTCGAAGGCGGCCGGGTCCGTCGGCTGAAGAACCCCGAGGGCGACGTCATCATCGAGCGCCTCGTGGACTTCAACGAGACCGAGCGCCACTACAGCTACGCCATCCTCCAGGCGCCCTTCCCCGTCAACGGCTACGTCTCCACCATCCGGGTCCACGCGATCCCCGGGCGGGAGAACGCCGCCGAGGTCCAGTGGTCCGGCCGCTTCAACCCCGACGGCGCCACCGAGGACCAGGTCGTGGAACTCTTCACCGGCATCTACCGCGACGGCCTCGACGCCCTGCACGAGACCCTCGCCGCCTGACACGGACCGGCCGGCCCGTCGGGCACCGGACCGCACAGCCCGGGCACGCACCCCGCGTACCCGGGCCGCGGTGGGCCCGCAGCCGTGGTCCCCGTGTCCCCTGCGGCCGGCCCCGCCGGCACGTGTCCATCGTCCGGCCGCTTCCCGCAGAGTCCGCGTCAGACGCCTCCGGGACCACGAGGGCCGGCCGAGGAAACGGTGGCAGACCGTGGTCGCGCACGGGCACCCGAACTCCGCCCGTGGTCTGGGCGCGTGGCCGCACGGCCCTGCACTCCTGGACTCGCCGATCCGGTGAGCCGCCACCGCGCGGTCCCCGTTCGGCCCAGGGCCAAGGACCGAACGGCGACGCGACCGGGGACCGACGCGCCCGGCGCCCGCCTGTTCCTAGGCTCCGGGTCACGAGACGTCATCGACACCCACCGACCGGAGGTTCCCATGCCGTCGTCGAAACGACCCTCGCCGGTGCGGGGGCGGCAGCTGCCGATCTGCCGCACCTGCGCGGTGCAGTACGCGGAACCGCGCGAGGACTGCCCCGTCTGCCTGGACGAACGCCAGTACGTCGGCTGGGACGGCCAGCAGTGGACCAGCCTCGCCGAACTGCGCGCCGAGGGCCACCGCGGCAGGCTGGAGGAGGAGGGGCCCGGGGTGATCGGCGTCGGCACGGAGCCGGCGGTGGGGATCGGCCAGCGCGCGCTGCTGATCCGCTCGCCGGCCGGGAACGTGCTGTGGGACTGCCTGGGCTACCTCGACGACGAACTCGCCGCCGAGGTCGAGCGGTTGGGCGGGATCAGCGCGATCGCCGTCAGCCATCCGCACTTCTACGGCACCATGACCGAGTGGGGCCGCGCCTTCGACGCCCCGGTCTACGTCCACGCCGCGGACCGCGAGTGGGTCCCCCGGCCCGACGGGGTGGTCGAGTACTGGTCCGGTGACACCCATCGGATCGCGGACGGGCTGACGCTGATCAACGCGGGCACGCACTTCGCCGGGGGCACCGTGCTGCACTGGGCCGACGACCCGGACGGGCGGGGCGCGCTGTTCAGCGGCGACATCTTCATGGTGGTGGCGGACCGCCGGTGGGTGAGCTTCATGTACAGCATCCCCAACTTCGTCCCGGAGCGGCCGCGCACCATCCGCCGCGCGCTCGCCCTGGTCGAACCCTTCGAGTTCGCGCGCGTCTACGGGGCGTTCTGGGGACGGGTGGTCACCCACGGCGGGTCGGAGGCCGTCCGCCGCTCCGCGGAGCGCTATCTGCGCTTCGCCCTGGACGACGGCCCCCGCTGACCGGAACGCGCGAGCGGCGTCGTCCGGGAGCCGGGCCGCCCGCCCTCGGCGGGGCGGGCGGCCCGGAGCGCCGATGCTCAGGGCCGGAACCAGCGGCGGACGGCCGCGCGCAGCCCGGCGAGGTCGGTGTCGTCGGGGCGGGGCGAGTCGCCGGCCCAGGCGACATAGCCGTCGGGGCGGACCAGCAGTCCGGTGAGGCCCTCCGGGCCGCGCCGCGCGACGACGTGGTCGACGGCGTCGCCGTCATCGCCCAGGGACTTCGCCAGCGACTGCTCCTCGGTCAGATCGAGGAGGAGCGGGCGGGCGTTCCTGGCGAGTTCGGCGAGCCGGACCTTCTTCGTCGCGGTGACCAGCTCCAGCTCGGGGGCGAAGCGGCCGACCGCGGGGTGCGGGTCGGCGAGGCCCATGTCGTAGCGCACGTCGCTGCCCGCGACCAGGGCGGCGAGGTGGCCGACGACCTGCTCGTGGGTGAGCAGTTCGGCGAACAGTTCGCGCAGGGCGGTGGTGTCGCTGCCCGGCGCGTCGAGTGCGGACTGCGCCTGCGCGTTGAGCACCATGCGGCGGGCGGCCCGGCGGCGTTCGGTGTCGTAGGTGTCGAGGAGGCCGGGCGGGGCGGTCTCGTGCAGCGCGGCCGCGAGTTTCCAGCCGAGGTTGGCGGCGTCCTGGAGGCCCAGGTTCAGTCCCGGACCGCCGCCGGAGGCGTAGACGTGGGCGGCGTCGCCGACGAGGAAGACCCGGCGGTCGCGGAACCGTTCGGCGACCCGGGTGTTGCCGCCGTCCAGCCGCCGCAGCACATGCGGGCCGGGCCCGGTGGGCGGGCCGAGCGGCACCTCGACGCCGAGCACCCGGTGGACACTCGCCCGCATCTCCTCCAGGCTCATCGGCCCGGTGCCGGGGGGCTGGTCCCACTCGGTGGTGCTGATGAGCGGGGGCAGGCCGGGGAACGGCGCGTAGGAGAAGCCTCCGCGGTCGGTGCGGTGCGGCAGGAAGGGCAGCACCGGTCCGTGGCCGGGGATGACGAGCGCGCCGCTCGCCGGGTCGATCCAGTCGGCCGGCACGGTGGCGTGGGCGGAGCGGTTGGTGCGCCGGTCGTACCCGACGCCGGGGAAGCCGATGCCGGACAGCTTGCGGATCACGCTGTGCGCGCCGTCCGCGCCGGCCACGAAGCGGGCGCGCAACCGCCGGACGCCGTCGGGCCCTTCGGCCTCCACCGCGACGCCGTCCTCGTCCTGGGCGACGGAGGTGACCCGTTGGCCGCGCCGTATCTCGACGCCGAGGTCGAGGGCGCGCCGCTCCAGGACCTCGACGATGCGGTGCTGCGGGACGGCCAGGCCGAAGACGGGGCTCCGCGCCAGCAGACCGAGGTCGAGGCCCATGGCGGCGAACATGACGTAGGCGGAGTTGGGTTCCGGGGGCTCCGCGCCGCCGCCGAGCGGCTCGTACAGGCCGCGGTGGTCGATCAGGCGCACCACCTGGCCCAGCAGTCCATTGGCCTTGGGCTCGGTGGCGGGCGCCGCGTGCCGCTCCAGGACGAGGGGGCGGATGCCGGCCAGGCTCAGCTCGCAGGCCAGCATCAGCCCGTTGGGGCCGCCTCCCACGATGATCACGTCGGCTGTCACGGTCGGGTCTCCTTGCGATGGAGGGAAGAGGTGCCGCGGAAGGCCGGTGGCCCGCGCGTCGGATCAGGGGACGGGCAGGCCGGCGGACAGCTGCGCGAAGACCTGGGCCAGGACGGCGCCGAGCGGCGCGGTCTCCTCGGCGCGCAGGCTGTGTTCGACGGCGACCGCGGTGCCGGCCGCGACCGCCGCCGCGACCAGCTTCGGGTAGAGGTCGTGCTCGGCGTCGGTCCCGGTGCGTCGTGCGACGGCACCGGCCAGTGCCTGCTGGGCGGCCGCGTTGGCCTTGACGATCTCGCCTGCCAGCGCGGGCTCGGTGAGCATCAGCCGCACTCCCTCGCGCCAGCGGTCGTGGTGCGGCGCGGGCGCCGCCGCGGCGCCCGCCGGCACGAACTGGCCGAGGACGGCGTGCAGCAGCGAGTCCCACAGCGGTTCGCCGGCCGGGCGGGCGAGCAGTTCGTCGGCGACGCGCAGCATCCGCTCCACGTGCCCGGCGGCGATCGCCTCGGCCTTGCCCGTGAAGTAGTTGCGGAAGGTGCGCACGGAGACGCCGGCCTCGGCGGCGATCTGCTCGATCGTCACATCGGCCCAGCCGCGCAGGACGCACAGCCGGATCGCCGCCTGGCTCAGTGCGGCCCGGGTCTGCCGTTTCTTGCGTTCGCGGAGCCCGGGCTGCTCGGTGGCGCGGTCCTCGTCTGCGGATGCCATGCGAGCACCCTAGATTCAAGTTTGCCTTTTCGGCAATCTTTCCGCTTCGGCAATTTTTCAGCTCCGCTGCGGGACCTTCCACGGGTTGTCGTCCCGCAGGGGGGCGGGAGCAGGTGCCGGGGCCAGGACTGGCAGGCGACCGGCCGCAGGAAGCGGTCGACGGCGGCGGTGCCGAC
>NZ_VOGW01000069.1:29399-30442 GCF_007896895.1 Streptomyces misionensis | reverse complement strand
GTCGAGAGGGAGCCGGGCGGTCAGGCGGGTGCCGCGCCCGGGGGCGGATTCGACGGCCAGGGTGCCGCCGAGGGCGTGCATGCGGGCGCGCATGGCCGCCAGGCCGAAGCCGCCGCCTACGGGGTCGGGCGCGGGCAGCCGGCCGAGGTCGAAGCCGGTGCCGTCGTCGGCGACGCCGAGGGCGATGTGGTCCCCGAGGTAGCCGAGGGTGATCTCGGCGCTGGTGGCGCCGGCGTGGCGGACGGTGTTGGCGAGGGCGGACTGGGCGACCCGCAGCAGGGCGACCTCCTGCGCGGTGGCCAGCGGGACGGGGTGGCCGTCCAGCCGGAAGCGCGCGGTGATCCGGTGGTGGGCGCCGGTGGTGGCGCACAGCCGTGCCAGCGCGTCGGCCAGAGTGGTGCCGTCCAGGGCGGGCGGGGTGAGGGCGGCGACGAAGCGGCGGGCCTCGGCGAGGTTGTCCACCGCGGCCTGCCGGGCCGCCACCACATGCCCGGCGGCGGCCTCCGGCCGGGCGGGCAGGACGCGTTCGGCGGCGCGCAGCAGCAACTGGATGCTGGACAGCCCCTGCGCGAGGGTGTCGTGGATCTCGCGGGCCAGGCGCTCGCGCTCGGCGAGCACCCCCGCGGTGTGCTCGGCCCTGGCCAGGTCGGCGCGGGTGGCGGTGAGCTCCTCGATCAGGCGCCTGCGCCGTTCGCTCTCGCGGTACAGGGTCTGGTACCCCCACACCACGGCGACCGCGACGGCGGCGCCCAGCGCGGGGCCGATCGCCATGGCCGCGCCGAAGGAGCCCTGGTGGGCGGCGAAGCCGGCGACGGCGGCCGCCGCGGTGGCCGCCACGGCGGCGAGCCCGGCGCGGCGCGGCAGCAGGTGGAGCTGGAGGAAGTACAGCGGGAACGCCAGCCATACGGCGTCCGAGGACAGGGCCAGCAGCACCAGCCACACGGCGCCCACCGCGGCGAGCCACAGGGAGGCGGCCCGCCGGGAGCGGCGCACGGCGGGCAGCGGCGGCCCGGCCGCGTACACCGCGGCGCACACCGCCGAGA
>NZ_VOGW01000069.1:0-29116 GCF_007896895.1 Streptomyces misionensis | reverse complement strand
ACACAGGACAGGCAGGGCCGTGTTCGTCGCCTGGAGAGACCTGAAGTTCGCCAAGGGGCGCTTCGCCCTGATGGGAACCGTCATCGTGCTGATCACCCTGCTGGTCGGGCTGCTGTCCGGGCTGACCGCCGGACTGGGCCGGCAGAACGTCTCGGCGATCACGTCACTGCCCGCCACCGAGCTCGTCTTCCAGGCCCCCGCCGCCGGCCGGGATCTGTCGTTCGCCGACTCCGCCGTCACCGGGGCGCAGTGGCGGCGGTGGTCGGCGGCCCCCGGCGTCGAGAGCGCCGAGCCGCTGGGGATCGCCACCACGAAGGCCACAGCCGGGGACAGGAGCGCCGCGGTCTCCGCCTTCGGCGTCCGCGCCGGTTCCCGCCTCGCCCCGGACGGCGGCGCGATCGGCGACCGTACGGTGGTGCTGTCCACCGGGGCCGCCGAGGACCTGGGGGTGGCGGCCGGCGGCTCCGTCACCCTGGCCGGGCAGCGGCTGACGGTGGCCGCGGTGCGCGGCGACGCCTTCTTCAGCCACACCCCGGTCGTCTGGACCGGCCTGGACGTCTGGCGGAAGGCGGCGCCGCCGACCGGCGGCGGGGAACGCCCGGCCGGCACCGTCATCGCCCTGACCACCACCTCGAAGGCCGCGATCGCGGCCACCGACCGGCGGGCGGGCACCAGGACCGTCGCCGTCGGCGACGCGCTGTCCGCGATCGGCTCCTACACCTCGGAGAACGGCTCCCTGCAACTGATGCGCGGCTTTCTGTTCGCCATCTCCGCGCTGGTCGTCGGGGCGTTCTTCACCGTGTGGACCATTCAGCGCAGCGGTGACGTCGCCGTCCTGAAGGCACTGGGCGCCTCCACGGGCGGCCTGCTCCGGGACGCCCTCGGCCAGGCCGTCGTCCTGCTGGCCGGCGGCACCCTGATCGGCACCGGCGCCGCCGCCTGCGTGGGCGCCCTCGTCGCCGGGACCGTGCCGTTCGTCCTCACTCCCGGCACCGTCCTGCCGCCGGCCGCGGTGATGATCGTCCTCGGTGCTCTCGGAGCCGCCCTGTCCGTCCGCCGCATCACCTCCGTCGACCCGCTGACCGCCCTGGGGGGCGCCCGATGAGCCTGCGTCTGACCGATGTCACCCTCACCTATCCCGACGGCGACACCCGCCTGACCGCCCTCGACCACGTCGGTCTGGAGGTGCCGAGGGGCAGTCTGACCGCCGTGGTCGGCCCCTCCGGCTCCGGCAAGTCCAGCCTCCTGGCCGTCGCCGCCACGCTGATCACGCCGGACGCGGGCACCGTCACCGTCGACGGCACCCCCACCACCGGTCTGAGCCGGGGCGAACTGGCCGAACTGCGCCGGCGCGCGATCGGCATCGTCTTCCAGCAGCCGAGTCTGCTGCCGTCCCTCACCGCCGTCGAACAGCTCCAGGTCATGGCCCACCTGGACGGCCGCTCCCCCGCCGGGGCCCGCGGCCGGGCCATGGAACTGCTCGACGCGGTCGGCCTGGCCGACCAGGCGGGCCGGCGCCCGCACCAGCTCTCCGGCGGCCAGCGCCAGCGCGTCAACATCGCGCGCGCCCTGATGAACGAGCCCACCGTCCTGCTGGTCGACGAACCCACCAGCGCGCTGGACCACGAACGCGGCGCCGCGGTCGTCGCCCTGCTCGCCCGGCTCACCCGTGCGCAGCCCACCGCCACCGTCCTGGTCACCCACGACCGCACCCACCTCGGCGCGGCCGACCGGATCGCCGAGGTTCGCGACGGAAGGCTCGGCGCCCTGACGGCGTGACCGGGGCGTGGGCGGCCGGGGCCCGGTCACGCCGTCAGGGCGATCAGCACCGCGGTGCCCCCGAAGACCAGTCCCACGAAGAGGACGGCCAGGACCGGGCCCACCGTGTGCCGCCACATGGCCACCCGCGCGGACTGCGGGTCGTGCGCCAGGTACACCACCGGCACCTGCCGGCCGGTCGCCAGTCCCATGCCGCCGCCGCGCATCCGGGTGGTGAACTCCACCCGGTGGCCGCGCCGGTCGGCGAAGGCGATGACCGGCGCCCACGAGGGGCCCGCATCACGCCTGTCCACCCGCACGTTGTCCACCACGACGCCCCAGGTGCGGAGGCCGTGCCTCCGCAGCCGCCAGACCACCGCGGTGTCCCTCAGTCCGACCGCCAGGAGCAGCACCGCGACCGCTCCGCACACGATGACGCCGATGAACCCGTTCCCCACCTTGCCGCCTCTTCCGTCCCGCCCCCGTGCCGCAGAAACTACGGAAACAGGGGACGCGGATTCCCCGCGGGCGGTTGCGGCGCGGGCGGCCGGCTCGGGCTCGCGTCCCGAGCGGTTCCGGCAGCGCGCTCACGTCGCGAGCAGTTTCGGCAGTGCGCTCATGTCCCCGAAGACCCGGACGCGCCCCGAGCACCGGCTCTCCTCCGGCTGGTCCGGCCGGTACCAGTGGACGCGCAGGCCCGCGTCGTGCGCGGAACGCACCCCGACCTCGCTGTCCTCGACCGCGACGACGGTCTCGGGGTCCACGCCCAGCGTCCGTACCGCCTGCCGGTAGAGGCCGGGGTCCGGCTTCCACGTGTCCAGTTCGTACGCCGAGAAGTGCGGGCCGGGGAAGAAGCCGGCGAGGCCGGTGCGGCGCAGCCGGTCCTCGATCATGCCGAGGGGGGAGTTCGACACCACGTACGCGGGCGCCGTGATCTCCCGCAGGGCCGCCGCCACCCCGGGGACGGCGCGCAACCGGGTCGCCAGGTACCGCTCGGCGATCTCTCTCACGCGCGCCACCGCGTCGTCCGGCAGCGGGGTGTCCGTGTACTGCCCGATGATCGCGACCGACTCGCTCATCCGGCGGCCCGCGACCCGTTCGGCGAAGCCCTCGGCCGGGACCCGGGCGTGCACGGTCCCGGCGAACTCCAGCAGTGCCAGCACCTCGGCGTCCTGGCTGTCCACGAGCACGCCGTCGAGGTCGAAGAGCACGGTGCGCGCGCTCATGCGCCCAGTCCGTGCCGGCGCAGGAAGGCGTCGTAGCGCCCGGCCAGTTCGGTCGCCGCGGAACGGGCGTCGGCGATCTTCAGCTCGGTGCAGTGGTAGCCCAGCATCTCCCGCATGACCGCCATGCGTTCCTCGGTGAAGTGGACCGTGCCGTTGGCGGCCACGCGTTCGATGCCGTCCAGGAGCTGGCAGCGCCGGTTGACGGCCTGCGCCGTCTCGGGGGCGGTGCCGGGCGGCAGGTCGAGCCGTACGCCGTCGCGCGACACCCGGACCGGGTAGCCGCCGGTCATGCCGCCGGGGGCGGGCGCGTGCAGACCGTGCTCCGTGCGGGACAGCAGCGCGAGCAGGAGGCGGGCGGCGGAGGTGGCCGTCAGCTGCTGGCCGTCCTTGCCGCCCTGGCGCCGCAGCCCGCCGGCCAGCCGCGCGTACACCGCGTCGGCGTCGACCGTGGCCCGCGTTCCCCCGACGCTCACGTTCAGCAGGTGCGGGATGCCGTGTGCCTCGCCGAACCGGTGCACGTGGTGGCTGAAGTAGTGGTGTCCCACGGCCTTCACCTCGACCTCGGCCGGGGAGACGCCCAGTTCCTCGGCGGCCGACCAGGTGATGCCGGGCACGATGTTGCCGATGTTGCCGATGCCGACGTCGGGCGCCAGGTCGAGGGCGGCGAGGGCGGGGCCGACCGCGTCGGGGTAGGCGCCGTTGACGACGACGGCCCGCGACTCCGCGAGACGTACGGCCTGCATCAACTCGTGCACGAGCGTGAGGTGCATCGGCAGCCAGGGGCCGAGCTGTGCCTCGTCGAGCCGCCGGAACAGGTCCCCGGGCAGGTCCATGATGGCGCGGGCGGCCTGGATGGAGGCGCCCATGAAGATGATCGTCGGTCGGATGCGCCGCAGTTGTTCCGCGGTGCGGTCCACGTCGGCCAGGTCCAGCGCCACCGCCTGCACCTCGCGGATCCGGCCGAGGTTGGCGGCGGCCAGCTTGGTGAGGTTCGCGAAGCGGGTGGCGCGCTCCGCCGAGCGGCTCGCGAGGACGAGCCGCGTCTCCGGTTCCGCGCTCGCCAGCAGATGACCCAACCGTATGGTGAGGTCACCGGAACCGATGAGGAGGATCTTCGGTACCTCACCGGTCGTGGTGCCTGACATGTCTCCTCCGCAGCGGGTCGAAGTGGTGGTGGGCGCGCGCACCCCGGCCGGGCGCGCGGCTCAGTGGGGGGTCTCTCCGGGGTCAGGGGCCGGCAGCGAGCGGCGGTCGATCTTGCCGTTGGTGTTCAGCGGGAACGACTCCCGGTGCAGGAAGCGGCTCGGCAGCATGTAGTGCGGCAGCCGCTCGCGGAGGAAGCCGGTGAGTTCGGCGGGCGGGGTGACGGTGCCCGTGTAGTGGGCGACCAGCATCGCCTCCGGCCCGGACCGGTGGGCGACCACGACGGCCTCCCGGACCGCGGGATGGCGCACCAACTGCGCCTCCACCTCGCCCACTTCGATGCGGTGACCGCGCACCTTCACCTGGTCGTCCAGCCTGCCGAGGAAGACCAGTCCCTCGCCCTCCGCGCGGACCAGGTCGCCGGTGCGGTACCAGTCCGTGTCGCGGGGTGTCTCCCCCGCGGGCAGGACGACCGCGGCCGCCCCGGGCCGGCGGCGCAGGAACCGCCCCTCGTTGTGGGCCGGATCGAGGTAGCCGGCGAACCGCTGGGGCCCGCGCAGGCACAACTCGCCGGTCTCGGCGGGCTGTCCGTCCTCCCCGAGCACGACGCTCTCCAGGTGCGGCAGCACCTCGCCGATGGGCATCGTCCCGTTGGAGCCGGCGGCGACGAGCCGGCCCGCGCCTCCGAGGTCCTTGTGCACGCAGACGACGCCCATCTCGGTCGGCCCGTACATGTTGTGCAGGACGGCGTTGGGCGCGGCCTCGGCCCAGTGCCGCGCCTGTTCGGCGGTGAGCCGTTCCCCGCCGAGCATGACCTTGGTCAGGGTGGGCATCGAGCCGGGGGCGAGCATGCCGGTGCGCTCGGCGATGCTGCCGAGGGACGGCACGCAGAACCAGTGCGTGATCCGCCGCTCGTTGACGAACCGGGAGGGCCGCAGCACGTCGTTGGCGCGGGGCACGACCAGCGCGCCGCCGGCCGCCCAGGTCACGAACATCTCGTAGACGGCCACGTCGAAGGAGAACTCGACGTTCTGGGAGGTGCGGTCGCTCGGGCCGATGCCGCAGGCGGCGACGGCCCATTCGATGAACGGCACGATGTTCGCGTGCCGGATGGGCACACCGCGCGGCGCACCGGTGGAGCCCGAGGTGTAGAGGATGTAGGCGATGTCGTCCGGCCGCGGCGGCGTGGTGACTGCCCCGCCCCGCCGGTCCCCGGCGTCGTCGCCCTCCGCCGTGCCTCTGTCGTCGGCCGGTCGGGTCAGCGCCGCCTCGTCGACGGGCAGCCAGGGCACGCCGAGGTCCGGTGGCTCCTGCGTACCGCCCCGTGCGCGCGGGGGTGTGCCGACGACGACGTCGAGGGTTCCGTCCTTGACGACGGCGAGCTGCCGGGCGGGCGGGTGCGCGGGGTTCACCGGCACCGCCGCCGCGCCCAGCCGCAGCGCGGCCAGATAGCCCGCGTAGGCCGTGAGGCTGCGGGCGGCCAGCAGCCCCACCCGTGCGGGGCGGCGGCCGGTCCGGCGCAGGACCTGTCCGGCCAGCCGGTCCGCCAGGCGGTCCAGCTCCGCGTAGGTGAACGTGCGGCCGCCCACCTCCAGCGCGGTGCGGTCGGGGTGGTGTGCGGCGGAGCGGGCGAACAGTTCATGGAGGGTCGCGGGGGCGGCCGCTGCCACGGACGGCTCCTTTCGTTGCGTACCGGGGGTCGTCACACCAGCTCCGCGACGGCGCGCAGCACGTCGGGCCAGGATTCGGTGAGGTACATGTGGCCGCCCGGGAACTCGACGGTCCGGAAGCCGGCCGAGGTGTAGGCCGCCCAGTCCCGCCAGTCGGCGGCCGGGACGGAGGTGTCGGCGGTGCCGCGCAGGGCCGTGAGCGGGACCGGCAGCGGGTGGTGCGGCTGCGGGCGGTAGCTCTCGGACATCGCGAGGTCGGCGCGCAGCGCGGGCAGCAGGAGGTCGCGGATCTCGGGGTCGGCGAAGGCGTCCGGCTGCCCGGTCAGCTCGCGCAGCTGGGCGACGGCCCGCGCCGGATCGTCGGAGAGTTTCTCGGGGCGGCGGCGCCGGGGGCTCGCCGAGCCGCTGACCACCAGGTGCCGGGGCAGCGGGCCGCCGATCTCGCGCAGGTGGCGGGTCGCCTCGTAGGCGAGGAGGGCGCCGAGGCTGTGGCCGAAGAGGACGAAGGGCGCCCCGTCGGCCTCGTCGGCGACCCGGCCGGCGACGTCGGCGGCGGCCGCACGGACCGTACGGTGGAACGGGGCCGTGAACTCCTCCTCGCGTCCGGGGAGTTGGATCGGCACCACCTCGAGGACGGTGCCGGGTTCCTGCCGCCACCCCCGGTACACGCCGGCGCCCGCCCCCGCGTAGGGGACGCACATCATCCTCAGGGGCCGGGGAGCGGCCGGTTCAGGGAAGGGCGTCTCTTCCGCGGCACGCGGAGCGGACACGTGTTTCCTCCGATCGCGGATTCTCATTTCCGGGACCCGCCGTCCGGAAATGTCAGGACGAGTCGGCCGCGGACCGCAGTAGGTCGCGCAGGGCGTGGACGTTCTCGCTCTCCAGGATGTCGAGGAAATCTATCTCGACGCCCGTCTCCTCGTGGATCCTGGTGGAGAGGGTGAGGGCCCGGAAAGAATCCCCACCGTTCTCCAGAAAACCCAGATTCGGGTCGGAACCCGCTCCGAGTACTTCTGCCCACAACTCCGGAATACGGTCCGCACCGTTTTCCGTGCCGGGAGTCTGGCTCATCTGGCTCCTCATCTCATCAAACACACGACGATTCCGAGACCGACGCGGACCAGCGGACGGGATTGGGCCTGTCAACGCTATGAAATTGGTCGGCGCCGCAGGTGGCGAAACCTTTCGCCGGTGAATGTGACACAGCTCACTCCGCAATCCTTCGGCGAAAACATCCGGAAAGCGGTGGCTGAAAACCGATGTTTGCCGGGCCCTGGGCTGTGGCTATGCTTCTTCCGCCTCTCATGTACACGGATGCCTTTCTCGCCCTGTGAACCCCGCTGTGGCCCGGCGAGAGAACCGTCGATCACTTGGGAAGGACCACCCCTTGAGCGATTCACCGGTACTCCTGGCCGTCTACGACGTCGGAAGCCTCGCACCGCTCCGCCTTTCCCAGGTCGCCCGCGACAATGGCTGCGAAATCGCATTCGTGACCGCGGACTCGGAACACGCACAGCAGATGATCCCGGTCCTCGGCAGACTGGGCCGGGTGGTGAACACGGCGGGCCGCACCGAAGCGTCGGTCCTCGATGAATTACGCGGACTGAGCCCCGCCGGAATCATCACGTTCAGCGAGTTCCGTATCGCCGACACGGTCCGGCTGGCCGCCGCGCTCGGTCTGCCGTATCACTCGCCCGCCCTGCGGGAGGCGATCACCGACAAGGACCGCCAGCGGCAGCGGTTCGCCGAAGTCGGCCTGGACACCGTGCGGTTCTGCACGGTGACCGCCACCGACCAGGTGGACGCCGCCATCGCACGGGTGGGACTGCCTGCGATCGTCAAACCGGTCGTCGGCGCGTCGAGCCGCAACACCACCGCCGTCGCCACGGCGGACGAGTGCCGCGCGGTGGTCGCCGCGGCGCTCGGCGGCATCGGGGGGCCGGCCGAAACCGCCGTCGTGCTGGAGGAGTTGCTGGTCGGCATCCCGGTGGAGGCGCCCTGGGGCGACTACATGGCGGTGGACTGCGTCGCCCGCGGCGACGACGTGCGCCCGGTCTTCGTCAGCAGCAAGTTCGCGCTCGCCGAGCCCTTCCGCGAACGCGGCGCCTACGGCGGGCAGTCGGTGGTCCCGGACGACCTGGTCCGCGAGGTGGCCGACCTCGCGTGCCGGGCGGTCGGCGCCCTCGGCGTGCACGGGGTGGCCGACGTCGAGATCAAGCTGACCCCCGACGGCCCGCGCGTCATCGAGGTCAACGGCCGCCTCGGCGCCTGGGTGGACGACCTCGGCGTGCGCGCCGGCAGCGGCGTCCCGGCCGACATCGCCGTCAAGGCCGCGCTGGGACGCCCGTACACCACCCGCGACCCGGTGGGGCGCGGCCCCGCCGTCTTCCACTATCTGATCGTGCCGCCCGTGGGTGCCACCCGGGTCAAGGCCGTACGAGACCTGTCCGCGCTGCGCCGGCTGCCGTTCGTGGACCGGGTGGTGCCGCTGGTCGAACCGGGCGCGCCCGTCGACTGGCGGATCGGCGGGGCCGGCAACGTGGCCGCGCTCGACGGGGCCGCTCCCGATGCGGCGGCGCTCGCCGAGACGGTGGCCGCGATCGAGGCCGTGGACTGGATCGACTATGAGTGACCCGCTCCGCGCGGGGCCGCACGGGCCGAACGGCGAACCGGCCCGAGCCGCCCGGCGTTCCGCGCCGCCGCCGCGCGCGCCGCGGCCCGTCCCGTCACCAGCACGACACGCACCGACTGGAGGCAAGCCGTGATCGACCGCAGTGGCGGGTTCGTGGGCCCGGGCCCGGACGACGGCGCACCCGACGGCGGTGACCCGGCGGTCGCCGCCCGCCCGGCCGGGGCCGACTGGCCGCTCGCGCCCAACCAGGTCGGCGTCCACCTCGCCGACGCCCTGGCCGAACGGCCGGGCCTGCACACGGTGGTCGCCGCCTACCGCCTCACCGGCACCTTCGACGGCGAACTGCTCGCGGAGCGCTTCCGCGCCCTGGTGCGCAGGCATCCGGCCCTGTCCTCGCGCCTCGTCGACGACGGCCCGGCCCTCGGCATGGCCCGGTCGGACGCCGTCCCTGAATGGCGCGAGGAGACCCTGCCGCCGGCCGCGGCGGACGACGACGGCGCGGCCCGGCGCCTGGCGGAGTGCCTGCGCCCGATCGACACCCGGCACGGACCGCTGATGCGCGGGGCGCTGCTGCGCCACCGGGACGGCGGTGCCGATCTGGTGCTGACCGCCAGCCACCTCGTCGTGGACGACCAGGCGATGGAGACGGCCGTCGCCGAGGTGCTCACGGGCGACACCACCCGGCCCCCGGGCGACTACCCGGGCTGGGCGACGGCCGCCGCCGGGGCCGCCCTGCGCGGGGCGGGCCGGGCGGCCGCCCGCCGCGCCGAGCTGTCCGCCCTCCCGCTCGGCACCGAACCGGCCTGGGGGTGCGGCGACGCCGACGCGGCCGACGCCGACGGCGGCCAGCTGCCGTTCACCGTCCCGGACGACGTCTGGCGGAAACTCGCCGGCACCGCCCGCGCCCTGGGCATCTCCCGCCACTCGGCGCTGACCGCCGCGGTGGGGCTGGTGCTCGCGCGCAACGGCGGCACGGACGCCTCGCTGGTCGGCAGCTTCGTCACCCGCCGGCCGGCCGCGCAGCGGCACACCATCGGCTACTTCAGCAACACCGTCCCCGTTCCGGTGCGCCTCGCGGAGGACGGCACCGTGGCCGGTTTCCTGCGCACCTGCCACCGCCAGTGCCTCGCCGCCTACCGGGACGCCGACCTGCCGCTCTTCGACGTGCTGCCCGCGGGCCACCAGTCCCCCGGCGCCGGTCCGCTGACCGCCGCGGTCGCCCCCCTGTGGACCCCGCCGCCCCTGCGCCTGCCGGGACTCACCGCGCGACCGCTCCCCCACCCCTTCGCGGGCGCCGCGAAGTTCCCGCTGCTCGTCTACATCGATCTGGCGGCCGAGGGCGCCGCGCGGGGGCTGCTCCAGTTCCGCCACCGGTGGTTCTCGGCCGGGCAGGCAGCCCTGTTCACCCGACAGCTCGTCGCCGTGCTCCGCGAGTTCGCCGAGCGGCCGGACGCGCGCCTGGTCTCGGTGAGTGTCCTCGACGAAGCGGACCGGCAGCGGGTCCTGGACGCCGGGCTCGGCGCCCGGCTCACCCCCGAGGACCTGTCCGTGCCCGCGCTGTTCACCCGGCGCGCCGGGCGGTCGCCCGACCGCATCGCCGTCAACGACGGGCGGAGCGCGCTGCGTTACGCCGAGGTCGACGAGCGTTCCGAAACGGTCGCCCGCGCGCTGGCGGAGGCCGGGGTGCGGGCCGGGGACCGGGTGGGCGTGCGCATGGAACGCTCCTGCGAGCTGATCGTCGCGCTGCTGGGCGTGCTGAAGACCGGAGCGGCGTATGTACCGCTGGACCCCTCCTATCCCGAGGCGCGGCTGGCCCTCGTGATCGGCGACGCGGACGTGCGGGTCGTGGTCGGTGACACGGACGCCCGTCCGGCGGACCTGCCGGAGCACATCGACTGGCTGCCGGTGCGCACCCGGCCACGCGACCCGGACCGGCCGCTGCCCGCCGTCGACCCGGATCTGCCCTGCTACGCCATCCACACCTCCGGGTCCACCGGCCGGCCCAAGGGCGTGCTGGTGACGCACCGCAACGTCACCTCGCTGCTCAACGCGACGCGCGAGGACTTCGGCCTCGGCCCGGACGACGTGTGGTCGCTCTTCCACTCGTTCGCCTTCGACTTCTCCGCCTGGGAGATCTGGGTGTGTCTGCTCACCGGCGGCCGGCTGGTGGTCGTGCCCCGGGCGGTCTCGCGCAACCCGGAGGAGTTCCACCAGTTACTGGAGGACGAGGAGGTGACCGTCCTCAGCCAGACACCGACCGCGTTCGGCCTGCTGCTCGCCACCGACCGGCTGACGCGGGGCAAGTTGTCGGTGCGGCTGGTGGTCTTCGGCGGCGAACCGCTGGACACGCGCACCCTGACGCCCTGGTTCGAACGCTATCCCGGGGTGCGCGTGGAGAACATGTACGGCATCACCGAGACGACCGTGCACAGCACCACGCACACGGTCACCGCCGAGGACACCCGTACCGGCAGCCGGGTGGTCGGCCGTCCGCTGCCCGGCTGGGAGATCTACGTCCTGGACCCGCACGGCCGTCCGGTGGCGCCCGGCGTCGCGGGAGAGCTGCACGTGGGCGGTGCGGGGGTGGCGCTCGGCTATCTCGACCGCCCCGAGCTGACGGCCGAACGCTTCACCACCGACCGCCACCCGCGGGTGCCGGGCGGACGGCTCTACCGCAGCGGCGACCAGGGCCGGCTGCTGCCCGGCGGCGTGCTGGAACACCTGGGACGGCTGGACGACCAGGTGAAGGTGCGCGGCTTCCGCATCGAACTCGGCGAGGTCCGCGACGCCCTGCTGCGGGACCCGTCGGTCACGTCCGCGGCGGTCGTCGTACACGGCGCGGGCACCGCCGAGGCCCGTCTGGACGCCTATGTGGTGCTCGCGGACGGCGGGTCCACCGACGGGCTGCTGCGGCGGGCGGCGGCGCGGCTGCCCGAGTACATGGTCCCGCAGTCGGTCACCGCGCTCACGGCCCTTCCGGTCACCGCCAACGGCAAGCTCGACAGGGCGCGGCTGCCCGCCCCGGAACCGGACGCGGACGCCCCGGCGGGCCCCGCCGGCTCCCCGGACGCGTCCGGTGACGTCCTCGACCGGGTCGTCGGGGTCTGGCGCGAGGTGCTGGACGTGCCCGTCACCCCGGACGACAACTTCTTCGATCTCGGCGGCACCTCCCTGCTCGCGCTGCGGCTCAAGACGGCGCTGCGCGGCGCCGGGCTGCCGGAACTGGCCCTGAAGGAGGTCATCCGCCACGCCACCCCGGCGGCCATGACGGAACTGCTGCGCGCGAGGACCGGCGCACGGCCGGGGGACGCCGGATGAGCCGCTCCGACACCCGCCCGGCCACCGCCGGACAACTGCGGTTCTTCCTGCTGGACCAGCAGGACGGCGGCGCCGCCCGCACCCTCGTCAAGCGGATCACCGCGGAAGGGGCGGCCGACCCCGAGCGGCTGCGGGAGGCGCTGCGCGCGGTGCTCACGGCCCACCCGGCGCTGCGCACCTCGCTGCACCTCGACCCCGAGGGGCTGCGCCGGCGGGTGCACGATGCCGACGCCGTGGACCTGGTGGTCCGGACGACCGCCGACCCGGACGCCCTGGTGGCGGCGGAGTCCGCCGCGCTGGCGGTGCCGTTCGAACACGGCGACGGCCCGTTGTGCCGGATCAGGGCGCTGGTCGGCCCGCGCCGCACGCACTGCCTGGTCGCCGTGCACCACGCGGTCTTCGACGACGACTCCACGGCCCTGCTGCTGACGGCGCTCACCGGCGCCTACGCCGAACCCGCCGCGGCCGCACCGGCCGCGGGCGCCCCGGACGACGATCCGGCGCCGCGGGCGGACGGGGAACGGCTGCGCGCCTTCTGGCGGCGGTACCTGGAGGGCTGCCCGCGGCGGACCGAACTGCCCTGGACGCGGCCCGCGGACGGGCATCGCAAGCGGACCGTCGTGCGGGACCTGCCGGCGGAACTGTGCGACCGGCTGCGGCACCGCGCGCGGACCACCGGTGCCAGCCCGTTCGCCCAGTTCCTCGGCGCGGTCGGCGCGGTGACGGCCTGGTACCTGGACCGGGACGACGTCGTCCTCGCGGTCCCGGTGAGCGGCCGGGGGGACGGCGGCGACCGGCGCATCGACTGTCTCCAGAACACCGTCCCGGTCCGCATGGACCTGGCCGGGGCGGACACCGCGACGGTGGCGGACCGGGCGGTGGACGCGCTGTTCGACGCGCTGGACCACGCCGAACTGCCCTTCGAGGAGATCCTGTCCGCGGTGCGCGCCGTACGCGAGCACGGCCGCAAGCCGCTCGCCCAGATCCTGTGCACCGAGACGGTCCCGGTGCCGGCGGTCGAGGCGGGCGGGCTGCGCTGGACGGTCGGCGAGACGGACACCGGGGAGGCGGAGTACGACTGCTGCCTGGCCCTGCGCCATCTGCCCGACGGCGGGATGCGACTGGAACTCGTGCACCGCGAGGGCGCGTTGCCGCCGGAGCGGGCCCGCAACACGGTGGACCACGTGGCCCGGCTCCTGGAGCGGCTCACCGAGGACCCGGCGCGTCCGCTCGCGTCCATCGACCTCCTCGGCGAGACGGAGGAGGCCGAACTGGCCGTCCTCACGGGCGCCCCGCTGGATGCCGACCCGCGGCCGGTGCACGAACTCGTCCTGCGGCACGCCCGTACGACCCCGCGGGCCCTCGCCGTCACCGACGGGGACCGGGAGCTCTCCTACGAGGCTCTGGAGCAGCGGTCGCGCGCGGTGGCCCGCGCGCTCACCGGGCGGGAGGTGCGGCCCGGTGACCGGGTGGGCATCTGCCTGCCGCGGGGCACGGACCTGGTGGTGGCCGTGCTCGCCGTCTGGCGGGCGGGCGCGGTGTACGTGCCGCTGGATCCGGAGTACCCGGCCGACCGGCTGCGGTTCATCGTGGCGGACACCGCCCCGGCCGTCGTGCTGGGCGACCGGGACC
The DNA here is from genome assembly GCF_007896895.1 of Streptomyces misionensis. Taxonomy (GTDB): domain Bacteria; phylum Actinomycetota; class Actinomycetes; order Streptomycetales; family Streptomycetaceae; genus Streptomyces; species Streptomyces misionensis_A. Next base: position 15,737 of record NZ_VOGW01000069.1, on the reverse strand, counting down.
TGCCGGGGGCGCTGCGGGACACGCCCGGTGTCCTCCCCCTGGACATGGCCGACGCCGGGGCCGCCGTACCGGCGGACGGCGAGGAGGGCGGCGCGGCCCCGGCGGACCCGGCCGGGCGCGCGTACATCCTGCACACCTCCGGCTCGACCGGCCGGCCCAAGGGCGTCGTCGTGGGCCACTCCCGGCTGACCGCGCTCTTCGACGCCTGCGAACGGGCCCTGCCCGAAGCGCCGTTGACGGTCGCGGGCACCAGCCTGTCCTTCGACATCAGTGTCCTGGAACTGCTGTGGCCGCTCACCCGGGGCCGCACCGTCCTGGTGACCGGGCACCGGCGGGTGGCCGAGCAGGACGTGCCGGCCGGGGCCCTGTACCAGTGCACGCCCACCATCGCCCGGCTGCTGCTGGCCGACCCGGCGGGCCGCGCCCTGCTGGGCCGGCTGGGCGCCCTGCTGGTCGGCGGCGAGCCCCTCGCGCCGGACCTGGCGGACGAGTTGGCGGCGGCCGTCCCGGGACCGGTCGTCAACTGCTACGGCCCCACGGAGACCACCGTGTGGTCCACCACCTGGCGGGTCGTCCGGGGCGCCCCCGTCCGGATCGGGCTGCCGCTGCCGGGCGAGTCCTGCCATGTGCGGGACGCGCTGGGCCGGCGGCTGCCCCCGGGCTGCCCCGGCCGGCTGGTGATCGGGGGCCTGGGGGTCGCCGAGGGGTACTGGCGCCGCCCGGAGCTGACCGCCGAGCGGTTCGTGGCGCTCGGCGGGGGCCTGGGGCGCGGGTACGACACCGGCGACCTGGTCGTCCTCGACGGCCCGGAGGGGCTGCGGTTCCTCGGCCGCCGGGACGGACAGTGCAAGATCCTCGGCCAGCGGATCGAGGTGGAGGAGGTGGAGGCCACCCTGCGCGCGGGCGGCGTGCCCGAGGTCGCCGTGGCCCCGAACGCCGACTCCACCCACCTGGTGGCGTTCCTGCCGGACGGCGTACCGGCGGACGGCGTCACGGCGGACGGACCGACCGGCCCGGTGGCGGACGGACCGCTGCGGGAGCTGCGCGCCCACGCCGAGGCCTGGCTCCCCCCGGCCGCCGTCCCCGGCGCGTGGCTGCGCGTTACCGCGCTGCCGCAGCTGCCCAACGGCAAACTCGACCGCGACACGCTGGCGCGCTGGGCGGCCGACCGGCGGCCGGCCGCCCCCGCCGGGCCGCCCCCGGCGGACGGTTCGACCGCGGCGCGCCTGTGCCGGGTCTGGGAGACGGTCCTGGGCCGGCCCGTCGCCGACCACGACGCGACCTTCTTCGAACTCGGCGGGACCTCGCACGGGGTGCTGCGGGTGCTGGCGGCGCTGCGCGCCGACCATCCCCGGCTCACGGCGGCCGAGTTGTTCCGCCACACCACCGTGCGCGCCCTCGCGGCACACCTCGACGGTGCCGCCGCGGCCGACGGACCCGCGGCACGCGGCGCGGCCCGGGGCCGCGACCGCTCCCGCGCCCTGAGCGGCTGGCGCGCCGGCCGGCGGCCCTCATCGACCCTCTAGGTACCAGGAATCGAGGCGTACGCAGATGCACGCACCCGACAACGCGGTGGCGGTGATCGGAGTGGCCCTCCGAGTGCCCGGAGCCGCCGACCCGGACACCTTCTGGGCCAACGTGGTCCGCGGGCACGTGGCGCTGCCGGGGGCGCTGGCCGACGGCACCCTGGGCGTCGGCGGGATCGACCGGGTCGACCGGTTCGACGCGGAGCTGTTCGGCATGAGCCCGACCCAGGCCGCGGTGACCGACCCCCAGCAGCGCATCGTCACCGAGGTCGCCTGGCAGGCGCTGGAGGACGCGGGCGTCGACACCGAGCGCGACCCGGGACGGGTGGGGGTCTTCCTCGGCTGCGGTGACAGCGGCTACCGGCAGCGCCATGTGGACGCCGACCCCACGCTGGTCCGGGCCGCGGGCCGCCAGCAGATCTCGCTGGGCAACGACAAGGACTTCCTGGCGACGTCCCTCGCGTTCCGGCTGGGCCTCACCGGCCCGGCCCTCACCGTGCAGACCGCCTGCTCCACCTCGCTGGTCGCCGTCCACGTGGCCCTGCGCAGCCTGCTCACCTACGAGTGCGACCTCGCGATCGCGGGCGGGGTCACCGTCCAGTTGCCGCCGGGCGCGGGCTACACCTACCAGGAGGGCGACGTGCTCTCCCCCGACGGCCGCTGCCGGCCCTTCACCCGGGGCAGCCGGGGCACCGTGCCCGCGAGCGGGGCCGGGGTGGTGGTGCTGCGCCGGGCCGAGGAGGCCGGGCGCGGTGCCCGGGCGGTGCTGCTGGGCAGCGCGGTCAACAACGACGGCGCCGACCGGATGAGCCTCGTCGCGCCCAGCCCCCGGGGCCAGGCGGCGGTGCTGGAGGAGGCGCTGGCGGTGGCCGGCCGCAAACCGGCGGACATCGGCTTCATCGAGACGCACGGCACCGCGACGGAACTCGGCGACCAGGTCGAACTGGCGGCGCTGGCCCAGGCGTACGGCGACGCGGCGGAGCCGTGCGCGCTCGGCGCGGTGAAGGCGGGCATCGGGCACACGGACACCGCGGCGGGCGTGGTCGGCCTGATCAAGGCGGTGCTCGCCGTCCAGCACGGGGTGATCCCGCCGGTCCCCGCACAGCCCGGGGACGGGCCCGACGCGCCGCTGGGCGCGGACCGCTTCCATCTGCCGCGCGAGGCGATGCCCTGGCCCGGCGGGCGCACCCGGTACGCGGCGGTCAGCTCCTTCGGCCTGGGCGGCACCAACGCCCATGTCGTCCTCGCCGAACCCGCCGTCGCCGCCGCGCCGCCGGAGCCGGCCGCGGGCCCGCCCGGGCGCGGACCCGCGGTGCTCTCCGCCGCGAGCCCGCAGGCGCTGGAGCGCACCGCGGCCGGGCTCGCCGCGGCGGTGCGCGAGGGCACCCGGCCGGTGAACGACGTCCTCGGCACGCTCTGGCACGGCCGGCGGCGGCTGCCGTACCGCTGGGCCTGCCCGATCGAGGCGGCGGACGAGGCGTCGGCGCGCGCCGCGCTGGCGGACGCGCTGGAGTCGGCGTCGGCCCAGGCGAAGGCGGTGCCCGAACCGACCGTGGCCGTGCTGCTGCCGGGCCAGGGGGTGCCCCTGGCCGGCACCGGGCGCGGGCTGCTCGCGGCGGACGAGGAGTTCGCCCGGGAGTGGGCCGGCACCCGGGACCTCGTCCGCGCGTGCGGCGGGCCGGACCTGGAGGGCTGCTGGACCTGGCCGGACGCCGATCCGCGCTGGCTGCGCACCGATGTCGTCCAGCCGCTGCTGTTCAGCGTGGAGCTCGCCCTGCTGCACGCGCTGCGGCGGCACGGTGTCACCCCGTCGGTCCTCCTCGGCCACAGCGTCGGCGAACTGGTCGCCGCGACCTGGGCCGGCGTGTTCTCCGAGGCGGACGGGGCGCGCGCGGTGGTCGAACGCGGCCGGCTGATGAGCCGCGCGCCGGCCGGGGTGATGGCCGCCGTGCTGGCCGGTGAGGACACGGCGCGGGAGGTGGCGGCGGGGCTGCCGGTGGACGTCTGCGCGGTGAACGCGGCCGACACCGTGGTCCTCGGCGGGGCGGCGGAGCACCTGGCGGAGGTGGAGCGCCGCTGCGCCGCGAAGGGGGTGAAGGTGCGCCGGCTCGCCACCGCGCACGCCTTCCACTCCCGGTCCATGGCCGAGGCCGCCGAGGCGTTCACCGACGTGGTGGGCACCCTCGCCCTGCACGCGCCGCGCGAGCTGGTGCTGTCCAACGTCACCGGGGCACCGCTGGAAGCGGCGCAGGCCACCGACCCGGCCTACTGGGGCCGTCAGCTGCGCGCCACCGTCCGCTTCGCCGAGGGGGTGGAGGTGCTGCTGGACGCGGCGCCGCACGTGGTGCTGGAGGCCGGTCCGGGGCGGACGTTCGCCTCGCAGCTGCGGCGCGCGACCCGGGGGGCGGAGCACCGCCCGGTCGTCGCCGAACTGCTCGGCGACGGGCGGCGCGACGAGGCGACGGTGCACCTGGCCGCGCTCGGCGCCGCCTGGGCGGCGGGCTGCGCCACCGACGACCTCGTCGCCCCGCCGAGCGCCCCGGCGCGGCTGCCCGGCTACGCGTTCGCCGACACCCGCCACTGGCCGGCCGGCGGTCCGGACGGCGCGCCCGCGCCGGGTATACCCGAGACCGTCCCGGCCCGCGCCGGGCAGGAGGAGGCAGGCACCGACGCGGCGCCCGAAGGCACGGAGACGCGGTCGCTGCTGGCCGCCCTGTGGCAGGAGTCGTTCGGCGGTCCGGCGATCCGGCCGCAGGACAACTTCTTCGAGCTGGGCGGCACTTCGCTCCAGGCGGCGCAGCTGATCTCCGTCGTCAACGACCAGTTGCTGGTCGAGGTGCGCCTCCAGGACCTGTACGAGCACTCCACGTTCGGCGACTTCGCGGCGCGGGTGGAGGAGATGCTCGACGCGCGCGACGACGCCGAACTGCTGGCGCTGCTCGCCGAGATCGAGGGTCAGGGCGAAGGGGAGGGCCAGGCGTGAGCGGCATCGGCGAACGGCTCGGACAGCTGACCCCCGAGCAGCGCGCGGCACTGCGGCTGCGGCTGAAGGAACGCGCCCGGCAGGCACCGGCCGCCGACGGGCCGCCGGACGCGGCGGCGCGCATCCGGCTCAGCCTGTACTTCTTCCCGCAGGCCCGCGCGCTCGCGGCCCCCGACTACTACGCCATGATGCTGCGGGCCTGCGAGTTCGCCGACGAGCGGGGGTTCCACGCCGCGTGGTTCCCCGAGCGGCACTTCGTGGACTTCGGCGGCTCGCACCCCAACCCGTCCGTCCTCGCCGCCGCGGTGGCGGCCGTGACCCGGCGGCTGCGGCTGCGGGCCGGCAGCGTCGCCGCGCCGCTGCACCATCCGGTCCGCGTCGCCGAGGAGTGGGCGGTGGTGGACAACATCTCCGGCGGCCGGGTGGGCGTCTCCTTCGCGAGCGGCTGGCACCCGGACGACTTCGTGCTGGCCCGGGAGCCGTACGACGAGCGCAAGAAGACGCTGATGCGCACCGTCGAACAGGTGCGGCGGCTGTGGGCGGGCGAGGAGCTGGCCTTCCCCGGCACCGCGGGCACGACGGCGCGGGTGCTCACCCAGCCGCGCCCGGTGCAGCCCGAGCTGCCGGTGTGGATCACCGCGGCCGGGCACCCCGACACCTTCCGGGCCGCGGGCACGGCCGGGTACGGCGTGATGACCGCGCTGCTCGGCCAGACCCTGCCCCAGCTGCGGGAGAACGTGGCCCGCTACCGGGCCGCCTGGCGGGACGCCGGGCACGCCGGGCGCGGTGACGTCGTGGTGATGACCCACGCGCACGTCAGCGACGAGCCCGACCTGGAGGAGCGGCTGCGGCCCGCGCTGCACGACTACCTGTCCTCCTACCGGGCGCAGACCGGCGGCGGCGACGAACCCGTCCTGCTCGAGGCCGCCTTCCAGGACTACCTGGCAGGACCCTCGCTGCTGGGCACGCCGGCCAAGGCCGCCCGGGTGCTGGCCCGGCTCGCCGAGGCGGGCGCCGACGAGGTGGGCTGCCTCGTCGACTTCGGGCTGCCGGCCGCGGACGTGCTGGACGGCCTGCCCCGGCTGGCCGAGCTGCTGCCCACCGCCCGACCCACCACCGCCGACTGCGACAGGAGCCAGTGACGTGACCCGACCGCGTACCGTCGCCGACCGGCTGGCCCGGCTGACGCCCGAGCAGCGGGCGGCCCTCCAGCGCAGACTGCGGCACGGGGAGGAGGGCCCGGCCGCCGAGCCGGACCTCGTCCGGCGCCCCGGCGACCGCTCCGTCTTCCCGCTGGGCCTGGACCAGGAGCGCATCTGGATCCTCGACCAGCTCGATCCCGGCCGGCACACGTACAACATCAGCACCGGGCTGCGGTTCAAGGGCGCCTTCGACGAGGAGGCGTTCCGGGCGGCCGTCACCGCGCTGGTGCGCCGCCACGAGCTGCTGCGCTCCCGCGTGGAGGTCCGCGACGGCCTGCCGGTGCTGCGGGTGAGCGAGGAGTTCGCGACCCCGGTCGAGTTCTTCGACCTGCGGGACGAGCCGGAGGCCGTCGAGGAGACCGTGCGGGCGCTGGTGCGGCGGCCGTTCGACCTCGCCGCGGGCGGGCTGCTGCGGGTGGTCGTGGTGCGCGGCGCGGACGACGAGTACCAGGTGATCGAGACGATGCACCACTCGGTGACCGACCAGTGGTCGTTCGTACGCCTCAACCGCGAACTCCTGGAGCACTACCGGGCGATCCGCGAGAACCGCCCCGCGCGGGTTCCCGAACTCCCCGTGCAGTACGGGGACTTCGCCGTCTGGCAGCGGCAGTTCTTCACCGGTGGACGCCGCCGGGCGCACCGCGACTTCTGGCGCGCCCACCTGGAGGGCGTACCGGCGTATCTCCAACTGCCCTACGACGCGCCCCCGCAGGGCCGCGGACACGAGGGCAAGCACCACTACTTCCGGCTCGACGACTCTCTCAGCACCGCCTTCCTGGCCATGTGCCGCTCCTCGCGGCTGACCCTGTCCGACGCGCTGCTGGCCGTGTACGTGGGCCTGCTGCACGAGGAGACCGGGTCCCGGGACATCGTCGTCGGCCTGCCGAGCGCGACCCGCGGCCGGCCCGAGACCCACGACCTGATCGGCTTCCTGCTGACCAACGTCCCGCTGCGCGCCAGGCTGCCCGCCGACCCGACGCCCCGGCAGATCCTGCACGCGGTGCGGCAGGCCTCGGCAGCGGTCGCCGACCACCGTGAGGTGCCCTTCAGCGAGATCGTCGACGCGGTGTCGCCCGAACGGAGCCTGGACCGGTACCCCCTGTTGCAGACCATGCACCTCGTGCTGGACTTCGACGACACCGTGGTCCGGGTGCCCGACGCCGAGGTGCACGGCGTCGAGGTCGAGGACGGCGTGTCGCCCATGGACATCACGGTCGGCTGGTGGCGCGCGGGTGACCGGATGTACGGGCGATTCGAGTACCGCACGGAGCTGTTCACCGACGCCACCGTCGACCGGCTCGTGGGGCGTCTCCTGGAACTGGTGCGGGTCTTCGTGGAGCGGCCGGACGAACCCCTGCGCGCCCGTGTGGCGGCCCCCGCCCCCGGCCCGGCGCGGGCGGTCACCGCGGCGCCCTCGGCCCCCGCTTCGGTGGACCCCGGCGAGCTGCGCCGGATCGCGGAGGTCTGGCGGGAGGTGCTGGGCACCGAGCCGGGCCCGGACGACAACTTCTTCGAGTGCGGCGGTACGTCCCTGACGGCGATCCGGCTGGCCCACGCGCTGCGCCGGGCGGGGTTCGCCCTCACCGCCCGGCAGCTGTTCCGCGCCCCCACCATGCGCGGCCAACTGGCGTTGGTCCGGCCCGAGTCGGACACCTCCCAGGGCGGTACCGCGGCGGCGGAGGGCACGGTCAGTCCCGAGCAGGAGGACCTGCTGGAGGGGGGCCTGCCGCACCCGGAGCTGTGGGCGCACAGCCTGGTGCTCACCGCCGCCCGGCCGCTGGACCCCGAGTGGCTGGGAGTGGTCGTCAAACGGGTGGCGGCCGCCCATCCCGGCCTGTGCTCGGCGTTCCGGCGCACGGACACCGGCTGGCGCTGGGACGCCACGGACCGCCGGCTGTGGCGGGTCGAGGCGCCGGGCGCGGACCCGGCCCGGGTGGCGGCCGCCCACCGCGCCGCCTTCGACCTGCGCGAAGGGCCGCTGTTCGCGGCCTCCCTGATCCCCGGCGAGCCGGACCGGATCGTGCTGACCGCGCACCATCTGGTGGTGGACGGCCTGTCCTGGCAGATCCTGGTGGACGACCTCGACCGGGCCTACCACGGCACCCGGCCGGCCGCCGAGGCCCGGCACCCGTCGGTGTACGCGGCCGCCTGGCGCGAGCACGACGTGCGGGGGCAACGCGACTACTGGCGCGACCAGTTGGCGGGGGCCGCACCGCTCGGCTGCCGCACCGGCGGGCCGGACCGGCTCGGCGGCGAGACGGCGTACCGGGTGCGGGCGGCGATACCGCCGGGCGCGGGCGCCGCGGACCGGCCGGCCGAGGCGCTGACCGCGGTCGCCCGGGCCACCCGGCCCTGGTTCGGCGGGCGGGACGTCGTCCTCGAACTCATCGCGCCCGGGCGGGATTTGCCGCTCGCCGACGGCTGGGACCCGGCCCGTGCCGTGGGCTTCTACGCCACCAGCCACCCGCTCCGCCTCCCCTTCGCCGACGACCCCGGACGCCATCTGCGGCAGGTCGGCCGCGCCCTGGACGCCGTACCGGACGGTGGCAAGGGCTACCTGGCACTGCGCTGGTCCGCCGATCCCGAGGTGCGCCGCGAGGCCGCCGGCTGGGGACGGCCCGAGCTGTCCTTCAACTACCTGGGTACGCTGCTCGGGGGCGCCGGGCACGGGCCGTTGTTCACCGTCGGCGAGCAGATCGGGCCTTCGGGGAACGACGACGCCACGCGCTCCCACGCCGTCGCCGTCCTCTTCGAAACCGACGGCGAGGAAGCGGTGTTCACCTGGAAGTTCGACCCGGACGCCGTCGACGGGGCGGCCGTGCGGGCCGCGGCGGCCGACGCCGCCGAGGAGTTCACCCGGCTGACCCGGCAGCGCGGCGCCCAGCCGCCCTCGACGGCGGGCATGTCCCTGCACGAAGTGAACCGCATGCTCGCCGAACTGACCCGAGAGAAGAAGAGCCCCTCCGCATGACATCGACGACCACCCGTGACAGGCGCCCCCTCACCGCGCTGGTGACGGCGAACTACCTGTCCTGGATCGGCAACACCATGACCTTGGTCGCGGTGCCGCTCTACGTGCTCCAGATCTCCTCCAGCGCCACCGAGGCGGGCGCTGCGGGATTCGCCAACGCGCTGCCCATGATCGTGGCCGGCCTCGCCGGGGGCGTCATCGCCGACCGGGTCGGCCCGAAGCGCACCAGTGTGGTCGCCGACCTGGCCGCCGGGGCGTGCATGGCCGCGGTGCCCTTGCTGCACGGCACGGTCGGTCTCGCGCTGCCGGCGCTGATGGCGCTGCTGTTCCTGCGCACCCTCGCCGACGCGCCGGGCGCCGCGGCCCGGCTGGCGCTGCTGCCCCGGGTGACCGCCCGCGGGCAGGTGCGCTCGGAGACCGCCAACTCGCTGTTCGCCTCGGCCCAGCGGGTGGCGTTCGTGGTCGGCCCGCCGCTCGCGGCGCTGATGGCGGGCCTGACCGGCCCGACCGCCGTCCTCTACGTGGACGCGGGCACGTTCCTCGCGTCGGCCCTGCTGATCATGGCGGTGCCGGGCGGCGAGCCCGCCTCGCGGGCCCGGGAGGCGGAGCCGGGCGACGCGGCGGAGGCGGCAGGGGCCCGTCCGGGCCTGCTGCGGGAGGTCACCGAGGGCGCGCGCTACATCCTGCGTACCCCGGTGCTGGCGGCCATCATCAGCGTGGTGGTGTGCACCAACTTCCTGGACGACGCGCTGACCCCGGTGGTGCTGCCCGTCTACAGCCGCGAACTGCTGGGCGGCGAGCGGACGGTGGGGCTGCTGCTGGCGGCCAACGGCATCGGCGCGGTCGTCGGATCGTTCGCCTACGCCCCGGCGAGCCGCAGGCTGCTGGCCAACCGGTGGGCGACCTTCGTCGGCTGCTTCGCGTTGATCTGCGCCGCCCGGCTGGCCATGGTCGCCGAACCCGGACTGTGGCTCATGCTGGTGATCACCTTCGCCATCGGGCTGGCCAGCGGACCGGTCAACCCCCTCGTCACCGGCGTGGTGGAGCGCTCCACCCCGCCGGAGGCGCTGGGCCGGGTCTGGGGCGCGGTGATGGCCATGGCGTTCGCCGCCGCGCCGGTCGGCATCTTCGCCACCGGCTGGCTCGCGCAGAACATCGGACTGCGCCCCACCCTGGGGCTGTTCGGCGGCCTGTACGTGCTGCTCATCTGCTACGTGGTCAGAAACCGCCCGCTGCGCGGCCTCGCCGGTCCCGAGGAGACGCGGGCACCGGTCTCCGAGGACGCGGCGACGGCGGGCTGACACCGGGCCCGGGCCGGACGGCACGAAGCGGTCTCGCCCCGAGCGAGGCCCGCCGCCCGGCCGGGCCCGGGCCCGGGCGGTTCCGGGCCGCCGAACCGCCGACCCCGTGCGAAGTGACCTCGCGGTGTGGGCGATCGCCACCCCGCTGGGGGCCGCGTGCCTGCTCACCTCTACGATCCGCTGGACGTGCAGCATGTGCACGACAGCCGCTGTCGGCGGCCTGGCGAGAAGGTGGACATGAGAGTTGGAGCAGGCGGTGCTCGCGCGCCGCGGGGGAGACGGGCCCGGGCGTGGATGGCGACCGGGGTCGTGCTGGTGGGCGGAGCGGGAGCCGCGGTGGCCCTGCACGCCTCGTCGGGCGGCGGCGACACGGCCGGTGCCCGGCAGCCGCGTGTGGTGCACACCTCGGTGGATTCGCTCGGTCTGACGGGCGCCTCGGCCGACGAGCGTGAGCTCGGTGCCCGGTCGACGAAGCCGTTCCGGATGCTGGCGGTGAGCTGGAGCGACGCCCGCGCCAGGCTGGACGGCACGGTGCAGGTGCGGACCAGGTCCTCGGCGACGGGGCGTTGGAGCGCCTGGCAGAAGCTGGCGGCGGCGGACGCGCTGCCCGATCCGGCGGAGCAGGACCGAGCCGGGGTGCGCGGCGCCACGGCACCGCTGTGGACCGCGCCCTCCGACGGTGTGCAGGTGCGCGTGCGCGGCGGCCACGGTGCGCACGCCTTGCCGACGGGGCTGACCGTCGACCTCGTGGACCCTGACAGCGCCCACTCCGCCTCGCGGTCCCAGGACGGTGGCCAGGCTGCCGGCGCGGCCACGCCCGCGCTGGAACCGGCGGCTTTCAGCGTCGCCGACGACGCGACTCCCACGCAGACGCCCACCGACACGGCCTCCTCGGCGCCGGAGGACACTCCGACGGCCGCGGATTCGGCTCCGGCCTCGCCGTCCGACCCGGCGCCCGCCTCACCCGGCTCGGACACGCCGGAGCCGCCCTCCGGTTCCCCGACGACCGCGCCCGTCCCGTCCAGCCCTGATGCCTCGTCCGCGGCTCCCACCACGACCGCGCCCAGCACACCGCCGAGCACTCCCGGCTATCTGCCCTCGCTGTCCGAGGCCTATCCGTCCTGTCCGGGCGCCTCCTCGGCGCCGCAGACGGCGCCCAGCCCGATGCCTGCCGCGCCGCGCACCACGACGGTGCCGGCCCCGCCGATGGTCAGCCGCGCGGGCTGGGGCGCGGACGAGTGCGCCCGGGACGCCGGATACCCCGACTACGGCAGCACGGTGAAGGTGGTCTTCGTCCACCACACCGACACCACCAACGCCTACTCCTGCGCCGACTCCCCCGCCATCGTGCGCAGCCTCTACGCCCTGCACCTGCACCAGGGCTGGCGGGACATCGGCTACAACTTCCTGGTCGACAAGTGCGGCACGATCTTCGAGGGCCGCTTCGGCGGAGCCGCCCTGCCGGTGGTCGGCGCACAGACGTACGGCTTCAACACCGACTCGATGGGCATCGCCGCGATCGGCACGTACACCGACCTCAGCGGCGGTGACTCCGCGTCCAGCACGATTCCCGGGGCCGCCCCCACCCAGGCGATGCTGGGCTCCATAGCCCGTATCACCGCATGGAAACTGGGCATGTCCGGCATCAGCCCGACCGCGACCAGCACGCTCACCGAAGGGGCGAAGGACAGCTACGGCTTCACTTACGGGAAGGCCTACACCCTGAACGCGGTCTCAGGACACCGCAACGGATTCGCCACCGACTGCCCCGGCAACCAGCTCTACGCCAAGCTCGCCGACGTCCGCTCCTACGCGGCCGGCCCCGCCACCGGCCTCGCCGTCACCGGCGTCGACGGCCCCTACGGCACAGCCAAGGCAGGCACCGCCTACGTGACGGGCACCAAGGCGACGGTCCGCTGGACCACCAGCACGCCCGCCACGCTGCTGTCCGGGACCGAGGTCCTCGTCGACGGCACCCCCGCGGCGAAGGTGCCGGGCAGCGCTTCCTCCGCGGCCGTCACCCTGGCCGCCGGACGCCACACCGTCCAGGTACGCGCCACGCACATCACCAGCAAGGCGGCGACCTCCGCACCGGTGACGGTGATCGCCGACACCACCCGGCCCACCTATCCCACCGCCCCGTCCGTCGCACTGCGCACCGGCACCGTGAACACGGCAGGCATCCCGGTCACCGTCAGCTGGAAGGCGGCCGACGACAACGGCCTGCACGCGCAGGCCGCCACCTCGCCCACCGCCGCCACCCTGACGAGTTCGGCGACCGGCTGGTCCACCACGGCCAAGGCCGCCACCTCCACCCAGTTCGCCCTGAAGGCCACCGACCTGGCCGGCAACACGGCCACCGCCTCCGTCACGCGCACGGCGACCCTGGTCCAGGAGAGCGCGGCCAAGGCCACGGGCAGCTGGGCCAAACGGTCCGGCACCAGCTACCTGGGCGGCTACTCGACCAGCTCCTCAACCGCCGGGGCCACCCTGACGTGGACCTTCAAGGGGCGCTCCGTGTCCTGGATCGCCTCGCGCGCCTCCACCTCGGGCCAGGTCAAGGTCTACCTCGACGGCACCTACCAGAGCACGGTCGACCTGAAGTCCGCGACCACCCTGTACCGCCAGGCCATGTGGACGAAGAGCTGGAGCACTTCCGCCCAGCACACCGTGAAGATCGTGGTCGTCGGCACCTCCGGCCGACCCACCGTCACCACCGACGGCATCGCCGTCCTCGACTGATCCCGAGCCAGGCGTCGCCTTCCGGCCGAGCCAGGCCGGAAGGCGGCACGTCGATCCCCACCGCTGCACAGCGGTCAGGCCGCCCGCACGGGTGCCGACGGTCCATGAGCGGTTCGCCCGCTGGGAGTCGGCCGGTACCTGGGCCCGGTTGCCGGAACAGGTCCAGGTCCACGACGACTCGGTCGGGGCCGTGGAGTGGGCCGTGTCGGTCGACTCCACCGTCAGCCGGGCTCATCAGCACGCTGCCGGTGCCCGCAAAGGAGAGGGCGCGAAGGGGGGCGCGAACGGGGGACGAACTGGAGGATCCGGCACGTGCGGCGGCTCGCCAGGCGCTCGGCCGGTCCCGCGGCGGACTGACGAGCTGCCGGTAGCGGCCGGCCCAGCGGGCGGCGGTGGTGTGGCTGACCTGGAAGCGTTCCGCGGCCCGCCGTAGCGGCCAGCCGTCGTCCACGACACACCGAGCCAGACGCAGCCTCCCGGTCGGGGTCAGCGGGGCATTATGGTGGGACACGAGGGCCTCCTGGGCATCGGTGCAGACTTCGCAATCCACACCGAACCCAGAAGGCCCTCACCCGTTCAAGCACCCAGCCCGCGTGGCACCAACATCCCGGGACAGCACACCTAGACGAGTAGTTCCGATGTGGCTCAGTGGTCGTAGGCGGTCAGTGACCTGGTGATGGGTGCGCCGATGGTGCGGTTGTGCCAAATTGCGCAGGTCATCGCCAGGATCCGTTGGGCCACGCGGACGCCGACGCCTTCGATGGTGCGGCCGCCGTGCTGTTCGAGGTCGAGCTGGCCCTTGAGGGTGTCGTTGACCGACTCGATCAGCTGGCGCACGGTCTTGAGCAGGCCCTCTCCCGGGCGTGGAGTGCCGCGGTTGCGGTAGGAGGGCCGCAGCAGGCTGATGCCGCGGGCGGCGAGAAAGCGGTCCAGTTCGGCGGCGATGTAGCCCTTGTCGGCCAGGATGAGCAGGCCGGCCCGGTCGGTGGCCAGGTGCGGCTCGTTGTCGATCAGGGCGGCCAGCACCTGCCGTTCGTCGATCTTCGGGTCAGCGAGGGCCCAGGTGACGGGCAGGCCGGCTGGGGTGCACACCAGGTGCAGCTTCAGGCCCCAGTAGAAGCGGGAGTGAGAGCGGCAGTAGCCGTAGCCCGCCCAGCCGGCCAGGTCGGAACGTTTGACGGTCTCCCGCGAGCGGGCGCACTCCACGGGGGTGGAGTCCACGATCCACACCGGGTCAAGCCACAGGTCGGTGTCCGCAGCCAGGGACCGGATCACCTGTTTGACCAGCCCCAGGGCGGCCCGCAGGCGCTTGTTGTACGCCGGCCGCTGGGGCAGGTAGGGGAACATCGCGTGCAGGTGGGCGTGGGCGAAGCGCAGCCAGCGGGCCTCGCAGTGGAAGCCCAGCATGGCCTGGGCCACGGCCAGGGTGACCAGTTCGGCGTCGGTCAGCCGAGGCGGCCGGCCGCGTCGGCGCGGGGTCTTCAGACGGTCGTCGATGTGCACGTACAGGGCGGTCAAGAGGGTGTCTAACTCGGTCGTCACAACCCGATGTTGGGCACCCTCCCCACGTCCGTGAACCCCGCATTCGGAACTACTCGTCTAGGGCCTCGAAGACCCTGGGGAGGCAGGTCCCCGCGGGCGCTGCCCGCCTGTGAGCGCGGGCCGTCCGTGGCGGTCAGGAGGTGGTCGCCGTCGGCCCGCCCCGGCCGGCCTCCAGGAACGGGCGGAGCAGGGCGAGCAGCGCCTGCGGCCGGTGCAGCGGAATGATGTGGCCGCAGTCCTCGACGAGGTGCCCGGTGAGGTCGTCGGCGATCGGACGGAGCTGGCGCTCCAGCGCGGCGCCGACGGGATGCGCGCCCACCGCCATCGTCGGCACCGTCAGCCGCGCGGCTGCCACGGCTTGCTCGATCTGCGCCGCGCTTTGCGGCAGTGCCCGGTAGTAGGAGAACGCGCAGCGCAGTGCCTGGCGGCCGGTGTAGGCGCGGGTGAAGGCGTCCCGCAGCGGCGGGCGCACCCCGTCTCCGAGGGTGCCGGCGCGGAGGAACCAGTCGACGTAGTCGGCCTCCCGGCCTTCCAGGACCGTCTCGGCCAGGTCCGGAACGGCATGGAAGCCGAACCACCACGGAGGGCCGGCGGTGAGGAAGTCCTCGGCGCCGGGAAGCCTGCCCAGCAAGGACTCCATGACGACGAGCCGCCGCACCCGGTCGGGACGGCGCAGGGCGAGGAGGAAGGCCGGCGGGGTGCCGGCGTCGATGCCCACCACGGCGGCCGAGGACACCCCGAGCGCCGTGAGCAGGGCCGCGGCGTCGTCGGCCAGGGACTCCGCGTCGTACCCGGTCGCGGCTCGGCCGCTGGCGCCGAACCCCCGCAGGTCCGGCGCGATGACCTGGTACCGGTCGGACAGGTCCGCCATGACGTCCATCCACACTTCCCAGGTGTGGGGGAAGCCGTGCAGCAGCAGGACGGCCGGACCCGAGCCGGCCACGGCCACGTTCAGCTCGATGCCGTTGACGGATACGGAATGCAACTCGGGCAAGGAGAACTCCAGGTGCGGGCTGGTAACCAAAGGTGACAACCACACGTTAGGGAACTAACCTCGGCCCTCCAAGAAGGCACTTTTCGTTCAGGTGGTGAGTTGCAGGTGACCACGGCGAAGCCGGCCCCGCGCGGAGACCTGTTCGATCCCCGGTGCCCGACACGGCAGTTGCTCGACCGCATCGGCACCAAGTGGACCTCGATGACGGTCAAGGTGCTGGCCGAGGCGGCCCCGGGCGAGGTCCGCTTCGCCGAACTGCGGCGCCGCATGCCGGGCATCTCGCAGAAGATGCTCTCCGTCACCCTGCGCGGCCTCGTCCGCGACGGCCTGGTGTCGCGCCGCGTGGAACCCACCGTGCCGCCCGGCGTCCACTACCGGCTCACCGGTCTCGGCCTGTCCCTCGAAGGCCCGCTGTCCGCGCTGCGCACCTGGGCCGAGGCGCACGTGGCGGACATCGAGCGCAACAACCGGCTCGC
>NZ_VOGW01000068.1 GCF_007896895.1 Streptomyces misionensis | reverse complement strand
ACGACCGCAAACGAGCTGAGGGCAAGAAGCACGTCCAGGCCGTGCTCGCCCTCGCCCGCCGACGCGTCAACGTCCTGTGGGCCCTGATCCGTGACCGACGCTGCTACCAAATCACACCTCCAGCCCCTGCAGCCGGTTGACAACAGCATTAGGAAGCAAAGGCCACCGAGCTGGACCGGTTCGGCGCCGACGGCCGGGCCCAGTACGCCCAGCGGCCCGGGGACCGGATCAGCGACACTCCCTGGCCGGCCCCGTCCCGGGCCGACGCGCCCGCCAGCCCGGCCCGGGGCACGCTGGGACGGGGGAGCAGTGCGCCGATCGTCGTGCACGGGGCCTCCTCTCGCGCTGCTGGAGCGTCACCGTGCGATGCCTCGGCCAGGACGCGATCCTCCCGCTGGTCCCGTGCCGGGACAGGCCTGCGGGGCGGACGCGTCCGCCCCGCAGGCATCGAGTACCAGGTGCGCTTCGATTCCGTCGACGGCTCCGTCTTCGACGCCCTCGGCGACGCCTTACCCCTCACGCCCCGAAGTCGGTCGGAATCAGACGGCGCAGCGCCCTCAGGTCCGCTCGGTCCGGCTGGGCCACCGGCACCGTCAGGACCGGGCAGCGCGCATGGCGGCGTACCTGACGGCGTACGGGGCCGCGGCGCAGGCCCGGGCGGGTGCCGAGGACCAGGAGGTCGTCGGGGTGGGCCGCCAGGGCGAGCAGGGCGGGGCCCGGCCGCGCGCGCTCCACGCGCAGCGTGACGTCGATGTCGGCCGGCACCCCGCCGCAGGCTTGCTCGAAGGCGTCGGCCAGCCGGGTTCGCGCCGCCTCGTACCAGTGGCGGGCCCACTGCGAGTCGGGCCAGCGGCAGTACAGGGCCTCGCCCTCCGGCGGCTCCCACGCGCTGAGAGCGACGAGCGGGCGGCCACAGCGGCGGGCCTCGGCCACGGCGCGGCGCAGCGCGGCCAGGCTCGCGGGTGATCCGCTGACGCCGACGACGATCCGACAGGGACGGCGCGGGACCGTCGTCCACCCGGGGCGGCGCGGGCCGCCCGCGGGACGCCACCCGTTCTCGGCACGGCGCTGCAGCATGCGCTCGGTCCGGTCGCTGAAGTCACTCCTGTCGTGGTGCATGACGTGTCTCCTCGTTCCCACCCAGGCCACTGTCCCGCGGCCTTCTGCGAGTCTGTAGATTGATTGGCCTGGAGTGCAGGGCCAATGACAGGGATGTGGCATGGCGGCGAGGAGCGGAGTCCACACTCTGGGCGGCAGGCGGCTCGCCGCGCAGGTGACCGGGGTCGCCGGGGAGCGGCCCGGCTACCGGGCGCTCGCGCAGGGCGTACGGACCCTGCTGCTCGACGGCCGGATCGCGCTGCACGCCCGGCTGCCCGCGGAGCGCGAGCTCGCGGTGGCGCTCGGCATCAGCCGAGCCACCGTGACCGCCGCGTACGACCTGCTCAGGGAGAGCGGTTACGCGATCAGCCGACGCGGCGCGGGCACGTGGACGGAGCTGCCGGAGGGTGCGCGGCTGACCAGTGTGCGCACCCCGCTCGCCGGGGAGGACGTGATCGACCTGGCCATCGCGGCACCCGGCGCCCTGGCCGACGAGCTGTCCGCCGCGTACGCGGCCGCCGCCGCCGACGTGGCCCGGCACGCGACGACACCGGGCTACCACCCTTACGGTCTGCCGGAGTTGCGCGCGGCGATCGCCGAGCGGTACACGGGGCGCGGACTGCCGACGCTGCCCGAGCAGATCCTCGTCACGTCGGGCGCGCAGCAGGCGATGGCGCTCACACTCACCTTGCTCGGACGGCCCGGCGACCGGATCGCGGTGGAGAACCCGTCGTACGCCAACGCCCTCTCCGTCATAAGGCAGTTGGGGCTTCGCCCCGTGCCGGTGCCGGTGACGGAGGACGGCTGGGACGCGGAGCTGTTCGGGGCGACGCTGCGGCAGTCGGCGCCCCGGCTCGCGTATCTGATCCCGGACTTCCAGAACCCGACCGGCCGGCTCATGCCGCGCGAGCAGCGGCAGCGGATCATCGCCGACGCGCGGGCGACCGGCACCTGGCTGGTCGTCGACGAGACGATCGCGGACATCGCGCTCGACGTGGCCACGCCCCCGCCGTTCGCGTCGCTGGTGGCGGGGCGCGGCGCCGAGCAGATCGTCACCGTCGGCTCGCTCAGCAAGGGGCACTGGTCGGGACTGCGGG
>NZ_VOGW01000067.1:35263-43144 GCF_007896895.1 Streptomyces misionensis | reverse complement strand
ACCAACTGGTGGCGCTGCGGCTGATCGCCCGGGAGCCGCAGATCCTGCGGCGGCGGCTGCCGCTCCTGCGCGCGCAGCGCGACCAACTGGCCGCGCAGCTGCGCCGCGAGTTCCCCGACTGGCGCTGGCAGACGCCGCAGGGCGGCATGTGCCTGTGGATCGACCTGGGCCGCCCGATCGCCGGTCCGCTGACGAGGGCCGCGCTGCGGCACGGGGTGCGGATCGAGGGCGGCTCCCGGTTCGGCGCGGACCCCGGCACGTTCGAGCACCGGCTGCGCTGGCCCTACACGCAGCCCGCCGAGGTCGCCGACGAGGCGGTACGCCGGATCGCCGCGGCCCTCGACGCGGGCCTCGACGGTGCGGACGAGGAACCGGGGCGGCCGTACTGGGTGGCCTGACGCACCACGCGGTCACTCGAACGGGACACGGAGAAGGCGACCACCGCCTGGCCCCGCCGCACGGGCCGAAGACGAGGCTAGACCTTCACCTCCTGGTACTGGCCCAGGAAGAGCGGCGTTCCGTGCTCCACCCGCCACAGGAACAGCCCGGGCTCCTCGTCCACCTCCGCGGCGCGGTCCCGGAAGGCGAACGTCCGGGTGATGCCCCGGTACGACACGGCCCTCAGCCGGTGGGTGAGGTTGCCACGGTCCACAGGGCCCGCGCCCATGGGAGCGAGGACGTGCGCGACGAGACCGAGGGCGTCGTAGGCCTCGGCCGCGCCCCGGCCGACGCTCCGGACGCCGTACCGTTTCTTGAACGACCGTACGAAAGCGGCGGCAGGTGCCAGACGGGACGGGTCCACGAACGTCGCCGAGAAGACCCACCCCTCGGCCGCCGGACCGGCCGCGCGCAGGAACTCGGGTGTGAGGACGGCTTCGGTCGCCGCGGGGGTGCCGGTGAATCCCGCCGCCCGTAGCGCCCGTGCGCAGGAGGCGGCGCGCCGTGAGGAGTCACCGCAGTAGACGACGGCCTGTGCGCGTGCCGCGACGGCGGCGGCGACCGCGGGACCGAAGTCACCGGTGTCGGCGGCGACCTGGTGGCGGACGACCGTGCCGTTGGACGGAGGGTTCGCAGCCAGGCGCTGGGCGATCAGCCAGCTGTAGTCCCGAGCCGCCTGGTCCTCGACGAGAAAGGTGCGGCGGGCCGGGCGCACGCTGGTGAGATAACGGACCAGGGGCGCGCCGATCGCGGTGTCGGAGGGACGCAGCTGGAACACGGACGACGTGGGGTTCTTCATGTCCACTGCGGCGTACAGGGAGTCCGAACCCGCCCAGGCCGTCACCATCGGCAGGAACGCCTTCTTGTACCGGTCCGCGGCCGCGAGGGCCGTGGCGTCGGACGTCGGCCCGATCACCGCGCACACCCGGCCGTCCGCGACGAGGCGTCGGGCCGCCTCCTTGGCCCGGTCCGCGTCCCCCGCGTCGTCGAGCATCCGGAGGGCCAGGTCGAAGGGGCGGTCCGCACGCGCGTTGTGCTGTTCCACCGCCAGCCGGACGCCGTGCTCGACCGAGGCACCGAGCGCCTTGCCGGAACCGGAGAGGTCGGCCTGCACGGCGACGGTACGGCGTGGACGGGAGGCGGCGGTGGACGGCGGATCGTCGCGGCCGGTCAGCCGGACGGCTGCGGAGCCACCGGCGGCCAGCACGACGGCCGCCGTACCGCCCAGCACCAGCAGGCGCCGGCGGCTCGGCGCGGGCGGCTCGTCCACCGGCGCCCCGGGTGCCGAGGGCCGCTCGGGCTCGGGCAGGTGCAGCACCCGGGCCGAGCGTTCGGCGATCACTGCGGGCAGAGTGGGCGGCAGCCAGTCGTCGGTGCCGAAGTCGCCGAACTCGGCACGCAGTTCCGGCACGGTCGGGCGGGCGGCCGGGTCCTTGGCGAGACAGCGGGCGACCAGGATTCGCAGCCCGTCATCCGTGATGCCGTCGAGGCGGGGCTCCCCGTGCACGGTCCGGAAGAGGACGGCGGGCACCGTTCCGCCGCCGAAGGGCGGCCGGCCGGTCGCCGCGTAGGCGAGGACGCAGCCCAGGGAGAAGACATCGCTGGGCGGGCCGACTTCCTCGTCGCGTGCGCGAGCCTGTTCCGGCGAGAGGTAGCCGGGCGTGCCGATCACCACGTCGGTCGCGGTCAGGGCGGTGGCGCCGCCGACGCGGGCGATGCCGAAGTCGATGAGGCGAGGGCCGTCGAGGGCGAGCAGCACATTGCCCGGTTTGATGTCGCGGTGCACCAGTTTGGCCGCGTGGACGGCGGCGAGCGCCTCGGCGAGCCGCGCCCCCAGCGCCCGTACGGTGTCCGGGGGCAGCGGCCCGTGCCCGGCGACGGTTTCGGCGAGCGAGGGCCCGGGGACGAAGGCGGTGGCGATCCAGGGTTCGGCCGCCTCCGGGTCGGCGGCGGTCACGGGCGCGGTCCAGCGGCCGTCGACCCGCGCGGCGGCCTGTGCCTCACGGCGGAAACGGGCCCGGAACCCCGGATCGGCGGCGTGCTCGGCGCGGATCACCTTCAGGGCGGCCAGGGCACCGCCCTCGGAACGGGCGAGATAGACGACACCCATACCGCCCGCGCCGATCCGCGCGAGCAGGCGGTGCCCGCCGACCGACTCCGGGTCCTGAGCGGTGAGCGGACGCACCGTCACTTCCCCTTCGGCTGTGGCGCCCTGTCGGGGGCGGGCCCCAGGTACCGGAAGGCGCCGTCGCGCACCTGGTGGACGAAGCTGGCGGGGGTGCTGAGCTGCAGCATCTTCGGGTCGAAGGCGAAGTCCCGGGTGATGCCCCGGTATGTGGCGGCCTGCAGCGGGGCGACCAGCGCCTTGCGCGTCGGGCGCTTGCCCCGGGTGGCGGTGAGCCGGTGTATCAGCAGGTTCGCCGCGTCGTAGCCCTCGGCCGCCCAGAACCCGGGTGCGTGGCCGTACCGGGTGCGGAACGCCTGGGCGAAGGAGCGGACCCGAGCCGCGTCGGGGCCGATCGCCGTGGCCACGACCGTCCAGCCCGCCGCGCTCTCCTCGGCGGCGAACCGGGGATCGAGCGCGGGTTCGGCCGCGTACTTCGGCCCTTCGAAGCCGGCCAAGCCTCTGGCCGCCCGGATCGCCCCCTCCAACGGCCCGGCGTAGACGAACGCCTTGATGCCGGCGCCGCGCATGTCCTTCAGGACGGGCCCGAAGTCGGTCGTGCCGGCCGGGACGACGCGGGGGTGGGTGGCGTCGCCGTACTTCCGGACGATGAAGTTGACCATCTGGATGGTCTGCCAGGACACGTCGCCTGCGGTGCGGTCCAGCAGGACGCCGACGGGGGTGGCGGCGCTGGTCGCCTCCAGGTGGAAGGCCAGTTTCATGGCGACCGTGCCGTGCAGGGGGCGGCCGCGTACGAAGGAGCGGACGCTCTGGTACAGGTTCTGCCCGGCGGACATGCTGATCACGGGCAGCAGGGCCGCGTCGTAGACGGGCAGCGCGGCCTGGGTCGTCTGGTCGGTACTCGAGCCGAGCACGGCCAGCACGTCCGGGTCGTCGGCGAGCCGCTTGGCCGCGGCGGCGGCACGCTCGGCCCGGCCCGCGTCGTCGGCGGTCTTCAGCTCCAGCGTGAACGGCTTGTCGCGGCGGGCGTTGAACTCCTCCACCGCGAGCCGTGCCCCCTGCTCCTGTGCCTGCCCGGCCTCCCGGCCGGCGCCGCTGAGATCGGCCTGCACACCGAGCGCCCAACCGGGCGCGGCCGCCTGCTTCTTGCCGCTGCCGCTGGTGTGGCGGGCTGCCCAGGCGGCCACACCGCCGCCCGCGGCGAGCACGGCGGCACCGCCAGAGGCGACGGCGAGGAACCTGCGGCGCGATGGGGCGGGCGTGGGCGGCGCCTCGGCGAGCGTGGCCTGGATCTCGGGCAGGGCCAGCATTGCGGCCGACCGTTCGGCGACCGCGCGGACGACGTCGGCGGGCAGCCACTCGGCGGTGCCCGGGGGCATGTCCTCTACCAGGGCGGCGTCCAGCTCGGCCGCGGAGGGCCGGTCGGCGGGGTCCTTGGCCAGACAGCGCAGCAGGACGGCGGCCGTCTCCTCCTCCACGCCGTCGAGGTCGGGGCTGTCGTGGACGGCGCGGTAGAGCAGGGCATCGACGGCGCCGCTGCCGAAGGGCGGCCGGCCGGTCGCCGCGTAGGCCAGCACGCAGCCCAGCGAGAACACGTCGCTCGCAGGCCCGAGGCGCTCGCCGCCGGCCGTGGCCTGCTCGGGGGAGAGGAAGCCGGGGCTGCCGACGACGAGGTCCGCGGAGGTGATCGCGGTGTCGTCCAGGGAGCGGGCGATCCCGAAGTCGATGAGGCGGGGGCCGTCGGCGGCGAGCAGGATGTTGCCCGGCTTGACGTCCCGGTGCACCAGGCCGGCCTCGTGCACGGCGGTGAGCGCGCGGGCCAGCATCTTGCCGAGCAACCGTACCGTCCGCAGGGGCAGCGGGCCGTGCCGGCCGACCGCCTCGGCGAGGGACGGGCCGGGCTCGAAGGCCGTGGCCAGCCAGGGCTGTTCGGCGTCGGGGTCGGCGCCGGTGACCTTGACCACCCACGGGCTGTCCACACGTCGCGCGGCGTTCGCCTCGCGGCGGAAACGGGCTCGGAAGGCGTCGTCGTGCGCGTGTTCGGCCTGGATCACCTTGATGGCGGCGAGCGCACCCGACTCCGTACGGCCGAGGTAGACGACGCCCATGCCGCCCTCGCCGAGCCGGGCGAGCAGGCGGTGACCGCCGATGAACGACGGGTCGGAGGGGCGGAGGGAGCGGTCGGTCACTTCTGGGCTCCCAGTTCGCTGCGCACCTTGGTCTCCATCCCGGCCACCGCCCGTGCCTGGACGGTCAGCAGGTCGCTCTGGTCGAAGCCCTTGCCGCCCTCGACGACGACGGCGATCGTCACCGGGCCGATCCGGACCTGGTTCCAGATGTAGTACGTCGACCCCTTGCCGAGGACCGGGTTGTCGTACGTGCCCATCTCGATGAGGTAGTCGTCGGCGGAGGTGTTGCCGTTCGTGCCGTAGCCGGAGCCCATCGAGTTCAGGCCGGTGATCCGCTCGGTGGCACGCAGTTGCTGGTCGGGGCAGCGCAGCGCCTCCTCCAGCGTCTCGGCCATCTCCCAGTCCGCCTGCGCGACGGTGCGGTGCAGGGTGACGGTGGCGGCGGTGCGGACCTCGCTCTTCGCGCCGGCCGCGGGCAGCCGGCTGTAGCGGGTGAGGGTGGCGAGGACGTCGTCGGGCAGTGACTCCTGCCGCCAGACGCAATCGGTGCCCAGGACGGGCCAGTCGGCCGGGTCGCTCTCGTACGGGGGACGCTTGACGTAGCCCGGGCCGTAGCTATCCGGGCCCGCGGTGATGGCGCGGACCAGGTCCAGGGCGGCGGACGGCGTGGTGGGGACGCGCGCGGGGTCGACCGTCAAGCGCTCGGTGGTGACATTCGTCCCGCGCTGTCCGGCCGGTGAAGACGCGGCGGCGGAGGAGGCGCTCGGACCGGTCCGGTGCCCGCCGTCGCTCAAGCCGGAACAGCCCGCGAGCAGTACCCCGCATACGGCCAGCACCGCGTGTCCCCGCCTCGTACGTCGTTGCGTTGCAGCGCACGCCATGAAGCCCCCGATCACCATGCGTCTGCGCCAGTGTGCGACCGGAGCGAGTGTAGGGGATGCCGGTCAACTCACCGAACAGCAGTCGCTGTTGGCGCGACCGCGTGGCAGCCCTGAGGGTGCCGGCGAGTCCCCAGGCGGCTGCGCGCGCGGAGGCGGCGGGGAACCGGCTCGCCACGACCGGCAGCGCCGGGGTCGGGGACCCGCCGCATCGTCAGGCCCGGACGGTAGGCCACCGGACAGCCCCTGCCCCGGCCGACCGCCAGCGGCGGGGCTCCGATCGAGGCCGGCTGGTCGACCGCGATCAGCAACGTACCGTCAGGCCCGACCTGCCGCCTGACCCGCCCCGGCTCCGGGCGATCCTGGGGCACGTGGAGCGGCAGATCGCCGAGACAGCAGCCTGACCCGGGACGGGCGCCCGTCGGCCGAGTAGTGATGGAGCCGGAGCCCGGCCCAGAGAATCCCTTGCCGGTCGTCGTTCACGTCGGCACTCCGGGCGGGAGCCCCTGTGACACGGCGCAGCGGCGACATCTCCTGCGGCAGCCCTTGCGCCTTCTCTTGCGGCTTCTCTGGCGCGAGGCCTGCCGGCGCCGCCGCATCGGTGCAGATCAAACAACCCACCGCACGAGCGTGGTCGGGGCGCTGACATCCCCGTTGCGGCCGGTGTGAAGACGAAGGGACGGGCGGGATGAGCGGCGCGGCCGCGGCCTGGGGTCGGGCCGCGCTCAGGCGGTTGCGCGTTGGCCGGGGCCGCCGCGCCTTGCCGCCGTCAGTCCGGCAGCGGAGCCGGGACGGAAGTGCCGGCGGTGCTGTCCTTCCGGTGCTGAGGCCACCCAGGGGCAAGGGGCAAGACGGGAGAGTCCCGCTGGATGGAGGAACCGATGTGATCGTCGGTTCCGTATCCTTCCAGGCTCGTCGTCCCGCACGAGCTGGTCGAGCATGCGTCCTGGCTCATCTACACCCGAAGGCGCGAACTTCGTTCGCGGTGGCGGAAGTTGAGCTGCTTCAAGCAAGTCCCAGCAGTTCAACCGCGACCACGCCCGGCTGTGAGCTCCCGGTGAGCGCGCCTTCGCACAGCTCAAGTCCTGGCGACTGTTACGGCGCGCCCGATGTTCGACCCGACGTATCGGCACCGCCGTCCAAGCCATCCACACCCTCTTGACCTGCGACCGGCGAAGAAAGCAGGAGATGCCCCGTTGAAGTACACAGATCCCGAGGATCGATCCGAAGCTGAGGTACACGGTCATCCGTTGCATGCTGCGGTTGGCCGGCTTCTCCGCCGTACCGGCCGAGGATGTCGACGACATCGCCCGGGGCGATGTCTAGGTTCTGTCTGACAAATGATCTTGGGTAGGTTCCCGGAGCCAGAGGATGAGCGAGGCGAGGCGGATGCCGGCCTTGTAGCGGTCGGCGAGTTTGTCGAAGCGGGTGGCGATCGCGCGGAACTGCTTGAGGCGGTTGAAGCAGCGTTCGACGACGTTGCGAGCCTTGTAGAGGTCGCGGTCGAAGGCCGGTGGTCTGCCGCCGGCCCGGCCGCGCCGCTTCCGGTTGGCCTTCTGGTCCGCCCGTTCGGGGATGACGGCTCGGATGCCCCGGCGCCGCAGCGTCTGTCGGATCGCCCGTGACGAATACGCCTTGTCGGCGATGACCGCGTCCGGCCTGCGGCGCGGCCGACCGACACCGGCCCGGGGCACTCTCACCGCGTCCAGGACCGCCTCGAAGGCGGTGGAGTCGTTGACGTTGCCCGGTGTGACCAGGACGGCCAGGGGCAGGCCCCGGCCGTCACAGGCGAGGTGGACCTTGGTGGTCAGCCCGCCGCGGGACCGGCCGAGCGCCTGACGATCCGCCGCGCGTTCCGGATCTTCCAGTTCGTCCCCCGACACCGCCCCTTTTTGCGGGCGCCGGCGGCATGCTGGTGCGCACGGTTGATCGTGGAGTCGACCGACACGGTCCACTCCACCGCCCCGACCGAGTCGTCGCGGACCTGGACCTCCTGGAGCAGGCGGGCCCAGGTCCCGTCCGCCTCCCACCGGGCGAACCGCTCATAGACCGTCTGCCACGGCCCGAACCGTTCCGGCAGGTCACGCCACGGAGCACCCGTCCGCAACCGCCACAACACCCCGTTCATCACCTGCCGGTGATCCCGCCAGGGACGACCCCGCCCGTCAACACCCGGCAACAACGGCGCTATCCGCTCCCACGCCGCATCCGTCAACTCGCCACGACCCACCACAAGATCAATTATCAGACAGACCCTAGTGCTGCGACCGGAAGGGTTCACCGGCTCGCGGCGTCCGGCACGGCACCTCGC
>NZ_VOGW01000067.1:4164-34968 GCF_007896895.1 Streptomyces misionensis | reverse complement strand
GCACGCAACTCAGACCTGGGAACCCCCTCGTGAGGACTTCGGGAAGGGGGTGTCTCTGCCTCCCCGGAGATCCGACCAGAAGATTCCGCTTATGCGGCTGCCTGGCTGAGGCAACCCACCGTGGCGCGGCACCGGGTAAAGGGGCTCAACTCTTCCGGTCGCGGTCCGGCGTGCGGTGCGCCCCCAACCCTGAGGGGTCGGCGAGGGGGCCGCCGGGTAGCGGGGGGCCTTTACCTCGGTAACGGGGTGGGTAGCGCCCTCTGACCTGCAAGGTAAGGCAGGTAAAGGGGGCAAGCGGCGGCACATGGAACCGGCTGCCCGCGGCAGTCGGGGGCTCAGACCTGGCCGCGTCCACCCCCTCTCCTCCAGGGGCCGCTACTTCCGCTACCGCCGCTACCGTGCAGGTCAAGGGCATGATCGAGGTAGCGGGAAGGGGTAGCGGTAGCGGATAGGGCGCGCTACCGACCCGGGCGGAGCCGCCCGGGCGAGCACCCGTAACGGTGTCCGAGGGCGTCACGGTGTGATGGTCGCGTAACACCCAAAGCCCTAGGCAGGCGCGGGTGTTACGCGCCCTAACAGGGGCCCGTAACACCGCCTCACACCTGGCCGTCACGCCGACCCGTAACGCTTGCCCAGCGCGTGGGGCACTGCGGTGGCTTGTCGCGCGGCTTGTCGTCCCGCTTGTCGCTTGTCTTGTCTTGTCGCTTGTCGGCACGCAGGTCAGTACCGGTTTCGGCGTCTCTGGAGGACCGTCTGACGGCATCGGACCAGCGAGGCGACAAGCGGCACCAGGCCAAGCAACAGCCCTTCTTCAAGATGGGTACTCCGCCAGCGGAGCTTCGGTCTCGCGGGTGGGCCGGGCGTTTCTACTGGGGTCCCGCTACCCACTACCCAGTAGGCGGGTAGCGCGGCTCTGACACCTGCCTGATGCCTGACACCGTCACGGCGCCTGACACTCAAACCCCTAGGCAGACGCGGGCGTCACGTCCTCTGACAGCGCGCGTTGACACTCCCTGACACCTGGCCGTAAGACCGGCCGTCGTCCGAGTCCGCGCCGGCCAACGCCTCGCCTCGTACAGGCAAGAGGAGCACCCGGCCGGGGCGAGGCGTGCTCCTCTTGTTGGTCGGCGCGTGCGCCGCCTGATGGTCGGCCGCGGAGCGGCTCCTTCTTCGTGCTCTGAGGGGCACTGACCAAGTACAGAAGCCCCTCTTTTTTTCCTAAGACGTCGTTTCTTATGGCTGTCAGAGCGGCATGAGAACCTCCGGTCATGAGCTACGACCTTGCTGTCTGGGAAGGCAAGAGGCCGGTGGATGACAGGACCGCCGGCCGGGTCTTCAGCGACCTGTATGACCGCTACATCGACGGCGAGGTGGAAGAGCCTCCGTCCGAACGCATCGCGGCGTACGTGGCCGCGTTGCTTGAGCGGTGGTGCGACATCACCGAGGACGAAGAGGACACCTCGCCCTGGTCAACCGGGCCGTTGATCGATGAGGCCAGCGGTCCGCTGATCTACTTCGCCATGCGGTGGAGCATGGCTGAGGAAGCGTCGGCCTACGCGGCAGCTATCGCGGAGTCCATGGGGCTGGTCTGCTTCGACGTGCAGCAGGACCGGCTCAGGCCGTGAGCAGGGTGTTCAGGCGGCGATAGCCGATCAGTGTCGCCGCTATGCCGACGAAGGCGAGAAAATGTTCGGCCTTACGCTCGTAGCGACGGTGGAGCCTCCGGCAGCCGCCCAGCCAGGACACGGTTCGCTCGACCACCCAGCGATGCCGGCCCAGCCGCTCCGAGGACTCGATGCCCTTGCGAGCAATGCGGTGGCGGATGCCGCGCTCGCGGAGCCATCGGCGCAGGTGGTCATAGTCGTATCCCTTGTCGGCGTGCAGTTTCGCCGGCTTCCTGCGCCGGGGCCCGCGGCGGGAGCGGATGGGCGGGATGCCCCGGACGAGCGGCTCCAGGCCCTGGCTGTCGTGCATGTTCGCGCCCGAGATACCCAAGGACAGCGGCAGTCCGTTGCGGTCGCAGACCAGATGAATTTTCGATCCGAGTTTGCCGCGGTCGGTCGGATTCGGTCCCGTCAAAGGCCCCCTTTTGCCGCCCTCAGGCTGACTGAGTCGATCGCACACCGCGACCAGTCCAACTCGCCTCGTGTTCCGAGTTCGTCGAGGATTACGCGGTGGAGCCGGGCCCAGACCCGGTCCCGGCTCCACTGGGCGAACCGCCGGTAGACCGTCTGCCAGGCCGGCCCGAACACCGGCGGCAGTTGCCGCCACGTGCAGCCCGAAGTCGCCACGAAGATGATCCCGGCCAGGGCTTCGCGGTCACCCGCCCGACGTCGGCCTCCACCCTGCGGACGTATCACCTCAGTCGGTGGCACCACCCGCCGGAACAGCACCCACAACTCGTCCGGCACCAGTCGCTCCACGAGATCCGCCATGCACGGATCGACGAACAATCACGCCATAAGAAACGACGTCTAAGTAGGGAAGGCTGCGTCACCTGCGACACCCGATCATGAAAAACGCCCACTGACCTGCGCAGACGGGGGTGACGCAGAGGGCCCCCGGCTGCGTCATCCTGCGTCACCTGCGTCATCGGTGACGGACAGCCTGCGTCACCGGTGACGCAGGCCCAATGCCCTGCGTCACCCAAAAATCGCAGGTCAGAAGCCTGAATGACGCAGATGACGCGGGTGACGCAGAAATCCCCACCTCGGACACCTTCGGCTAACACCCCGGGCCCCGCCCTCTCGGGGTGGCGAGCGTGCCAGCAGACGCCCTAGTCACCGTTGACGCACCCCCGAACCTCTGCGTCACCCGAAAAGCGCAGGTCAAAGGCGCCGGGTGTCGCAGGTGACGAGGTGACGCAGAAATCCGAACCTCGGACAAAGGCGGGCGCGCCATAGCTCTTCAGGAGGGGGCAGGGGGCGGGTCAGACGCCTGCCACCCTTCCCCTTGAAGAGCCTCCTCCGCCATCCCGGAGCGTCAGGCAGACGGGCGCCTGAGCATCGACCACGCTTGAACGCTCACAGACGGCTACCGGCGTCTGCTGTGATCAACCATTCTGAGCAGCAACGCTGGCAAACAGAACGGCCGCCGCACCGAGAACGAGCAGGTGAACGGACCCGGCGATCCACAACCGCAGGCCCATCAATCCGCCACCCGCTACGACCGCTGTGCAACCGCAGATCCACGCCCCGCGTCGCCCGGCTTGGGCAGTGGGAATGCCGGAAGACCCGAAGGGATCACCCGAGAACATCACATGCATCCCGAGCCAGACGATAAGCATGGCCGACACCGGAAGAAGAGCGATCGCCAGCCCAAGATCCAACCACACCGAAGGACGCTGCATGTCCGCCAGCATGCCGCCCCTCCCACAGACGCACCTGAGTATGGGTACTCATCCTGCACGCCAACGGCAGTCGCGGCCGGCAGCAAAGAGGCCACCCCGGGCGGTGGGTGGCCTCTTTGGGCGGAGCTCCGTTCTTCCGATAGCGCGCAGTGGCGCGGGAGCTCCCGAGTGCCGTCGCGCGCGAGCGTAGCGAGCTGCCAAGGATCGCGCGGCCGAAGGCCGCACTTTCATGTCCCTCTCGTCGTGGTGTGGCGGTACCGATCCGCAACACGCGCGCGACCCGCAAAAGGATCACCGGACCTGACCTGCGGCGTTGCGGTGTGGCGGCGTGGCGGATTCCTGGGGGAGGGGGAAGAGTCCGCCCTGGCCGGGCCGGTAGCGCGACCTGTCCGCTACCGCTACCCCTTCCCGCTACCTCCATCACGCCCCTGACCTGCACGGTAGCGGCGGTAGCGGAAGTAGCGGCCCCTGGGGAGAGGGGGCATGGGTCAGAACTCGTATTGCAGCTCGTAGAGATGCCCTGCCTTGGCCATAACCGTGACCTCGATCGGGCGTTCATCGTTGCTGTAGACCACCCGGAAGGTACGGAGGACGGGCAGGTCACTGGGGAGTTGCAGGGCCTCGAACTGCTCCTGGGTGGGAACGCGGGCGGAAACCCGGTCCACGGTGTGGAGCGGTGGGTAACCCATCTCGGCGAGCAGGGCGGGCGTGCCGCCTCGGATCTTCCGGCGTTCGGACATCGCCGTCCCACGAGCCAGTTCGACTGGGTAGTAGGACTTCACCAATTCGACTGGCGATCCGTCGTAGGAGAGGACTTGGCGCCGCAGCACGGCGACACCGTTCTCATCGAGCCCCAGCGCTGCTGCCACATCCGCCGGCGGGCGCACCTCGGCGACCTCCAACAACTCGATGCTTCCGCGTTTGCCTTTACCTGTCGCCACCGTGAGCCATGAGTACTGCTCACCGGGTGGCGCCGGTTGGCCGGTGTCCGCCGGTCGGATGGTCTCCTGTTGGTGCGGCCGTACCGTCACGGCCGCACCAGGGCGGCCGACAACGAGACGTTCGTCCTTCAGCACCTGAAGAGCCTTCTGAACAGTCGCGTTGGCCGCCTCGAACCGGTCCTTGAGCTGCTGAGTTGAGGGGAGTTTGGCCCCCGGCTGAAGGTCTCCCGACATGATTTCGTCGCGGAGATCGGCCGCAATACGCTCGTGAAGCGGGCGCCGATCGTGGGCGTCCAATTCCGCCTTGGGCACGTCAGATCCTCGGTTCGAGTTCGTAGCGGAGTCGTTGAGCGGTCGCCGGGAAGACGGATTCATCCACCTGGAAGCGCCGGCCGTCGGCGTCCATCGTCAGCCGCGTCATGCAGAGCACGGGTTCAGCGTCGCCGAGGCCGAGTACGTGTCGCTCGGCATCGGTGGGCATGCGTGCCGAGACTTCCTCCCGGACCCGGTGGGCGGAGTAGCCCAGTTCGGCAAGGAGAGTGACCGCGCCTCCCCGGATCTTCCTGGTTCCTTCCAGTCGAGTGCCGCGCGCGACCTCCACCGGGTAGTAGGTGTCGGTCAGCTCAACGGGTTGGTCATCGAGGTAGATCACGCGTTGGCGCACCACCACGGCGGCGCCCTCTTCGACCATGAGCAGCCTTGCCACTCCCGGCGGCGCGGGGACTTCGCCCGCCCGAACGACCCGCTGACTGCCTACGCCTCCCCTGGCCGCAGCTTCCTCCCCCCATGCGTCGCCCTGCGCGTTCTTCCGGGGCGCCACGTACGGCACCGAGCTGCTAACCCAACCGCTGCTGCTCATGTCCGCACTCCTTCCACTCGATCCAGAGGACGACCTCACCGCTTTACACGATAAGCGATACGCCCTCTAAGCGACCTTGCCACCTTTCGCGAATGGCGATACGGTCTTCGTGTCGCACCGCACCAGCGGAAGCGACGCAGAGGAGCGTGCTTGCGCTGCTCAGCGGCCCGAAGGAACGCCCACAAGGGCGAGTACGGACGGCACAAGAAAGAGCCCCGGCGGGAGCGTCCGGTGTTGGCGCACCGGACCCGCCAGGGCTCAAACACAGGAGCGGCGCTCGCGTCCAGGCAAAGCCGCCGCTCCCTGACCCTCGAAGGGGTACATCCATGATGCCTGCAATCCGAGTAGAGCGGCGCACCGAACAGTCCACGCGTGGGGCCGATGGTCCCGAGCAGGTCTCAGACCTGCCGATGGTCGAGCGGCGTCGGGTCGGAGAGGCCTTCCCCCGCGTTCCGGTCGGCTCCCTGGAGCTGACCCGGGAGCAGGTGGCGGCCGGACTGTACGCCCAGCGTGAGACGCTTCCGGGCCTTCCCCGGCACCCCACCGACGTGGAGCTGCTGAAGGCGCTGGAGCGGACGTTGGACACGCTGGGGCTGGCCGGTCTGGAAGAGGCGCGGCAGGAGCTGGAAGCGCTGCCGCTTGACGACCGTGCCGCATCGAGTGCCTACTCCCGGGCCTATCGGCTGTGCGTCGAGCACTGGTACGCCGATGCCCTTTCCGCGCCTTTGACGGCCGGGGAACTGACGCTCGCGCTGTACGCCTCGGACATCAAGGTGACCCGCGGCCGTTCCGTCGACAACCGGCTCGCTGAGGTCGACGGGCACCTGATGGAGGGTGTCGCCCAGCTCGGGGCCCGCACGCTGGCCCTGCTCGGGGACGAGGCGGGACGGGAGTTCGACCACCCCGCCTACCGAGTTCCGTTCAGTGAGCTGAGCGAGCAGTACCAGGCCCTCATGCCGGACGAGCGTCGCCGCCGCTTCTGCCACGACCTGGCCGTCAGCCGCCAGTGGGCCGCGCCCCGGCCGCTCATGGTGATGTTCGACGCGGGCGGCTTCGCGGTCGGCGCGACCCCGCCGGAGTGCCCGCGCCGGGTGGCCTTCCACCGGGCCTACCTGCCCAAGAGCACTCTGGGGCGCGCCGCGTGAGCACTGCCGCCCTCAACGCGCTGTATGCGCGGGTGGCGCCCGTTCCGGCGCCGGTCGTCTCCCTGGTGGAGATGGACCGGCGCCGGGACGGCGAGGACTTCCCCACCATCCCTGTTCAGGGGCTGGAGCTGTCCGTAGGGGAAGTCTCCGCCGCGCTCTTCGAGACGGCCACCGAGGAACTGGCCGTCCCGGTGCCCAGCACCGACACCCTCTACGACGCCCTCAGCAGCGCGGTGCGCGCGCTGGGCCCGGCCGGGATCGCGAAGGAGGTGGGCACCTTCGCCGAGCTGGACGCCGAGGAGTTCTTCGAGGTGGCCACCTGCCGAGCGTTCGCCTACCGGCTCGCCCTGTCGTTCTGGTACGAGGGCGCCCGCTCCCGTCCCATGACGGTCGGGGAAGCCGCAGTGGCGCTGTACCTCTCGGACGCCTACCGCCACCACCAGGTGGACGCCCTGACCGTGCGCCGGGCCCCGCTGCTGGTCTCCCGTGCGATCCGGCAGGGCGCCGCCGCGGTGCCCGTCGAGACGCTTGTACGCCTCGGGGAGGCCATGACACGGGAGTTCGCGACCCACGGCTTGGCCTGCGTGACGTCCGGCGTCACGGCCGAGTCACACCCTGCCGGGAGCGTCGTCACGTCCGGCCGGGACTGGCTGTACCGGCAGGCGTTGCCGGACTGGCACCGTCGCCGGTTCTGCTTCGACCTGATGCGCGCCGACGCCCTCCAGCCCTCGCCGCTCATCGTGCGGCTGGACGGGGGCGGCTACGTGCTGGGGGCCACGCCGCCGGCCGGGCCGGACGGCACGTGGGCACGCACGCTGCGGGCGGAGTGGTAGCCATGCCGCACACCCGATCCGCACGGCCACACACCCGATCCGCACGGCCGCACGTGCGGAATCCGCACCCGCACACCCGGTCCGCACGGGTGGGGTGGTAGCCGTGCCGACCCGTACCCGCCCCAAGACGGCCGTGCGGCGGCTGCGCAAGCGCCAGCTCGCCGCACGCGACGGGTGGCGCTGCGTCTACTGCCGTCGCCGCTTCCGCAGCCTCGCGGAGGCGACGCTCGATCACGTGGTGCCTTACCGGCTGCTGCGGACCTGGTCCGTGGGCGCGCTGGTACTGGCCTGCCGGGACTGCAACCACCGCAAGGGCGACCGCTTCCCCCTGCTGCTCGCCCTCCTGCTGGCCGCCCGCTACCACCCCGTTCACGGCCGACCGGCCGTGTTCACCGACGACCGATCGGCCGTTCACGACGAGCCGACCGCGCTCACCCGCAACGCCCCGGCCGTTCACGGCGGCCAGTCGTCCGTTCACGAGCCGGGCGGCATGTTCACGGCCACGCCGGAGGCGTTCACGCCGCCGCTCACGCTCGCCACGTGGCGCCTGCTGACCCGACTCGCTCACGCCCAACGATCGACCCCTGACCACGGCAGACAGCCGCGTGAACACCCGACTAAACACGCGGCGAACCGCCCGGAATCGACCCCGACCGGAGGAACTGCGTGACCACCCGCCGAACCGAATCGATCGACCCGCGCGCCACCCTGCGCGGCGGACTGCCCGACCGGTACCTCACCCCGGAAGACCTCGTCACCATGTTCAGCCTCCCGAGCGTCGAGACCGTCTACGCCTGGCGCCGCAAGCGCATCGGCCCGCCCGGCTTCCGCGTCGGCAAGCACCTGCGCTACGACCCGGCCACCGTCCGCGCCTGGGTGAACGAACAGTCCGCCCTCGAAGACGCCGCCTGAACCGCGCGGCTGCGCGGCGAGCGCGCGGAAGGTGCGCGGCAGCGCGCGGCACCAACCGCGCGGCGCGCGACTGTGCGCGGCAAGCGCGCGGTACCGCGCGGCAGGAAGCCCGAGCCGACCCGGCCTCAACGGGCGCTAGACCTAGCGGCCACCCCTGCTAGGTCTAGCGCCCCTCCTAGCGACCGAAACCGTTCCTGGCCTGTGGCCTAGCGCCTAGCGGGCCTGGTCCAGCACACCCGAAAACCGGCCGGTTGAGCCTCTATGGGCTCTGCCGCCCCTGCTAAGCAGAAGGGACCTAGCCTGTATGGCGGGCAGCATCCAAGACCGCTGGTTCAAGACCGAGACCAACGCCGAGGGCAAGACGGTCCGCGTCAGGACCGAGCGCTACGGCACGGGCATGCGCTACCGCGCCCGTTACTTCGCACCCGACGGCAAGCGCAAGAGCAAGTCCTTCGCCGACGGACAGAAGCGCCTGGCCGAGCAGTGGCTGAGCAAAATCACGGCCGACGTGGCCCGCGGCGACTACATCGACCCGAACGCGTCCCGAACCTCCTTCCAGGAGTTCGCCGAGGAGTGGCTTGCCAGCCAGAGCGGGGACCCGAACACTCGGGCGTCGATGCAGTCCCAATTGCGGCTGCATGCGTTCCCGCGCATCGGCTCACGCCCGCTCGGATCGTTCCAGCCGAGCCACATCCGCGAGTTCGTGACGCAGCTCGAAGCGTCCGGGATGTCCGGCGCGTATGCGCGTGTCATCTTCTCCAACGTCCGCGCCGTTCTCAGCGCGGCAGTGGAGGACGGCTACCTGCGTCGGAACCCCTGCAACTCGCGCACCGTGACGCTCCCTGAGATGGGCATGCGCCGGGTGGTTCCGTGGCAGCCGGAACGCGTTTTTGCCGTCCGTGCCGCCATGGTCGAACGCTTCCGCACCATGGTCGACGTGGGCGCCGGCTGCGGCCTACGCCAAGGCGAGATCCTCGGGCTGTGCGCCGATGAGCTGGACTTCGACAACGGCACCCTGCACGTGGTGCAGCAACTCAAGCTGAGCCTGAGTAAGCCCGTGTTCGCCCCACCCAAGGGCGGCAAGCTCCGTGACGTACCTCTGCCTGACCCTGTGGCGGAAGCGCTCAAGGAGCACATCGAGCGCTTCCCCCCGGTCAAGGTCACGTTGCCGTGGATGAGGGCGAACGGCCAACCTGTGACCAAGCGCCTGATCTTCAGCGGGCCCAACGGTGGCCACGTCTGGCGTACGTCACTGAACGAGGACCACTGGAAGCCCGCGCTTGCCAGGGCGGGCGTCATCCCCAAGGCGAAGAGCCGCGAGCACGCCGCCGCGCGCGAGCATGGCATGCACGCCCTGAGGCACTTCTACGCGTCGGTTCTGCTGGACGCGGGCGAAAGCATCAAGGCAGTCAGTGAGTATCTGGGGCACTCCGACCCAGGGCTGACGCTGAAGGTGTACGCGCACCTCATGCCGAGCAGCCGAGACCGCGCCCGGAAGGCCCTCAGCCAAGCGCTACGGCCACAGGACAGGGAGCACTGAGGGCCCACAGTGGGCCCAGGCCGTGAAAATGCCCCCGCACCGCGCCATGTGCGCAGGTCGGGGGCATGATCACGAAACCTACTTCTTCTTGCCCTGGTTCTTGACCGCCTCGATGGCGGCCGCTGCGGCCTCCGGGTCGAGGTACTTGCCGCCCGGGGTGACGGGCTTGAAGTCGGAGTCGAGTTCGTAGACCAGGGGGATGCCCGTGGGGATGTTCAGGCCCGCGATGTCGGCGTCGGAGATGCCGTCCAGGTGCTTGACCAGGGCGCGCAGGGAGTTGCCGTGGGCGGCGACGAGGACCGTGCGGCCGGTCAGGAGGTCGGGGACGATCGCGTCGAACCAGTAGGGGAGCATGCGGACGACGACGTCCTTCAGGCACTCCGTCCGCGGGCGCAGCTCCGGCGGGAGGGTCGCGTAGCGCGCGTCGTCGAACTGGGAGTACTCCGCGTCCTCGGCGAGCGGGGGCGGCGGGGTGTCGTAGGAGCGGCGCCAGAGCATGAACTGCTCCTCGCCGAACTCGGCCAGCGTCGCCGCCTTGTCCTTGCCCTGGAGGGCGCCGTAGTGGCGCTCGTTCAGGCGCCAGCTGCGGTGGACCGGGATCCAGTGGCGGTCGGCGGCCTCCAGGGCCAGCTGCGCGGTGCGGATCGCGCGCTTCTGGAGGGACGTGTGGACCACGTCGGGCAGCAGGTCGGCGTCCTTCAGGAGCTCGCCGCCGCGGACTGCCTCCTTCTCGCCCTTCTCGTTGAGATTGACGTCCACCCAGCCGGTGAACAGGTTCTTCGCGTTCCACTCGCTCTCGCCGTGGCGGAGGAGGATCAGCTTGTACGGTGCGTCGGCCATGCCTCAGAGCGTAATCCACACCCCGTGGACGGCGGCGCGGGCGACCGGTGGGTGGATCGTTGACGGTGTTTGTTAATCGGGTGGTCACTGTCAGACCCCCTATGTAAGTTGTGCTTGCGCTGTCGGCCACTTACAACTTCAGGGGGTCCCCTCATGCCCGCCGCCCGTCTCGGACGCGCTGCCCGGGAAGCCGTCTCCGGGCTACCCCGTGAGTTCTGGTGGCTGTGGACCAGCACCCTCGTCAACCGGCTCGGCGCCTTCGTGGCCACCTTCATGGCCCTCTACCTCACCCTCGACCGCGGGTACTCCGCCTCGTACGCCGGTCTCGTCGCCTCGCTGCACGGGCTGGGCGGGGTCGTCTCGGCGCTCGCCGGCGGGGTCATGGCCGACCGGCTCGGGCGGCGGCCCACCCTGCTCGTCGCCCAGTCCGCCACCGCCGTCTTCGTCGCGCTGCTCGGCTTCATGACCCATCCGGTCGCCATCGCCGGCGTCGCCTTCCTCGTCGGCATGGCCTCCAACGCCTCCCGCCCCGCGGTGCAGGCGATGATGGCCGACATCGTGCGGCCCGAGGACCGGGTGCGGGCCTTCTCGCTCAACTACTGGGCCATCAACCTCGGCTTCGCCGTCTCCTCCGCGGCCGCCGGGTTCATCGCCGAGTTCAGCTATCTCGCCGGGTTCCTGATCGAGGCCGGGATGACGGCCGCCTGTGCCCTCGTCGTCTTCCTGAAGGTCCCCGAGTCCCGGCCGGACGCTCCCGCCGAGCGGTCCGGGGCCGGTGCCGGAGCCGGGATCAGCCTGGGCACCGTGCTGCGCGACGGCCGCTACATGGCCGTCGTCGGGCTGTCCTTCCTGGTCGCCCTGATCTTCCAGCAGGGCTCGGTGGCCCTGCCGGTGGCCATGGGCCGGGCCGGGTTCTCGCCCGCCGACTACGGCGTCGCCATCGCCGTCAACGGCGTCCTGATCGTCGCCCTCCAGATCCCCGTCACCCGGTTCATCGAGCACCGCGATCCGCGCAGCCTGCTGGTCCTCTCCTCGCTGCTGGCGGGATACGGCTTCGGGCTCACCGCCTTCGCCGGGTCGGTCGGCGCCT
Source organism: Streptomyces misionensis (assembly GCF_007896895.1). Lineage (GTDB taxonomy): Bacteria > Actinomycetota > Actinomycetes > Streptomycetales > Streptomycetaceae > Streptomyces > Streptomyces misionensis_A. The sequence continues at coordinate 23,459 of NZ_VOGW01000067.1, read as the reverse complement.
TCATGGCCACGGTGTGCGTGTGGACCCTCGCCGAGATCGTCAACGCGCCGACCCAGACCGGGCTCGTCGTACGGCTCTCCCCCGTGCACGGACGCGGGCGCTACCAGGGCATGTACAGCCTGTCCTGGTCCGTCGCCGCGCTGGTCGCGCCGCTGATGTCCGGCCAGGTCATCGACCGGTTCGGGGCCGATTGGCTGTGGGGGACGTGCGCGGTCGTCGGCACGGCCGCCGGGCTCGGCTACGGACTGCTGATGCGGGGGCTGCGCAAGGAGGACGGTGCGGGCGAGGCCGAGGCCGCCACCGGCATCCGCGCCGAGGGCGCACCGGCGCCCGCCCCCGAACCCAGCGCCTGACACCCCGGGCCCGGCACCCACCCGGGTGAAAAGTGGCGCGGGTCACACGCACCGCTGTCACATTCCCCGGCCCGCTCCCGTCAATGAGGTGTAGCCAGCACCGACCACACCACGGGAGCGCACCGATCATGGATGCTCGTCTGAACCTGATGACCAGCCCCCTCGGCGCCAAGTTCTTCAAGTACGTCAACTCGGCGGGCAAGGTCCTCACGGACTCCACCGTGCCGCACGCCACCCAGGAGCTGGTGAAGCTCCGCGCCAGCCAGATCAACGGCTGCGGGTTCTGCACCGACATGCACACCAAGGACGCCGAGGCCGCCGGCGAGAGCACGCAGCGGCTCCACCTGGTCGCGGCCTGGCGCGAGGCCACGGTGTTCACCGAGGCCGAGCGCGCCGCGCTGGAGCTGGTGGAGCAGGGCACGCGGATCGCGGACGCGGCCGGCGGGGTCACCGACGAGGCCTGGACCGAGGCCGCCAAGCACTACGACGAGGAGCAGCTCGCCGCCCTCGTCGGCCTGATCGCGATGATCAACCTCTACAACCGGCTGAACGTCATCGTCCGGCAGCCGGCGGGCGACTACCAGCCGGGCATGTTCGGCTGACCCCGGCCCGGCCGGCACCGGGAGGGGCGGCCGGTACGGGGGTCCGGCCGGTCCGCCCCCGAGGGGCGCGCGTCACGGATGCATGCGCGCCCCCTTCAGCACCTTGTCCACGCCGTTGCGCGGGCCGTACACCGCCAGCCCGACCAGGTCCAGATCGGCCGTCGGGACGGCGCGTACGGCCGCGCGGTTGTCGCGGTCGTTGCCGGTGGCGAACAGGTCCGCCGTGAACACCGCGCAGGGCAGCGCCCGGCCGAGCGCCCGCTCGTGGGCCGCGCGCAGGGTCTCCTTGTCGCCCTCGAAGACCAGCACCGGCTGCCGGAACATGGGCAGGTACGTCACCCCGTCCGCGTCCTCGTAGGGCTCCCCGACCACCTCGGGCAGGGTCGCGCCCAGGCCGCTGACCAGGAACGCGGTCACGTTCAGGCGCTGCCAGGGGGCCAGGTCCGCGCGCAGCAGCACGGCGATCTTGGTGTCGAAGCGGACGGGTTCGGTGCTCAGGGAACTCATGGGTCGAGACTGCCGACCGCCGCACGGCGCCGTCTTGTACGTTGTTTGCATGGCCGTGAGCAGGGCCGCGAGCGCCCCGGGGGAGGAAGTGAACGCGTGGCGCCCCCGCGTCCCGGGCGTCACCGAGGTGTTCCACGCCCACTTCACCGAGTACGCCTACCCGATGCACGTCCACGACGCCTGGACGCTGCTGATCGTGGACGACGGGGCGGTGCGCTACGACCTGGACCGCCATGAGCACGGCACCCCGCTGGACACGGTCAGCCTGCTGCCGCCGCACGTGCCGCACAACGGCTCCCCGGCGACCCCGGGCGGCTTCCGCAAGCGGGTGGTGTACCTCGACAGCAGCCGGCTGGGCGAGGAGCTGATCGGGGCCGCCGTCGACGGGCCCGATCTGCGCGACCCCGTGCTGCGCCGGCGCGTCGGACAGCTGCACGCGACCCTGGCCCGGCCCGGCGACGAGCTGGAGGCGGAGAGCAGGCTGACCCTGGTCGGGGAGCGGCTGCGGGACCATCTGCGGCGCCGGGTCGAACCGCCGAGTCCCCGGCGCGATCCCCGACTCGCGCGCCGCTTGCGGGAGTTGCTGGACGCGCGGCTCGTCGACGGCGTCTCGCTGACCGAGGCGTCGGCGCTGCTGCACGCCCATCCCGCCCATCTCGTACGGGCGTTCAGCGGCGCGTACGGCATCGCCCCGCACCAGTACCTGATGTCCCGCCGGGTCGGCCGGGCCCGCCGGCTGCTGCTGGACGGGCTGCCGCCGGGCGAGGTGGCGGCCCTGACCGGCTTCTACGACCAGGCCCATCTCACCCGGCACTTCCGGAAGTTGGTCGGGGTTCCGCCGGGCCGCTACCGGCGCGGGGCACGCCGGAGCGCGTAGCCGCCGGGGCTCACTCGGCCGGGCGGTCGATCAGGTGCTTGAAGGCGTCCAGGTTGCGGGTGGGTTCGCCGCGGGAGACGCGCCAGGCGTACTCCTTGCGGATGGAGGTGGCGAAGCCCAGTTCCAGCAAGGTGTTGAAGGCGCCGTCGGCCGCCTCCAGGACCTGGCCGAGGAGGCGGTCGATCTCCTCGGGGGTGACGGCGGCGAGCGGGAGACGCGCGGTGACGTAGACGTCGCCGAGCCGGTCGACGGCGTAACTCACGCCGTACAGCTTGAGGTTGCGCTCGAGGAGCCAGCGGTGGACGCCCGCCTCGTTCTCGTCGGGGTGGCGGACGACGAAGGCGTTGAGGGAGAGGGAGTGCCGGCCGACGAGGAAGGAGACCGTGGTGGACAGCTTGCGCGTGCCGGGCAGCTTGACCACGTAGTTCCCGGGCTCGGGGCGCTCCCACTCCAGTTCGGCGTCCTGGAAGACGGCCTCCAGGACCTGTCCGGCCTTCTCGACATCACCCATGGTGGGAGCGTACGCGACGGCGGTACGACTGGGTCGCGGCCGTGTAGACGTCGGCGGTCGCCGCGGCCGCCGCGTCCCAGCCGAAGCGCCGGGCGTGCCGGGCGGCGGCCTCGCCCATGCGCGCGGTGAGGGCGGGCTCGTCGGCGAACCGGCCGAGCACGCGCGCGTAGTCGGCGGGGTCGTGCCCGTCGACCAGGAAGCCGGTCTCGCCGTCGCGCACGGCCACCGGCAGCCCGCCGACCGAGGCGGCGAGCACCGGGGTGCCGGCCGCCTGCGCCTCGATGGCGACCAGTCCGAAGGACTCGCTGTAGGACGGCATGACCAGCACGGACGCGGCCCGGAACCAGTCCGCGAGCTGCTCCTGGCCGACCGGCGGGCGGAACCGTACGACGTCCGCGATGCCGAGCCGGGCGGCGAGCTTCTGGAGTCCCTCGGGCTTGGCGAGGCCGCTGCCGCTGGGGCCGCCGACCACCGGGACGAGGATGCGCGAGCGCAGTTCGGGGCGCTCGTCGAGGAGGACGGCCACCGCGCGCAGCAGCACGTCCGGGGCCTTCAGGGGCTGTATGCGGCCCGCGAAGACCGGGATCAGGGCGTCCGGCGGCAGGCCGAGGCGGGCGCGGGCGGCGGCCCGGCCGTCGGCGGGGCGGAAGCGCTCCAGGTTCACGCCGGGGTGGACGACGGCGACCTTGGCGGGGTCGGCCTCGTAGTACCGGGCGAGTTCGCCGGCCTCCTCGGCGGTGTTGGCGATCAGCCGGTCCGCGGCGGCGACGATCTGCGTTTCGCCGATGACCCGGGCGGCGGGCTCGGGACGGTCGCCGGCGGCCAGGTTGGCGTTCTTGACCTTGGCCATGGTGTGCATGGCGTGCACCAGGGGCACGCCCCAGCGCTGGGCGGCGAGCCAGCCGACGTGTCCGGAGAGCCAGTAGTGGGAGTGGACGAGGTCGTAGTAGCCGGGGCGGTGGCCGGCCCATGCCTGCATCACCCCGTGGGTGAAGGCGCACAGCTGGGCGGGCAGCTCCTCCTTGGCCAGCCCCTCGTACGGGCCCGCGTCGACGTGCCGGACCAGGACGCCGGGGGCGAGCTGGACGGTGGCGGGCAGGTCGCCGGCCGTGGCCCGGGTGAAGACCTCGACCTCGATGCCGAGCGCGGCCAGCCGCTGGGCCAGCTCCACGATGTAGACGTTCATGCCGCCGGCGTCGCCGGTGCCGGGCTGGTGCAGGGGGGAGGTGTGGACGGAGAGCATGGCCACCCGGCGGGGTCTGCGGTGCAGCCGGAGCCGGGGAGCGGCGGACGGGGAGCGGCGCACGAGCCTGCCGGTGTACTGGCTCACGTGGCGGTCCTCCTTGTGGGCATGCCGTCTGGAGGACTCGCCCGTGCCCTCCACGCTGGTGCAACAGCGGCGGGGGTGCCGGCCATTTCCGGAACAAGCGGCTTTACCGAATCATTGCCTTGTCGTGTGAACCCCGGCACGTCCGGCCGCGTCTCTCCCGCATCCCTTTACCCTCGTACGCATGGCCTCCCGCAGCATCCTCCCCCTCTCTCGGCTCCGTTCGAGCGGGGGGCCGCCCGTCGTGGGCACCGTGACGCGCGGGACCACCAACCCGAACCGGCTGCGCCGCATGGACCGCTGGATCGCGGCGGCGCACGGCGCCGAGCTGCGCCGGGCCGGCGAACCGGTCGTGGTCGACCTCGGCTACGGCGCCGCCCCCTGGACCGCCGTCGAGCTGCTCGGCCGGCTGCGCACCGTCGCCCCCCGCACCCGGGTCGTCGGCATCGAGATCGAACCGGAGCGGGTGGCGGCGGCCCGGCCCTACGAGCGGGACGGGCTGGTCTTCCGGCACGGCGGCTTCGAGGTGCCGGTGCCCGGGCGCCCGACGCTGATCCGGGCCGCGAACGTGCTGCGGCAGTACGACGAGGCCGAGGTCGCCGCCGTCTGGGAGCGGCTGTGCGCGCGGCTGGCCCCCGCGGGCGGCGGTTCGCGCGGCGGGCTGCTGGTCGAGGGGACGTGCGACGAGATCGGGCGGCGGCACGTGTGGGTGGCGCTCGGCCCCGAGGGGCCCCGGACGGTCACCTTCGCCACCCGCCTCGGCTCGCTGGAGCGCCCCTCCGACCTCGCCGAGCGGCTGCCGAAGGCGCTGATCCACCGCAATGTGCCCGGCGAGCCGGTGCACGCGTTCCTGCGCGACTTCGACCGCGCCTGGGCGGCCGCCGCGCCGTACGCCTCCTACGGCGCGCGCCAGCGCTGGCTGCGCGCGGTGCGCTCCCTCACGGGCGACTGGCCGGTGACGGACGCGCCGGGCCGCTGGCGGCAGGGCGAAGTGACCGTGGCGTGGGAGGCGTTGGCGCCCCGGAGCTGAAACCACCCTTTCGGGTGGCCGGTAACGGAACGATCTCCGGGCGCCGTTCGTCACACGGGCGGGGTGGTCGTCGTCGCGGCCGGGCTGTTCGAGGCGTTGGGGGGAGTCCGACTTTCCTCACGGCCTCTGTCGCTTTGCGCGCGTCCGTGGCACGATCCCTCGGGGTCCGTATGTTACTGACGGTAAATCAGCTGGGGGGTAGGTATGGGTACGGGCAAGCGTGGTCTGCTCGCGGCCGCCCTGACCGTGGTCTGCGCGGTGACCGTGCTCGCGGCGCCCGGTGCGGCGTTCGCCGCGCCCGCACCGCCGCCGGGTGCCTCTTCCGCGCCCGGTCCGAGCCCGGCGCCCGTGCCGGACAAGGACCTCGAACAGGTCCGCCAGAAGCTCGACACGCTCTACCACGACGCGGCCGTCGCCACCGACGCGTACAACGCGGCCGAGGAGAAGGCGAAGAAGCAGTCCGCCGAGATCGCCGCGCTGACCAAGAAGATCACGGCCGGGCAGCGGAGGCTGGCGAAGCTCAAGGACCAGGCGGGCGCGGCGGCCCGGGAGCAGTACCGCGGCGGGGGGCTGCCGCCCACGGCCCAGTTCCTGCTCAGCGACGACCCGGGGCAGGTCCTGGACGGCGCCGGACTGGTCCTCCAGGGGCAGCAGGCGGCCAACCATCTGATCGGCGAACTGTCCGACGCCCAGCAGCAGTTGCAGGACTACGCGCAGGACGCCGCGGCCCAGTGGAAGAAGCTGGACGCGGACCGCAAGGCGAAGGCCGGCGCCAAGAAGAAGATCCTGCAGCAGATCGACGCCGCGAAGAAGCTGGAGGCGTCGCTGGAGGAGAAGCAGAAGGAGCGGCTCGCCCAGCTGGAGCAGCAGGCCGCGCTCAAGGCGCAGACCGCCTGGCTGGACACCGGCATCCTCGAGAAGATCCACGGCAAGGCGTCCGCCGCGGGCGAGAAGGCCGTGGCGTTCGCCACCGCCCAGATCGGCAAGCCGTACGTGTGGGGCGCCGAGGGCCCGGACTCCTTCGACTGCTCGGGCCTGACCTCCCAGGCGTGGGCCGCGGCCGGCCGTCCCATCCCGCGCACCTCGCAGGAGCAGTGGAAGCAGCTCAAGCACATCCCGGTGAAGGACATGCGCCCCGGTGACCTCGTCATCTACTTCGACGACGCCAGCCATGTCGCCCTCTACATCGGCGACGGCGCGATCATCCAGGCCCCCCGCCCGGGCCGCACGGTGACGGTCGCGGGCGCGGGCTCGATGCCGATCCTGGGCGTCGTACGACCGGACGCGTGACGCGGCCTGCGGCCAGGGACGGCAAGGGGGGCCGTGCCTAAGGCCGTGCCTACCCCCCGAAACGGCCGGCCGGGCAGCGGGCCGGCGGTTTCGGGGGACGAGGGGACTACGCCGGGAGGTGCCTCTTCGCGAAGTCCAGTTCCAGGGAGACCTGCTTGATGCGTTCGTCGGCGACCAGGGAGCCGTGGCCGGCGTCGTAGCGGTAGACCTCGTGGGTGGCACCGCGGGATTCGAGGCGTTTGACGTAGTTGTCGATCTGCCGGATGGGGCAGCGGGGGTCGTTGACGCCCGCCGAGATGTAGACGGGGGCCTCGACGCGGTCGACGTAGGTGAGCGGGGAGGACGCCTCGAAGCGCTCCGGGACCTCCTCGGGGGTGCCGCCCAGCAGCGTGCGGTCCATGGCCTTCAGGGCCTCCATCTCGTCGTGGTACGCCGTGACGTAGTCCGCGACCGGGACGACCGCGATGCCGACCGCCCACGCCTCCGGCTGGGTGCCGAGGCCGAGGAGGGTGAGGTAGCCGCCCCAGGACCCACCGGTGAGGACCAGGCGGTCGGGGTCGGCCAGACCGGAGGAGACCGCCCAGTCGCGGACGGCCGCCACGTCCTCCAGCTCGATCAGGCCGACCCGGTGCTTGAGCGCGTCCGTCCACGCGCGGCCGTACCCGGTCGAGCCGCGGTAGTTGACGCGGATCACCGCGTACCCGTGGTCGACCCAGGCGGCCGGGCCCGCGGCGAACGAGTCGCTGTCGTGCCACGTCGGGCCGCCGTGCAGGTCGAAGACGGTGGGCAGGGGGCCGGTGGCGCCCGCCGGCTTCTGGATCAGGGCGTGGACGCGGCCGCCGGGGCCCTCCACCCACACGTCCTCCACCGGCACCGACGGCGGGCACGCCATCCCCGGCGGGTCCAGCACCACCCCGCCGGAGGTGGACCGCACCGCCGGCGGCTCGGCGGCCGACGACCACAGGTACTCCACGCTGCCGTCCGGGCGGGCCGTCGCCCCGGAGACGGAGCCGGGCGGGGTCGGGACACGGGTCAGCCCACGGCGCGCCAGGTCGTAGCGGAACAGCTCGCTGCGGGCCTCGAAGCTGTGCACGATCAGCAGGCCCGAGCCGTCCGGGTACCACTCCGCAAAGACGTCACCGGGCAGCTCCAGGGCGAGGTCCGTCTCCTCCCCGGACGCCACGTCCCACACCAGCGGCTCCCAGCGGCCCCGGCGCTGGTGCCCGACGAGCAGCCGGCTGTCGCCCTCCACCGGCGCGAAGCCCAGCACTTCGAGGCCCAGTTCCTCGGTGCCGCCCTTGGTGTCGTCCAGCTCGGCGACCGGCGTGCCGTCCGGGCGCAGCACGCGCAGCGCCGCGTGCATCGCGTCGCCGTGCTCGGTGTGCTCGATGACGACCAGCGAGCCGTCGTGGGAGATGTCGCCGACGCCCGCGGACTCGCGGTGCCGGTAGATCTCCACCGGCTCCTCGCCCGCGCGGGCCAGGTGGATCGTCGTGCCGTCCTCGTCGGTGGAGCGGCCCACGACCGCGGTGCGGCCGTCACGGGCCAGGGCCAGACCGGCCGGGTAGGAGGGGGCGAGGCCCGGGACGGCCGGTTCGTCCGCGCCGCCGGTGAAGGGCTGGCGGCGCCAGATGCCGAACTCGTCGCCGTCCTTGTCGTCGAACCACCAGATCCAGGCGCCGTCCGGGGAGAGCACGCCGCTCGTCGTGCCGTTCGGCCGGGCCGTGGCCTGGCGCTGCTCGCCGGTGGCACGGTCCCACGCGTACAGCTCGTACGTGCCCGTCGCGTTCGACACGAACAGCGAGCGGTGCGGTGCGTCCTCCGCCCAGTCGGGCAGCGACACACGCGGCGCGCGGAAGCGCTTCTCCCAGTCCGGCATACCCGAGGTGTCCGGCGTCCTGCTCTCACTCATCGCCCCAGTCATGCGCCCATACTGCCTGGCCGCGCGGACAATTGTGTGGCGGGTGGGCACAGCCTGTGGACAACTTGCCGCACGCGTCCTTCGCCGCCGGTGACGCGGACCGGCTCCGGACATCCGGCGGTGAGCCGAGCGGCGGCGTCGCGGGGGGCGCCGGGCGGCTTCCTCCGCCCCGCCGAGTTCCCACCGGACATCCGGACCCTGCGGTCCGGGCGGCAGGGCGGGCGCCGTACCGTGGAGGGCGTGTACCGGTTTCTGCTGACTCCGCGCTGGTGGGGCATCAACGTCTTCGTGCTGCTCGCCATCCCCTTCTGCATCTTCATGGGGTCCTGGCAGCTGAGCCGGTTCGAGGGGCGGGTGCAGGAGGAGCACGCCGCGAACCGGCAGGCCGCCTCCGACAGCTCCGAGGCGGCGCGTCCGCTGGACTCGATGCTGCCGGTGGACAAGGCGACGTCGGGGCGGCGGGTGACCGCGCACGGACAGTACGGGACGCAGCTGCTCGTGCCCGGCCGGCAGCTGGACGACAAGGACGGGTTCTACGTCCTGACCCTGCTGCGCACCGGCACCGGCAAGGCGCTGCCGGTGGTGCGGGGCTGGCTGCCGGGCAGGGCCGACGCCTCGAAGGCGCCCGCCCCGCCCCGGGGCGAGGTGACCGTCACCGGCGCGTTGCAGGCCTCCGAGACGCCGGGGGACAACGGGGTGAGCGCGCAGGGCGGGCTGCCGGCCGGGCAGACGGCGGCGATCAGCTCGGCCTCGCTGGTCAACCTCGTGCCGTACCGCCTCTATGACGCGTGGGTGACGCTGGACAAGGCCGACTCGGGGATGAAGGCGGTGCCGGCGGCGGCGCCGGACGGCACCGGGCTGGACCTGAAGGCGTTCCAGAACCTGGGCTACACCGGCGAGTGGTTCGTCTTCGCCGGGTTCACGGTGTTCATGTGGTTCCGGCTGCTGCGGCGGGAGGTCGAGGCCGCGCGGGACGCCGAGCTGGGCCTGGCACCGGCGGAGGACGCGGCGCCGGTCACGGTGTCCTCCGGCGGCTGAGCCCGTCCTCGCCGCGCGGCCGGCCCCTGCGGGCGGGACCCGCGCGGTTTCCCTACGACCCCGCCAGCAGCCCCGTGTAGTACACCGTTCCCGCGCACTCCCCCGGCACCACCGTGGACGCCGTCGGGGAGCCCTGCTGGGCGGTGTGAGTGAGCAGGATGCCGCCGCCCGCCGGGGCGTCCCCGGTGCCCAGCTGGGTGGTGGTGCCGGAGGGGCCCCCGGCGTCGGTGGAGCCCTCCGTGGCGGTCGGTGTCGGGTCCGGGGTCGCGCCCCCGCCGTCCGCGCCGCCGGTCGAGCCGCCGCCGGTGGGACAGGTCTCGGAGGGCACGAAGGCGAACTTCTCCTCGTAGGCCGAACCCGGCTGGAGGACCATCCCGCTCACCTCCTGCGAGGGATCGGGCAGTCCGGTCGCCGCGTCCCCCGCCGCGTGCCGCACGACGATGATCTTCGCCGGTTCCGCGGCCCCCTGCGCGCTCGCGCCCACCGTGCCCGCGCCGTCGACCGTGCAGGCGCGCGCGGAGACGTTGGTGACGCGGAAGGTGCCGTAGACGACGCCCGCGGAGTCCGGCGCGTCCGTGCTGCCCGTGGCGGAGCCCAGCTGGCCCGCCGTGCACACCGGGACGCCCGCGGCCAGGGTGGCCGACGGATCGGCGCCCGCGGCGGCACCCGCGCCCGCGCCGCCGGTCCTGCCCTTCTCGCCGGGCTTGCCGCTCTCCTTGCCGGGCTGGGCCGGCCGGCCGTCGGCGGCCTTGCCGCCGTTCGCCTCGCCGCCCTTGTCCCTGCCGTGCCCGGTACCGGACTTGGCCTGCGAGGACTGGCCGGCCATCGCGGTGTCGGGGTCGCTGCCGCCGGAGCCGGAGACATGGACGAGGGCCGGGACGGCCGTGCCGAGGAACAGGGCCGCCGCGGCCATGCCCACGGCCGCCTGCCGCTTGCGGGCCCGCCGCGCGGGTACCGCCCGGCGCAGATGCTCCAGCGTGCCGGTGCTCGGCTCGATGCCGTCGACCGCGGAGTGCAGCAGCCGCCGCAGCGCCGCCTCGTCCGTCCCGGGGCCCCCGAGCACCGGAGCCGGTTCCCCGGCCTCCGCCTCGCCCTCACCGAAGGAGGCACGCGGCCCCCGGACGTCGTCCTCGGCCGGTGCGAGCCCCTCGGTGTTCCTGTCGTCGGGGCCGTGGTTCACAGTTTCGTTCCCAGCGTGCGGTGACGTGTGGTGGTGGCGTCGCGGTGCAGGGCTCATACCGGTTGCTCCATGGCCACCCGCAGCGCGGCGATCCCGCGCGAACCGTACGCCTTCACCGAGCCCAGGGAGATGCCGAGCGTCTCGGCGACCTGGGCCTCGGTCATGTCCGCGAAGTAGCGCAGGACCAGCACCTCCCGCTGGCGGCGCTGCAGTCCCTTCATCGCCTTGATGAGGTCGCGGCGCTCCAGCTGGTCGTACGCGCCCTCCTCCGCGCTCGCCATGTCCGGCATCGGCTTGGAGAGGAGCTTGAGACCGAGGATGCGCCGGCGCAGCGTGGAGCGCGAGAGGTTGACCACCGTCTGCCGGAGGTAGGCGAGGGTCTTCTGCGGGTCGCGGACGCGTTTGCGCGCCGAGTGGACGCGGATGAACGCCTCCTGGACGACGTCCTCGCAGGAGGCGGTGTCGTCGAGGAGCAGCGCGGCGAGACCGAGCAGCGAGCGGTAGTGCGCCCGGTAGGTCTCGGTGAGATGGTCGACGGTGGTGCCGGCGACGGCCTCGGCGGCCGTGCCCGCGGTGGTGTCCTCAGCGCCGTCTCGCTGACCGGGTATGCGGGCGGGCCGCGCGGCGGGCATGGGCGCGATCACCGGCATGCCGCCGGGCGTACGGGGCCGCAGCGCCGCACGCGGCGGCCGGAGGGCCGCCGTGCCGCCGGCCGCGGTGAGTTCGAGTACCTCTGCCACGCCAGTTGGACACGTCTGCCCCCGTCAGGGTTGTACGTGCCGGGCGTCACATGTGCGACAGCCGGCGGTGCCTCAAGTGCCGTCATGCGTCCCGCTCTTCCCCTATGTCCGATATGGACGGGCATCCCCGTACCCGGTCCGTTCGCGGCGCCCCCACGCCCGCCACCCCTCACCCCGAAGAGTGACCGCAAAGACGCTCCCCGCCCTGCGCGCGGTTGCGGAGGGCGGGGAGGCACATCTTCTGTCGCCGGGAGGGACGGCTCAAGCGGTTTCGACCATGCCGCCGACCACACTTCTCACACAGATCCTACAAAGCGGCACCATGCGTCACCCGGCGGACTCCCGGGCGACGAGTTCCGCGATCTGCACGAGGTTCAGTGCGGCACCTTTGCGCAAATTGTCGCCGCAGACGAAGAGTTCGAGCGCGGTCGGGTCGTCCAGCGCCCGCCGCAGCCGGCCCACCCAGGCGGGGTCGGTGCCCACCACGTCGGCGGGGGTGGGGAATTCGCCGGCCTCCGGGTCGTCGCACAGCACCACGCCGGGCGCGGTGGCGAGGATCTCGCGGGCGCCGGCCACCCCGGTCTCGCCCTGGAAGCGGGCGTGGACGGTGAGCGAGTGGGTGGTGACCACCGGCACCCGGACACAGGTCACCGAGACCGGCAGCCCGGGCAGGGAGAGGATGCGGCGGGTCTCGTCGCGCACCCGCAGCTCCTCGGAGGACCAGCCGTCCTCGGCCGCCGTGCCGGCCCACGGCACGACGTTCAGCGCGACCGGCTCCGGGAACGGGCCGGTGCCCTCGCCCACGGCCCGCCGTACGTCACCGGGCGCGGTGCCCAGCTCGGTGCCGGCGACCAGGGACAGCTGAGCCCGCAGCGTCTCCACGCCGGCCCGCCCGGCCCCGCTCACCGCCTGGTACGACGACACCACCAGCTCGCGCAGCCCGTACTCGGCGTGCAGCGCGGCCAGTGCGACGATCATGGTGAGGGTGGTGGCGCCGGGGTTGGCGACGACGCCGCGCGGGCGGTTGCGCACCCGGTGGGCGTTGACCTCGGGCACCACCAGGGGCACCTCCGGGTCGGCGCGGAAGGCGCCGGAGTTGTCGACGACCACCGCGCCGCGCGCGACGGCGAGGGGCGCCCACTCGGCGGCGACCGCCTCCGGCACGTCGAACAGGGCGATGTCGACCCCGGCGAAGGCGTCCTCGGTCAGGGCCGCCACCTCGACCTCCTCCCCGCGCACGGTCAGCTTGCGGCCGGCCGAGCGGGGGGAGGCGAACAGACGGATCTCGCCCCAGACGTCCGCGCGCTGGGACAGGATCTGGAGCATGACCCGGCCGACGGCTCCGGTCGCCCCCACGACCGCGAGCGTCGGCTTGGCGGTCATCGGCCGGTGCCTCCGTAGACGACGGCCTCGTCGGTGTCGGAGTCCAGCCCGAAGGCGGTGTGCACGGCGCGCACGGCCTCCGGCACGTCGTCCTTGCGGGTGACCACGGAGATGCGGATCTCGGAGGTGGAGATCAGCTCGATGTTCACGCCCGCGTCCGACAGCGCCTCGAAGAAGGCGGCGGTGACGCCCGGGTTGGTCTTCATGCCCGCGCCGACCAGCGAGATCTTGCCGATCTGGTCGTCGTAGCGCAGCGAGTCGAAGCCGATGCCGCCGCGGCTCTTCTCCAGGGCGTCGATGGCCTTGCGGCCCTCGCTCTTGGGCAGCGTGAAGGAGATGTCCGTCAGACCGGTGGCGGCGGCGGACACGTTCTGCACGACCATGTCGATGTTGATCTGGGCGTCGGCGATGGCCCGGAAGATCGCGGCGGCCTCACCCGGCTTGTCCGGCACGCCGACGACCGTGATCTTGGCCTCGGAGGTGTCGTGCGCGACACCGGAGATGATGGCCTGCTCCACCTTCTTGTCCCCAATCGGCTCACTGCTGACCCACGTGCCCTGCAACCCGCTGAAGCTGGAGCGGACGTGGATCGGGATGTTGTAGCGGCGGGCGTACTCCACACAGCGGTGGAGCAGCACCTTGGAGCCGGAGGCCGCGAGCTCCAGCATGTCCTCGAAGGAGATCCAGTCGATCTTCCTGGCCTTCTTCACCACGCGCGGGTCGGCGGTGAACACGCCGTCGACGTCGGTGTAGATCTCGCAGACCTCGGCGTCGAGGGCGGCGGCGAGGGCCACGGCCGTGGTGTCCGAACCACCGCGGCCGAGGGTGGTGATGTCCTTCTTGTCGGCGCTGACGCCCTGGAAACCGGCGACGATCGCGATGTTGCCCTCGTCCAGCGCCGTCCGGATACGGCCGGGCGTGACGTCGATGATCCGGGCCTTGTTGTGGACCGAGTCGGTGATGACGCCGGCCTGGCTGCCGGTGAAGGACTGGGCCTCGTGGCCCAGGTTTTTGATCGCCATGGCCAGCAGCGCCATGGAGATACGCTCTCCGGCGGTCAGCAGCATGTCGAATTCACGCCCGGCAGGCATCGGAGAAACCTGCGCGGCGAGATCGATCAGCTCGTCCGTCGTGTCGCCCATCGCGGAAACGACGACGACAACCTGGTTGCCGTTCTTCTTCGCTTCCACGATCCGCTTGGCGACGCGCTTGATGCCTTCGGCATCGGCTACGGAGGAGCCTCCGTACTTCTGCACGACAAGGCCCACGTGCGCTCCTCGCTCGGTTCGTTTGTGTCGGCTCAGTTTAACGAGCGCCCGAAATCCACCACCCTGCTCCCGCATGGTGAGACATCCGCCGATCGGACCTCGGGCGCCCGCTTCCGCAGGGCCTCCTGCCCGCCCCGCGGCGAGCCACGCGAAACGTGCCCCGGGTCACAGCCGGCGGCCGCGGCCCGGCCGGCTCAGATCCCCGGCCGGATGCCCAGCGGGCCGCCGATCTCCTCGGCCATGACGCGGCCCGCCTCGAACTCCAGGGTCTCGTCGCCCATCGGGGTCTGGTCGGTGTCCAGGCCGTCCAGCTCCTCCAGGGGCTGGTTGAGCCGGACGTGGATGAGCACCGACTGGAGGGCGCGCAGCACCGCGGAGGCCGTCGGACCCCAGTTGGAGAAGTAGGAGAACTGCCACCACCACAGCGCCTCGGTGGTGCGGCCCGCGCGGTAGTGGGCCATGCCGTGGCGCAGGTCCGTGATGACGTCGGCGAGGTCGTCCGAGATCCGGGCCGGCACCGGGGCCTTGCGGGGCTCGTAGGGGTCGAAGACCTCGGAGTAGACGTCGACGGGCTCCAGCAGCCGGGCGAAGTTCTCGCGCAGCGCGTCCACGTCGGCCTCCGGGCCCGGGTCGGGCTCGTAGCGCTCGTCGGGGACGATGTCCTCGTGGGCGCCCAGCCGGCCGCCGGCCAGCAGCAGCTGGGAGACCTCCAGGAGGAGGAACGGGACGGCCGAGCCGGGCTCGTCGCCCTTGGCCACCTCCGTGACGGCGACCAGGAAGCTCTCGACCTGGTCCGCGATCTGGACCGCGAAATCGTCGGGGTCCTGCGACGTGGCGTGCAGCGTGGCGTCAGACATCTAGGAGTCTTCTCCCCTCGAAGGCGCGGCCGAGGGTGACCTCGTCCGCGTATTCCAGGTCGCCACCCACCGGGAGGCCGCTGGCCAGGCGGGTGACCTTCAGGCCCATGGGCTTGATCATGCGGGCGAGGTACGTGGCCGTCGCCTCGCCTTCGAGATTCGGATCGGTGGCCAGGATCAGCTCCGTGACCGACCCGTCGGCCAACCGCGCGAGAAGTTCCCGTATACGCAGGTCGTCGGGTCCCACGCCCTCGATGGGGCTGATGGCGCCGCCGAGCACGTGGTACCGGCCGCGGAACTCGCGGGTGCGCTCGATCGCGACGACGTCCTTGGGCTCCTCCACGACGCAGATCACCGAGGGGTCGCGGCGCGGGTCACGGCAGATGTTGCACAGTTCCTCCTGCGCGACGTTGCCGCACGTCGCGCAGAAGCGGACCTTCGCCTTGACCTCCAGGAGCGCCTGGGCGAGCCGCTTCACGTCCGTCGGCTCGGCCTGAAGCACGTGGAAGGCGATCCGCTGCGCGCTCTTGGGACCGACGCCGGGCAGCCGCCCCAGCTCGTCGATGAGGTCCTGGACCACGCCTTCGTACAAGGGACTGCCCTTCCTGGAGACCTTTCGGTACGTACGCTAGTGGGGACGGGCTCAGAACGGCAGACCGGGGATGCCCGTGCCGCCGCCCAGGCCCTGCGCCAGCGGGCCGAGCTTCTGCTGCTGGAGCGCCTGCGCGTTCTCGTTGGCCGCCTGCACGGCCGCCACGATCAGGTCGGCGAGGGTCTCGGTGTCCTCCGGGTCCACCGCCTTGGGGTCGATCTTCAGTCCGCGCAGCTCGCCGGCGCCGGTCACGGTGGCCCGCACCAGGCCGCCGCCCGCCTGCCCGTCGACCTCCGTCTCCGCCAGTTCCTGCTGCGCCCGCTGCAGATCCTGCTGCATCTTCTGCGCCTGCTGGAGCAACTGCTGCATGTTGGGCTGGCCACCACCGGGGATCACGATCAGCTCCTCTACGTCTTTCTCCTTGGCACGAGCCTACGTGGTCCGGGCGGCCCTCGCGTCGCCACTCTTTCGAGTGAGAGAGACGGCGGATCTCTACCTGATCAAGGCCCTCTTCCGGGCGGAAAAGCCGGGAAAGTCCGGACCGGGCCACCCGTTGGGCGGTAGGAAGGGTGACGCACGTCGCCAGGGAATGTCACGCCACGTGACCGGTCGTGATCAGTAGGGAGTGCCGGGTGGGTCAGCCGGAGATGCAGCCCGAGGGGCCGCCTCAGGACGGGCGGGGCGAGGGCGCGCCCGGTCCCCGGCCGGGCGATCTGACCGGCCGGGCCCTGCCGCCCGGCGACTGGGGCGAACCCGGCGAGCGGCTGGACGAGTTGTACCGGTGGGTGGAGCACGGGGCGCTGCGCACGGCGGACTGGTACCTGCGAGACCGGCTGTGGAAGCGGCGCGGGGCACGGGTGCTGCGGTCCGGGGCCGCGGCGGGGGCGGTGACCGGGGTGGCCCTGCCGCTGCTGGACCTGACCGGGATCACGGCCGGCGCGGCCCGCTGGGGGTGTCTGGCGCTGCTGCTGGCGGCCGCCTGCGCCGGCGTCGACCGGTACTTCGGGGTGACGTCCGGCTGGATGCGGGACGTGGCGACGGCGCAGGCGGTGCAGCGGCGGTTGCAGGCGCTCCAGTTCGACTGGGCGGCGGAGGGCATGCGGGAGGTGCTGGGCCCCGCGGAGGGGACGGCGAGCGAGGCGGCGGAGCGGTGCGTGGTGCTGCTGCGGCGTTTCTCGGAGGACGTGACGGAGCTGGTGCGGGTGGAGACGGCCGACTGGATGGGGGCGTTCCGGGCGGGGGCGGCGCCGCTGGGCGTCCAGGGTGCGGTGGGGTACGTGCCCCGGCAGGAGGCGGGCGGCCAGGGCGGCCGGCTCCCGCTGCCGCCGGTGGGCGGCGCGCGCCCGAACATGCCGCGCCAGCGGCCTCCGGAGCCCCGGTGAGCCGGGGCCGGTACGGCTCACCCGCGCGCGGAAGGAGACCGCGCCGCTGTCACTGGGCGCACAGCTTCATGCCCTCCGGGGTCCAGCACGGCACGTGCCCGTGTGTGCGGATGACGTCCTGGCCGTTCCCCCGGGTCAGGTAGGTCAGGAAGCTGGAGGCGAGGGAGCCGGCGGGCGGGCGGCCGTAGGTGTAGGCGTACTCGATCTCCCGGTAGGGATACCGGCTGTGACCGTGCTCGACCGCGTCGACCGACGGCGCGTCCCCGTCCAGGGCGAGCACGCGCAGCACCTTCGCCCCGGTCGCCGAGTTCAGCTCGCTGTAGCCGATCGCGCCGGGCAGCCGCGCGACCTCGGCCAGCACCTGGTCGGTGGAGTCCAGTTCGCACCGCGCCACCGGCGCCGAGGGGTAGTCCTTGTGCACGCAGTCGACGGACGTGTTCGCCATCTCGCCCTCCCCCAGCACCCGGCGCTGGAACACCTGCCGCGTCCCGGAGTTGGCGTCCCGGCTGACCAGGCGCACCGGCAGGGAACGCCCGCCCAGCTGCGCCCAGTCGGTGATCTCGCCCCGGTACAGCCGGCGCACGTCCGCCGTGGACAGGTTCCGCAGCCCCACGTCGTCGTTGACGACGAGCGCGAACACCGACAACGCCACCCGGTTCTCCCGCAGCGCGGACAGATCACCGGGCCGGGGTCCGTCGGAGAGGGCGACGACCGGCGGCGACCCCCGGCCCTTGCGCGCGGCCCCCGCGGCCGCCAACTCCCGTGTCCCCGCGGTCGATCCATGGGCGTCGACGGTGACGACGGAGCCCGCGCAGTCCTGCTCGTACTTCTTCGCCGCCTCCCGCGCCACCGGCTCGAACGCCGTGGACCCGACCACGGTCAGCGTGCCCTTCTCGCAGCCGACGGGCGGCGGGGTGTCGTCGCGGGCCACCACGATCGCGGCCAGGGTCACCACGCACACCGTGAGCATGAGGGTGATGGCGCGCGAGGCCCGGCTGAACAGCGGCGGCTTGTCGTCCGGGGTGGCGCTGCGGTTGGGGTGCACCTCGCCGTCCCGGATGCCGCCGATCAGCCGTATCCCGCGGCCCACGTCCCCGCCGGTCAGCAGCACCAGCAGCTTGAAGTGGTCCCCCCTGTTGAGCGGGACGGGCGGGATGCGCAGGGTGTTGCCCTCGTAACCGAAGCCGCGCTCGCCGGTGAAGTGGTCCATCAGATGCCCGGTGTCGCTCGGCTGGGTCACCGAGACCCCGCGCACGGTCCGGTCGGTGAACACCGCGGTCAGGCCGTGGTCCTCGGGACCGGTGTAGTCGGCGCGGTCGATGCCCAGCGAGCCGTCGTTCTCGATGCGCAGCAGCACCAGCGTGGCGTCCGACATGCCCGGCACCTCGTCGAACAGCCCGAGCCGCCGGTTGGCCCGCCCCGACCGCACGTCGTCGCCTATGGCGTTGTCCATCTGGACGCGATAGCCGATCCTCTTGTGCCGGGGCACCCGGCGCTCGTACCAGACCATGCCCGCGGAGGCGACGATGCCCAGCACCGCCGTACCGACGGCGACGACGTTCTCCGCGCTCAGCCACGCCATGTGGGTGCCCCCGCAACTCCCCGGAGCCGGATGGGGCAGCCACGGTACGCGCGCGCAAGGGTACGAACCGGACACGTTCGCGGAAGTTCGCCGTGCGTTCAACCACCGCGCGACGCGGGGGCGTTGGCGGTCGTCACTGCTTCACGTACGTCAGGCTCTCGCCGCCGCCCTGCTGCGCCCGCCGCAGCCGTCCGTCGGGCAGCAGGCTGACCTCGGTCGCGTCGCCCGGGGTGCAGGAGGAGGCGGGTTCGCCGCTGGTCACGGTGGACGGCCCGATCTCCAACGGGCCCTGGGACAGCGGCTCCTGGCTCAGCGGGGCGGCGAAGACGCAGTGGTACGCCGGTCCGTCCGCGACCAGCGTCAGCACGCTGTCGCCCACCCCGCCCTGGCGGATGGTGAGTCGGCGGGTGCCGGTGCCCGTGGCGCCGTCGACGGTCGCGGTCCAGGTGCCGAGGTAGCCGTCCGGGACCGCGCCGCCCGCGGCCCCGGAGGACGAGCCGGAACCCGGAGCGCGCTCGCCCGAGCCGGTGGGCGACGCGGAGCCGGACCCGGGCGCGGCCGTACCGCCGTCCTTGCCGTCGGTCCCGCTGTTCAGCAGCGCGTACACCGAGCCGCCGGCCCCGAGCGCGACGATCACCGCGATCAGGACGAGCAGCGCGGTGGACCGCCCGCTGCGCCGCTCCGGTTCCCCGGGCTCCGTCCCGTACGGCTGGTACGGCGGCCCCGGGTGCCCGGCCCCGAAGGAGGGCGCGGGCCCGTCCGGCGCGAGGTGCGGGGGGCGCGCGGCCTGGTGCGGGTGCTGCTGGGGACGGCCGTCCTGGGCGGCCGGCCACCCCGGCGGGGCCGGCGGCCCCG